>JBKQMB010000043.1:0-132168 GCA_052326605.1 Acidimicrobiales bacterium | reverse complement strand
GCCGAGACGGGGGCGAGGGTGGCCACGGCCATGGCCACGACGGCGACGCCGGCGCCCACGGGCACCGCCACGGCGGCCCGCCAGCTGGGCAGGGCACCGCGGCGGATCGGTTGCTCGACGAAGCGGTAGGACACTGCGGCGATGGCGGCGGTCACCGCCACCCGGGCCACGAACAGGTCGAACCCGCTGAGGCCCGTGCGGGCGCCGTTCATCACCAGCAGCACCGGCCAGTACCACAGGTAGACCCCGTAGGAGATCCTCCCGAGCGCCCGCAGGGGACGGAGGCCCAACAGGCGCGGCACCACGCTCTTCGGGGCGGTCACGGCGGCGGCCACCACGGCGGCCGTGGCCAGGGCCACCACCAGGAACCCCCCATGGAAGGCCAGGACGGACGTCTCGGGGACCAGCACCCACATGACCAGGGTCACCAGGCCCCCGGCGATGGCCACCGTGCCGAACCACTGGCGCGCACGCGCCGAGGGGGTCGTCCCCCAGCGGGCGAACGCCGCCGCCAGCGCCGCCCCCACGAGCAGCCCCTGGGCCCTCGTGTCGGTGCCGTAGTAGGCCCGGTTGGAGACCGTCCCGAGCGGTGAGAGCACGGCCATCCACACCGCCGAGGCCACGGCGCCGCAGCCGGCCACGGTCACGAGGATCTCCAACCGGCGCCGACGGTCGGTCGGCACGACGTCCACCGGGGGGGTCGACGGGTCCTGGCGCCTGCGCCGTCGGCCGTGCAGCACCAGCTGGACCACCAGGGGCAACACCAGGTAGAACTGCTCCTCGATGGCGAGCGACCAGGTGTGCCGAAGGGGGGACGGGATCAGAAACTGGGCGAAGTAGGACTGGTGGGTGAAGATCAGATGCCAGTTGGCGTAGTAGAAGAGCGTGGCCAAGGCGTCGCCGCCGAAGGTCGAGGCATCGATGTTCGGCCCGCCGAGGCGTGCGTAGAGCGACAGCACGAGGAGCAGGAGCATCACGGCCGGCAGGAGGCGCTTCGCCCGGCGGAACCAGAAGGACCGGAGCCCGATGGTGCTGCGCTGGTTCCACTCGCCCACCAGGAGCCCCGTGATCAGGAACCCGGAGAGCACGAAGAAGAAGTCGACGCCGAGGTAGCCGCCGTCCGCCCAGTGGAGCCCGAAGTGGTAGGACACCACGCCTGCCACAGCCAGGGCCCGCAGGCCGTCGAGGGCCGGAAGGTAGCGATGGGCGCCGGTGACGGGCGGCACTTCCACCGCAATTGACTCGAGGTTGACCTCGGTGCCGAGGGGGTCGGCCGTGACGGGCCCACGATCCTCGGAAGACGCCGCTCCCGCCGCGGCCACCGACACTCCCTCCATCCATCCATGGTGGCATGACCGGGCATGGGCGCGGGATCACTCCGAGCCTCCCGGGCGATGCCTCCTCCCAGGGGTCCACCTGTATCGTGCAGCATCATGGGCACGGGACAATGACCTCCAACTCGTCGAGACGGGTCCGGTCGGCGGCTGCACGATCCCAGGCCCCGACCCCGACGTCCGGGGCGGAGTCCATGTGGACGGTGCAGCGCTCGGACGGCACGGTGGCCGCCGGATGGATGCTCATGCCCCTGCGGCTCTTCCTCGGGGTCACGTTCCTCTTCGCTGGCCTCCAGAAGCTCGCCAACCCTGCCTTCTTCCGAAGCTCGAGCCCGGCCTCGATCCATGCCCAGCTCGCCGGGGCTGCCCGTTCGAGCCCGATCCACGGGCTGCTCTCCCACCTGCTGGGGATCGCCCCGGCCGTCGGGCTGGTCATCGCCCTGGGCGAAGTCGCCATCGGCATCGGGGTGGTGCTCGGCCTCCTGACTCGAGTGGCCGCCATCGCCGGCATGGCCCTCTCCTTCGGGCTCTTCCTGACCGTGAGCTTCCATGCCTCCCCGTACTTCACCGGATCGGACATCGTCTTCTTCTTCGCCTGGACGCCGCTGGCCCTCGCCGGCGCCGGTGGCGCTCCCGCTCTCGACACCTGGCTTGCCCGGTCGCATGAGGCCGATGCGGTCGGCGGGCACGGCATGTCGCGCCGTGAAGTGCTGAGCAAGGGTGCACTTACCGGCATCGTCGCCGGCGCGGTGGTGGTGGGAGGCGGACTGACCGCACTGCTCGGACGGATAGTGGGCGGAACGACCAGCTCGGCCACCGGCGCCGGCTCCCTCGCCGGAGGCGGGTCGGGCACGACCGGCACGACCTCACCGCCGACGACGGCCGCTTCGTCAGGTGGAGGAGGGTCCACTACATCGAGGACCGGCTCGACACCGCCGGGTACCGAGGTCGGGCCCGCATCCAGCGTGCCGGTGGGTGGCTCGGCCAGTTTCACCGACCCGTCCACCGGTGATCCGTCCCTGGTCGTCCAACAGACAGCGGATGACTTCGTGGCCTTCGACGCGGTGTGCCCCCACGCCGGTTGCACGGTCGCCTACGTGCCGTCGGCCAAGATCATCGCCTGTCCCTGCCACGGCTCGACATTCGATGCTGCCACGGGGGCCGTCATCAACGGACCGGCGGCCACCGGCCTGATTCCGATAAAGATGGCAAAAGGCCCGAACGGGGACCTCTACGTCCAGAAGTGAGCGATGGTCGGTTGCTACCCAACGGTCTTCGTCCACGTCGTCCCGGACTCCCTTCGGTTACTATCTGAGAGCCCTCGCCAACCGGCAACGGCCCCCGACCATGAACTCCACCCTCACCGAACCGACCGGCCCCTCGAACCCCAGCGGCGCGGATCGGCCCGTGGATCGGACCGACTGGGTGGCGGCCATCCCGTTCTTCGCCGTGCACCTCGCTCCTCTGGCCGCGTTCTTCGTCGTGGTCACCTGGCAGGACTGGGTGCTGTGCGCCGTGCTCTACGTCACCCGGATGTTCTGCATCACCGCCGGCTATCACCGGTACTTCTCTCACCGCAGCTACCGGATGGGCAGGGTGGCGCAGTTCCTCATGGCGTTCGGCGGGACCACCGCCCTCCAGAAGGGCCCCCTCTGGTGGGCCGGCCACCACCGCCTGCACCATCGCTTCACCGATCAGGACGACGACGTGCACTCGCCGCGCGACGGGTTCTGGTGGAGCCACGTGGGCTGGATCCTGTCCACCAAGTACAAGTCCACCGATCTCTCCACCATCAAGGACTTCGCCTCCTTTCCGGAGCTGCGCCTGGTCGAGCGGTTCCAGTGGGTCGGTCCGTGGATGCTGGCCATCGCCTGTCTGCTGATCGGAGGGTGGGGCGGCCTGTTGATCGGGTTCTTCCTCTCCACGGTACTGCTGTGGCACGGGACGTTCCTGGTGAACTCGATGGCCCACCTCGTCGGCAGGCGGCGCTACGCCACCCCGGACACCAGCCGGAACTCGATGATCGTCGCCGTGATCACCGGAGGGGAAGGTTGGCACAACAACCATCACTACCTGCCGGCGTCGTGCCGGCAGGGGTTCACCTGGTGGGAGTACGACCCCACGTGGTACGTCCTGCGAGGGCTCGCCGCCATCCGCGTGGTCAGGGACGTGAAGGACCCGCCGGCACGGCTCCTCGACCAGGCGCGGGTACGCGACGGCGCCTTCGACATCGGGATGTTCCGTTCCTACTGGGAACGGGCGGCGAAGGTCACCGGCGGGCGGATCGCCGACCTCAGTGCGCGTCCGATGGCACCGTCAGCCGAGGCCCTTCCACGGATGGAGCCGGCCGCCGCGGAAGATGCCGGGGTCGACGTGCCGAACGTGCCGAACGAGCCGCTTTCGACCCTCTCCGGGCTGATCTCGCGGGTGCTCGAGTCAGCTGATCAGCTGGCTGCATCGACGCGCCGGACCCGGAAGGGCTCCGTGGTGGCCTCGACCGAGTCGGAGGCCACCGACCAACGAGCGGAATGACCGCACCCCAGTCGGTTCGTTCGGCACAACCGGCGTTCGGTACCGCCTCGCTTTGGATCGTCGACCTCGACGGAGTGATCTGGCTGACCGGCGAGCCGATCGGCGATGCCGCCGGTGCAGTCGGCGCACTCCGTGCACACGGCGTCCGGGTGGCGTTCGCCACCAACAACTCGGCACCGACCACCAGCGCGCTCCTGGCCCGCTTGGCGCGCATCGGCATCGATGCCGTGCCCGGCGATCTGGTGACCTCGGCGATGGCCGTCGCTTCCCTGGTGGAGCCAGGCCAGTCGGTCAAGGTCCTGGCCGAGGGAGGCGTACTCGAGGCACTCGACGAACGAGGAGTGGAGGTCATGGACGGCGGATCGGTCGATGCGGCCATCGTCGGATGGAGCCGTGCCTTCGACTTCGACTCCCTGGCGGCCACGGCGATGGCAGCCCGAGCCTCGGGTCGACTCATCGGCACCAACGAGGACCCGACCTTCCCGACTCCGTCCGGGTTGCTGCCCGGCTCCGGCGCCCTCCTCGCCGCGGTGGCCACCGCCTCCGGGCAGACACCCGAGATCGCCGGAAAGCCCCACGCACCGATGGCTTCGCTCATGAAGCGTCGTTTCGCCTTCGATGACGGAGACTGCTCCGTCGTCATGGTCGGCGACCAACCTCGGACCGACGGTCGGCTTGCCGAGCGTCTCGGGATCCCCTTCGGACTGGTCGACTCGGGGGTCACCCCGGCAGGGGGTCGCGGCTTCGACACGCCGCTCGCCGCACGCGCGTCCGACTTCTTCACGCTCGTCCGCGAGGCGCTCGCCCACTGAACGGGAGATTCGTCCTGGCTGAGGGCAGGCGGTCCAGGTAGAGTAGGCAATATGGCCAACAAGAACAGAGATGGTTTGCAGCGATACGTCGATGCCGGCATCAACTTCACCAACGTGAACCGTGCCCGTGCCGAGGAGTTCGTGCAGCAGCTGGTCCAGAACGGCGAGGTGCAGCGCAGCGACGCGCGAGCCAAGGTCGATGAGCTGCTCGAGCGCAGCCGCAAGAGCCGTGAGGCGCTGCTGTCCCAGATCCGTCGCGAGGTGAGTCACCAGCTGGATAACCTCGGCATCACCAATATCGAGGATCTGGCCAAGCAGGTCGCTGCCGTGCTCCAGCGGACAGCTGGAGCCGGACGGTCCACCACGGCGCAGAAGAAGGCTCCGGCCAAGAAGACTGCAGCGAAGAAGGCTCCGGCCAAGAAGACTGCAGCCAAGAAGACTGCAGCCAAGAAGACTGCAGCGAAGAAGGCTCCGGCCGAGAAGGCCGTGGCCTCCGGGTTGGCAGGCTGACCTCGCCGGCTCGACAGCGCCTCGACCGTGCACTGGTGGCCAGGGGGCTGGTCGAGAGCCGACCTCTGGCTGCGGCACTGATCGACCGGGGGCTCGTGCTGGTCTCCGGGACGATTGCCGACAAGTCTGCGCGGCTGGTGGCACCGGCAGAACCCATCGAACTGCTCGGCGCCCCTGCGCGTTACGTGGGTCGGGGAGGGGAGAAGCTCGTTGCCGCTCTGACCCGGTTCGGCATCGACCCCACGGGCGCCCGGGCCCTCGACGCAGGCGCATCCACCGGGGGATTCACCGACTGCCTGCTCCAGGCGGGTGCGGCCTCGGTGGTGGCGGTCGATGTGGGGAGGGGCCAACTGCACCACCGGCTGCGCCTCGACGGCCGGGTGGTCAACCGCGAGCGTATGGACATCCGGGAGGTGACGCTGGCCACGGTCGGGGGTGTTCCGGTCGACCTGGTCACGGCCGATCTCTCGTTCATCTCGCTCTCCCAGGCGGTGCCGGTCCTGGTGGGGGACATCGCTGTGCCGGGAGCTCCGGCCGTCCTCCTGGTCAAGCCCCAGTTCGAGGCCGGCCGGGTGGAGGCCTCCCGCTTCAAGGGTGTCATCCGCGACCCCGTCATCCACCGTCGAACCCTCGGAGAGGCAGCCGGCGCGCTCTGCGCCTCGGGAGCAGCCATCATGGGAGCCATGCCGTCACCGATCACCGGGCAGGCCGGGAACATCGAGTTCATCCTCCACGCCCGTACGCCTTGCGGACCGTCGGCGCCGGCCGCACCAGACCTCGACGCCATGCTGGACGCGGCGGTGGCCGAGGCACATCACCGGAACCCCGAGGGATAGGCGACCGATGGCAACCATCGCCTTCTACGCCCATCCCACGCGGCCCGAAGCGGCTGCGCTGGCAGAGCGGGCGAGCGTGTGGTTGGCCGAGCGCGGCCACCGGGCCATCATGGCGCTCCAGGCCGACGACTCGGTGGCCATCGATGGTGCCGATCTCCTGGTCAGCCTGGGGGGCGACGGCACCCTCCTGCGTGCCGTGGACAGCGCGCTGGAAGGCGGCATCCCTGTTCTCGGCGTCAACATCGGACGCCTGGGCTATCTGACCCAGGCGGAACCGGGTGGACTCGAGGATGCGCTCTCCGGGTTTCTGGAGGGTTCATACCAGGTGGAGGAGCGGATGACCCTCTCGGTGACCGTGCACGGTCCCGACGGCGCGCTGGTCGACGAGCGGATGGCGCTGAACGAGGCGACGGTGGAGAAGACCGTGCCCGGGCACACAGTCCGGATCGCGACATCGATCGACGGGCGGCCCTTCGTCACCTACGCGGCCGACGGCCTGCTGGTGGCCACACCAACCGGCTCCACCGCCTACAACCTCTCGGCCCGAGGACCGGTGCTGTCGCCACGGCTGCGGGCCATCGTGGTGACGCCGGTCTCCCCGCACATGCTCTTCGACCGCCCACTTGTCCTCGACCCGACCGAGCGGCTGCGCCTGGAGGTTCTCCAGCCCCGGACGGCGGTACTGGTCGTCGATGGCATCAGCGTCTCCCTCCTCGAACCGGGAGCAACCGTGGACTGCAGTGAGGGCAGGCAGCCGGCCCGGCTCGTCACCTTCGGGACCCGTGATTTCCACGCCATCCTGAAGGCGAAGTTCCACTTGGCCGACCGGTAGGGGCCTGACCCTTTGGGACGCATCCTGGTCGAGCTCCGAGTGCGTGACCTCGGTGTGATCGATGATGTCACGGTCACCCTGGCACCGGGGATGACCGCCCTGACCGGCGAGACCGGGGCCGGCAAAACCCTCCTGGTCGAAGCGCTGGGCCTGCTGCTCGGGGGAAGGGCCGACCCGTCGACGGTCCGAGCAGGTGCGGCCGAGGCGCTGGTCGAGGGCCGGTTCGTCGACCAGGCCGCAAGGGAGCCGGCCGGCGAGACGTTGCTGGCCCGGTCGGTGGCCCGCGAGGGACGGTCCAAGGCGTGGGTCGACGGACGGATGGTTCCGATCGGTGCACTGGCCGAAGTGGCCGGCGATCTCATCGAGCTGCACGGGCAGCACCAGCACCGGTCGCTGGTCCACTCCGACGCCCAGCGGCGGGCGCTCGACACCTTCGCCGGCGTCGACCTACCGCTGCTCGGAACGGCACGCCAGCACCTCCGCCGACTGACCGACGAGTCGGAGGACCTGGGTGGAGATGCCCGGCAACGGGCCCGCGAAGTGGAGATGCTCCGGTATCAGATCGAAGAGATCGAAGGGGCCCGCATCGAGGACGGCGACGAGGACGCACGGCTCGAGGTCGAAGAGGACAGACTGGCTGCAGCCGGCGCCCACCGCGAGGCCGCAGCCCGTGCCCTGTCCGCCCTCACCGGATCGGACGACGACGGTGCCCTCGACCGCCTGGCCGACGCATCGGCCGCCCTCACCGGAAGGGCGCCTCTGGCCGCAGCCGACGCCAGGGTGCGATCGTCGATGGGCGAGCTCTCCGACCTGGCCACCGAGTTGCGGACGGTGGCGGAGACGTGGGAGGACGACCCGCAACGCCTCGAGGAGATCCGCACCCGCCGCCAGCTGTTCCGGCAGCTCGAGCGCAAGTACGGCGCCACGCTCTCCGGCGTGCTGTCCTTTGCCGGGGAGGCCCACCGGCGCCTGGCGGCCATCGACCACGAAGACCGCCGGGCGGTGGCCCTGGACGGAGAGATCGAGCTGGCCCGTTCGGCGCTCGCACAGGTCGAATCGAAGGTGGCGGCGGCCCGCAGGGAGGCCGCCCCCCGCCTGGCCCTCGACGTCGAATCGACGCTGCGCGGACTGGCCATGGGGTCGGCCCGCTTCTCGATCTCCGTGGAGGGGACCGGACCGGCTGACGACGTCACGTTCGGGCTGGCCGCCAACGCGGGAGAGCCCCTGCAGCCGTTGGCCAAGGTGGCCTCCGGCGGCGAGCTCTCCCGCACCATGCTGGCCCTGCGACTGGCGCTGACCGATGCTCCCGGGGTGATGGTGTTCGACGAGGTCGATGCCGGGGTGGGAGGAACGGCGGCCATCACTGTCGGTGCCGCCCTCGCCGATCTCGGGCGCCACAACCAGGTGCTCGTCGTGACTCACCTGGCCCAGGTGGCGGCGCAGGCCGACCACCAGCTCGAGGTGCGGAAGACCGAGCGCGCCGGCCGAACGCACTCCGTGGTCGTGCCCCTCGACGACGAGGGAAGGGTGGTGGAATTGAGCCGGATGCTGTCGGGCAGGCCGAACAGCGCCTCGGCCCGGCGCCACGCCCGGGAGCTGCTCGACGGCGTCCACGGCGCCGGGGTCCGGAAGTGACCGACCCAGCGTCGACGCAGGGTCCGCATCTTGGTCCGGACGGTTCCGCTAGCCTCGTCAGGTGCTCGACGTGGACGGCCCGCCCGTGAGGGAAAGCGGGACGAAATACATCTTCTTCACCGGCGGTGTCTCCTCCTCTCTCGGCAAGGGACTGACGGCGTCGTCGCTGGGACGCCTGCTCAAGTGCCGGGGCCTCCGGGTCACCATGTGCAAGCTCGACCCGTACATCAACGTCGACCCGGGCACCATGAACCCCTTCGAGCACGGCGAGGTCTTCGTCACCGAGGACGGGGGCGAAACCGACCTCGACCTCGGCCACTACGAGCGGTTCATCGACGAGAACCTCCACAAGGACTCCAACGCAACCACCGGACGGATCTACTCCTCGGTCATCGCCAAGGAGCGGCGCGGTGACTACCTGGGGAAGACGGTCCAGGTCATCCCCCATGTCACCGACGAGATCAAGGGGCGCATCAAGCGCCTCGGCACCGACGACGTCGACGTCGTGATCGTCGAGATCGGCGGCACCGTGGGCGACATCGAGATCGTGCCGTTCATCGAGGCCATCCGCCAATTCCGCCGGGACGAGGGCCGCGAGAACGTGGCCTACGTCCATCTGACCCTGGTGCCCTACCTCGGCCCCTCGGGGGAGCAGAAGACCAAGCCCACCCAGCACTCGGTGACCGAGCTGCGCAGTCGGGGGATCCAACCCAACGTGATCGTGTGCCGGTCGGACCGGATGATCTCCGACGATCTGAAGCGGAAGATCTCGTTGCTGTGCGACGTGCCCATCGAGGCGGTGGTGTCCGCGGTCGATGCCGACAATATCTACCAGATCCCGCTGGTCCTGCACGAGGAGGGCCTCGACAGCTACCTCCTCCGGCTGCTCGAGTTCGACGAGGAGGCTCATCCCATCGAGCTCTCCGGCTGGGAGCGCCTGGTTCACCAGGTCGACGCCGCGGTGCGGCCGGTCCGGATCGGCATCATCGGCAAGTACGTGGACCTGCCCGACGCCTACCTCTCGGTGGTGGAGTCGCTCCGCCACGCCGGGTTCCACCATGGGGCCAAGGTGCAGATCGAATGGGTCCAGGCGGCAACCGTCCCCAGCCTTCTGGAGCACGACGCATTGCGGGGCTACGACGGCCTGGTCATCCCGGGCGGCTTCGGTGAGCGCGGCGTGGAGGGAAAGATCGCCGCGGCGCGCTATGCGCGCGAGCACGACGTCCCGCTGCTCGGCCTCTGCCTGGGCCTCCAGGTCATGATCATCGAGGCGGCCCGTACGCTGGCCGGCCTCGAGGGTGCGAACTCCCGTGAGTTCGATGCCACCACCCGCCACCCGGTCATCGATCTCATGGACGACCAGAACGACGTGGTCGACAAGGGAGGCACGATGCGGCTGGGCTCCTACAGCGCACGGCTGACCCCGGGCTCACAGGTGGCCAGGGCCTACGGGACCGAAGTCGTGTCCGAACGACATCGTCACCGCTACGAGGTCAATCCGCGCTACCGCAGCCGGCTCGAAGAGGTGGGCCTGGTGTGTTCCGGAGTGTCCCCTGACGGTCGGCTGGTCGAGTTCATCGAGTTGCCGGGCCATCCGTTCTGGATCGGCACGCAGGCGCATCCCGAGTTCAAGAGCCGTCCCGACCAGCCCCATCCCCTGTTCCGCGAGCTGGTGGGGGCTGCCCTGGAACGAGCCGAGGGTCGAGACCCCCGTCTGATCGACATCGGTGCCGTCGGCTGATCCCGGAGGGGCAGGGGAGCAGCCCGACGGCCTTCCGAGGTTTCGGGCCGTCGGAGAGCAGACGGTCCATCAGGGCTGGTTCATCTCGGTGAGCCGGGCCACGTTCGTCGGCCCCGACGGCGCGGCCTTCACTCGGGACGTCGTCCGCCACCCCGGCGCGGTGGCCGTGGTGGCGGTGACCGACGGAGGCTCGGTGGTCCTGGTCCGGCAGTTCCGACCCGCGATCAACCAGTGGGTCCTCGAGATCCCGGCGGGCACCCGCGACGTGGAGGACGAGCCCGTCGAGGACACCGCCCGACGCGAGCTGGCCGAGGAGGCCGGCTATGCGGCAGGGCGCCTGGACCGGCTCGTCCGATGCGTGATCACGCCGGGGTTCTGCGACGAGTTCGCCACCATCTACCTGGCCACCGGCCTGACCAGGGTTCCATCGGAGCGCCAGAGCGTCGAAGAGCGGTTCATGTCGATCGTGGAGGTGCCCCTGGACCGGTTCGACGGGATGGTGGACGACGGGGAGATCATCGACGCATCGACCATTCTGGGGGTGGGCCTGGGCCGTCGGCGGCTACAGGGCGGACCGGCGACCGACGTACCGTGAACCAGCCCCTGTCGACCGGTGCTGAGGAGTACCTGTCCTGGTTGGCCGTGGAGAAGGGGCGGTCGCGCAACACCCTGGCCGCCTACCGGCGGGACATCGCGGCCTGGGAGCACTGGGCCGGGGACGCCGGGGTCGATCCGCTCGACGCCGGCCCCGATGCCATCGAGCGCTACCTGGCCGAGCTCCGGGGTGGAGGGCGGAACCCGGCCTCGGTGGCCCGGTCGACCACCGCCCTGCGCGGCCTCTACCGCTTCTTGGTGGGGGAGGGGACCATCGCCGACGACCCGACGGTGGACGTGCGATCCCCCCGGCTGCCCCGACGCCTCCCGAAGGCCCTCGAGGAGCGCCAGGTGTTGCTGCTCCTCGACCAGGCGGGCGGGTCAGAACCCGTCGACCTGCGGGACCGGGCCCTCCTCGAACTCCTCTACGGCACCGGGGCACGCATCTCCGAGGTGGTCGGGCTCTCGCTCATCGATGTCCAGGGCGACGATGGCCTCCTCCGGGTGTTCGGCAAGGGGGCCAAGGAGCGGCTGGTCCCTCTGGGCGGCCCTGCCCGTTTTGCCCTCGACCGGTGGCTTTCGGCCTCCGGGCGGCCCCGCCTCGCCCCGGCCCGGTGGGCGCGGCGGAGCGACTCCGAGGCGGTCTTCCTCAACACCCGCGGGGGTCGCCTGAGCCGCCAGGGGGCGTGGGCCATCGTGAGCCACCGTGCCGAGCAGGCCGGGCTGGGCACGGTGGTCAGCCCCCACGTGCTGCGGCACTCCTGCGCCAGCCACATGCTGGCGCACGGGGCCGATATCCGCGTGGTCCAGGAGCTCCTGGGCCATGTCTCCATCGCCACGACCCAGATCTACACAAAGCTCAGCCAGGAGCACCTCCGCAACGCCTACGAGCAGGCCCATCCGCGGGCCCGAGGGGTCCGGGCCAGGTAGGATCCTCCAGGTGATGAGCGATGCCCCTGCAGTTGACTACCGCCAACTCCTCGAGAACGAGCAGAGGCAGCTTCTGTCCGAGCTGTCCGAGCTCGGCCACGGAGAGGGCGGGGGCCTCCACTACGACCCCAATTTCGCCGACACGAGCCAGGTCACTGCCGAGCGGGGCGAGGCCGGGGTGCTGGCCGTGCAGCTCAAGGAGTCCCTCGACGAGGTAGCCCAGGCCCTCGGGCGGCTGGAGGACGGCAGCTACGGCCACTGCGAGGTGTGCGGCGTGGCCGTCCAGCCCGCCCGCCTCGAGGCGATGCCGGCCACTCGGTACTGCATCGACCACGCCAACCGGTCCTGATCGGACCGGGGCCCTGATGGCCTACGGGGGCTATGGCGGATCCGGTGGTGGGTCCGGGCGGCCCAAGCGACGATTTCAGCCGAGCCGGCGCAACGTCATCATCGTGACGGTGGCCGCGGCCATCTTCGTCTTCCTGATCAGCACCGACCGGATCAACCGGTTCGAGATCATCTACTTCCTGGTGCTGATCCCGTCGATCATCCTCCACGAGATCTCCCACGGCGTGGTAGCCCTGGCCTTCGGGGACGACACGGCGAAGAGGGCCGGACGCCTCACCCTCAACCCGCTGGCTCACGTCGACCCGGTGGGGACACTGCTGGTACCGGCCGTCCTGTCGCTGTCGGGGATTGGGGCCTACGGCTGGGCCAAGCCGGTCCCGGTCAACACCAACCGCCTCCGGAGCCCGCGCAACCACACGGTGATCGTGTCGCTGGTAGGCCCGCTCACCAACTTCGCGTTGGCCGCGCTGATGGGCTTCCTCTTCGTGCTCACCACGCCCCAGGTCATCCGCCAGATCGTCTATTCGGGCGGGTACTACCCGCCCACGCTCCTCGGTCAGGTCATCTTCCTCGCCGGGATCGCCAACATCGTGCTCGGGGTGTTCAACCTCATCCCGTGCCCGCCGCTCGACGGGGCCTCGGTGCTCGAGCGCTTCATCCCGGCGCGCTCGTTGCCCGAGTACTACCGGCTCCAGCCATTCTTGATGTTCCTCCCGCTCATCCTCATTCTGGTGTTCCGCAACGAGTGGACGCTGCTGCTCGACCACGTCATCCATTGGTGGTCGGGTCTGCTGGTGTGAGCCGGGACCCCCTTGGCGTCTCCACCAGCCGGTGGGGGCCCTACGTCGTGGCCGGCGCCCTGCTGCTCGTGGACTACCTCCTGATGGCCCGCGGGTTGTCCCATGTGCGGGCCGGCTTCGACTACCAGGTCTGGTCGCTCAACCACGGGCTGTACTCCGACATCCTCGACCTGAGCCTCAAGCACTACATCCGGGTCGGCCACGTCATCCATCCGCTGCCCTACGTCCACGACCGCATCGAGTACCCGGTACTCCTCGGGTTCGTGCTCTGGCTCCCGTCGTGGCTGCCCGGCGGCCCGGCGTCCTGGTTCGCCGCCGCCGGGGTGCTGACCGCGGCGGCCACCTTCGGGTCGATCGCCCTCCTCCGCCAGCAGTACCCACCGTCCGCCTGGTGGATCGCCGCCACGCCGGCGCTCCTCCTCGACGCCGCCATCAACTGGGACCTCGTCGGCATCGTCTTCCTGGTGGCGGCCGTGGTCTGGTTCGGCGAGCGCCGTTTCGCACTCAGTGGCGCCTCGGCCGCGCTGGGGACGTGGTTCAAGCTCTTTCCGGTGATCGTGGCGCCGATGGCCCTGGCCGCGCTCGGGGCGCGGTGGTGGCGGTCGTCGGCGGCACCCACGCTCCCGGCCGGCACCGGCACCCCGGACGGGTCCGTTGCTGTCGTCGGGCCGGTCGTCAGGAGGCCGTCGGCGCGGTGGAGGCCGTTTGCCCGGTGGCTGATCCCCTTTGCCGCGCTGAGCGCGGTGATCATGGTGCCGTTCCTGCTGGTGGCCCGGTCCAACACCCTGTGGTTCTTCCGCTTCAACAGCGAGCGGCCGGAGAAGGACTCCCTCTGGGGGATGCTGGGCAAGGTCGTGGGCACCACCGTTGTGGACAATCACACCATCAATGACGGCTCGTTGCTGGTGGTGGTGGTGGCCGTGGCCTACGGGGCATGGATGGTCTGGCGCACCGCCGATGCCGACCAGGCCCGGGCGGTGGCCCTGGCCGCGGCGATGACCATCATCGCCTGGATGGCGGTCAACAAGATCTGGAATCCGCAGTACGTGCTGTGGGTGTTCGCCGCCGGGGCCATCGCCGCCATGCCCGCCCGCTACGGGGTGTCACTGGGCATCCTCTCGGTGTACGACTACTGGTTCGAGTTCGTCCTGCGCCTACCCGACCAGCCCAACTCCTACTCGTGGGTCGGATTCGGCTCGACGATCGCCCGCACCGTCATCTTCGTCCTGATGGCTGCCTGGTGCGTCCGGCAGCTGCGGCAGACGGCCCCCGTCCCGGTGGCCGTCCCGGCAGCAGGAGCGGCGGCTCCCAACCGGTCATGACGGCTGCCGGCAGGGAGTCCACGGCCAACGGCCCTCCCGGGGCCACCGGGGGCCGCCCCGATGCCCTGCACCGCCTCGGGGGCTGGGTACGCACCCACCCCGGCCTGGTGGTCCTGCTCGTGGCGCCACTGGTTGTCCTCACCGTTCCCCTTTTCAGTGGGCGGGTGTTCCTCGACGGCGACAACTTCCTCCAGAACTTCCCTCTGCGGGTACTGGTGGGGCGGTACCTCCAGCACGGTGCCCTTCCACTGTGGAATCCGTACCTGTTCAGCGGCACCCCTCTGCTGGGTGGGTTCAATGCGGGGGCCGCCTACCCGACGAACTGGCTCATGGCGGTGTTGCCCCCGGTCACCGCGTGGACGATCAACCTGGCCCTGGTCTACGACGTGGCCGTGGCCGGCATGTACGTCTTCCTGCGACGCCAACCGGTCGACTCCACTGCCGCCACTTTCGGTGCGGCCACCTTCGCCTTCGCCGGCTACATGACCGCTCAGATCGTCCACATCGACATCGTGCAGGGCGCGGCCTGGCTGCCGTGGATGCTGGTGGCCGTCCACGAGCTGACCGGCGGGGCCGCGGGCCGTGTCGACGAGACGGTGGACCCGCAGACGAGCGAGCCGGACACGGTGGGGGAACGGGCCCGTGCACGCCGCCGCGCACGCGGCTGGACCGCGCTGCTGGCGGTGGCCGTGGGCATGTCCCTCCTGACCGGAGGCGCCGAGTCCGCCGTCGACAGCGGCGTGCTGGTGGCGATCTACTGGATCGGCCGTCTCGTGACGTCGGGCCGGTTCAGGCGAGACGAGCGAGGCCGGCTCGTCCGTTCGACGCTGTCCATCCTGTGCGGCGTGGCCCTCGGCTTCCTCCTCGGCTCCGCCCAGTTGATCCCCGGCCTGGCCTTCCAGGCCCACTCCCAGCGGGCGGGCTCCTCCTACTCGTTCTTCGCCTCGGGCTCCCTCCCGGGCCGGTTGGTGACCCTTGTGGCATCCCCGTTCCTGCTGGGCACCAACCGCAACCAGCCTGGCTTCTACGCCGGGCCGTACAACCTGCAGGAGGTCACGAGCTACGTCGGCGTCCTGGCCCTGATCGCCGGCTGCTCTCTGCTCGTCCGGCGGTGGCGACGCCGGCCCGAGGCCCGATCGTGGTGGGTCTGGTACGTCGTGCTCATCGTGGGGCTGCTCTCTGCCCTGGGAACGGAGACCCCCTTCGGACACGTGTTGTTCCTCCTGCCGGTCATCAACACGGAGCGGCTGCTCAACCGCAACCTCCTGATGGTCGACTTCTCGCTGGCAGCACTGCTGGCCTGGTGGGTCCACCTCCTGTTGGCCGATCGCTCCCACGGGTCCGCGGCGCCCCGGTCGGCACCGCCGCCGGCCCGGCCGACGCCGGCGTGCCGCTGGTGGGCTCCGGGTCGGCGGGCCGAGCTCATCGCCACCTGCACACCACTGGCGTTCATCACCGTGGTCTGTGTCATCTTCTGGGCTGATGGCGCCCTTCTCCAGCGCTTCCTCGGCATCCAGTTCACCGTCGACGACGCCACGCGCTACAAGACGGCCGGCCTGGCCACGGTCGGCGCTCTCATCGCGGCCGCGGCAACCTTGGTCGTGCTGTCCGAGCGACGTCTCTCCGCTCCGATGCTCCGGCGACTGCTGGCAGGCGTCCTTGCCACCGACCTCATCATGTTCAACCTGTTCACCATCGCCACCCCGACCACCCAGACACTGGCCCTGGCCCAGGGGGCCACGGCGGCCCGGTTCGCCACGCTGGTCGGCGACGCCCGGTTCCTCGTCTACGACCCCGACGAGCTCGACGACCCGCAGCTCTACGCCCTGGGGCAGACCGACCTCAATGTGCTCAACCAGGTCCACAGCGGCCAGGGCTACACGGCCCTGACCGATGGTGGCTACTACGCCGCCACCGGCGCCCACTACCAGGAGGACCTGGCACCGGCCTCGTTGGCGGGCACGGTGTGGGACGATCTCAATGCCCGGACCCTGCTCTCCCTGCCCAGCTACTTCATGACCCCGGTGCAACCGGCGACGGCCAACGCCAGCAGTGGCACCGCCCGTTCGATCCCGTTCCCAGCCACTCCGAACATCTACAACGGGGCACCTGCGGCGCGCACCGGACCGGTGACCATCGCGCCGGGCCAGTCCCACCGGTGGTACTTCGGCGGGGCGCTCACCTTGGACAACGCCGCGTTCGGTGTGCTGTACGGGAATATCGGCGGCGTGACGGTCGGCATGGTCACGGCCACCGGCGCCGTCGAGTGGCTGGGGGCAAGCGGCTCCCCGGTCGTCCACCGAGGGCCCAGCCGTTCCGTCCAGGTGTCCTTCGGCACCCCGGTCCGGGCCGGGGGCCTCATCGTCCGCAACGACGGGACGACGCCCACGGTCATCGAAATCCCCACCGCCCGCACCGCCGAGACCGGTGCGGTGATGTTGAACGGCGTCCTGCAGTACGGGGTCAACTGGCCCCACTGGAAGTTCACCGGCACCTTCGGCGTCTTCGGCGTGTTCGAGAACACCGCCACCCGCGGATGGGCCTGGGCCGGCGCCCCCGGCGGGGGAGCGCCGCCACCAGGAGCCGAGGTGAAAGCCGGCCCGCCGGGCACCAACGGCAGGCAGCAGGTCGTCGTACACGCCCCCTCGGCACTCGTCCTCGAGAGGAGTGTGTCGTGGACCACCGGGTGGCACGCCACGGCGCAGCCCATCGAGCCACCGTCGGGGACCGGCGTCGCCGGGCAGGTCCTCGGCCCTGCTCGCGCCACCACGGTGTACCAGAACGGGGTCATCCAGCAGGTCGCCCTGCCGTCCCCGGGCTACTACCTGGTGACGTTCACCTACTCGCCGAACGTCGCGCGCGCCGGGATCGCCCTGTCGGCCCTCGCTGCAGGCGCCCTGGTCCTGTGGGGAGCATGGGAACTGCTCGGGAGCAGGCGTCGGCGGCGGGATCAGCCCGGTGCCAGGAGGCCCATGGCCTCGGCGGCCCGACGGTAGGTGGCCGAGGCCGTCGACCGTGCCTTCTGCGCTCCCACGGCCAGCAGGGTGGCCACCGCCCCCGGGTCTGCGGCCAGGGCCGCCCGTCTCTCGCGCAGCGGACGCAGCAGCTCCACCAGGGCTTCGCCCGCGTCGTTCTTGAGGTCCCCGTAGCGTTCGTAGGAACCGGCCACGTCCTCGGGCGTCCGTCCGGCGGCCACCGCCAGCAGCTCCATCAGGTTGGAGAGTCCCGGCTTGGCCTCGGGGTCGTAGCGGACCTCGCCGTCGGTGTCGGTCACGGCCTTCTTGACCTTCCGGAGGATGACCGCGGGCTCGTCGAGGATCAGGATGGTCCCCAGGGGGGAGGTCACCGACTTGGACATCTTGCGCTCGGGATGCTGGAGGTCCATGACCCGGGCGCCCACCTTGGGGATCGATGCCTCGGGGACCACCAGGGTCGGACCGAACCGGTGGTTGAACCGGATGGCCAGCTCGCGGGCCAGCTCGAGGTGCTGGCGCTGGTCTTCGCCGACCGGCACCCGTTCGGCGTCGTAGAGCAGGATGTCGGCGGCCTGGAGCACCGGGTAGGTGAACAGGCCTACCCGGACCGAGTCCTTGCCGGCGCTCTTGTCCTTGAACTGGGTCATCCGCCGCAGTTCCCCCATCGTGGCCGTGCACTCGAGCAGCCAGCTCATCTCGGCGTGCTCGGTCACGTGGCTCTGGACGAAGAGTGTGCACCGCTCGGGATCCAGGCCGGCCGCCAGCAGGTCGAGTGCGGTCTCGTAGGTGCGGGTGCGCAGTTCCGCCGGGTCGATGTCGAGGGTGAGGGCGTGGAGGTCGACGATGCAGTAGAAGGCGTCGTGGGCATCCTGGTCGGCAACCCAGTTCCGGATCGCACCCAGGTAGTTGCCCAGATGCAGGTCGCCACTCGGCTGCAGGCCGGAGAGAACTCGGGACATGGAGGGTCATCGTAGGTCGACACCCACGGGTGCACGGAATGGCCCCTCCCAACCGGTATGGTCGGATGCCGTGACCGCCACCGTCTCCACCCCCATCTTCGAGGGTCCTGTCGACGTCCTGCTCCAGCTGGTCAACAGCCATCAGGTCGACATCTTCGATGTCCCCCTGGCCTCGGTGGTGGACGCCTTCGTGGCCGAGCTCGCCAGGTGGGAGACGGTGGACCTCCAGACACTGTCCGAGTTCCTGGTGATCGCCGCCGTGCTCATCGAACTCAAGTCGCGGCGCCTGCTCCCCGGCAGTGGTGACGTGGAGCAGGACGAGGAGCTGGTCGGTTGGGAGGAGCGGGACCTGCTCCTGGCCCGGCTGCTCGAGTGCAAGGCCTATGCGGCGGCCGCCGACGGGTTCGCCCTGCTCCTCGAGCAGGCAGCACGCTCGGTCCCCCGGACCGCCGGGCTCGACCTCGACTTCGTGGTCCACGCTCCGGACCTCCTCGAAGGGGTGACCCCGGACCAGGTGGCCGCGGCCTTCCTGCGGGCCACTGCTGAGCGCCCCGTGCCGACGGTCGACCTTTACCACGTCACGGTGGACACAGTCACCGTGTCCGACGCGGTCACCGAGCTCACCGGCATCCTCCCGGGCGCGGGGCGGGCGACCTTCCGCCAGTTGACCGGACACCTCACCTCCCGGATCGAGATCATCGTGCGGTTCCTGGCCCTGCTCGAGCTGTGCAAGCAGGGGAGGGTCTCCCTGGACCAGGGCCATACGTTCGGCGACCTCGAGGTGGCCTGGATGGAGGGGGCGCCGACCGCCGTGGCCGTCGGTGCCGGCACGTTCGACGAGTACGAGAGCTGACGATGGCACTCTCACCCGAGGCCCGGGCCATCGAGGCCGTCCTCATCGTCGCCGTGGAGCCTGTCCCCGCCGGCCTGTTGGCCGAGCTCCTCGAGCTGCCGGTCGAGCTGATCGATCCGATCTGCGACGAGCTGGCGGAGTCGTGCCGCCAAGAGGGACGCGGGTTCGACGTGGTGAGGATCGCCGGGGGCTTCCGGATCCAGACCAGCCCGGACATGGCCGCCTACGTGGAGCGCTTCGCAAACGTGGGTGTCTCGTCGAGGCTGTCGGCCGCAGCATTGGAGACCCTGGCCATCGTCGCCTACAAGCAACCCGTGTCGCGGGCCCAGATCTCGGCCCTGCGCGGCGTGAACGTGGACGGGGTGGTGCGCCTGCTGGAGCACCGGGGGTACATCGGCGCCGTCGGGCGGGCCGCCGGCCCGGGGCAGGCGGTGCTCTACGCCACCACCGACGCCTTCCTCGAACGGCTCGGCCTCGACCGCATCGAGCAGCTGCCACCGGTCGAGGACCTGTTGCCCGGGCCGGAAGCCCTGGTCGAGCTCGAGGAGCAGATGCGCCCGGCCGGCGATGGCTGAGGGCTCCCCGGCTCCCCTGTCGACGGGGGAGCGGCTGCAGAAGGTGCTGGCCCGTGCCGGGGTCGGTTCACGCCGGGTCTGCGAGGAGCTGATCACCGATGGCCGAGTCACCGTTAACGGCGAGGTCCCGGTGCTGGGCCGCCGGGTGGACACCGCCGTCGACCTGGTGGAGCTGGACGGGGTTCCCCTGCCAGTGCGGCCGGGCCTGGTCCACTACCTGTTGAACAAGCCGGCTGGTGTGGTCAGCACCGCCGAGGACACCCACGGCCGGCCCACGGTGGTCTCGTTGGTGCCGGACGAGCCACGGGTCTATCCGGTCGGACGCCTCGACATGGACTCGGAGGGGCTCCTGGTCCTGACCAACGACGGCGAGTTGACCCACCGGCTCACCCATCCGTCGTTCGGGGTCCCCAAGGAGTACCTGGTCCACGTCGAGGGCGAACCCAGCTCCGGCGCGGTGAGGCGGCTGCGCGACGGGGTGGAGCTCGAGGACGGGCCGACGGCACCGGCCCGGGTCGCGGTCGTGGCACCGTCGCTTCTCCGGATCGTGATCCACGAGGGGCGGAACCGTCAGATCCGCCGGATGTGCCAAGCGGTGGGCCATCCGGTGCTCCGGCTGGTACGGACGCGGATCGGCCCGATCACCGATCCGTCGCTGGGCCCGGGCTCCTATCGCACACTGTCCTTCGACGAGGTGCGCAGCCTGGCCACTGCGGCCGTCCGCTCGGAGGCCGCTCCGTCGGAACCGGAGCCGGCCCCTGAGTAACATGCCTGGCTGATGCCACTTTCCGTTCGAGCCATCCGCGGCGCCACCACGGTCGACGACGACACCCCCGAGTACATCACCGAACGCGTGGTGGCGCTGCTCGCCCGGATCATGAAGCGCAACGGACTGGTCGAGGAGGACATCATCTCGATCCTCTTCACGGCCACCGAGGACATCGTGTCGGCGTTCCCGGCCACCGCGGCCCGGTCGATGGGCCTGGGGGCCGTTCCCCTGATCTGTGCCCGGGAGCTGTCCATCGTGGGCTCCGTGCCGCGGTGCATCCGGCTGATGATGCACGTCTCCACCGAGCACTCGCGGGAGGACATCCACCACGTCTACCTCGAGGGCGCCCAGGGACTCCGTGACGACCTCCCCGACTGAAGGCGCAAGCACCGGACCGGTCGGGGCCGAGCCTGTCGACGGGGCCCGATCCTCGCCTGCCGGCCGCGCCATGATCTTCGGCACCGGTCTGATCGGCGGCTCGATGGGACTGGCCCTCCGCCGACGGGGCTGGCACGTGAGCGGCGTGGACACGGCCGACGGCGTCGCCGAACGCGCCGCGGAGCTCGGTGCGCTCTCCGCCGAGGGCGTCGACACCCGGGCCGACCTGGTGGTGGTGGCCACACCGGTCCACGTGGCTGCAGGCGTCATCTCCGACATCCTGTCCTCGACCGAGTGGAACCCCCGGGCGGTCATCACCGACGTGGGGAGTGTGAAGGGTCCCCTGGTGGCTTCGATCGAGCATCCACGGTTCATCGGGGGCCACCCCATGGCCGGGTCGGAGCAGGTGGGGGTGGACGGGGCCTCGGGCGAGCTGTTCGTGGGCGCCACCTGGGTGCTGACGCCCACCGCGACCACCGATCCGGCCGCATACACCCGGCTCCGCAATGTCCTGGCCGACCTGGGCGCCGACGTGGTGGCCCTGGCCCCGGGCCAGCACGACTCGCTGGTAGCCGTGGTGTCCCACGTGCCCCACCTGACGGCGGCCACCCTGATGGCCCTGGCCGCCGACCTCGGCGAGGAGCACGCCGCCCTGCTGCAGCTGGCCGCCGGCGGGTTCCGGGACATGACCCGCATCGCGGCCGGGCAGCCGTCCATCTGGCCGGGCATCTGCGACGACAACGCCCAGGCCATCGTGGAGACTCTCGGGCTCCTGATCGATGCCCTGGTGGCCATGCGCCGGAGGGTCGCCGACCACGACCACGCCTCGCTCCTGGAGATCCTGGGCCGCGCCGCCACCGCACGGCGCTCCCTGACCGACGATTCCCCCCCTCCGGAGGGTCTGGTCGAGGTGCGGGTTCCCGTCCCGGACCGCATCGGGGTGATCGCCGAGATCACCACCCTGGCCACCGAACTGGCCGTCAGCCTCTTCGACATCGAAATCGCCCACTCGGTGGAGGGCGACCGCGGCGTGCTGGTGCTGGTGGTGGACGGACAGGCAGCGACCGCCCTCCTCGACGCCCTGACCGAGCGTGGCTACCGTTCCAGCAGTACGCCGATGGGACCGACCCGGTGAGCCGGCGCAGCGCCCCGCACCCGGTGGGCACCGGGGAAGGAGGTCGCATCCGCCAGGTCGCCGGCGGCCGGTCCCTGGTGGGGACGATCGAGGTCCCCGGAGACAAGTCCATCTCGCACAGAGCCCTCCTGCTGGCCGCGCTGGCCGAGGGGACGTCGACCATCGCCGGTCTGTCGGGCGGTGACGACGTGGCACGGACCTCCGCCGCGGTCACGGCCCTCGGTGCCGTGGTCGATCACCGCGGGGGGAAGGTCACCGTGCAGGGTGGACGGTCACTGCTGCGCGCCCCCCTCGAACAGGTCGACCTGGGCAACTCCGGCACCGGGATGCGGCTGCTGGCCGGCATAGCTGCCACATTGCCCGGGACGACCACCCTCACCGGCGACGACTCGCTGCGGGGGAGGCCGATGGACAGGGTGGCCGAGCCCTTGCGGCAGATGGGCGCCCGCGTGGCCGGCCGGGGACATCGCTGCCTGCCCCCGATCGCCGTGACCGGCGGGGGCCTGCACGGCATCGAGTACACCCCGCCCATGGCGAGCGCCCAGGTGAAGTCGGCCGTCCTCCTCGCCGGCATCGGCGCCGACGGCGAGACCGTCGTGCGCGAGCCGGTCGCCACCCGGGCCCACACCGAGGAGATGCTTGCCGGCGCCGGGGCCGACATCACGGTGGAAGAGGCCGGCGCGGGACGGGTTGTCCGGGTGCGGAGGAGCACCCTGCGGGCCGGGGTGTTCACCGTGCCGGGTGATCCCTCCCAGGCTGCCTTCTGGGTGGTCGGCGGGGCGATCGTCCCCGGCAGCCGGGTCACCGTGTCCGGCATCCAACTGGGCGCCGAGCGCGTCGGATTCCTGGACGTGCTCCGACGGATGGGCGCGGCGATCGAGGTCGAAGAGGCCGGCGGGGGAATCGGATCGGTGACCAGCCGCACCTCACGGTTGGTAGGCACCGTGGTCGAGTCCGCCGAGATCCCGTCGCTCGACGAGGTCCCGATCCTGGCCGTGGCCGCCGCACGGGCCGAGGGGCGGACCACCTTCCGGGACGTGGGCGAACTGCGGGTGAAGGAGTCGGACCGCCTGGCGGGAACGGCCGAGCTGGTCGAGGCGTTCGGCGCCCGGGGCGCCGTGGAAGGTGACGACCTGGTGGTGTCCGGGGCCGGCGGACCGCTCCACCCGGGCCGGGTCGATGCCCGTGGGGACCACCGCATGGCCATGGCGGCCGCCATCGCGGCTGCTGCCTGCCCCACTGACACCGACGTGACCGTCATCACCGGATGGGAATCGGTGGCCACCAGCTACCCGGGCTTCATCGCCGACCTGAACCGGCTCGGCTCGACCGGGGAGGGTGGCAGATGACCGCGGTCGACGCGGCGAGCCGACCGTACCCGGTCATCGCCATCGACGGCCCCGCCGGCTCCGGCAAGTCGACCGTGTCAAGGGCCCTGAGCGAGCGTCTCGGCGTGGAGCGTCTCGACACCGGCGCCATGTACCGGGCCGTGGCCTGGGCCGCCCTCGACCGGGGGATCGACCTGGGCGACCGCCAAGGAGTGGCCGACCTCGCACGCTCGCTGCCCATCACGGTGAGCGAGCGTGTGGTGGCCGACGGCTCCGACATCACCGTGGCCATCCGGGGCCCCGAGGTCAGTGCGGCGGTGTCGGCCGTCGCGGCAAACCCCGGTGTCCGCGCCGTCCTCGTCGAGCGCCAACGCCAGTGGGTGGCGGCACGGAGAGGGGGCGTCGTCGAGGGAAGGGACATCGGCTCGGTGGTGCTCCCCCAAGCCGACCTCAAGATCTACCTCACCGCTTCCGAGAGCGAGCGGGCCCGTAGGCGGCCCGAAGAGGGGGCCGACGCAGTGGCGCGCCGGGACAGGCTCGACAGCACCCGTTCGGTGTCACCCCTGGGGGTGGCCGAAGGTGCCCGGATAATCGACACCACCGAGCGGTCGGTGGAAGACATCGTGGAGGAGGTCGTGGCATGGCTGTGAGTCCGAACGGGGAGGAGGGCGGGGCCGGAGGTGTCCCGGTGGACATCGAGCTCCGGGTGGACACTCGGTTCACCCCGATCTACCGGTTCCTCCGGCTGCTGGTCCACGGGCTGAACCGCCTGCTGTTCCGCACAACGGTCGAGGGGGCGGACCGGGTGCCGGCCGAGGGGCCGGTGATCATCGCCCCGGTTCACCGCTCGTTCATCGACTTCCTCGTGGCCTCAGAGGTGACCGACCGGAAGCTGCACTACATGGCCAAGGACACCCTGTGGAAGAACGGCCTGCTGGCCAAGATCCTCCCCTCGGTGGGGGCCTTCCCGGTCCACCGCGAGTCGGCCGACCGCGAGGCACTACGCAGGGCCCAGCAGGTACTCGAAGCCGGAGAGGCCCTCATCCTCTTCCCCGAAGGCGAGCGCCGCTCGGGCCCGGTCGTCGCGGACCTCCACGAGGGGGTGGCCTTCCTCGCCGCCCGCACGGGGGCGACGGTCATCCCCGTGGGCATCGGCGGGTCGGCGTCGGTGATGCCCAAGGGGAAGAAGATCCCGCGTCCCGAGCACATCCACCTGGTGGTGGGAGAGCCCATTTGCGCCCCGGAGCGCACCGGAAGCGGCCGGGTCCCGCGCAGCAGGATCCACCAGCTCACCGAGGAGCTGACCCGGTCGATCCAGGATCTCTACGACCGTTCGGTGACGGTCACCGGACGGTACTGATCCGGGCGCCGGATCGGGGCCCGGAAGCGCTCACCAACGCCGACGGTTGCCGACGGCCACCCGCAGCCAGGTGGTGAGGATGACCCGGGCGTACTGCAGGCCGAAGAACAGGTTGCCGCCCTTCTTGGACGGGCCGGACGCACGGGGATGCCACACCGTGGGCTGCTGGGTGATACGCCAGCCGCGGCTTGCCGCGGTGATCACCACCTCTGCTGTCTGGTACTGGTCCTGCACCAGATGGGGACGGATGTCGTCGAGCAACTCGATCCTGAACGAGCGGTAGCCGTTCGAGGAGTCGGAGAGCCGCTGGGACACGATGGCGTTGAGGATCCAGGCGTAGAGCTGGACGCCCGCCTGCCGGAACCGGTCGGTGGTCCGGTCCACACCCAGTCGGCGGGAAGCGATGACGAAGTCGGCGGTGCCGTCGAGCAGGGGCTCCAGCATGGTCGGCATCTCGGAGGGATCGTTCTGACCGTCGGCGTCGAGGGTTACCACGAAACGGGCCCCGTGCTCGGCGGCGAGCTCGTACCCGAGCCGGAGGGCGGCACCCTGGCCCAGGTTGACCGGCAGCACGCAGGTGAACACACCGGCGTCGATGGCGACCTGGGCGGTGTTGTCACCACCGCCGTCCACCACCACCAGGGTGGAGACCTCCAGATCTCCGATGAGGGTCGGCACGTCCTTGAGGACGCCGCCGATGTTGCGCTCCTCCTCGTAGGCGGCGATCAGGGCAAGCACCGGGCCGAAGCGGGCGTGGGGGTGGCGCTGCTCGAAGTCGGAACGTGCCGTGTCGAGCGCCAGACGGTGGAGCTCCCGGTAGCGCCGTTGCTGGCGATTGTCCGGGAGGGTCAACCATCGGTGCCGCTGGGTCGGTGCCATCAGATCGTGTGTGGCCTGGCGAAGACCGCCCGTACCTTCGGCTCGAAATGGACGAGGGGCTCGGTGGGGTAGTCGGGGTCGAAGCTTGTCTGGTCCCACTCGTCGGCGAACCGCTCGGCCAGCTCGTACCACGGCTCGTCGCGGTGGTGGTCGCGCAGGTTGGGGTCCATGCGGAAGTGGTGGTAGGAGTGCCGGCCCTGGAAGTCCTGGTGGTAGAGGATGGCGGCGACCACCTCCGACCGCACGTAGGGGCGCAGGATCTCGGCGGCGATGCGCGGGTGGTTGGGCACCGACACCGCCTTGCCGATGTCGTGGCACAGCGATGCCACCACCAGTTCGTCGTCCGCTCCCGCCCGCTCGGCCCTGGTGGCCGTCTGGAGGCAGTGGGTCAGTTGGTCCACAGCGAAGCCGTCGACGACGTCGGACAGCGAGTCCAGCATCCCCAGCACCCGGTCGGCGACCCGGCCCTGGTTCTTGGCGGTCTCGGCGCCGATCAGCGCCCAGTCGTCGCCTGTCGAGACATCCATGCTGGTGAACGACGTCGTCGTCATCGTCTCATTCTCGCGCCGATCGTCGGTCCGTGACGTCCCCGGACCAGCCGTCCAGCCGCTCGAGCACATCGGCCGCAGCGATGGTCCTGTCGTCGGCCAGCACCGTGGACTCGGCGTCGGCTGCAGGAGGCCCGGTCCCGCCCGGGTGGGGGTCGGGAGCCCCACTGAGCAACGACAGCGCCGCCACCAGCGCTCGGAGCAGTTCGCGGAGCTCCGGTGGGGGAGGGAAGTACTCCTCCTCGACGGTCACCGCCGAGCCCTGCACCCCGTGGACGGGGGCCAGACGCTCCACCACCGCCCGCACCAGGGCCTCCGGCGCGGAGGCCCCCGCGGTGACCCCGACGATGCCGGAAAGGTCGTCGGGCAGCTCGGAGGCGTCGTTGACCCGGATCACGCGGGGGCAGCCGAAGGCCACGGCCACCTGTTCGAGGGCCACCGTGTTGGACGAGTTCTCCGAGCCGATGACCACCACCGCGTCGGCCTGCCCGGCGATGGCCTTGAGCGCCGCCTGACGGTTGGTGGTCGCGAAGCACAGGTCGCTCCGATTGGGCATCCACAGGTCGGGGAACCGTTGGCGCGCCCGATCGACGATGCCCGCCCACTCGTCGTGGCTGAGGGTGGTCTGGGCCAGAAGTGCCACCTGGCGGGACTCTCCGCCACTGCCCTCGAGATCCGCGATCCGGTCGACGTCCTCGACACGTTCGAGCAGCTGCACCGAGTCGGGAGCCACGGCCATCGTTCCCACCGCCTCCTCGTGGCCGTGGTGGCCCACGTAGAGGATGGTGTAGCCCTTCCGGGCCCGGACCTTGAGCTCATGGTGGACCTTGGTGACGAGGGGGCAGACGGCGTCCACCACCACCCGGCCCTCGTCGCGTGCGGCCGAGACCACCTCGGGCGCCGATCCGTGGGCGGAGAGCATCAGGGGGGCGCCGGCGGGCACTTCGCGTACGTCGTCGACGAAGATGACGCCGTGGGCGCGGAACTGGTCGACCACGTGCCGGTTGTGGACGATCTCGTGGTAGCAGTAGACCGGCGGCTCGAAGACCCTGACCATCCAGGCCAACGCCTTGATCGCCTTCTCCACCCCGGCACAGAACCCCCTGGGCTCGGCCAGGAGCACTCGATCGACGGTCACCTGCCCAGGCTACCGGGGCATTCGGGCTTCCCGGACCGGTCCCGACGTCGGAGCGGAGCAGGGGACAAGGTAACCTGGCTGCATGTCGGCGCCCAGAGTGACGACGGCACCCAAGGTCGTCTCCGTCACCGAATCGTCGCCGGCCGCGCTGTCCGGGGTCCGATCCGGTGACGAGATCCTCTCCCTCAACGGGCGGTCCCCGCGCGACGTGATCGAGTACAGCCTGCTGGTCGACGAACCGGAGCTCGACCTGGTGGTCCGCCGGCGTGGTCTGCCCGAGCCGGTGGCGCTGTCCGTCCGCAAGCAACCCGGCGAGCCCCTGGGCATCGAAGTCTCCTCGGCCGTCTTCGACCGGGTCCGCACCTGTGACAACCACTGCGAGTTCTGCTTCATTCACCAGCTTCCCAAGGGAATGCGCCGGAGCCTGTCCATGAAGGACGACGACTACCGCCTGTCCTTCCTCTACGGCAACTTCACCACCCTGACCCGATTCACCGAGATGGACCTCGAACGGGTGCTCACCGAGCGCCTCAGTCCCCTGTTCGTGTCCATCCACGCCACGGATCCGGACAGGAGGGCCGACCTGCTGCGGAACCGGCGGGGCGCCACCAGCCTGCGCTGGCTGGGCGCACTGCTCGAGGGGGGCATCGAGGTCCACGGGCAGGTGGTGGTGTGTCCGGGGCGCAACGATGGGCAGGTGCTCGAGGACACCCTCGCCGGCGTGCTCGACCGCTATCCCACGCTGGCCACCGTGGCCTGCGTGCCGCTCGGGGTGAGCAGGTTCTCCCACGAGGAAGCCATGCGCCCCCATACCCGGGACGAGGCCGCCGCCGTGTGCGACACCATTGTGGCGTGGCAGGACACGTTCCTCTCCGCCATCGGGCGCCGGATGGTGTTCGCGGCCGACGAGTACTACCTGATGGCCGAGCGGCCCTTCCCTCCGGCCCACACCTACGAAGGATTCCCCCAGCACGAGAACGGGCTGGGCATGGCCAGGGCCTTCGAAGCCGCCTTCGGCGGCGACGAGCACGCGGCCCTCGGCGTGCGCCCGGGGTTCTTCGCCGCCGTGGACGGGGCGCCGGCCTCGGGCTACCGGTCGCCCCGGGCGCCGGGCGGAGTGCACTCCTCGCACCACGGCGTACCCGTGGCCATCCTGACCGGGGAGTACGGCGCCAGGGTGCTGGCTCCCCTGGTGGCATCCCTCCCGCGACGCGACATCCGACTGGTGCCCGTCGTCAACCACTACTTCGGGGGGAACATCGGAGTCTCGGGCCTCCTGACCGGCACCGACCTGATCGAGGCGCTCCGGCACCAGCCCGAAGGGCACCGTTACCTGCTGCCGGACTCCTGCCTCTCGGAGGGAAGGTTCCTCGACGACCTGACCGTCGCCGACCTGCCCCGCCCGGTCGAGGTGGTTCCCACCGACGGGCTGTCCCTCCGACGCGCGTTGGAGAGCATGGACGCATCGTCGGGGGAAGCGCCCATCCCCGAGCGGGTGCCCGTGTCCTTGGGGGCACCCCGATGACGCCCACCGGCACCGACTACGGACCGGCGGTGGGCGAACGGCCCCTAGTGGTCGTCGCCGGCCGCCCCAATGTGGGCAAGTCAACCCTCGTCAACCGCATCGTGGGGCGCCGGGCCGCCGTGGTCGAGGAGCGGCCCGGGGTCACCCGCGACCGCAAGGAGTTGGATGCTGAGTGGTGCGGGCACGCCTTCACCGTCGTCGACACCGGTGGATGGCTGTCCAGTGACGATCCGCTCGACGTCCAGGTCAGTGCCCAGGCCGAGCGGGCCATCGCCGAGGCCGCCGTGATCCTGTTCGTCGTCGACGTCACGGTCGGCCTCACCGACGAGGACCTTGGCGTGGCGCGGGTGCTCAAGCGTTCGGGTCGACCGGTCCGGGTGGTGGTCAACAAGGTGGACTCGTCGCAACGCGAGTCGGACGCATGGGACGCCGTCTCCCTCGGCCTCGGCGACCCATGGCCGATCAGCGCCCTGCACGGACGGGGCACCGGAGACATGCTCGACCATGTGGTCCGCCTGCTGCCCACCGGGCCCGGGCCCGACGACGCGCCGGAGGAGGCCGAGCCGGGCGGTCCGGAAGCAGTCGACGGGCAGGGAAGCGGGGCGCAGGTCCCCCGAGTGGCGCTGGTGGGACGGCCCAACGTGGGCAAGTCGACACTGTTCAACCGCCTGGTGGGCGACGAGCGCTCGGTCACCCACGACGCGCCCGGCACCACCCGGGACGCGGTGGACACCGTGGTCGTGACACCCGAGGGCACCGTGTGCTTCATCGACACGGCGGGCATGCGCAGGAAATCGCGCACGGAACGCGGCACCGAGTACTTCTCCGTGCTCCGGGCGCTCGACGCGCTCGACCGCGCCGACATCGCTCTGTTGATCATCGACGCCACTGCCGGCATCACCCACCAGGACCAACGGTTGGCCGAACGGATCGGCGCCGCCGGATGCCCGGTGGTGGTGGTGCTCAACAAGTGGGAGCTCATCGCCACCGAGGACCGGACCGACATCCTGGTCGACGTCGGCGACCGCCTGGCCTTCCTGGGCGAGGCACCGGTCCTGAAGGTGAGCGCGCTGTCCGGCCTGGGAGTGCACCAGATCCTCCCGGCCGTCGCCGCCGCCGAGCAGGCCTACCATTCGCGCATCCCGACCGGAGAGCTCAACCGGGCCCTCAAGTCGATTCAGGTGGCACATCCCCCGGTCGGGGCCAGGATCCAGTACGCGGTGCAGGGGGCCAGCGATCCCCCGACCTTCACGCTGTTCACCAACGGGCGCCTCCAGCCCACCTACCTCCGGTATGTCGAGCGGGGGCTGCGGGAGCGGTTCGAACTGGGACCGACGCCGATCAAGTTACGGGTGCGGGCCAAGGGCGCCAACGGGGGTGGGGGGCGCAGACGGTGACGCCGGTGAAGCCAGCCACGTCGAGCCGAGGCCGCGGTGCCAGCGAAGGACCGGTGCCCCATGCCCTGGTGTGAGCAGTGCAACGAGCGGCTCGGAACGGACGAGCTCACCGAGGAGGGCCTGTGTCCGTTCTGCGGCTCGGAGCCGTTGGAGCACCGCAACTCCCCGTGGTACTTCAAGTTCATGGTGGTGGCCACGGTCATCTACCTGGGCTACCGGGCGTTCCAGGGGATCACCTGGGTGATCCACCACGTCTAGTATCACCACTCTCCGTGGCTGTCAGCCTTGCTTCGTAGACGTAGGGCGGGCCTGGTCACCGTGTCCATCGGCGGCAACGACGTGACCAGATGCGCGTCCGCGCCCGGCCGCCAGGGCAGCGACGCCGAGCCAGCGTCGCACTCAGCGCCGCGCGTGCCGATAGTGCACGGCGGCGCCGCCGAGCCCCGAGGAGAAGAGCTCCACCTGGCCGGTATCGTCCCACCGGACGACGTAGCGGGGGCCGCCGCTTGCATCCAGGACGTCCAAGACCCTGCAGGCACGGTCGCGCCGGCCGCTCCAACGCCCGGAAACCACGATCCGATCCCCAACTCCTGCTGGCACGGTGGCCCACCGCCTCGGCCCCTCACTATCGCCATGGTGAACCTGCATTCGGTCGTTTTCAAGAGCTAAACGTCCCCGAGTCGCCATTCATATCCGTCCGACCACCCCGCCCGAGTCCCACGCCCCTGCCCGAGCGCAGGCTTCCGGCGGGTACGGGTGTCTAGCGCCCCTGTTGCCGGGCCTGGTGTGCGGCCCGTTCGTCCAATACCTCTCGGAACCTCTTGTTTGCCGCAGCGACCCGCTTCAGCACTTCTTCGGTGGACTCCTGGGCGCTTTCCGTCGGAACGGTCCAGCGAATCCGATCGCCGGACACTTTGGGATCCAGCCCGTAGACGAAGTCTCCGGCACCGACGCGGGGTTGTGCGGCGGCGTGGAACGCATGATCCCAAGCCGGGTCCTGCACGCCTTTCAGCTTCCACTCCATCTCGACGTGCTTGTCGTCCAACGCGGTGGGGATGGCGCGTTCGATCGAGGCCTTCTGCCATTCGCTGCTACTCATCGGCCGTGTCCACAGTTGGCTGCATCGGTAACCGTCCCGTCAAGATCGAGTCGCCCCGTGGCACGACCCCTGCGCCGGCCACCTACGACCGGGCACCGGGGATAGCTCGCCCATCCTGGCTCCTTGCTGTCCATGCGTGCCCCTCATGGATACCACTGGGAGAACGACCACGACAATCACGGCCAGCTCCAACGGAGCGATCGAACACCCGGCCGAATGGCTCGAACCTATGCCGACACGGATGCGGTCAACAGGGCCAAAGGGCCCGCAGAGGCATTGCGTTTGCACAACGTCCATCTACGCCTCCGGCTGCCCGCCCTGTCGTTCTCGACCCCGTCGCCGAGCATTGGAGGAGCACGGGCGCGATCCCGTGCGGAGTGCCGACGCGGTGGCCGGAGTGCCGACGTACCAGGCACTTCCCGGTTCGGCCGTGACGGCCATGGCGCAGTGGTCCGTGCTGCACGGCACGGCAGGAGAGCGACCGCCGGTGGGGGAGTGTTCCCGAATGAGACTAGGATCTCGGCAGGGTCGGTCCTGAAGCCTTGTCCCCAAGGCGTTGGCTACTGGCCCTTTTTGGTTGGCTAATCTGCGGACTCCGTAGGCCGCTGACCAGGAGCGGGCTGTGGCGCAGCTTGGTTAGCGCGCTTGACTGGGGGTCAAGAGGTCCCGGGTTCAAATCCCGGCAGCCCGACCAACGAGGGACAGGCGAGCCCACCCGCGGGCTCGGTGGCGGGCTCGCCTGCCGCAGGCAGACAGAGCGACGAAGGGGCGCAGCAATGCTGATCTGGTTGGTGATGGCCATCGTGCTGGTAGTGATCGTGGCCGGCGGTTTCGTCGGCCGCAGTCGACGAGCCCGGCACCGTGAGGAGGACGAGCGCAACGCCCACCATCACGAGACCCACCACGGCAAGGGGGCCCGACGCTCGAGAGGCCGAGGCCGAGGCCACGGGCACTGACACCGGGTCCGGGACGTACTGGCGACCCCGGGTCGGTCCGACCGTTCAGGTGGGCCGGAGGGTGATCAGCTCCCGCACGTTGTCGTAGAGGATCAGGCGCCGGTCGCCGGCATCGAAGTCCTTCAGTTCCTTCACGTAGGCCATGGGCTCGGGGAGCGCCTCGATATGGGGCCAGTCGGATCCGAAGATCACCCGGGCCGGACCCACACACTCCGCGACCTCGTAGACGTCGTCCTCCCAGAACGGGTTGATCCATACGTGACGCCGAAGCGTCTCCACCGGGTCGTCCTTCCAGTAGCCCGGCATCTTGTCGGCCGTCGACCGGAGCTTCCTGATGAGGTCCGGGAGATACTGGGCACCGTTCTCCACCGAGGCGATCCGGAGATTGGGGAACCGCTCGAAGTGGTTGTCGAAGATCAGGGTGATCAGGTAGTCACGGATCGCCTGCTCGATGGCGAAGGTCTTGATCGACGGCTTCCACCCTCCCGAGAAGGTGGCAGCGAACCCGTCGACGGCATAGCCGTTCGAGGAGACGCCACTGTCGGCAGCGTGCACGACCACGGCGATGCCGGCGTCGTTGGCCAGGCTCCAGAACGGGTCGAACAGCGGGTCGAAGGGGCTCCGGCGGCCTTGGGTGGTGGTGGGGGCGGCCGGGCGCATGACCACGGTGCGCGCCCCGTTGTCGAGGGCCCAGGCCAACTCTTCGGCGGCCCAGTTCGGATCGGCCAGGGTGATGTAGGGCGCGGCACAGATGCGGTCGCCGTAGTCGAGGGTCCAGTCCTCGACGAGCCACCGGTTGAATGCCCGAAAGAGGTGGCAGACGGCCTCGGGGTCGTGGGCCAGCGGCTCCTCGTAGATCATCCCCAGAGTGGGGAAGAGCAGGCATCCGACGAGTCCCTGCTCTTCGAGGGTGGCTGTCCGGGCCTCCGGTTCGCGGTAGGCAGGGCGGATGGGCTCCCGCCCGGCCAGAAACTCGAGTGGGTTCCGACGGTCGGGGTTGCCGCGGAAATAGTCGTACATGGCGCCGGGGAAGGCCACCGGATCGAAGGTCGGATTGGTCACGGCCCGGCTCACCCGCCCGCCGATGACGTGGTACCGCCGGCCGCCGATCTCGCACCACTGGATGACACGCGCACCCAACGCCGGATCGAGGTGGCGGGTGAAGGCATCCACCGCCTCGTAGTAGTGGTTGTCGGCATCGAACACGGGGTGGTCGAGTGCCGTGTCATCGTCATCGCCCATGATCGATCTCCTCGCGGCGCGTCACCCGGTGCGGCAATCCTAAGTCCCCACGATGCTCGCGCCCGTGTTCCGCCCGGCGGACTCCTGCCGTAGGGTCACTCCATGCCCATCTACCGACTCGATGACCTGACCCCCCGCATCGACCCTCTGGCGTTCGTCCACCCCGACGCGGTGGTCATCGGCGACGTCACCATCGGAGCCGAGTCGACCGTATGGCCGTGCGCCGTCCTTCGCGGCGACCACGGCGCCATCGTCGTCGGCGCCCGCACATCGGTGCAGGACGGGACGGTCGTCCACGCCGGGCCCGGGTTCCCCACCGTGGTGGGCGATGGATGCGTGATCGGCCATCTGGCCCACCTCGAGGGCTGTACGCTCGAGGACGAGACGCTGGTCGGCTCGGGATCGGTCGTCCTCCACCATGCGATCATCGGCACCGGCGCCACCGTAGGGGCCAACGCTGTCGTCCCTGATCGGATGGAGGTCCCGGCAGGGGCGCTCGCCGTGGGCGTGCCGGCCACCGTGCGGCCGGGCAAGTCGAGTCTGGCCGCCATCCGGATGGGGGCAGCCGGGTACGTCGCCAACGGCCGTCACTTCAAGGAGTCGCTGGTGCGGATCGGCTGAACGCCCGGTCCATCTGCCCGGCGTCGCCTCCCGCCCGGGTCCCATCCGCACCGCGGCACCACGACGGCGGCAGACTCGGGTCATGCACGGAATCATCACCTCGGGCGGAACCACCTCCGAACCCACCGCCGAAGCCATCGGAAAGCTCCTCGAAGACCATCAGTTCCTCTGGCTCGACCTGGACGGTGTCGACGACGAGGCCCATGACCTCCTGCTGAACGTCTTCCACGTGCACCATCTCGCGGTCGACGATGCCCAGCACTTCGGGCAACGCCCGAAGATCGAGGACTACGAGAACTTCACCTACATGGTGGTGCACGGCGCATCGTCCGATGCGACGGGGACCGATGAGGTGCACTTCATCTTCGCCGACCACTTCGTGATCACCGTCCACCATGGCCCCTGTGCGGCCATGGACTCGGTCCGCGCCCGCATCGCCCATCGGAAGCCCACCGAGGCGGAATCGCCCCAGATAGCGCTGATCTACCTGGTGATCGACCAGCTGGTCGACAGCTTCTTCCCGATGCTGGACCAGTTCGACAACCAGATCGACGAGTTGGAGGATGCGATCCTGGTCAGGCCGACCGAAGAGCAGCTGGGCACGCTCTTCGCCATGAAGCGTTCACTGATCACCGTGCGAAAGGCCATCACACCGCAGAGGGACATGTTCGCCGGGGTCACCTCCGGGGTGATCGTCCTGCCCGGGGTGACCGACGAGGGCCAGCGTTACATGAGGGACATCTACGACCACCTGATCCGCATCAGCGACCTGGTCGACGGCTACCGCGATCTCCTGAGCGGCGTGATGGACACCCATCTGTCGACAGTGTCCAACCGATTGAACGTGGTGATGAAGCAGCTGACCATCATCGCGACCGTGTTCCTCCCGTTGAGCTTCCTCACCGGCTTCTTCGGGCAGAACTTCTCGTATCTGGTCGGCCACATCACCGGTCGGGCGCCCTTCTACATCTTCGCCATCGGCCTCGAGCTCGTCGCCGCGTTGGGGCTGCTCTACCTCTTCCGCAAGCGCGGCTGGTTCGGTGGTCCGACCGACTGAACCCGTCAGCTCCTCCTGCGGGCCCTGAGGACGCCGCGACGCGAGCGGAAGGACAGCACCGACAGGACCGACGCACAGGAGAGGATCGAGGCAACCCCGAGGAAGCTGCCGATCGAACCGAGGGATGCTGCCGACGCGATCGATCCCACCGAGAGGAACGATCCGACCGACCCGATCGACAGGATCGACCCCTCCGAGTTGACCGACAGGAAGGAGTTGGTCGAATTGATCGACCAATGCGAGTTGACGCTCCGGGCGGCCATACGCCCCATCCTGCCAGCCTCCGAGCCGGTCATGGGCTCTGGGTCTTGACCGGTGAGCCGGCCGGGTCGAGCACGTACCAGAGACCACCGGCATTGGTCAGCGCCTGGCCGGTGGCCTTCCCCGGGGACCGGTCGGGGGGCCAGAGGTAGAGCGGCCAACCGTTGTAGGTGATCTGGGTCGTCCCGTCGGTCCGGGAAGCCGTGCCCAGCAACGAAGCTTCGATGCCCGGACCCGCGATGGGTGCGGACACCCCTGGCGGCAGGGTCAGCGGTGGCCACTGGACTGCGCAGATGCCGTAGCAGCGGGACGGTGAGCCCTGCCGGTCCGTCTCGAACATGTACAGGGTGATCCCCTGGCCGTCCACGAGTACGGGGCCGAGACCGTTGATGTCCATCACCTTCACCTCTTCGCTGGGTCCGTGCTCGAGCACCGGCGGCGACGTGGAGAACGGCGACTTGACCGCGGTGCCCGAGTTCGAGCACGCACCGGCCGCGCACAGCACCAGCAGTGCGACCGCCCACGCGGAGGATCGATGAGCGGCGCCCGCCCCGGGTGGCTCGGAACGGCGGCTCATCGCTCCGGGGGCGATGCCTGGAAGTCTTCCAGCAGGGGAGCGGGGTACGGCCCGGTACCGGGACGCCAGCCGGCGGCGAGCTTCTGGTCGGCAATCCCGTCCTCGGCCCAGATGTGGCAGGTGTTCCGGGCCCAGGGGCTGCTCCCCCCGGTCAACAGGTCGGCGGATTCGCCCCTGCTGACCGACAGCGCTCGCCTCGACGTGACGGCCTGCACGACGGCGGGGCCCAGGGAACGCGCCAGCTGTTCGAGGTGGGTGCATCCCTTCGCTCCCCCGAATCGGCTCTGCACCTCGCGGGTGAATCCTCTGGTCACGTTCAGCCCCACAAGACCGGCGAAGGCCGGGGCGATGCCCGGGCACTCGGTGTGGGGGAAGGTGTGCATCTCCGCTGCGGACTCGGTGATGGTCATGTCGGCGATCCGCACGGTGACCCGGAGCTCGATGTCGTGCACGAGGGTGACGGCCTGTCCGTCCCGAGCCCACGGCCGGGTGTCCTGCAGACGTCCGACCATGCGCAGCGAGTCCCCTGCGTCGAAGGCTTCGTACTCGAGGGTGCGTCGATGGAGAGGGACCGGTCCGCCGGACGCCGTAGGCGCAGCACTCACCGCGGTGACGGGAGGTCGACGATCTCGTACGACCAAAGCTCGCTGTGTGTGCTCACGGGCGGTGGGCCGGCGGCCTCCCCCGGTCCGTCCCCTTGTCCCTGCGGCGAAGGGGACGATGGTCCGGCCTGGCCCCGGTGACCATGGGAGAAGGCGGGCGAGGCGACCCATGCGTCGAAGGACTCTTCGTCCCTCCATCGGGTGGCCACCAACCAGATGTCGCGTCCATCGCTGGGGCGCAGGAGCTCGAACCCCTCGAAGCCGTCGGCACCGTCGACGGCCCCGGAACGGTTGGCGAACCGCCGGGCCAGCTCGTCTCCCGAACCCTCCCTGACGGTGATGGCATTGATCTTCACTAGGGTCATGCAGCGATCATTGCCGGAAGCGGCCCGAGGACCAAATCGGGGTTCGTATGGGCCTCCCCGGGACCGGGATCGGTCACAAGCACGTAGTTACGGCCATGTGATACCGTGATCTTGCAGGTTGACCGTGAGGTTTGGCTTCAGGGTCAACCTCTGATCGAGGTGGAGGATCGACCATGGTCGATGTAAATCGAGAAGCGGCCGCTGCCGAGGGTTTTCGCGGCCCGCAGGTCTGCTCTCTGGTCGGCATCACCTATAGACAGTTGGACTACTGGGCACGCACCGGGCTGTTGCGCCCATCGATAGCCGATGCCACCGGAAGTGGGAGCCAGCGTCGCTACTCCTACAGCGACGTGCTCGAGCTCAAGGTCATCAAGCGGTTGCTCGACGCCGGCCTCAAGCTACAACAGGCGCGCCAGGCGGTGAGCTGCCTGCGCGGCGAACTGGGCGTCGATCTGGCTTCGGCCCAGTTGGTGCTGGCCGACAGTCGTTCGATCCTTGCCCGGTCGGACGGCGAACTCGTCGACCTGCTCGCCGGCGGCCAAGGTGTCTTCAACATCCTTCCGCTGTCCGGAGTCGTCTCCGAACTCGATGCGGCGATCGTAGAGATCGTAGAGATCGACGCGGCGAACGCTGCTCCACAGCCTCGGCGCCACCCGGCCGCCGCCTACCTTGCATCCCAAGAGGCCGCCGAGCATTGACCGGGAGTTCTCCAGGATCCCAACGCGGAACGTCCGCCCCGATGGTCCGCTTCGCCCACGAGTCGGAGCGACGCTTCGCCCGGATCCTCGACTTCTACGGTGTGGAGTGGGAGTACGAGCCGGTCGAGTTCGCGCTGGAGTGGGATCGGGACGGGCGCCCGACGACGGCGTTCCGACCGGACTTCTGGCTTCCCCAGCCGGGGCTCTTCGTCGAGGTGACCACACTCAACCAACGCCTGGTGACGAAGAAGAACGGCAAGATCCGGCGCATGGCCCGGCTCTATCCCGAGGTCCGGGTGACCATCCTCTACCAGAGGGACACCTTGGCGCTGCTGGCCAAGTACGGGCTGGCCGGTGGCGGGCTCGGCCAGCCGCTGGCTGCTCGTTCCGCCTGAACCGCCGTCCGATATCCTTTCGGCGTGAGCGATACCCCCTCGGTGCCCACCGACGCACCCGGCACCGAGGATGGCGACGACCTCCGCCATACCGCCCTGATCGATGCCCATCGCCAGTTGGGGGCGAAGTTGGTCGGTTTCGGCGGCTGGGAGATGCCGCTCTCCTACGGCGAGGGGACCATCGCCGAACACCGGGCCTGCCGTCTGGATGCGGTCATCTTCGACGTCAGCCACCTGGGCACCGTCCGGTTGACCGACCCCGGCTCACTCGAGCTCCTCCAGGGGGCACTGTCCAACGACCTTCGAAAGATCCGTCCGGGACGGGCCCAGTACACCCACCTGCTCGACGACCGGGACGGCTCGGTGGTCGACGACATCATCGTGTGGTGGCTGTCCGAGGACGTCTTCGACGTCATGCCCAACGCCTCCAACACCGATCGCGTGGTGGAGGCCATCGGTGGGCAGGACACCACCACCTCACGGTGCATCATCGCCGTACAGGGCCCCCATGCCCGGGCCCGACTGGCCACCTTGCTGCCGGACGCTGCCTCGGTGCCGCGCTTCGGCGTGCAGTCGTTCACCTTCGAAGGGGCGGACTGCGTCGTAGCCGGCACCGGCTACACCGGCGAGGACGGCGTGGAATGCGCGATCCCCAACGAGGCCGCCCCCGCCCTGTGGGCCGCACTGCTTGCGGCCGGTGCGCAACCAGCCGGCCTTGGCGCTCGCGACACCCTCCGGCTCGAGGCAGCTCTTCCCCTGCACGGGCACGAGCTCGGCCCGGGTATCACCCCGCTGCAGGCCGGGTTGGGCTGGGTCGTCGGCTGGGACAAGGCGGAGTTCCGTGGACGTGCCCCTCTGCTGGTCGAGCGGGAACAAGGTGTGGCCCGGCGTCTCGTGGGCCTGGCCACCGAAGGCCGCCAGCCCCCGCGCGAGGGCTCGAAGGTGGCAAAGTACGGACAGCCGGTCGGCGCGGTGACAAGTGGGAACTTCTCACCGATGCTGGGCCATGGGATCGCCCTGGCGTTCGTCGACGCCGCCGTCGACCCGATGCCGTCGACAGCCGTGGACATCGAACAGCGGGGTCGGGCCATCCCGGCGACCATCGTGCGCACCCCGTTCGTGCGCGCCGGCGCGTGGGCATCGCCACCGGCCGACTGACGACCCGACCACCCGAGGGGCACGTCCGGACGCCGCGCCGGTCCGGACAGCACACATCGAGACCGCACCATCCACCGAGACATCCGACAAGACCAAGACGGAATTTGAGGAGCACCCTGTGGGCAACTACATCCCGCACACCGACGACGAAGTGGCCGCCATGCTCGCCTTCCTCGGCCTGTCCTCCCTGGACGAGCTGTTCGACGCAGTGCCCGAGGCACTCAAGCTGCAACGGGCGCTCGAGCTCGCCGACGGCGTCGGCGAACCCGACGTCCTGGCCCATATGCAGGCGTTCGGGGAGCAGAACCGCTCCCGCACGGACCGGCTGGTCTGCTTCGCCGGTGGCGGTGCCTACGACCACGAGATCCCCGCGGTGACCCGCGCTCTGGCGGGACGGTCGGAGTTCGTCACCTCGTACACCCCGTACCAGCCCGAAGTGGCTCAGGGCGTCCTGCAGGCCATCTTCGAGTATCAGACCATGGTGGCCAGGCTGGCAGGGCTGCCGGTGGCCAACGCTTCCCTCTACGACGGGGGGAGCGCGGCGGTGGAGGCGGTCAACCTCGGCGTGGCGGCCTCGGGTCGCGACACCGTGTGGGTGTCGGCCGGGATCCACCCGCATTGGCGCCAGATGCTCGCCACCTTCGCCGCAGGCACCGGACACCGGTTGCAGACCATTCCGTTGGCCGACGGGACCACCGCCTGGCCGGACGTGGATGCCGAGTCGGGGGATCCGCCCGGTGTGGTGCTGGTCGGTTACCCCAACTACCTGGGGTGCATCGAGGACCTGGGGCCGGCCCGGGACGTCTGCGACCGCACCGGGGCGTTGCTGGTGGTCGGTGCCGATCCGGTCGCCGCGGGCCTGCTCAAATCGGCCGGGGAGTGGGGAGCCGACGTCATGGTGGGGGAGGGCCAGGTGTTCGGCACCGCGCTCGGTTTCGGCGGCCCGTACCTCGGTCTCTTCGCTTGTGCCGGCTCCCACGTCCGGCGCCTCCCCGGCCGGCTGGTGGGGGAGACGGTCGATGTGGACGACCGGCGCGCCTACGTGACCACCCTGCGGGCCCGGGAACAGGACATCAGGCGCGAGAAGGCCACCTCCAACGTGTGCACCAACCAGACGTTGATAGCGGTGACCGCGGCCATCCAGCTCGGCTGGCTGGGCACCTCCGGCCTCGTCGAGGTGGCCCGGCGCTGTGCGCAGGCCACCAGGTACACCAGGGATGCGCTGCTCTCGCTGGACAAGGTGGTTCCGTTCGTCGACGCACCGGTCCTGCGGGAGTTTGCCGTCCGCCTCCCCGTCCCCGCGGAGACGGTCGTCGACCGCATGGCCGATGCCGGCTTTCTGGCGGGGATCGCCCTGGATGGTGAGTTCGACGACGGTGAGCACGGGCTGCTGATCGCGGTGACCGAACGCAGGACGCGTGACGAGATCGACGCCTACGCCACGGCGCTGGCCAAGGCGGTGGCGTGATGAGTGAGCCGACGACCGTACCTCCGGGTGGGGCCCCGGGCGGCAGGGCCAGCAGTGCGCCGCTCCTGGGCCGCGACACCGAGCCGACCCTGTTCGAGCTGTCCCACCCGGGCCGTCACTCGTGGTCGTTGCGCACCACGGGCATCCCCGAGGTACCGGTCGACCAACTGGTGCCCGCCGGCCATCGTCGAGAGAAGCCCGTTCGCCTGGCGGAGGTCTCCGAGCGCGACCTGGTCGCCCATTTCACCCGGCTGTCCCACCGCCAGTTCTCCGTCGACCTCGGGGCCTACCCCCTCGGATCGTGCACGATGAAGTACAACCCCAAGGTGTGCGACGCGGTGGCAGAGCTCCCGGGGCTGGCCGGCGCCCACCCGGCCAGCCCGGCGTCCCTGACCCAGGGGTGGCTCGGCCTCTTCGTAGAACTGGAGGAGGCCCTCTGTGAGATCACCGGCATGGCCGCAGCCACCCTGCAGCCCGCGGCCGGCGCTGCCGGCGAGCTGACCGGCCTGCTCCTCATGCGGGCGTGGCACGAGGCCCAGGGGCAGGACCGCCACAAGGTCATCATCCCCGACTCTGCCCACGGCACCAATCCGGCATCGGTGACATTGGGTGGATTCGAGGTGGTGACGGTGCCGAGTGACAATCGGGGTTGCGTCGACATGGCCGCCTTGGCCACGGTGCTCGACGAAGACGTTGCCGGCATCATGCTGACCAATCCCAACACCCTGGGCCTGTTCGAAGAGGACATCGCCGCCATCGCCGCCGCGGTGCACGAGGTCGGTGGGCTGCTCTACTACGATGGCGCCAATCTCAACGCCATCCTCGGCGTAGTGCGCCCCGGTGACATGGGCTTCGACATCGTCCACATGAACCTGCACAAGACCTTCGCCACGCCCCATGGCGGGGGAGGGCCCGGCGCAGGGCCGGTGGCCGTGTCGGAGCGCCTCGTCCCGTACCTGCCCGGTCCCCGCCCCGCCCGGACGGACAAGGGCGGCACGTTGCCGACCTACGAATGGGTGACGCCACCCAGGTCCATCGGACGGGTGCACACCTGGCACGGCAACTCGTTGGTGCTAGCCCGTGCACTCGCCTACATCCTGGCCAATGGCGGTGACGGCCTGAAGCGCATCGCCGAGATCGCCGTCCTCAATGCGAACTGGATCCGCCAGAGGCTCACCGGCACCTACGACGTGCCCTTCGACCGGCCCTGCATGCACGAGGTGGTGTTGTCGGCGCGGACCATGAAGCACCAACATGGAGTGCGGGCCCTCGACGTTGCCAAACGCCTGTTGGAGGAGGGATTCCACGCCCCGACGGTCTACTTCCCACTGATCGTCGAGGAGGCGCTCATGATCGAGCCGACCGAAACGGAGAGCCCCCAGACCCTCGATGCGCTCGCAGAGTCCTTCGAGCGCATCGCCCAGGAGGCGGACACGGAAGAGTCCGGGTGGATCGCCCAGTTCCCCCACTTCACCCCGGTGCGACGGTTGGACGAAGCCAGGGCGGCCCGCACCCTGATCCCCACCTTCGACGCCCGGACCTGACCCCGGCCGATCATGGACGGGATCTTCACCACCCGCTTCGTGGGACCCTACCTCCGGTTCCACAAGTACATCTACGAACAGTCCGACGGGCGGGTCGGCAAGCACAGCAACCGGGTGCCCGCACTGTTGATCACCACCGTCGGGCGGAAATCCGGGGAACCCCGTACCAACGGCCTGACCTACTGCCGCGACCGGGGGGACTTCATCGTCGCGGCCTCCAACGGGGGAAGCGACCGCCCTCCGGCCTGGCTGCTCAACCTCCAGGCCCAACCGGAGGTCACTCTCCGGGTGGGTCGCCGGGTGTTGAGGGCGTCAGCCCGAGTTGCGGACCCGGAGGAACGAGCGCAGCTCTGGCCATTGGTCAATCGGACCAATCGGGGCATGGCGCGCCTCTTCCACCCCGGGGTCACCGGTCGCTACGACGTCTATCAGCGGCACACCAACAGGGAGATCCCGGTGGTCATCCTCACCCCGGAGCGCCCGCCGTCACCGTCGCGCCCCACGTGACGACCTGCCGCCAGGCGGAGGGCCCGGTGCCGCTGCCGGGTAGCCGTCCCGGGATGGCCCCTCACTCCAGCAGGTCGGGCTGCTCCCGGACGATCCGTTCGAAGAGCGGCTGAAAGCTGAACCAGCCGGCCAGTTGGGATCCGACCTGGCCATGGGTGAGCCGGGCCATCTCGGGTTCGATCAGCACCGGTGTGCCAGCAGCCGAGGCGAGCAGTTGGGCCTGGCACGAACGCTCCATGGTGATGAACCACCACGCCGCCTCGTCGACCGACTGCCCCACGGTCATCAGCCCATGGTTCCGGAGGATGGCAGCCTTGTTCCCACCGAGTGCATGGGCGATGCGCTTTCCACCTTCGACGTCGATCACCACGCCGGTGTAGTCGTCGAAGACGCTGTGGTCCTCGTAGAAGGCGCACACGTCCTGGGTGATGGGGTCCAACGGGCGTCCCAGCGCCGACCACGACTTGCCGTGGACGGAGTGGGCGTGCGCCGCGGCCACCACGTCCGGGCGCGCCGCATGTACCTGCGAGTGGATGGCGAAGGCGGCGATGTTCACGGGCTTGTCGCCCTCGACCACCTCCCCTCGGTGGTTCACGAGGATCAGGTCCGACACTGCGATGTGGCCGAAGTACATCCCGAAGGGGTTCACCCAGAAGTGGTCCAGCCGTTCCGGGTCCCGGGCAGTGATGTGCCCGGCAACGCCCTCGTCGAACCCGAACCGCGAGAAGAGTCGGAACGCCGCGGCCAGCCGCTGCTTCCGATGGAGCCGCTCCTCCTCGGGCGAGTCGAACTTCATCTGCGGTGGCAGCTTCACGACGTCGGGCACGGTTTCCTCCTTGAGGACGCTGTGGCGCCGCCGCGTGGTCGGAACGGGCGGTTTGCCCGCGATACTAAACCGCAGGGCGGTCTCCGGCTGACGTGAGCCTCGGACGAGCGCCGGCACACCCGATGGGGCTCAGAAGAGCGGGGCGGAACCAGCCGATGTGCCACGGTCGTGACGACGGCCAGGACACGACCCCACCCCCAGAAACTGCTGGCGCCCGAAGCCTGCCTCGACTCGGCGATCGGAACCGACGACCGGTGGCGTTCGCCCCTTGGGGGCCGTGCCGGCCGAGCGCTGGGACTGCTGACGCCCGGATACCGGCGCCGCACGTCCGAGCGCTGACCGGCTCGGCCTCACCAGTGCACTACCGGCTCGCCGCCGCCTTCTTTGCCGCCGGACGCTTGGCGGGTGCACGCTTTGCGGGCGCACGCTTCGTGGCCGGCCGCTTCGTCGCCCTCGGGGCCCGTACCTTCTGGGCAGCGGCCTTGGCTGTCTTCGTCGCCGCCTTGGTGGTCTTCGTCGCCGCCTTGGTGGTCTTCTTGGCTGCCTTGGTGGTCTTCCGGGCTGCCTTGGTGGTCTCGTCGAACACCTGCTCGGCGAAGTCGCGCTGGATCTTCAAGAGCTCCTCGAGGAACTCGAGCACCTGCTTGGTCATCTCACGGGCCAAGGGCACCTCCGCCGGAACGAAGTCACTCAACGTCTCGGCCCACCTCCGTCCGACTTCCAGAACGGCCTCTTCGCTCTTGCGAACGAACTCGAACACATCCTCATTGGCTGACTTGGCATTGCTGGGCGCCATCACAATCCTTTCTTCCTTCCTCGACAGGCGAACGAACCCCCCGGAATTGAAGGGCCGCCGGATGCCTGCTACCTCCCTGCTGCAATGGTGATGGTGTCTTCCTTAGCACACCAGGGCCGAAGGTCACGTCTCCACGGCGACAGCGACGGGTCCGCAGCGACCCGTCAGCCCTCCGAACAGGGGAGCGCACACATCGTTTCGGCACGACGCGCTCGGTGCACCCGCCGTTCCCGCTTGGCATGATGCAGGCGCCGACGTTCGTGCCAAATCCCTTGGTGCCACGGCTCCTGCCCCCGCAGAATTGCGACACCAACCGTCCAGGCTGTGCGGGAGCGGGCTATCCGAGGGATACGCGTCGGTGCCCATGCCGGTTGCACCCTCGTCGAGATCATGGTGGTGCTGTTGCTCCCGGCCATCCTGCTTGCCGTCGCCATTCGGACATTCCTCTCCGTGACGAACTCGGCCAATCACCGGGCGACCCGGTCCGACCTCGACACCGCGTTGATCGCCGGCAGGTCCATCTACAGCACCCAGAGCCTGACCTGATCCGGCCTGATCCGGCGTGATTCTGTACTTGACGTAATGCGCAACGCTGGCGTTTGATAACTGCCTTCTTGTGAGACTGCATGCCGTCTGCTTGCAAGCGGGGGAGCAGTAGATCGCCCTGCCGTCCATCACAACCTGGTCACCGCACGACGGGCATTCCCGGGGCTCTTCCAGTCGGAGGCGAGTCCGTGGCATGGCAAGTGACGGTACGTCGTGACGGGTCGTCACGGTAGGCGTTACGGTTCCGTTACGGGTCCAGATGGTCGCCGACGGTGCCCCGACCGGCACTCACACGGGATACTTGCCTCAACCGCATCGCGGCCGCCTGATAGACCTTCGATGTCCAGCCACGGAGAAGGCGTTGACGCTGGCTAAGAGGAAGCTGAACGTTGGGCATGGCCGAACGCGTGCGTGTCCGAGAACTCGCCAACGACGAGGGCATCCAGCTCCTGCGGATCATCCGCAGAGGTTCGAGATCAGTGGTTCGATCGTGGAGGACTTGATTGCCCGCAGGTGCTTGTCTTTGCCGAGTGCCTGGGGCGTCTCGTCCGACAACTAGTCGCCATCGCCCAGGATCTGGAGCCCGGGCTCTTCGCCGATTCAGTCTTTGCCAGCCGGAGCCTCGCCGTCGACCATCATCGTCGTCGTGAGGAACCTGGCGTCCCGTTCGGACCGGATCCTCGGTGCCAACTCAAGAGATTGCCCCCTCCCGAACGAGGGGGCAATCTCTTGAGTTGATTTCGGACAGCTGGCCAGGCCAGCCATCCGAATGTGAACCTCAGGATCAGATGCTCGGGAATGCCGTGAGGGACCAACGGTATGCAGACGGATTGGTCACCGCGGGGCCAGTCGCATTGCATTGGCTTGAAGTTACTCCTTTGATCTCAGCGTAGGTGGTGCCGAGCTGGGTGTTCAGGAACGAAACGTTGCCTGCAGCAGTCACTGCCAGGGTCGTATCAACCGCCACAGCCGGCGCCTGTGCAGCTGCCCACGGGGCGTTGGAAGCCGCCAGAGAGACGGTCGCCGGTACGTCCAAGATGACCCAGCAGTTGCCGGTCGACTTCGAGAAGGCAGCCAACACGAGGCCCGTGTTGTCCGTCGACACCGCAACGGAGATGTGGTTCTGATCAGTCGAAGCACCCGGGACGAAGTTCAGGGACGGCTCAGCCGAAGCGAGAGCGGTGGTCAAGTTGACCGCCGCCGGATACGCCTGGCTGTTCTTCTGATACTGAGCCGTCGCGTTCAAGATGGCCGTGTTCAGGTTGGACTGGGCCGCACGGTCATTCGCCGACTTCGTCACGCCGAGAAAGGTCGGGATGGCGATGGCGAGCAGAATGGCCAGGATCAACAGCACCACCATGAGCTCGATGAGGGTGAAGCCGTCTTCCGACCGGCATGTTTCCTCCGGCACCGACTTCCCTGAAGCTTCGGGCTGCGGCGGCGGTCCGGGCATCAATTTGGCACATGACATGCGAAGTTCATCGGCCGTCTTCTTCCCGGACTTGAGTCGGCACGTGCGCCCTCCAGTTCGGGGAGGCCGGCGCCCGTTTGATCTTGGCCCACCGCATTCCTGACTTGACATAATATACATTATCGGCGGTTAAGCACAGGCAGTAAGAGTGGTCAAGACGGTGCCGGCGACCCACGATCCCGCCCCGGGCCGGGCCGGGCCGGGCCGAATTGACAGCATCGCGAGCTACCGGACGGCATGAACGGCGGTGAGCGGTCGTCCGGCCGCCACGAGGAGCGAAACCGTTGCCAGATCGAGGTCCCCGGGCTGACGACGGCCTAGAGGTCTTCCTACGGAGCCCCGAGTAGCTCCGGGCGCTCCTCGGCAAGGTCCTCGATCGGATCGAGACCGTCGAGTTCGACGGCGAGCCACGGTGGATGGCCTCGCACTTCGTGAGCGGGGTCAAGCACCTCCCCATCACGTACAGGCTCCGGTAGGCGCCCCCTGGGCGGCGGGGACGGACGACGCACACCGGCACCGGCCTCACCGGGCCGGCTCCACCACCGTCCCGACCAGATCCCTCGCCGACTCGTAGAGATGTTCGAACGCCTCCCGATAGTCCTTGGGCCCCGCCGACCTCCCGAGGTCGGCGGTGACGTCCTCGACGGCTGCTTCCAGCCGGTACAAGCGATCGTAGAAACGCCGGAGGTCCTCCTCGGCGACGACCACCTGCCCCGCCGGGATCTTGAGTGAGTCGGCCCTGCGGCGCGCCTCGTACGCCCTTTGGCGGTGGGAACGGCTGCAGAACCTCCGTGGCCGACCGGCACCCTCCGACTGCCCCACCGGACGGTGACACCAGCCGCACCTTGGGGTGTCGGATGATTTCGTCACGGTGACGATATTACCCTTGTGAACGGGCGGCCCGGTCGGATGGCTGCCGGCTCGTCGCGCCGCCGGCTCCTACCGGCGGTCGAGCGCCACCACCGGGATGACCCGATCGGTCGCCTCCTGGTACTCGCCGAACCCCGGGTACCGCTCGGCCTGTTCTGCGTAGACGCGGTCCCGTTCGCCTCCCTCGAGCACGGTGGCCACGGCATCGAACCTGTCGGAGCCGACTTCGACGGCCACGATCGGATTGGCCACAGCGTTGTGGAACCAGTCGGGGTTGGTCGGCGCGCCTGCCTTCGAGGCGAAGACGAACAGGCGTTCTCCCTCGGCAAGGTACATCATGGGGTTGACCCGGGTCAGCCCCGACTTGGCCCCCACCGTGGTCAAGAGGAGCATGGGAGCACCCTCGAACTGCCCGCCGATCTTCCCTCCGTTGGCCCGGAACTCCTCGATGATCTGCGTGTTGAAGTCGTGCATCTCCGGCATCGACTCACTCCCTTCGATCGTGACCGCCCTGGCAGCGGAAGGAGACGGCCTCCCCGAACCTGCCTCCCGATCCTAGGGAGGAGGCCGGCCGGTCGACCCGGGCCCCCTCCCGGCGTGCCGGGTGGTCGCCGTCGCCGGTATCCTCGGGCCGGAGCGGCCACCATGGACTACGAACCCAACGAACTCGCCTTCGACGACCTGGGTGGCGAGGATGTCTACTTCCGCACCTGCGGGAAGTGCGGGGCACGCACAGCGCCACGCTGGTCGGAGTCCGCCTGCCTCGAGGAGGCCAGACGCTACGGGTGGCGGCGGGTGGCGGCGTCGGACCGGCCCGGTGCCCGGCGCATGGACCTCTGCGGCGCCTGTGCACAAGAGGCCGGTATCGGGCCGCCGATGGCCCGCTGGGGATGGTGAACCTGCCGGCCGGCGACGTCGACTACGCCATCTACGGCGCCGGGTACGCCGGTCGTCGGCTGACGGACCCGAGGATCGCGACCCTCGTCGACCAGGCGTTGGGAACGGCGCGGACCGTGCTCAACGTGGGCGCCGGTGCCGGTTCCTACGAGCCCCTGGACCGCGCCGTGGTGGCGGTGGAGCCCTCCGTGGCGATGCTCGCCCAACGACCACCGGGCACAGGCCCCGTGATCCGGGCCGTGGCCCAGGCACTTCCCCTCGGCAGTGATGCCGTCGATGCGACGATGGCCACGGTCACCATCCATCAGTGGCCCGACCCGCTCCTCGGGATCGCAGAGCTGTGCAGGGTGACGCGAGGTCCGGTCGTCATCTTGACCTTCGACCCCGATGCCCTCGACCGACTGTGGCTCATGGAGTACGCGCCGAAGCTCCTGGCCGCCGAGACCGCCCGCTATCCGACCGTCCGTGCCCTCGTCTCCACCCTGGGCCCGACCGCCTCCGTCCACGAGGTGCCGGTTCCCTTCGACTGCGTCGACGGGTTCACCGAGGCCTACTACGGGCGCCCGGAGGCCTTCCTTGATCCGTCGGTGCGCCGATCGCAGTCCGCGTGGAGCTTCCTCGACCGTGCGGTCGAGGAAGCGGCCGTCGGGGCCCTCGCCGCCGACCTGGCCTCCGGCCGGTGGGACGAGCGCCACGGTGCGCTCCGCAGCCAGCCCTCCTTCCTCGGTGCCCTCCGTCTCGTCGTGCGTCCGTGAGGGCGACAGGCCGCCACTCCCCCACTCCTGCGCCAGGCTGACCGGACGGTCGCCTACCGGTCGATCGGACCGCCGTGAACGCCGTGGTCGCCGATCACGGTGACCAGCGCATCGAGGTTCGCCGGCGACTCCGGACGTGCGGCCCTCGGCCCGAAGGGGGCCGGCGAACCGAGATTCACCCAACCCTGCAACCGTTCGTCCCGGCGCAGATCGAACAGCGCTCGGACGGGATCGGCCTCGAGGACCGCAGCGCTCTTCCACACCGCCCCCAACCCGAGTGCAGAGGCCGCCAGCACGATCGCGTATCCGGTGCACGACGCAGAGGCCACCTGCTCCCACACCGGCACGTTCGACGTGGGGTCCGGCGAGGCAATCAGGGCTACCGCGCAGGGGGCGGCGAATGCCTTCCCGCGCATCTTGGTCACGGCCGCTTCGGGCTGGTCGGGACCTCGGAGCTGATGGAGCCCAGCCACCAGCGCGTCGGCGAACCGCTGGCGACCGGTCCCGCACACGACGACGAAGCGCCACGGCCGCAGTCCACCGTGATCGGGAACGCTTGTGGCGGCCTCGAGCACCCTGGAGAGGGTCCGGTCATCGGGAGGAGAACCGTCTCGGGCCGGTTCGGGCCGGGGCGCTCGGAGCCGTTCGATCCACTCCTCGCCGGCAGCCCCTTCGCCGCTCACTCCCATGGGTCGGTGTCCCCGGTCATCACGGGCTCGTCACCGGAGGACATCCACCCACCGTAGGGGCACGGGCGACCATCTGCGTCACTCGACGGACCTACGGACGGGAACAGTCCTCAGCCCTCAGCCTCCGGCCGACTGCTCGTACTGGCTCGCCGACCCCAGGGTCGCCGTCACCGTCATCTGGGCCTGTCCCCGGTAGAGCCCGATGGTCACGCTCTTCCCCGGATGTTCGGACTGGATGGCCGTAGCCAGCTGGTCGGCACTGGTGACGGTCTTCCCGTCGAAGGAAGTGATCACGTCCCCTTGCTGCAGTCCCGCCGCATTGGCCGGTGAGCCACTCTCCACCTGCAGCACCACGGCACCCTGGTTGGGTACGAAGTTGTACTCGCTGCGCAGCTCGGAGGTCAATGTCTCGAGCGACACCCCGAGGTAGCCTGCCCCCGATGTAGCCGGGTTGGGGATGGTCTTGTTGCGGAGCTCCGGCAGCTCCCGCTCGATCTTGTTCGACGGGATGGCAAAGCCGATGTTCTGGGCCTGGGAGGTGCCGTCGGCACTCGATGCCACTGCGGTGTTCATCCCGATCACCTTGCCCGAGCTGTCCACCAGCGGTCCGCCCGAGTTGCCCGGGTTGATGGCCGCATCGGTCTGGAACATGTTGGTCAAGGTCTCGGTGACGGTGCCCGTCGAGTCGCTGGCCTGCACGGTCCTCCCCTTGGCGGAGATGATCCCCTGGGTGACCGTCGGCGTTCCGGCGGACAGTCCGAGTGCATTGCCGATGGCCACCACCGCGTCACCCACCTGCACGTTGTCGGAATCGCCGTAGCCGACTGTCGGGAGATTCGAGGCGTTGGTGATCTGCAATAGCGCGATGTCGTTTGTCGGATCGGTATCTACCAGCGTGGCCGGCAGTGCCTTGAGGCTGCCGAAGAGTGTCACGGTGATGGTGGTCGCCCCGGAGATCACGTGGTTGTTCGTCACAACCTCACCGTTCGAGGTGATGATCATTCCGGTGCCCTGATCCTCCTGTTCGCCGCCCGTCGAACCGCCGAAGATCGACTGGGAGGCCGGCGCCGGAGAGGTGGCGTCGATCGACACCACCGCTGGCAGCACCTTGTCGATCACCGCCTCGATGTTGGTGACTCCGTTGAGCAAGGCGGGCCCGGCCGAGATCTCCTTGACTGTGGTGGTGGCATCCTTGCTGTTGGACGCGGCCACGATGCCTCCTCCGACCAGGGCGCCGATGAGCGCGGCGGCCAGGCAGACGACCGCCCAGCGCCACACAGTTACCCGGTTCCCCTTCGACCCCTCGACGACAGGCGCCGGTGCCGTGAGGTCCGGCGACCAGCCGGACCCGACCGGGACGAGCGCGGACTGGGCGCCCCAGGGGTGCGTCGGCTCCGACACCTGGGCATCGGGCGACCCGACCGTGGGCGTTGGCTCCCGCCACTGCGGGGGCAGGAAGGATGCTCCCGAGGGTGGTGCCACTGCGGGGACCTGATCGGTCTGTCCGGCTCCGGAAACGGCAACCTCGCTGGTCGGATCCGTCGCGGCCGGATCCTCGGTGCCGGGCCGGTCGGCTGGCGGTACCGGGGCTTCGCCCGGTGTGGCCTCCGGGCCGAGCGGCATCGCGGCGGTCGCGGGCGGCGGGTGGTTCTGCGGCGTCGATGCAGGCACTGCGGGACCCGGTGTGGCCGGCCCGTCGGTTTCCGAATGCTCCATCGATTGTCTCCTCGAACGCACCGATGCCCCCGGGTGCCACCCGCCCTGCCGTCGGCCCCCTGGCGGGCGGCGCAAGGGACGTCACGTGTGCCGTCATCGTACGGCGTGCACGGGACGGCAAACCCGCATATCAGAGGGTTCTTAGACCCTTCTTAGACCCCGGTTCCCCAGCTTGTTACCGCCGGGGTCGGTGGCGGCAGTAGCCTGTCGCCCGGTATGGCCCATCGCATCGAAGTCGAACTGACCAGTCAGACCGGTGACTCCACGTGGACGTGGCGCGCTGCCGGTGCCAAACAGCCCCGCGGAACGGTCGGTGCCGACCTGGTCCCCGCCGGTGCCGCTGTGGGAACCGTGCTGCGCGCCGAGGTGGAGACCACCCTGGACGGGACGACGGTGACGGCGCTCCTCCCGGCGAAGGCGAAGGGCGATGCACGCGCCAAGGACCGGATAGAGGTGATCGGCACACCCCAGCGCGCACCCGACGTGAACGTGGTGCTGGCTTCCAAGGGCAGGCGCCGCCGGGACGACCGGCCGGACGGGCCTTCCCCGGAGGATCGGCGACCGGCCGAACGCAAGCCGCGTTCCGAGGACCGCTCGCGCGGGCCGAGGAGCGGCTCCGGGCAACGCGACCGAGCCACCACGGGAGCGCCGTCGGACGATGGCAAGCCGGCCCGCAAACGGAACGGGCCTGCCCGTCCGGGAGCCCGCGAATCCGGGGGCCGGGATAACCCGCGCCGTCCGGCTGCGTCGACCGCCTATCGCAACGCCGCCCTGGCCACGCTCAGGCCCGAGCAGATCCCGGTGGCCGAACAACTGCTGCGCGGTGGCATCCCGGCCGTCCGCCAGGCCATCGAGGAGCAGAACACCCGTGCCCGCGCCGAGGGTCGACCCGAGGTCACACCGGGTCCGCTGCTGGCCCTGGCCGAGGAGCTGCGTCCGTTGATCACGCTCGCCACCTGGAAGGACCGGGCGTCGGTGGCGCGCACGGCGGGCAAGGACATCCCACTTCGGGAGCTTCGCTCCATCGTCGCCTCGGCTTCCACCGTGACCCTGGACGAGGAGGGAACCGAGCTCGCGAGCGCCCTGCGCTCCGCGCTCGATCAGCGTGTCACCGCCTTGCGGGAGCGTTGGGTCGAGCGAATCACCTCGTCCCTCGACGAAGGGAGAGTCGTCGACGCGGTGCGAGCCTCCATCCGGCCCCCCGAGCCTGCCACCCGCCTCTCCGCCGAGCTTGCGGTCCGGCTGGCCGATGCGGCCGGCCACGCCATGTCGACCGAGACGTCGCCCGAGGCGTGGCAGGCCCTGTTGGAGGTCGTGGTGGAATCGCCGGTACGCCGCACCGTGAAACCCCGGGGCATTCCTGCCGGAGCCGACGAGGCACTGCTGGGAGCGGCCCGCAAGGCCTCCGGCTACGTGCCCGAGTTGGCGAGGCTTCTCGGGATCCCCATTCCCCCACCCCCCGGGCCCCGGCGTCCGGTACCTGCCCGCTCGACCCCGGGGCGCCGGGCTTCCTGAACGCCGGGCGGCCGCCTCCGGGTCGTCCACTCCGGTCTGATTCCCACCGAACCCGTGCCGGCTGGGGCGGCGCAGTCAGTCGAGGTAGCGGTGCATGATCAATAGCCGTGCCTTGAACCCCGCCGACTCGAAGAAGCTCTTGGCCCCGCGGTCCCCGGGGAAGGCGAACCCGTCGATGCCGCGGCACTGGTGGTCGGTGCACCATGCCAGGACCTGGTCCATCAGCATCCGGCCGAGTCCGACCACCCGGGCCCCGGGTTCCACATAGCAGGCGTCGACCACACCGCGCCGCCCGGTGGGCCCGGCTTCCTCGAGGTGGCACAGGGCGATGCCCACCACGTTCTCGTCAAGGGTGCCGACCAGGGCCAGGCGACCGGGATCGCCGACCGCCGCCGCACCGGCACCGTCGATCCGGGCCGGGCCGGGCCCTCCGGGGTCGTTCAGCAGCGAAGCGCCCCGCCGGGTCTCCATCTCCCGCGCGAACTCGTCGACCAACTCGGCGATGCGCCTGGCGTCCGTGGCTCGTGCCACCCGGACTGCCTCCATCGGCCCTCCAGACATCGCCGTACTGCTCGCGATCGGCCTACGACCGCTCGTCGAGCAGTTGATCCACCCGGTTGAGGATCGTCCGCCGGCCCCGGGTGGAAGATTCGTAGGCTCGGACCGACACCAGTTCCTGGCGATTCAACCCGTCGAGGCGTTGGACCACCTGGGACGCGGACAGCGAGTCGAATCCGGGAATGGCCAGGCTCGACACGGCCGGAGTGTGGCTATTCCCCGCTAACGGAGCCGTTGGGGCTACCGGTGTCTCCGCCGGAGGCTTGGCCGGCGTTGAAGGTCGCGTAGTCGCGGCCGTGGTGGGAGACGTGGTCGTGGTCGGCGAGGTGGCCGGAGACGAGGGAGGCGTGGTCGTGACCGGCGATGCCACCGACTCGGTGCCGGCCGAGCGATGCGCATCGGTGACCCGTGGCGTCCCCGGGGTGGGCCCGGGACCGTCTGCCAGCTCCGGCCCCTCATCCCCGAGGACCTCGGAGGCACCCTGGTCCCGGCGGCGCAACGCCGAGGATCGGCGCCGGAACTCACTTTGCCCGGCCTTCACCGCGAACTGCCCCACCGCCCGAGCCGACGACACGCGCACGCCCATTCGCTCCCTGCCGCGGGCCGCCAGCTTCGGTAACTCGTCCACGGCCGTGACCGCCAGCCCGGCGGGTATGAAGACGAGCAGATCGAGCAAGCGCTCGCTCAGCGGTGTCTCCTCGGATTCATCGTCGTTCGGTACTGGCATCGTCGGCCCCCGTCACACGCAGTCGCGACAGAGCATCTTCTTCCGGTCCGCCAGCTGATTGGGGTGCTTCACCAGGAAGCACGACCGACAGACGAACTCACCGGGCTGCTTGGGCAGCACCCGCTCCACGCCGTCCCCGCTCCGATCCTCGGGCTCGGGTGCGTCCTCGTCGTCCTCGACCTCCTCGACGACCAACCGCTCCTTCAGGATGGTGTCCAGGCTGGCTTCGACGTCCTCGTCGTCCGGCTCCTCTTCTTCTTCCTCTTCGGCCTCTTCGCCGGCCGCAGCGGCCTTGGTCGGTACCTTCGGGTCGATGTCGACGAGTTCCTCCTCCACGACGGCGACGGCGACGTCTGCGTCGTCGTCGTCGTCGTCCGGGAGCACGAGTGCATCCTCTTCGCCAATCAGGTCGTCGTCGTCCGCCAACTCATCGAGGTCTCCCTCGATCAGTTCGTCCGGCCCTTCGACTTCGTCGAGTTCTTGTGGCATCTCGGTCTTTCCGTGGTGAGTTGGGCGGGAGCATAGACGGTCCGGCATGCACACCGTTCACATGGGGCCGCCGGACCGATGTTGCGAGATTGTCTCCTCGGACGGGCACCATGGCCGGTGCGTCCGCCCTTTCCGGAGGGAGGGTGCTTACGTGTTCCACCTGGAATCTACTCGGGGCGCAGGCGGTCCGCCGGACGGCCGGGTCGTGGGCCGGCGCCTGCCAGGCGGTCGGACCCAGGGGGTCTTTGGCACCATCCCCCCGTTACCTCCGGCTTGCGCCGCCGGTCTCGGGAAAATGTTTTCTACTCGATCCCCTGGGTCTCCCTCCGCCTCTCACAGCGTCCCCCCCTCAGGGCGCACCATTGGATCAACGACCGCTTGGCACGTCCTTCGGGGCGGTTGGGACTGGGCGAACGATAGGCCACGGACACCGTGTGTCGTCAAATGCACAACACCCCTCTTCACCTGGATGTTCCTCCAACTTCCCAGGTCAGGGAGTTGCAGGATTTCCGGCAGTGGACATGGAGTTCCGTCGTCCCTCCGCACGCCGCTCCGCATCGAGCCGCTCGAGGTCCTCGGACCCGTACTCCACATGCGACATCGCCTCGGCCAGGTGGTGGTGGCCGGCCCGATCGGCGATCTGGCGGTGCATCTCCTGGGCCACCCAGCGGTAGCTCGGATGGCCCTGGGGGCCCGAGCGCAGCTCGAGCAGGTGCATGGCCTCACGCGCATTCATCTGCATCGAGTACCGGATTCGGTAGGCCAGGGCGACGGCGTACGCCGACTCCACCGGGAAGCGGACGTCAAGGACATCGCACAGCTCGCGGGACCGCTCCAACGACGCCACGTACTGATCCTCGAGGCCGGCCTCCTGCACCACCTCGGGCACGTCGTATCCCAGGGAGGTGCCGAGCGGTTGCCATTCGATGGTCAGCATGCGGTGGCGCTGAAGATCCCGGAAGGCGCCGTAGTCGGTCACCACGTCGAAGCGGTACCCGGTGCGCTCGAAGGCCCGGCCCGGCCGGTGACGACGATTGGTCCGGTCGCCCACGTAGGCGGCCAGAAGCGCTCGCCTCTCCTCGGCTCCGAGAAGGTGGACCCGGGCCAGCACGTCCTCCTCCGAGCGATTGGTCAGGGGTGCGCAGATGGCGGCGATGACCTTTTCCTCGCCCTCGGGATCGAAGTCGACCAGGTCCACCGAGGGTCGGCCCCAGGGCCCGTCGGCCGACTCGTCCGCCGATGCCACCAGGTCGGGGAAAAGATCCCCGACCAGACGGTCCGTCTCCTCCCGGGTCCGGCGGAAGTACTCCGACCACGCCCCTCCCCGATCGGGGCGGTCGACACGCTGCAGGAAGGAAGGGATCACCTTTCGGAGCTCCTCGAGCATCATGTCCGCGTACTGCCGGGCCTCGGGCAGCGGGTGCGACCGCATCCGGAGCAGCAGCATCTCGTAGGACTGCCCGGTGCCGTAGATGCCCACGTTCGACAGCGAGCCCGCAGGAAGCAGGCCCCGCAGGGCATCGAGGGCCTTGGCCCGCACCGCTTGGCGGTGGATGAAGTCGGAGTCCCCCTGCCGACGTGGATGTCGGACCGCCAACCACGCCTGTGCTTCCTCGAGGAGCTCACCGTAGGTGTCGAACATCCGGTCCATGTCGCCGACGTAGCGGGCCCCCAACGGTGAGTCGAGCAGGCCCGGGTCGCGGTAGTAGCGGTAGTGGCCGGTGGTGAGTCGCTGGTTGTAGGCGATGTAGCGGGTCGACTGCTCGAGGTAGGCCATGAGCCTCCCCCACTCGAGGACCTTGGTCAGAACGTTGGACGCCTGCTCGCACGCCAGGTGCACACCACCCAACTGCGCCACCGAGTCGTCCCCGTACTCGAAGAAGACCTTTTCGTAGAGTTCGACTGCCCGCTTGAGCCCGACGGTCGCATCCACCGTGGCGTCGCCGCTGATGTCGAGCTCGCTCACGAATTCGTCGAGGAACAGCCGCCGCAGGCTCTTGGGCGACCGGGAGTACCGCGCGAACAGTGCGCCCTTGACCACCTCCGGCAGATTGACCAGGGCGAACACCGGCTGATCGAGATTGGTGACGTAGCGGCGGAGGATGTCCTCCTCTTCAGCGCTGAACGTCTCCTCGGCGTAGGGGAACATGCCCGGATCACACTAGGACGGCAGTGGTGGGTCAGTGGCGGACCCCAGCGAGGCAGGGTCGTCCGCCCCCACCACACCCCGCTTGAGCAGGGCCACAGCCATCTGGGCCGACTCTCGCGTGCCGGGCTCGGCCGCCACCTGGGCCAGTTGCCGCACCAGGTCGATCAGTTGGCGGACATTTCGGACGAAGTCGCCGGGTGCGACGTCGGCATCCCTCAGTACCCTGTCGAGGGTGGCCCCCTTGGCCCAGCCGGTCACCGCCCGGGCAAGGCCGGCATCGGGGCGCCGGGTCCGACGCAGGCCGACTCGGCGTTCGTCGGCCCGGAGCTCTCCGGCCATTGCGTCCAGTCGGGCCAGCCGCTCGATCACCTTCTTGCCGTGCGGCTCGGCGGCGTCCTCCGAGCTCCGACGGGCCTCGAAGGTCAGCGCCGAGGCCACACCGGCCAGCGACGCCGGATCGAGTCCGTCGAGCAGCCCACCCCGGAGGGCCTCGGCCACCAGCAGGTCCGACTCGTGGTAGATGCTGGCGAGGGCGTACCCGGCCTCGGTCAGATCCCATCCGTCGACGAAGGCCCGCTTCTCGAGGATGGCCAGGCGCCGGTCGAGCTGGGCGGGCAACGACTCCGAGCCGGCAGGCGCCTGCCACTGCCCGTACGAGGCGGCGAGCAGGCCGCGGGCGTCCTCCCGCGACCAGCGCCGCACCAGGTTGACGGCCAGGTTGTACGTGGGATGGAACGATGACACCAGGTCCGGCGGCGGGGCCAGAGCGGTGCGGGCCACCAGGCCGAACGGTGACGCGGCCGACCACAGGACGAAGGCGTGGCCCACGGTGTCGATGCCACGGCGGCCGGCCCGTCCGGTCAGTTGTTGGTACTCGCCCGAGGTGAGGGCCGAGGTGTCTGTGCCCCGGAACTTGGCGAACCGCTCGACCACGACGGTCCGGGCGGGCATGTTGATCCCGAGGGCCAGCGTCTCGGTGGCGAACACCACCTTCAGCAGGCCCTCGGAGAAGCACCGTTCGACCGCCTGGCGGAACGCAGGGACCAACCCGGCATGGTGCGGGGCGATGCCCGACTCGAGAGCTGCCGACCACGGCCCGTACCCGAGGGTCCGCAGGTCGTCGTCGCCGAGCCGGTCGACGGAGGACTCGGTGAGCATGCGGATGCGCGTCCGCTCCTCGGGTGTCGTCAGGCGGACGCCGTCCTGCAGGCACTGGCGGGTGGCGTCGTCACAGGCCGCCCTCGAGAAGATGAAGGTGATGGCCGGCAGCATCCCGGCCGACGCCAGGTACTCCACGACCTCGGTCCTCCGGGGTGCCCGGTACCGGTGTCGGGGATTGCGCCGACGCCTGTCGTCCAGGGCGATGCCGTCCGGGTTGGGTTTTCCGTTACGCAGCAGTGGGAGGACGTTGAGACCGTCGCGTCCCCGCTCGGACACGGCGAAATGGTGATGCAGCGTAACCGGCCGGTGGGTCTCCACCACCACCCTGGTCCTGCCACGGATGGAGGTGAGCCACGCCCCGAAGTCGGCGGCGTTGCTGACCGTGGCCGACAGGCTGACGAAGATGATCCCAGCCGGGGTGAGCACCAGCACCTCCTCCCACACCGAGCCCCGATATGGGTCCTGGAGGTAGTGCACCTCGTCGAGCACCACCACCTCCAGGTCGTCGAGGATCGACGAGCGGGCGAAGAGCATGTTGCGCAGGACCTCGGTGGTCATCACCACGATCGGCGCATGGGGCTGGTGGGACACGTCCCCGGTCAGGAGACCGACCCGCTCCTCCCCGTACCGGACCGACAGCTCGGCGAACTTCTGATTGGAGAGGGCCTTGATCGGAGTCGTGTAGAAGGCCTTCCCGCCCGACTCCAGCGCCCGGGCCGCCGCGTAGTCTGCGATGAGCGTCTTGCCCGATCCGGTGGGAGCCGATACCAGCACCGACTCGCCCCGGTCGAGTGCATCCATCGCCTGGCGTTGGAATCCGTCGAGACGCAACCCGAGGCCCTGCTCGAAGCGCTGCCGGAATCCCTCCTCCACCCCTGCCGAGGCGTCCCGGGAGGGGCCCCGGGCACGCCCGGGGTTCATCGCCGGACGAGCTTCCCGACGACGATCGACAGCTCGTAGAAGAGGTAGAGCGGAATGGCCAAGGCCATCATCGAGAAGGGGTCCGAGCTCGGAGTCACCACCCCGGCCACCACTACGATCAACACGATGGCCCATCGTCTGAACGAGGAGAGCTGCTTGGGAGTGAGCACGCCGGCCAACTCGAGTGACACGAGTAGTACCGGGAACTCGAAGGTCAGGCCGAAGACCGTCATCAGCAACACGATGAGGCTGAGGTACTTGGTCGGATCGAGGATCTCGGTGAGGCTCGGGCCGCCGATGCTGTCGAGCCAGCCCAACGCATGGGGGAACGTCACGAACGCCACCAGCGATCCCAGGAGGAACAAGGCGATCGAGGCGACGATGAAGGGAATCGCGTACTTCTTCTCCTTGGGGTTCAATCCCGGCGTGATGAACCGCCAGAGCTCCCAGAGAAGCACCGGGGAGGCGAGTATCAGCCCGCCGTAGGCGGAGATCTTTACCCGCAGTGCGAGTCCGTCCAGCGGGCCGGTGATGTAGAAGCCGCAGTGGTGGGGCGCCACCTGGCAATAGGGATGCTTGAGAAAGGCCAGGATCCAGTTATAGAGGAGGAAGGCCACCGTGGCGGTGATCATGAAGGCCACGGCGCAGACCAGCACCCGGCGGCGCAGCTCGGTCAGGTGTTCCACGAGCGTCATCGCATTCGGCTCCGGCCGTGCTTCGCTGGAGCGCTTCAGCGAGATGGCCATGGTCTCCGGCCTCGACAGGATCCGTGCACGTCGGGGTCAGCCGGTCGGATCAGTTCATTCCGGGGTCGTCGGGAACGGCCCGACCGTTGGAGCGCACCTGGTGGACGATGCCCTCGGGGTCGGTGACGGATATCCCCGGGATGGACGGCTGCTCGGCGGCCCGGACCGCGCCTGCCGGTCGGTTGGTGTCGCCCGGGGGCTGGACCGCGTCACCCCGGACGTCGGGAGGCTCGTGGCCGCTCGCCGCCGAAGGGGTCGCGCCGTTCTCCGCGCTGTGGGCGTCGGCCAGGTTGTCCAGGAACGAGAGTGGCGAGCGCACCGCCTGGGAGATGACCTCCGTGGAGGGAAGGTCGGGGAAAGTACCACGCACCTCGCTCTCGAGGCGCTCGCGGAGTTTGCGGAAGTCCCCCCACAGAGCGCCGACCTGCCTGGCCACCTTGGGCAGCTTGTCCGGGCCGAGCACGACCAGGGCCACCACCAGGATGACCAGCAGCTTCGCCGGGCTGAGAAATGGCACGTCAACGAGTGTACCGGCGCAGTGACCGGCGGGCACCCGGACCACAACCGGCCGCCTCGAAGCGGTCTGCTCCGGTCTAGCTGGAGCCGGCAGGTCCTTCATGGCGCCGGCCCTCTGACGGGCCCGCCTCACGGGGACCGCGCAGCACCAGCAGCAACAGGACCAGCACGACGACGACCACCGTCGACAGGATGACCAGCCACACCGAATCGTCGATCGGCCAGACCCTGAAGGCCATCTTCCCCACGACGAGACTCTGCGGGATGGGGCCGAAGTAGCGGCTGTCCTCCGAATCGGTGCGATTGTCACCCATCACGAAGTAGGTGCCGGGCGGAACCTTGAAGGGGTGATTGAGGCTGAACGCATCCGGGAGCTGGCTGGGCGCCGTCACCGGTTCGGGGTGCGGCAGCCACGGCTCGGCCAGGGGCTTGCCGTCGATGTACACGCGCCCCCCGACGGACGAGATGGTGTCACCGGGGAGCCCGATCACCCGTTTGACCAGATCGGCGTAGTCGGCCTGCTCCAGAGGGGGCCGGGCGAACACCACGATGTCCCCGCGATGGATGCCGTGGAAGCGGTAGGCGAGCCTGTCGACCACGATCCGGTCGCCGATCTGGAGGGTCGGGAGCATGGAGCCCGATGGGATGTAGAACATCTGGCCCACATAGGCCCGAACGCAGACAGCCAGTACCAGGGCGACGCCCAGCACGGCCATCCATTCGAGGACCCACCTCCCCGACCGGGCCCTGGGTCCCGGACCGACCGCCGGGCTGTTCCCGGCCACGGGAGCCACCGGCACCTCAGAGATCATCGTGGAGCCGCCGGGTCCCGTCCCCTGGCCAGGGTCATGCGGGAGGTCGGGGGTCACAAGTCAGCGAGGCTACCGCACGGGATGCCGACGGATCCCTACAGACCCTTTGCCTGGCTGAACGGCCACACCACGGCGACCGCACGACCCACGATCAACGATTTGGGGATGGGACCGAAGAACCTGCTGTCCTCGGAGTCCGTCCGATTGTCCCCCATCACGTAGTACTGGCCTTCAGGTATCTTGACCGGCCCGGGCATGTTGAACTGCTGGTAGGCATCATCGGGGAGTGCTCCGGTGTAGCTGTCCGGTCCGGGGGGGAGCCACGGTTCGGACAGCCTGTGACCATCGATGTATATGTGCCCGTCCTCGGAGGAGATCGTCTCACCGGGGAGCCCGATCACCCGCTTGACCAGGTCGGCATAGGCCTGGTCCTCGAGCGGGGGCCGTGCGAACACGACGATGTCCCCGCGATGGATCGAATGGAGGTCGTAGCTGAGCTTGTTGACGATGATCCGGTCGCCAACCTGGAGCGTGGGCACCATCGACGGCGACGGGATGTAGAAGGACTGGACGACGTAGGTGCGGAGCACGACGGTACACAGCAGCACCGCCATCAGGATGACGGCCCACTCGATGACGACCCGGTAGCCGCCGCCTTTCGACCGCTCGCTGCTCAGCGCCGCATCGCCCTCGTCGGACCGTGGGTCGGCACCTGCGGACAGTAACGACGACGCGGCGGGGGGTTCCTCGGGCACAATCACGGGACGCTACCGCACCGGGAAGTCGAATCGGGTGCAGGTCCGCCACTGCCCCGTTCCCTCCGTCTCCTTGTTCACAGCCCGGCAATCAGCTTGTCGACCCTCTCGTCCTTCGATTTGAAGGGATCCTTCAGCAGCACGGTGCGCTGCGCCTGGTCGTTGAGCTTGAGATGGACCCAATCGACGGTGAAATCGCGTCGGCGCTCCTTTGCCCGCTTCACGAACTCACCTCGCAGCCGCGCCCGTGTGGTCTGCGGTGGCGTCGACATGGCGGTGATGATGTCCGTGTCCTCGCAGATCCGGTCCAGCTGATCGTGGCGCTGCAGCCGGTAGTAGAGGCCCCGGGTGCGATCCACGTCGTGGTACTGCAGGTCGAGGAGGGCCACGGTGGGGCTGTGGAGGGGGAGGTCGTGGCGGTCCCGGTAGCGGTCGATCAGGCGGTACTTGGCCACCCAGTCGCACTCCCGGTGCAGCGAGAGCGGGTCGGACTCCAACCCTTTGAGACAGTGCTGCCACATGTCGAGGGCCAGGTCCTCCTGGGGGGAGAGCCCTTGCCGGTCGCGGTACCGGATTGCCCGCTGGAGGTACTCCCCCTGGATGTCCAGTGCGCTCATCTCGCGCCCGTTGGCCAGGCGGACCGGGCGCCGGCAGGTGATGTCATGACTGATCTCGCGGATGGCCCGGATCGGGTTCTCCAGGGTCAGGTCCCGCATGACGGCCGAAGGATCCTCCAGCATCCGCAGGACAATGCTGGTGGCACCCACCTTCAGGAAGGTGGCGTACTCGCTCATGTTGGAATCGCCCACGATGACGTGGAGGCGACGGTACTTCTCCGCATCGGCATGGGGCTCGTCCCGGGTGTTGATGATGGGGCGGCTCCGGGTGGTGGCCGAGGACACCCCTTCCCAGATGTGCTCGGCCCTCTGGCTGAGGCAGAACACCGCGCCCCGGGCGGTCTGGAGCACCTTGCCCGCCCCGGCGTACGCCTGCCGGCTGACCAGAAAGGGAATGAGGACCTCGGTGTAGTGGGTGAAATCGTCGCGCCGGCTCGTCAGGTAGTTCTCGTGGCACCCGTAGGAGTTGCCCGCCGAGTCGGTGTTGTTCTTGAACAGATAGATGTCCCCACGTATGCCCTCTTCCCGCAGCCGGTCCTCGGCCCCCTCCACCAACGAGGAGAGGATCCACTCCCCCGCCTTGTCGTGGGCCACCAGCTCGGCCACGTCGTCGCATTCGGGCGTGGCGTACTCGGGGTGGCTGCCCACGTCGAGATAGAGCCGTGCCCCGTTTTCGAGGAAGACGTTGGAGGACCGGCCCCAGCTCACCACCCGGCGGAAGAGGTATCGGGCCACCTCGTCAGGGCTCAACCGCCTCTGCCCGCGCAGCGTACAGGTGACCCCGTACTCGTTCTCCAAGCCGTAGATACGCTTGTCCATCACCCTCACGGTACCGTGAGGACGGCCGGCTGCTACGAACCGGTCCGATCGCCACCGGCCGGCTCAGCCGAGCAGGTCATCCAACTCATGGTTGACCAGGCGTCGGAATGCCCGGCGGCCATTGCCCTCGGCCAGGATCGCAACCTCGAGATCCTGGCCCCGCAGCGTCCGATCGGGGCCGGCCAGGGCGCCCACCGCCGAGCGGAGGGCATCGGTCAGCGACCACCCACTGGCCCACTCCTCGTCCAGGCGCTGGGCGATGGCCTCGGTCTCGCCGCCGAGCACGGCGTACCGGTCCTCATCGGTGATCGTCCCCTCGTAGGCGATGTGGTACAGCTGCGGCGGGCGCAGTTCGGTGCCGAGCTCCGCCACCAGGATCTCGACCTCGAGAGGCTTCATCTCGTGGGTGAAGACCTGCCCCAGGTACTGCGCGTAGAGGTTGGCCAACGACCGCGCCTCGACGTCCTCGCGGCTGTAGGCATAGCCCTTGGTGTCGGCATGACGTATCCCCGACACCCGGAGCTGGTCGAACTCGTTGTACTTGCCCACGCCGGCAAAGGCGATCCGGTCGTAGATCTCGCTGATCTTGTGGAGCGAGCGCGACGGGTTGTCCGCCACGATGGCGATGCCGAGGTCGTAGGTGGTCGCCACCAGGGATCGCCCCCGGGCGATGCCCTTTTGGGCATACTCGGCCCGATCCTTCATCACCTGCTCGGGTGCCACGTAGTAGGGCATCGTCATGGCTGGCGACCCTCTGCTCGACGTCGTTCGATGAGTGCGGCGAACCGCTCGGCCACCTCGTCCTCGGGCACGGCCACGAAGCCCTCGGCGGTGACGGTGGCCACCAGAGGGTAGATGCCCCTGATCAGATCGGGGCCCCCAGTGGCCGAGTCCTCGTCGGCGGCCTCGTAGAGTGCCTCGATCGACAGTTCCACCGCTTCGTCCCGAGCCATTCCTACCCGGTAGCCGAGTTTGATGGTGGTCCGGGCGTCGCGCCCACCCGACCCGGTGGCGTTGAACTCGGTCTCCTCGAAGTGCCCACCGGTCACGTCGTAGGTGAAGATCCGTCCGGTGCCCCGCGTCAGGTCGTAGCCGGCGAAGAGCGGCACCACCGCCAGGCCCTGCATGGCCATGGGCAGATGCTCCCGCACCATCTGGCTCAGCTGGTTTGCCTTGCCCTGGAGGCTGAGCACCACCCCTTCGACCTTTTCGTAATGTTCGAGCTGGGTCTGGAACAGGCGCACCATCTCCACCGCCGGTCCGGCGGCGCCCGCAATGGCCACCGCCGAGTACCGGTCGGCGGGGAACACCTTCTCCATGGACCGGTGGGCGATGGCATGGCCCTCGGTGGCTCGCCGGTCACCGGCCATCACCACGCCTTCGGCGAAGCGGAGTGCGGCCACGGTGGTGCCGTGGCGGAACCGGTCTCTCCCCGAGGCTCCCCCCGGCGCGGCGCCGGCGGACATCGCCGGGGTGGGGACCTTGAGCCGGCGGATCAATCCGGCGAAATCGGGTCCGGGGTCGTCGGTGGTCGAAAAGAGCGGCAGGGTCACCGGTGCTACTCGCCGCCCTTCTGTACGTAGTTGCGCACGAACTCCTCGGCGTTGTCCTCGAGAACCTCGTCGATCTCGTCGAGCAGATCATCGAGCTCGGCCTTGAGCTTGTCGCCGGCGGCCGATGCTGCCGGCACCTCCTCGACGACCTCATCGGCGCGTTCGGGCGAGGCCTTCTTCTTCTGCTCTCGTTCTGCCATCTCTACTCTCCCTAGCCGCTCAGTCGATCCAACAGCTCGGATGGACTCGCACATGCGTTCAGTAGTTCTTCGACGTGTTCCGCCGTTCCCTTCAGGGGATCCATCATAGGGACGCGCCGCAGGGGGTCGGCGCCGAGGTCGAACACCAGCGAATCCCAGTTGGCGGTGACCACCGCCGTGGGCCATTTCTTGAGGCACTGGCCCCGGAACCAGGCGCGGGTGCCCCGAGGCGGCTCTACGACGGCAGCGGCCACGGACGCCTCGTCGACGATCCGCTCGGTGTTCAATCGGGCGAACAGCGACCGCGACGGCCGCAGGTCGTGGTACTGGAGGTCCAGTGCCGCCAGCCGGGGGTCATCCCAGGCACAGCCGTGGCGCTGCCGGTAGGCCTCGATGAGCTGCAGCTTGGCCACCCAGTCGAGCTGGCCGGCCAGGGACATCGGATCGGTCTCCAGGCCGTTGAGCACGCACTCCCACCGACCGAGAACCTCCTCGCCGATGCCCTCGGCGCCCATGCACTCGAGTCCCCGGTCGTCGGCGTACTTCCGGGCCAGCGAGTAGAGCTCCCACTGGATGGCCAGCGCCGTCGCCGTGGAACCGTCTGCCATCCGCAGGGGTCGGGAGAAGGTCCGATCGAGGGCCACCTCGTGCATGGCGGTCACCGGGTCGACCAGGGCCAGGCTCCGGCTCCCCGAGACATCGTCCTCGATCATGGCCAGGACCAGCGAGGTGGTCCCCACCTTCAAGAAGGTGGCCACCTCGGCCAGGTTGGCGTCGCCCACGATGACGTGCAGCCTCCGATAGCGGTGCGGATCGGCGTGCGGCTCGTCCCGTGTGTTGACGATGGGCCGCTTCAACGTCGTCTCGAGGCCCACCTGTTCCTCGAAGAACTCCGCTCGCTGGGAGAGCTGGAAGTCCACCCGCTGACCGTCGTGGAACGAGGTCTCGGCGCCGACCTTCCCGGCGCCGGCGAAGATCTGCCGCGTGACGAAGTGTGGCGTGACCCCGGCCACGATGCGGGTGAACGGCGCGGCGCGGTCCATCAGGTAGTTCTCGTGGGTGCCGTAGGAATTCCCCTTGCCGTCCGAGTTGTTCTTGTAGATGACCAGATGGGAGCCGTCCGGGACGGTGAGGTCGGCGGCCTCCATGGCACGGATCAGGACGACCTCGCCGGCACGGTCGTAGCGGACGCATTCGAGAGCATCGCTGCACTCGGGCGTGGAGAACTCGGGGTGGGCATGGTCCACGTAGAAACGGGCCCCGTTGGTGAGCACCGTGTTCACGAGATGGGTCTCGACCTGCGGCGGCATCGATCCCTCCCGGGCGAACCCACGGGCGTCGTTGCCCGGCGCCTCGTCCTCGAAGTCCCACTCGGTCTGCTGGCGGGCCACGTCGTGGGCATAGGCGTTGATCAGCAAGGACGAGGCGGCAATCGGATTGGGGTCGCCACCCACCACCTGGATGCCGTACTCCGTCTCGATTCCACAGACCTTGGGGATGGCCATGCGGTCGACCCTATACCGGGGGTCGCTCAGAGATACTGACCGGTTCCCACGCGCTCGATGGAACGTCCGCCCTTGGTCTCTTCGTGGTCGCTGATCAGTGTGCGGATGTAGACGATCCGCTCGCCCTTCTTGCCCGAGATCTTCGCCCAGTCGTCGGGGTTGGTGGTGTTGGGAAGATCCTCGTTCTCCTTGTACTCCTGTCGGATCGACTCGAGGAGGTCGTCGGTCCGGATCCCCCGACCCTCCTCCGCGATGGCCCGTTTGATCGCCAGTTTCTTGGCCCGGCGGACGATGTTCTCGATCATCGCCCCCGAGGAGAAGTCGCGGTAGTAGAGCACCTCTTTGTCACCGTTCTGATAGGTGACCTCCAGGAAGCGGTTCTCCTCGTCGTTCCGGTACATCTCGGCCACGGTCGCTTCGATCATGGCCTGGGTGGCCTTGGCCGGGTCCCCCCCGCCCAGGGTGCGCACCTCCTCGGCATCGAGGGGAAGGTCGGGGGTCAGGTAGCGCGAGAAGATCTGGGTGGCCGCCACTTCGTTGGGCCGCTCGATGCGGATCTTCACGTCGAGTCGGCCCGGGCGCAGGATCGCCGGGTCGATCAGGTCTTCACGGTTGGAGGCCCCGATGACGATGACATCCTTCAGGGTCTCCACCCCGTCGATCTCCGCCAACAACTGGGGCACGATGGTCGATTCCATGTCCGAGCTGATGCCGGTGCCCCTGGTCCGGAACAGCGAGTCCATCTCGTCGAAGAACACGATCACCGGGACGCCCTCCTCCGACTTCTCCCGGGCCCGCTGGAAGACCAGGCGGATCTGGCGCTCGGTCTCACCCACGTACTTGTTGAGCAGCTCGGGACCCTTGATGTTGAGGAAGTAGCTCCGGGCGTTGGTATTGCCGGTCACCTCGGCCACCTTCTTGGCCAGGGAGTTGGCCACCGCCTTGGCGATCAGGGTCTTGCCGCACCCTGGCGGCCCGTAGAGGAGGATGCCCTTCGGGGCCGGGAGCTTGTGCTCGGTGTAGAGCTCCCGGTAGAGGTAGGGAAGCTCCACCGCGTCGGTGATGGCCTCGATCTGGTCGTCGAGCCCCCCGACGTCGGCGTAGGTCACGTCGGGGACCTCTTCGAGGACGAGCTCCTCCACCTCGGGGCGCTCGAGCTTCTCCACCAGGAGGCCGGTCCGGGACTCCATCAGCAAGGTGTCGCCGGCCCGCAGCTTGACCCCCACCAGAGCATCGGACAGCTCGGCCACCCGTTCCTCGTCGGCCCGGCCAAAGACCAGGGCCCGCATGCCGTCGTCGAGCACCTCCTTGAGCACGACCACTTCACCGGATCCCTCCCCCTCCCGGGCCAGGATCACGTTGAGCGACTCGTTGAGCACCACCTCGTTGCCGCGTTGCAGGTCGTCGACGTCGATGTCGGGATGGAGTGACACCCGCATCTTCCTGCCGCCGGAGAACACATCGACCGTCCCGTCATCGTTCGCGCCGAGGTAGATCCCGTAGGCGGCAGGTGGCTGGGTCAGCTTCTCCACCTCGTCGCGCAGGTTGGCCACGTGCTCCTTGGCCGTCTGCAAGGTGAAGGTGAGCTTCTCGTTCTGGGAGATGGCCTGCGCCAGCTGCCCCTTGGTCTCGAGCAGTTTCTCCTCGAGGGTCTGGACACGCCGCGGGCTCTCCTGGAGCCGGCGGCGGAGGATAGTCACCTCTTCCTCGGACGCGTGTGCGCGTACCCTCCAAGCCTCGAGGTCGTCGTCGTCCATGGCGCCCGCCGGCCGGCGATCGTCTTTCGTGTCATCGAAGTCAACCGTTGCCATCACCCCATTCGCGAGTGCACCTACGTGGCGACCCTACACCGGCACCCTCGGCCGGGATGCACCACGGCCCACGGCGGCACCGGGCGGGTCCGGGGTATCTGACGGACCGTCAGTGATCCTCCTCGCCGTTGCGGATAACATTGCGGTCGGCAATCGGACTTCCGGTCAGGCCGAGCGCGACGGTGCGCCGATGCCTGTACGCCAGCCGAGTGCAGGCGACCGGTCGAGCTCGCCCGGATCGAACGGGAGAAACGTAGGAGTGACGTAACTGATGAAGGTCTGGATCGACCAAGATCTGTGCACGGGGGACGGCCTCTGCGAGGAGATCGCGCCCGCCGTCTTCACCCTGCTCGACGACGGGCTGGCCTACGTGAAGGAAGGCACCGACGTGAGGGACCAGCCGGGCGGCTCGGCCGGCATGGCCGCGGTGCCCGGGGAACTCGAGGATGCGGTGGTCGAGGCGTCCGAGGAGTGTCCGGGCGAGTGCATCTTCATCGAGCAGGGCTGAGTCGCCCCTGCGGGGACCGGCCCTCCCCTCCATCTGGGCGCAGCAGCCGCGCCGTGGTGAGGAACCCGGTGTGGCCGACCATCCGGTGGTCCGGGCGCACCGATCGGGCTTCGATGTGCCAGGTCCGATGCAGGACCTCGAGTGTTGAGGCCAGCCCGAAGGCACTGTGCTCCATCGCCTGGCGGAGCTGGGAGGTCTGATTGATGGTGGGCAGATAGGCGCAGAGGATCCCACCGGGGCGCATGGCCTGCTCGGCATGCGGGAGCACCCGCCATGGCTCTGGCAGATCCAGGACGATCCGGTCGAACCCACCCTCCTCGATGCCCTCGTAGACGTCCCGCAGCTCCACCCGGTAGCGGGCACCCTCCCCGAGCAGCGCGGCCACATTCCTGCGGGCAACCTGGGCGAAGTCCTCGCGCACCTCGTACCCGACCACCTCGGCCCCGGCGCGCAGCAGGGCCATCGACAGCGCCCCGGAGCCCACCCCGGCTTCGAGCACCGTGACCCCTGGGGCGATGTCGGCCTCCATGAGCATGGCCGCCAGGTCCTTGGGATAGATGACCTGGGCCCCTCTCGGCATCTTCAGCACGACGTCGGACAGAGTGGGACGAACCACCAGGAAGCGGCGGCCGGTGCTTCCCGGGATCGTCGAGCCCTCCGGGGCACCGATCATGTCGTCGTGGGCCACGATGCCCGCATGGGTGTGGAACTCCGCGCCGGCACGGAGGGCGATCAGGTAACGGCGCTCCTTGACGTCGACCAGTAGCACCCGGTCGCCGTCCCTCAGGAGGCTCCGGTCCTGATCGGGACCCACGGTGCTCAGTTGCCGGACGACTTGGACGACCTGGAGGGGCCGGCCTTGATGATCAGCTTCTCGCCCGGCTTGAGCTTCGTCCGATAGACCACGTCGCCCTGATTGCGGGCCCGATGGATCATCCACGTCGCCGCCGCCGCCACGAACCACGCGGAGTGGTAGCCCCTCAGGCCCCGCCCGAACGCCTTCAGCCGGACGTAGTTCAAGAAGGCATCCATCGGATCAGATCCGCCGGACCTCGACGACCGCGGACCGGCGCCGCCCGTTTCGGCGGCCGATCAGGAAGACCACGGCCACCAGTGCCACCCCGACCGCCAGTCCCACCGTGATCGCCTGCGACCGGGTCGACTCGACCTCCTGGGACACCTCGCCGGTCAGTTCGCGGAACTTCGCCTCGATGTCGTCTCGGGTGATCTTCTGTCCGGCCGGGCTCATGGCTTCTCCTTCTCGGTGTCGGCGGCAGTCCGCCCCTGCCCTCTGCTGACGGCTTTGACCGCAATGGCCGCCACGATGACCACGACCACCGCGCAGATCAGGTACGGGGCCCACGACCAGTTTCCGGTGAACGTGCTCCCGGTCTCTCCCTGGAGCACCCTCAGGAAGGCCACGGCCAGGATGACCAGTCCGATGGAGAGCGCCACGGATCCGGCCACCCCGAACAGGATGTACCTCCCGAGCCCCTTGAGCGGGTCGAGCGTCTCCTGCTTGACGTAGTCGACGACCAGTTGGAGTGTCTCGCTCCCGGTGGACTTGATCGCACCCAGCCCTTTGCCTCTGGCGTTCCTACCTGGGGCCACGATCCTCCTCGGAGTCTGTCGGCTGCACCGCCGGCGGGTGCGCTCGTGTCGATTTGATTGATCCGTGCGGCGGGAGACGTCACCGGCGATTCACGGCGCCCCTCGGCACCTTCGGCCGGTCCGGGCCACCACCTGCGGGTTGAAGGCCCCAACTATAGGCAGCGTGGGTCCGGTCGATGCTGATGACCGCCGAGGGGCGCCTCACCCCCGGGCGGCGACGCCTCACTCACGAGCGGTGAAGAGATAGGTGGAACTGGCCCGGGCCACCGTCCTCCCCTCTTCGTCGACCACCTCCGCCTCGGCGAACGCCACGCGGGACCCGCCCGAGATCACCGTGGCGGTGCACTCGAGCATGCTTCCCACCCGGGCTCCGGCCAGAAAGCTGGTCTTCATCTCCACGTTCGAGGCGAACACCTTGCGGCCGGAGGCCCTGACGAAGGTCACGGCGGCAGAACCCATGGCCGAGTCGGCCATCGCACCCAGGAACCCACCCTGGACGATGCCGGCCGGGTTGGCGAACCGCTCGTCGGCCCGCATCCGCCACACCGTGCGGCCAGGTTGGGACTTCTCCACGCAGGTCATCCCGAGGGTCAGCTCGCAGTTGGGTGGGACTTGGATCCGCTGGTCGGCCACGACGTGACGCTACCTCCGTCCCGCTCGTCGATACTGGAGGGATGGCCAATCGAATCGATGACACCGCAGCTCCCACCGTCCTGGTCGGGGAGGCTGTCGAGGACTGGACCGGCGATGCGACCTTCTACGAGTACTCGGCGGCCGCAGACCCCATCGGGTCCGGCGCCATCTCCGGGGTGCCGATCAGGAGGTTCTCCCCGCGGATGCATGACGGAGGGTCCTCCCGCATCATCCCCCTCGATCTCTCGGGCGAGCTCGGTGTCAGCTACCCGGCCACCAGCCCGGCCCTGTTGGCCTCCTTCGTGATCATCCGCCCGGGCGAGGCCGTGTCCACCGAGCCCGACGCCACCAGCGAGCTCTACTACTGTCTCCACGGCCGGGGCTCCAGCGAATTCCAACGGGCCGGTGCCTTCGAGGCACCGAGGACTGGGCGCATCGACTGGCACCGCGGGGACTTCGTCACCCTGCCGGCCGGGTGCACCACCGTCCACGCCGCCGCCACCGACCCGACTCCCGGTGAACCGGCGGAAGCGCTGCTCTACCGGGTCACCGACTCCCCCCTTCTCCACTTTCTCGGCGTCATGCCCTCGGGGGCCCGTTTCGCCCCCACCCGGTTCGACGGCGAGGTGGCACTGGCCCGCCTGGCCGAGGTCGAGCGCCATCCCGACGCGTCCACCCGCAACCGGGTCAGCATCCTGCTCGGGAACGCTGCCACCCCGCAGACGATGACCGTCACCCACACCCTCTGGGCCATGCTGGGCGTGCTCCCGGCCGACCGCGTCCAGCGCCCGCACCGCCACCAGAGCGTGGCCCTCGATCTCATCACCTCGTGCGACCCGGGCTGCTACTCCCTGATCGGCTCGCACCTGGACGCAGAGGGCGCCATCGTCGACCCGGTCCGGATCGACTGGGAGGCAGAAGGCGCCTTCGTCACTCCCCCGGGCCTGTGGCACAGCCACCACAACGAGTCGGGCCGGCCGGCCTATCTCGTCCCCATCCAGGACGCCGGGCTGCACTCCTACCTCCGCTCCCTCGATATCCGGTTCGCGTCGGCACCCGACTGAGCAGACGTGCCCTTCGCCAGCGCCATTTCCCAGCACCCGATCGCCTCCCAGGCCATCGGGGAAGTTTCGGGAGCAGTCCTCGAATCCATCGGTGACCGGCCCGACCTGGTGCTGGTGACCGTCACCCGGCCCCATGCCGGGGCGCTCGAGGACATCGTGTCCACGGTGTCGGCCGTCCTCCACCCCCTGGCCATCCTCGGATGCGCGGCGGAGTCGGTGATCGGAACAGGGACCGAGGTGGAGGAGACCCCGGCCATCAGCCTCTGGGCCGGACGGGTGGGGCCCCTGGCCGGCGTGGCGCTGCGGGCCACCCGCCTGGCCGATGACTCGTGGCACTTCGCCGGATGGCCAGACCGCACCGGGTTCGAACCGAGCGCCCTCCTGCTGATCGCCGATCCGTTCACCTTTCCCGCCGCGGACTTCCTGCCATGGCTCCACGAACGCCGGCCCGGACTGCCCGTCATCGGCGGCAACGCGTCAGGGGGACGCGGCCCTGGCGGATCCCGCCTCGTCCTCGACGAACAGGTGGTGAACGAGGGTGCCGTCGGCGTGCTCATCGGTTCCGGCGTCGACACCGAGATCGTGGTGTCCCAGGGGTGTCGACCCTATGGGCAGCCACTCACCGTCACCGGATCCGACCGCAACGTGATCTATGGAGTGGCGGGCGTACCGGCCATGGAGTGCATGGTCGACCAGATCAAGGCCGGCCTCCAGCCGCTCGACATCGCCGGCATCGAGGACAACGGCCTGTTCGTGGGCCGCCTGATCGACGAGCGCGTCGCCGACCCCGGTCCGGGGGACTTCCTGGTTCGCGCCGTGGTCGGCGTGGATCGCGCCAACGGCGCGGTGGCCGTAGACGACCAGGTTCCCCTGGGCAGCACGGTTCGGTTCCACGTGCGGGACGCCGTCACTGCCGACCAGGAGCTCGGAACGCTCCTGCGGGGTCGCCGCGCCACGGCCGCGTTGATGTTCACGTGCAACGGCCGGGGTTCGCGGCTCTTCGACGGTGTCGATCACGACGCCGGGGTGCTCGGCCGGGCCATCGGCCCGGTCCCCCTCGGCGGGTTCTTCGCCGGCGGTGAGTTCGGCCCGATCGGCGGCACCAACTTCGTCCACAGCTTCACCGCCTCGATCGCCCTGTTCCGCGACCGGTAGCTGGCGGACATGCCGGCCGGAACCATTGCCACGCCCTGCACCTGTGGCCGATAGGGTTTCCCACAATGACCGAAGACCTATCGTCTGCTCTCGACCCGGCGCCCAGCGAGGATCTCGAGCAGCTCGGGATCAACGTCATCCGAGGGTTGGCCATGGATGCCCCGAGGGCCGCCAACTCCGGCCACCCCGGGACCGCCATGGCACTGGCTCCGCTGGCTCACGTGCTCTTCACCCGGGTCATGCGCCACGATCCCTCCGATCCCCTCTGGCCCGACCGGGATCGGTTCGTGCTCTCCAACGGGCACGCCTCGATCCTGTTGTACTCGATGCTCTACCTGACGGGCTACGGGCTCGAGCGGGACGACCTGCGCGCCTTCCGCGAGTTGGGCAGCCGCACGCCGGGCCATCCGGAGCTCCACCACACCGCCGGCGTGGAGGTCACCACCGGTCCGCTGGGCCAGGGAGTCGCCAACGGGGTGGGCATGGGAATCGCCGAGCGGTGGCTCCGTTCGCACTTCTCACCCGAGGTGTGCGACCACCACACCTACGTCGTGGCCGGCGACGGCTGTTTCGAGGAAGGCATCTCCCACGAGGCCGCCTCGCTGGCCGGCCACCTCGGCCTGGGCCGACTCGTCTACGTCTACGACGACAACCACATCACCATCGACGGCCCCACCGAGCTCTCCTACTCCGACGACGTGGCCGAGCGGTTCGGCGCCTACGGATGGGGGGTCGACGACATCCGCGACGTGGCCAACGATCTCGGTTCCCTCGAGGCCGCCCTGCTGCGGGCCAAGGCCGACGACGACCACCCGTCGCTGATCATCCTGCGGAGCCACATCGGCTATCCCTCTCCCCACCTCACCGACACCGCCAAGGCGCACGGGGATCCGTTCTCTCCGGAGGAGATCCGCCTCACCAAGGAGATCCTCGGCCTGCCCGCCGACAAGTCCTTCTGGGTTCCCGAGAACGTCCTCGGGATGTACCGCCGGTGCATCCCGAGGGGGCAGGCGTGGCGGGCGGCGTGGGCGGAGCGCTTTGCCGCGTGGGACGGGGACAAGTCCCGATGGAAGGCTGCCCAGGCCGGGCACGGGATGCCCGGTTGGGAGGCGACCCTCCCCTCCTTCGCCCCCGGCGACGGGCCCATCGCCACCCGGAAGGCGATCAAGGCCTGCATCGACGCCACCGGGGCCTCCATTCCGGGATTGATACCGGGCAGCGCCGACCTGACCGGGAACACCGGGATGGCCATGGCCGACGCCGTGGCCCAGTCGGCCGAGGAGCCCGGGGGGAGCCTGATCCACTACGGCATCCGCGAGCACGGGATGGGGGCGGTGATGACCGGCATGGCCGCCCACGGGGGCATCGTCCCGGTCGGTGGCACCTTCTTCGTCTTCAGTGATTACATGCGGGGCGCCGTCCGGGTGGCGGCGGTGTCCAACGCCCACGTGATCTACTCGTGGACCCACGACTCGATCGGCCTGGGCCAGGACGGCCCCACCCACCAGCCCATCGAGCAGTTGGCGGCCATACGGGCCATGCCCGACCTGCGGGTCATCCGGCCCGCAGACGCCAACGAGACGGCCCAGGCGTGGCGCATCGCCGTCGACAGCGAAGGGCCGACCGCCCTCATCCTCTCCCGCCAGGATCTGCCGGTGCTGGCCGAGACCGTCGGACGGGCTGCGGAAGGCGTTCCCCGAGGCGCCTACGTGCTGCGGGACGCGGGGGCCGGGAGCCCGGACCTGGTGCTGATCGGGACCGGCAGCGAGGTCCAGCTCTGCCTGGCTGCCGCCGACCTGCTGCAGGCGAACGGTGTGTCGGCCCGGGTGGTCTCCTTCCCGTCGTGGGAGCTCTTCGCCGCGCAGGCCGACGAGTACCGGGCCGAGGTTCTGCCCGACGGCGTGGCCCGGTTGGCCGTCGAGGCCGCCAGCTCGTTCGGCTGGGAGCGCTACGCGGACGCCACCGTTTGCATCGACCATTTCGGGGCGTCCGCACCGGGCGAACAGGTCCTCGCGGAGTTCGGGTTCACGGCAGCCAACGTGGCCGAGCAGGCCTCGGCACTGGTCGCACGACGCCGCGCCCCCTGACAACGGCGTGCCTCAAGCACCTATCCGGCCCGACCGAAAGGAAACCCCGTGACCACTCTCCACAACCTCTATGACCAGCAGGGGCAGAGCCCGTGGCTCGACAACCTGCGGCGCGACTGGCTCCAGGACGGCACCCTCGCCGGGCTGGTGGCGAAGGGCATCCGTGGGGTGACTTCGAACCCGACCATCTTCGCCAAGGCCATCAGTGGTCAGGACACCTACGACCACGAGTTCGGCTCCCTCATCTCCACCAAGTCCGTAGAGGACGCCTACTGGGACCTGGTCGTCGGCGACATCAACGGGGCGCTGACCATTCTCCGGCCCGTCTACGACTCGTCACGGGGCGGGGACGGATTCGTCTCGGTGGAAGTGGCCCCCTCGCTGGCCCACGACACCGAAGGCACCATCGTCGCCGCCCGTGATCTTCATACCCGGATCGACCGGCCCAACGTGCTGGTCAAGATCCCGGCCACCCCGGAGGGCGTCCCGTCGATACGGCAAATGATCAGCGAGGGCCGCAGCATCAACGTGACCTTGATCTTCAGCATCACCCGCTACGACGAGGTCATCGAGGCGTATCTGTCTGGACTCGAGGCACTGGCGGCCTCGGGTGTCACCGACCTGTCCTCCGTGGCCAGCGTGGCTTCCTTCTTCATCAGCCGGGTCGACACCGAGGTGGACCGCCGGATCGAGGCCGCTGCCGGACAGGCCGCCGACGGTGAGAAGCTGCTGGCCCTCCGGGGCGGAGCCGCGGTGGCCCAGGCCCGAATCGCCTACAAGCTCTTCACCGAGCGGTTCTCCGGGCCACGCTGGGACACGCTGGCGGCCAAGGGCGCTCGGGTTCAGCGGCCGCTGTGGGCCTCGACGTCGACCAAGAACCCCGACTACCCCGACCTCGCCTACGTCGACACCCTGATCGGCCCCGACACCGTCAACACCATGCCGGACGGGACGGTGGCCGACTTCCTCGACCATGGGACCGTTGCCCGGACCATCGACTCGGGGGTCGACGAGGCCGAGGCGCTCATCGCCGCGTTGGCCGACGCCGGCATCGACATGGAGGACGTTGCCGGCACTTTGGAGACCGAGGGGGTGGCCTCGTTCGCCAAGTCGTTCGACGAGCTGATGGAGTCGCTCACCGACAAAGCCAATGCGTTGACCATTGACTGAGCCAGCGCGTCGGCCAATGGCCGAGGTGGTTGGCCACGGGCAGGACAGTGCGGCAACGAAGGGCAGCTACCGACAGGAGGCACTCGACGACATGAGGAGAGCACGATGAGGATCGCAATGGTGGGACTGGGCAAGATGGGAGCCAACATGACCCAGCGGCTCCTCGAGCACGGCCACCAGGTCGTCGCCTTCGACCTGTCCGAGCAGGCGCGCTCGACCGCGGCCGCGTTCGGCGCCGACCCCGCCGCCACGCTCGAGGAGTTGGCGTCCAAACTCGAGGCTCCCCGGGTGGCATGGGTCATGGTTCCTGCCGGCGAGCCCACCAACTCCACGATCACCACGCTGGCCGGGCTGTTCGAGCCCGGTGACGTGATCATCGACGGCGGCAACTCCAACTACAAGGAGACCGCCCCGCTGGTGGAAACGCTGGCGGCCAAGGGCATCGCCCTGGTCGACGCCGGGACCTCCGGGGGAATCTGGGGGTTGAAAGAGGGGTACTGCCTGATGGTCGGGGGGACGGACGAGGCGGTGGCCATCGCCGAGCCCGCCTTCCTCGCCCTGGCACCGGAAGGCGGCTACGCCCACGTGGGGCCGCCGGGGGCGGGGCACTTCGTGAAGATGGTCCACAACGGCATCGAGTACGGGCTCATGCAGGCCTATGCCGAGGGGTTCGAGATCATGGCGGAGGCGCCCGAGTTCGACCTTGACCTCCACCAGATCTCCGCCATCTGGCGGTACGGCTCGGTGGTGCGCAGCTGGCTCCTCGAGCTGGCCGAGCGCGCCCTGCGGCCCGAGTCGGGCTTCGACCAGATCGAGGCGGTGGTGGTCGACTCCGGCGAGGGGCGCTGGACGGTAGAGGAGGCCATCAACCGCGGGGTCTCGGCACCGGTCATCTCGTCGGCACTGTTCGCCCGGTTCGCCTCGCAGAAGAAGGACGCCTTCGGCCTCCGCCTGGTGTCGGCCCTGCGCAACCAGTTCGGGGGGCACGCCTTCACCACGGCGGACGGGACCCAGGGTGGGGAGACGTTCACCCCCAAATGAGCGCCGACCCCATCTCTGTCGCCGCCGAGGAGCACGCGGCCGGCCCGGACGGCAGCAGCGAGACACCGGGCACCGCCGGTGGCAAGCGCCGCACCCTCCCCCCGGTGCTGTCGAAGGCGCCCCCGGTGGCAATGGTCATCTTCGGCGCGTCGGGCGACCTCACCGGTCGCAAGATCCTGCCGGCCCTGGCTCGCCTGGCCGACCGCGGCGTGCTCGACGACGGATTCACCGTCATCGGCGTCGCCCGCACCGAGTGGACCGACGACGAGTTCCGGACCCACGTCGCCGAGTCGACCCCGGAGGGCGGTCCCAAGTGGACGGCGTTGACCGAGCGGTTCAAGTACATCGCCGGGGAGTACGACCACCCGGACACTTTCGACCAGCTCAAGACCTGCCTCGACGAGGCCGACCGGCTCGACGGCACCGACGGCAACCGCCTGTACTACCTGGCCACCATCCCGAGTGTGTTCGGACTGGTGGCCCAGGCCCTGGCGAAACACGACTGTACCGGGCCCGGGGAGGGCGGCAGCTTCGCCCGGGTGGTGGTCGAGAAGCCCTTCGGTCGGGACCTGGCCAGCGCCCTGGAGCTCAACGACCACATGCATGCCGCCTTCGACGAGAGCCAGATCTACCGGATCGACCACTACATGGGGAAGGAGACCGTCCAGAACGTCCTGGCCCTGCGGTTCGCCAACGCCATCTTCGAGCCCATCTGGAACCGCCGCTACGTCGACCAGGTCCAGGTGACCGTGGCCGAGAGCCTGGGCGTCGAGCACCGGGGCGGCTTCTACGAGACGGCCGGCGCCCTCCGTGACATCGTCCAGAACCACGTGATGCAGGTGCTGGCCCTGACCCTGATGGAGTCACCGACGAGCACCGACGCCGACCGGATCCGCGACGAGAAGGTCAAGCTCCTCCAGGCCATCGACATCCCCACACCCGACGAGGCAGTGGACAAGTCGGTACGGGGCCAGTACACGGCCGGCACCATCGATGGGCAACCTGTGCTCGGCTACCGCCAGGAGGACGACGTCGCTCCCGACAGCCAGACCGAGACGTACCTGGCACTGCGGCTCCGCGTCGAGAACTGGCGATGGGCCGGGGTGCCGATCTTCGTGCGGACCGGCAAGCGCCTCCCGGCCCGGGTCACCGAGGTGGCCCTGACCTTCCGGCAGGTCCCGTTCCTGCTGTTCGACCACCGCACAAGCCGGGACCTCCGTCCCAACACGCTCATCCTCCGGATCCAGCCCGACGAGGGGATCACTCTCGAGTTCGGGGCCAAGGTGCCCGGCGAGAGGTTCCACATCCGATCGGTGGCCATGGACTTCTCCTACGCCGAGGCGTTCGCCGGGGCCGAGGCCGCCGATGGCTACGAGCGCCTGATCCACGACGCCATGGTCGGGGATGCCACCTTGTTCATCCGGTCCGACGAGGTGGAGCAGGCGTGGAAGATCGTCGACCCGTACCTCCAGGCGTGGTCCGAGCCTGGCGGCGGCCTGCACCCCTATGCGGCCGGGACCTGGGGGCCCCACATGGCCGACCTGCTGGTGGAGCGGTCGGGGGACGAGTGGCGCAACCCGGTGATCGACCTCGAGATGAGCGGCGGCCGCCTCACCGAATTCCCCCAATGAGGGCATCGAGCCGATGAACGGCGAAGTGCAGTTGGTGGCGTCGGTCCCCGACGCTTTCGCCGACCTGGTGGAAGGAACAACGGCCGGCCACACGGGCGGCCCGTTCTCCCTCTTCCTCTCCGGCGGGCCCACTGCGGAGAAGTGCTACCGCCGGCTGGCCGGGCGCTCGGGGCCGGACCGGACCGGGGACTCCGGACCGGGGGTCGACTGGCGGACCGTCGATGTCTACCTCGGTGACGAGCGCTGCGTGCCCCTCGACGACGCCGACTCCAACCACCGGATGATCACCGCGTCCTTGCTGGGCGAGGTGGGCCCGGTCCACGGCGACCACCCGATGTACCGGTCCGGGCCCCCGCAGCAGGCGGCGGCCGAGTACCAGGCCCTGGTCGAACCGTTGGGACACCTGGACCTGGTCCACCTCGGGCTCGGGCCCGACGGGCACTGCGCCTCGCTCTTCCCCGGCTCTGCGGCCTTGGAGCTCGCCGATCTCGACGTGTTGGTGGCTGCCAGCCGCGACCCGAACGCCGCCAATCCCCACGACCGGATCACCCTCACCCTGGCTGCCATCGCCCGCGCCCGCCTGGTCGTATTCACCGTCTCGGGGACGTCCAAGCACCAGGCGTTCGCACGCATCGCGGCCGGTGAGGACCTCCCGGCGGCGCGGGTCACCGCCGACCGGGTGCTCTGGCTGGTGGACCCTGCGGCTGCCGGCGACGTCGACCTGTCCCAACTGCGATCGGTGGCGCAGCCGGCCCCCGGATGAGCCCGTCGCCACGGTACCCGGGTCGGCCCACCGGGCCGCTCCGGTAAGGTGTCGCCGATGCCCGCCGACCCCGGCTCCCCTGCTGTTCACGCCGCCGCCGGACCAGGCCCTGAGAACCCCGCCGGCCCACTGATCGGTGCCCCGCTGTACGCAATGCAGGAGTGGGCCCGCCAGGTGCGCGACTCGACCCACGGCAACCGCATCACCTTCTCGCCCAAGGTGTTCATCCCCCTGACCATGCTGTGCCGCGATCGCTGCGGCTACTGCACCTTCGCCAAGGCCCCGGCCCGGGTCGACGCGCCCTACCTGACCGTCGAGCAGGTGCTCGACATCGCTAGGGCCGGGCGGGTCGCCGGATGTCACGAGGCGCTGTTCACCCTGGGAGAGGACCCCGAAGACCGCTACCCGCAGGCCCGCCACTGGCTCGACGACCACGGGTACTCCTCGACGGTCGACTACCTGGTGGCCGCCTGCCGGGTGGTCCTCGAGGAGACAGGGCTGCTGCCCCACGCCAATGCGGGGGCCCTCGAATTCGAGGACCTGGTCCGCCTCCGAGAGGTCACGGCCAGCCAGGGGATGATGATCGAGTCGGTCAACCCCGACCTGGGGGCCCACCGCTCGGCCCCTGACAAGGACCCTGCCCGGCGTCTCGCCACCCTGGAGGCCGCGGGCCGTGCCCAGGTGCCCTTCACCACTGGGCTCCTGGTCGGCATCGGCGAGTCCCGTGCCGATCGCCTGGCCACCCTGGAGGCCATAGCGGCCAGTCACCGACGCCACGGCCACGTGCAGGAGGTGATCGTCCAGAACTTCCTGCCCAAGCCGGGCACCTCGATGCACCGGTCGCCACCCTGCCCCACCGATGAGTTCCTGTGGACGATCGCCGCGGCCCGGCTGGTGCTGCCCCCCGACATCCACCTCCAGACACCCCCCAACCTCTCCGACCACCTCGCCCCGCTGCTGCACTCGGGGATCGACGACTGGGGTGGCGTGTCACCGGTGACCGCCGACCACGTCAATCCCGAGCGGGCCTGGCCGGACCTCGGGATCCTGCGGGCGGCCACCGAGGCAGCGGGCCACACGCTCGCCCCCCGGCTGACGCTGTACCCCGAGTTCGCCCTCGAACCCGACCGATGGCTCCACGACGCCATGCGATTCCCGGTGCTCGACGCCTCGGACGCGGAAGGGCTCGGCCGCGACCATCCCTGGTGCTCGGGCGCCGAGTTCCCCCCTCCGGACCTCCTCGGATCCGCGGACGTCGACCGGGGGGTGGTCGGCGCTCCCCCGGTGGCCACCGTGGCCACCACACGCGGGGCGGTGGGCGACGTGCTGGTCGGCGTTCTCGACGGCGACGCGGTGGGAGAGGACGAGATCGTGACCCTATTCGGCGCACGCGGACCCGAGTTGCGGGCCGTAGCCGAGGTGGCCGACCGGCTCCGCCACGAGACCGTCGGCGACGAGGTCACCTACGTGGCCAACCGCAACATCAACTACACCAACGTGTGCACCTTCAAGTGCCGGTTCTGTGCGTTCTCCAAGGGGCCGCTGTCACTCAATCTGCGTGGGAGCCCGTACCTGCTCGAGCTGAGCGAGATCTCCGACCGGGTGCGGGAGGCCGAGGAGATCGGCGCCACCGAGGTGTGTCTCCAGGGTGGGATCCACCCCAAATTCGACGGCGACTACTACCTCGAGGTACTCAAAGCCGTACGCCAGGCGTCGGACACCATCCACATCCACGGGTTCACCGCGTTGGAGGTCACCGAGGGTGCCCGGCGGTCGGGCATGCGGCTGGCCGACTACCTGATCCTCCTGCGTGACGCCGGGCTCCGGACGCTGCCCGGCACGGCGGCGGAGATCCTCGACGATCCGGTGCGGGCCGTGCTGTGCCCCGACAAGATCTCCACCGACGAGTGGCTCTTCGCCCATCGGACCGCCCACGAGGTGGGGCTGAATTCCAATGTCACCATCATGTTCGGGGCCGTCGAGCAGCCCCGATCGTGGGCCCGCCATCTGATCCGGACCCGCGACCTCCAGCACGAGACCGGGGGGTTCACCGAGTTCGTCCCCCTCCCCTTCGTGCACATGGCCACGCCCATCTACCTGCAGCGCCGGTCCCGGCGAGGCCCCACCTTCCGCGAGACCCTGCTCATGCATGCCGTCGGGCGCATCGCCTACCGGGGCTCCATCGACAACATCCAGATCAGCTGGGTCAAGATGGGTGCCGCGGGAGTCCGCCAGATCCTCCGGGCCGGTGTCAACGACCTCGGCGGCACGTTGATCGACGAGAACATCTCGAGGGCGGCAGGGGCCGGCCACGGCCAGATGATGGACGCAGACGGCTTCCGGTCGATCGTCACACCGCTCGGGCGGACGCTGGCCCAACGGACCACGCTGTACGGTCGGGTCGCCGATACGGGTCGCCAGGCCGACGTACGCGCCGCCGCCCGGTGACATGACCCATCCCGGCGGAGGGACCCAGTCCGGGGCAGGCGGGCCCGGCCGGCACGTGCCGCCGAGGCCTGCCGCCGACGGCGGCGCCGAACGGGTGGCACTGGAGGCCATGGCCTCCCGCCTGGTGGACGAACTGGTGTCCGGCACCGCGTCACCGAACCAACGGCGCCACTACCGGTCGATGCTCGGGACGGTGGGGGGTATGGCCGCCGAGGGCACCGACGTGATCGACCTCAAGCTGGCGGACTCGGCCCTGGCCGAGATGGCGGCGGCCTTCAGGATCTTCCGGCCGTACCGGCGAGCCAGGAAGGTCACCATCTTCGGCTCGGCCCGCACCGAGCCGGACCACCCCGCCTACTTCCAGGCCCGCGACCTGGCCACCAACCTGGCTGCCGCCGGCTGGATGGTGGTCACCGGGGCAGGCCCCGGCATCATGGCGGCCGGAATGGAGGGAGCGGGACGGGACCTCTCCATTGGCGTGAACATCCGACTGCCCCTCGAGCAGGAGGCCAACCCGTTCATCGCCCAGGACCCCAAACTGGTCGAGATGCGCTACTTCTTCACCCGCAAGCTGATGCTGGTCAAGGAGTCCGACGGCTACGTCGTCCTGCCCGGCGGGTTCGGCACCCTCGACGAGGGGTTCGAGCTCCTCACCCTCCTCCAGACTGGCCGGTCGGAGCCGGCGCCAGTGGTCATGCTGGACATCCCGGGGGGCGGCTACTGGGAGGGATGGAGCAGGTTCCTGGCCGAACAGGTGGAGCCACGCGGGCTGGTGTCCACCGACGACCGCGCCCTGTTCATGATCACCGACGATGTGACCACCGCGGCCGAGGAGCTGACGCGCTTCTACCGCAACTACCGGTCGTGCCGGTGGGTGGGTGACCTCCTGGTACTCCGGATGGCCGAGGCCCCCGACAAGGACCAGCTCGCCGACCTCAACCATCGATTCGCCGACATCGTGACCACCGGGGTCATTCGCCAGGCGAAGCCGTTCCCGCCCGAGCGGGCCGACCACGACCACCTCGACCTGGCCCGTCTGGCCTTCCGGTTCGACAAGGCCCACTACGCCCGTCTGCGCCAGTTGATCGACGTCCTCAACGACCTCGACTGACATTCGCCGTGGCCCTGGTGAGGCCACCTGCTCAGGGTCCGCCGCTCGTCTGTCGATACAGGAGAGATGACGGCCCCGACCGGCACCGACAAGGAGCGACGCGTCCGCCGGATGGCGGCCGGCACGATCGCCGCGGTCGCCGCCTTCCTCCTGCTCGTCACCGTGCAGCCGGGTGGCCCCCTCACCACGCGCAATCTCGACGATCTGGCCCAGGCGGCAGCGCCCCTCCTGGTCGCACTCCCGGCGTGCTGGTGGGCGGCAGCCAGGGCGACCGGCCGACTGCGGCGGGCATGGGTGTTCTTCGCGCTCTTCGCCGCATCGTGGGGCATCGGCCAGGTCGTGTGGTGCTACCTGGAGATCGTGCGGCACCATCCCGAATCGGGAAGCTCGTGGGCGAATATCGGGTACCTGCTCGCCCTCCCGTTCGCAGCAGCCGCAATCGCCAGCTATCCGGGGCCCCGCCTGCACTGGGCGGGCCGGTTCCGAACGTTGGTCGACGGCCTCCTCGTCGTGACCACGCTGCTCTTCGTCAGCTGGACCATCGCCGTGGATGCCGGCGGGCTCATGCGCTCGCGTGAGACGGTCCTCCAGCAGGTCACCCTGCTCATCTTCCCCAGCGCCGACATCATCCTGCTGGCCATGCTCCTCGCCGTCATCGTCCGGGGCACGCGCAAGTTGAGGGACCCCCTCCTGGTGATCGTCGTCTCCGTCTTCCTCCTCTTCCTCGGCGATTCGGCCAGCATCTACGTGGGCCTGTCCAGCAGCTACCAGACGGGCAACGTCGTCGATGTCTTCTGGTTCGCGTCGTTCCTCCTCCTCGCCGTGGCTGCCGTCATTCCCGTGCCGGCGCTCCCCGACATTGTGCGAAGCGAAGGCCAGGAGCCACGGTGGATCGAGTTCATCCCCTACATCCCCCTCGCGCTCGCGCTCCTCATGGGGGTCGTCCAGCTCTCGCGGGGGAACGGGTTCGGAGCAGGAGAGGAATGGCTCGTTCTCGCCACCGCCGTACTCCTGGTCGTGCGCCAGTACCTGTTCGTGGTGGAGAACCGAGCGCTCACGTCGCGCCTGCAGGAAATGGTGGGCGATCTCGAGTGGCTCGCCCTCCACGATCCGTTGACCGGGCTGGCGAACCGGACGTTGTTCAACGATCGACTCGGCCAGTCCCTCGCCGAACAACGCCGTGACCACCGGAACATCTCCGTCGTCTACCTCGACCTCGACGACTTCAAGGCAGTCAACGACAGGTTCGGTCACGACACCGGCGACGAGCTGCTCCGCGCCGTGGCGGGTCGCCTGTCGGGTGAGGTGCGGGACGGGGACACCCTGGCCCGGCTCGGCGGCGACGAGTTCGCCATTCTGATGCCCAGCTCCGGCGGACCGGCAACCACTGAGGCGATCCTCGAACGACTTCTGGCCGACCTCGACGAGCCGTTCCGGGTCCACGACTACCGGCTCGCCATGAGGGCAAGCGTCGGTTTCGCCTCCTCGGAGGGCGGGACGAGCGCCAAGGTCCTGATCCAGAATGCCGACGACGCCATGTACACGGCGAAGGCCGAGGGCAAGCATCGGGTGTGTGCCTACGACCGGGCCATGCACCGGACGCGTGCCCATGGCTCACCGGCGTCGCCGAAGGTCCCCGAGCGCCTGGGCTGACCGTTGGGCCACCGCGGAAGGACCAGCCCGCGTGCTCGCACAAGATGACCCTCTCAGGCCAGGGACTCGGGCCTCCCCAGCAGGAAGCCCTGGCCGAGGTGGACGCCCAGCCTGCGAACCGTGTCCAGCTCGACCTCGGTCTCGATGCCCTCGGCGATCAGGGTGGTACCTGTCTCAGCAGCGAAGTGGCACAGGCCGGCGGCGAGCGCTTGGCGAGCCGGGTCGGCGTCGATGTTGCGCACCAGCCCGATGTCGAGCTTCACGAAATCGGGCCGGAGCTCGGCGATGTGGCGGAGGCTGGCATATCCGGCGCCGGCGTCGTCAACCGAGAGACGGACCGATCCACATCCCTCGAGGGCCCTTCGCAGGGCGGGGTAGCTCTCGATCTGCTCGTGCTCGGTGATCTCGATGACGATGGGACGGTCGGAGCGGGCGATCGTCTCGGCAGCATGACCGTCGATGACCGCTGCCGGAGAGAAGTTGACGCTGAGCCACGCCTCCGGTGGAAGGTGCCGAGCCGCCTCGATGGCGGCGGCCACAGCGGCCGACTCGAGCTCGGAGCCGAGGCCGACGGCGCGGGCATCGGAGAAGCGCTGGTCGGGGGCCAGCCCGTCCTCGAACCGGGTCAGCGCCTCGTAGCCACGAACCTGGTGCGATGTCAGGTCGACCACCGGCTGGAAGACCGGCCGGAATCGCCTTTGGTCGATGATCTCCCTCGACAGGGAACGCTGTCGCTCGCGACGTGCGCGTTCTTCGACCTTGGCCCCGATCAACGAACCGGCGAAGGTGCCCAGCTCCTCGAGTACCCGCAGTCTCGCCTCCGTCCAGACGGTCGTCCCCTCGTTGCGAGACCCCACCAGCAGGACGCCGACTATCCGGCCCTCCCATCGCATCGGGGCAAGCGCCGCGGCTTCCAAACCGGCCTTGGACGCGGCGGCGGTCATCGCAGGATTGAGGCCGGCGATGCCGGTCCGGTCCTTGAGGTCGAACCACCACGGCCCGCCATTCGTCTTCGCGATGAACTGATCACGCTGCTCGACCACGATGGGAACGAAGTCCTCCCAGTCGAGGATCGGCGGGTCACTCTGCCCCAACGACATGATCTCCCCGGTCGGGTCGAGGAACAGCACCCTGGCAACATCGATTCCCTCGAGGTGGGTCACCTCCTGGCAGAACGTCGCCACCGTCCCTTCGAGGGTCGAGGCCACGCGTACCGCCTTCATGGCCTTGACGACGATGTCCTGGTCGTCCTGCTGGCGAGTCAGGTCTGCTTGGAGTCGTCGCTCGTGGGTCACGTCGTGCTTGACCGCCACGTAGGCGATGAGGGACCCATCGACGTCATGAACCGGGGTAATGGTGGTGTCCTCTTCGTAGAGCTCCCCGTCCTTCCTGCGATTGACCAGCGTCCCGTGCCAGGACTGTCCACCGGCGAGCCGGGACCACATCGACCGGTAGAACTCCCCGCTCTGCAACCCGCTCTGGAAGATCCGCGGGTTCTGGCCCAGGACCTCGTCGAGTGTGCGGCCGCCCGAACGGACGGTCGCCGGGTTGGCGTAGAGGATCGCCGGCGTCGTGTCGGTCACCACGATGGCCTCGACGGCCTGCTCGATCGCGGTGTGCAGCAGCGTCCAGTCGGCCAACGTCTTGGCCAATGCCTCGCTATTGCGTATCCGGCCCAAACCGACACCGATCTGCGAAGCGAGCTCCTCGAGCACCGCGGTGGACCGCCGGTCGAACGCGTCCTGTTCAGCGGCGTACACCGCCAGCACACCGTCGATGGTGCCGTTGACGAGGACCGGCAGGCAGATCTCGGAACCGAACCCGTGGGAGACCGCCTCATCCGCCCAGGGAGCGAAGGCCGTCTGGCCGGTCAACTCGTTCATGACGGTCGTCTTGCCGGCGCGCAGGGCCACCCCGAACGGGCTCTGAGCGAGTGGACCTTCTCCCCACGATACCTCGATCGATTCGAGGTAGTCGCGGTGCGCCACGCTCGAGGCCACTTTGGCCACGGTCTTCCGGGCATCCCGGAGAGGCTGGCCGTACCAGCTGAAGAGGTAGCCGCCTTCCTGAACTGCGGTCTCACACATGTCGTACAACAACGCTGCCTCGTGCTCCGAGCGCGCCAGTACGGCGTTGCCGGCCGACAACGTAGCCAGTGCCCGCCGCATCACGACCTTCGACTGGATATCCTGCAGGCCGACCACCGCTGCGATGAGCCCGCCTGCATCGTCGTAGATCGGTTGGGCGTGGATCTCCATCCACCGCAGTCCTCCGGTGACCGTGCGGAAGCGGCATTCGAAGTGCCGGATCCGTTCGCCATGGTAGACGCGGGCCCGTTCAGCCTCTGCCTGTGGGAGATCCTCGGGTGCGATCAGGTCCGTCGCACGCGTGCCGACGAGGTCTGCCGCCCTCCAGCCGAGGATCCGCTCGATCGACGGTGACACCCACTGCAGCATGCCGTCGTCATCAGTCTGGTAGACGACGTCGGACGCGTTCTCGGCGAGCAGTCGATAGCGCGCCTCGGACTCGGCCAGAGCCTGCCGTGCCAGGACGGCGTCATTGTCGTCACGCAGCGACACAACCCGGGCCGACGTGCTGCCGTCGGCATCGACGACCTCGCGGGCACGGCCCGACACCCACAGGTACGAACCGTCAGCCCGCCGGAAACGGAAGGCAGCGATCTTCGACACCCGGTCGACCGTTGTCTCTCGTGCCCGCAGAATCCGGCCGAGGTCATCGGGATGAACGAACTCGACCAGCGTGCCGCCGATCAGCTCGTCGGGCTCCCAACCCAGGACCTCGCGGAGCGAGGGCGATGCCCACCGGTAGGTGTTGTCCGGCGCCACCTCGAACACGACGTCGGAGGCGTTCTCGGCCAGCAGGCGGTAGCGCCGTTCGGAGGCTGCCAACGACTCGGTGGCTTGGTGGCGGTCCGTCACGTCCCGCCAGGTGAATCCCAGGTAGTCGTCCACTCGTACGGCCCGCAGGTCGTAGCGCCGCTCCGGCTGCAGGATCTCATTTGAGTACGAGTAGTCGTCGAGCACCAGTGGCTCGCCGGTCTCGATCACCCGGGCGTACATCGCCGCGAGCCCGCTGGGGCCTTGTCCCGGGAACAGGTCCAGGAGACGCGAACCGATCAACTGTGGACGCGACATTCCATTTTGCAGACAGGCGGCCTCGTTTGCATCCACGAAGACAAAGTCCACGATGCGGCCGGTCTCGTCGCGGACCGCCTCGACGAGGGCATGGGGGTCGAGCAGCGAGTCCAGCGTCGCCCTCAAGCGCCGCTGATTGAACTGGTCAGCTTCGGCTGACTCGCGTGCCCGGACGAAGTCGTCCGCATCGCGGAGGCTCCAGATGGCCGAGACGATCTCACCGGTCTCGCCCCTGATCGGCATCGCGCTGACGGACATCCACCGGGGGGCGCCTTCGGGCCTGCGGAACAGGACGTCCGATGGTCCGATGGGCGTCCCCCCACTGAGGCGCACCCGGTCGACCGTGCTGATTCCGGGATGACCCTCGTCGAACAAGCCTGACACCGGCGTCCCGATCAGGTCAACGGGACTCCACCCGAGTACCGGTTGCATCGACGGTGACACCCAGAGGAGGACCCCGGTGGCATCGGTCTCATAGACCACGTCGGACGCGTTCTCCGCCAGGGTCCGGAACCGCCGTTCGGAGGCCTCGAGGTCCCTTCGGGCCTCGATCTCCGACGTTACGTTTCTCATGGAGGCAACGGCAAAGTTCAACGAACCGTCGTGGCGCCAGACGAAACGACACCGGACGTCCATCCAACGCGGCGAACCGTCAGCACACTCAATCCGAGCCAGGCTCCGTCCTTCTCCGCGGTGCTCTTCCCTCGCAACGACGTAGGGGGCGCTCGTCGTCTCGCGATCCTCCGGGGCACTCATCCTGAACTTGGTGCCCGTGACATCGTCCGGGTTCCAGCCGAGCTCGGTCTCGAGCGAAGGCGACGCCCAGAGCACCGTGCCGTCCGGAGCGTACTGGATCACCACGTCGGCAGTGTTCTCCAGCACCAGGTCCATCCGCTCCTGGACTGCGCGTCGGCGATGACCCTTCCTTCGTCGGGCACCTGCCTTCTCCGTGTTGAGGCCCGATTCGTGGACCGGGAGCTCCGGCGCTGCCGGTGGAGCCGGGCCTCTACCCGGGGGAAGCGCTGACACTCATCCGCCGATCACCGTTCCACGCCCTGAACAGAGAGTCCTGTCGACCACAGCCGCCAACCTCCGTATTCCACGGTAGTGCGTTGTGGGTGGCGGCGAAAGGATATGTGGATCATCCGAGGAATGACCGGCGCCGTCTTCAGGGTAATGAACGACGCCGGCATCCCGTGTCGGAGTGGCCGGGTGCGGACGCGTCACCCCGATCGCCGGAGCAGGACTATGGCCCCTCGTCGATCCCCGGGCCGGTGGCCGACGGCCCGGCCAGCAGCAGCACTGCCTTGTCCACGGCGCGTCGGGCGCGGGTGATCCGTTTCTCCTCGACCGTCACCTGCGGATCGGGCTCCCCGCCGCTCCGGACCGCGTCAGCCGAATGGCGCAGCCGGTCGAGGGCCAGGTCGGCCAGCTCCTCGCTGATGCCCGAGAGGCGCCCGGCAATGTCGGTCGGATCGGCGACCACCCGATCAGCGCCCCCTCGAGATCTCGATCTCGAGCACCTCGAGGGAGCCCGCGGCGTACTGGGAACGGAGAACCTTCTTGTCGAACTTGCCCACGCTGGTCTTCGGGACCTCCTCGATGAACGCCCACCGCTCCGGCAGCCACCACCGGCTGACTCGCTCGGTCAGGAAGACCAAGAGCTCGTCGGGGGTGGCCGACGACCCCTCCTCGAGGACCACCGCCACCATCGGCCGCTCGCTCCACCGCTCGTCGGGCACGGCGATGACCGCGGCCTCGACCACCTCGGGATGGGCCATCACCTCGTTCTCCAGTTCCACCGAGGAGATCCACTCCCCGCCGGACTTGATGACGTCCTTGGTCCGGTCGCTGATCTGCATGAACCCCTTGCTGTCGAGCGATCCGATGTCCCCGGTCCGCAGCCAACCGTCGTGGAAGCACTCCGGTGCGGGTTCGCCGTAGTAGGAGCCGGTGACCCAGGGACCCCGCACTTCGAACTCGCCGACGGCGACGCCGTCGTTGGGCAGGAGCGAGCCGTCCTCGGCGGCGACCCGCACCTCGACCCCCGGCACGACGCGCCCGGTCTTGGCCCGCCAGTCCATCTCCTCTTCCGGTGGGATGCCGCGAGGGGGTAGAGCAAGCGAGCACAGCGGGCTGGTCTCGGTCATCCCCCACCCCTGGACCATCTCGATCCCCAACTCGGACTCGAACCGCTCGAGGAGTCGCCGCGGCACCGCGGCACCGCCGGCGGTGATCATGCGCAGGGAGGAGAGGTCGACCTCGTGGGACTGCGCGTACCGGAGCAGGTCGCTCCAGATGGTGGGCACCCCGGCCGAGACGGTCGGTCGGTGAAGGGCGATGATGTTCGACAGCGGCTCGGCCTGCAGGAACTGCTGGGGCATGATCATGTCGGCACCGGTCAGGAAGCAGCCGTACGGGGTGCCCCACGCGTTGGCATGGAACATGGGCACGATGGAGAGCACCGAGTCCTGCTCATTGATGCCGAGCGACGACCCCGAGGTGATGGCGAACGTGTGCAGGAAGGTCGACCGGTGGCTGTAGGCCACGCCTTTCGGGTTGCCCGTCGTCCCCGACGTGTAACACATGGCCGCCGCCTGGCGCTCGTCGAAGGTGGGCCAATCGTACCCCGGCTCCTCGGCGGCCAGCAGCTCCTCGTAGGAGAGGGTGTCCCCCAGCGCGCTCGCATCCCCTGCACCGTTCACGATGATGTGCTTGACCGTGGTCAGCTGGTCGCGGACACGGGCCAGCAGCGGGGCGATCGAGCCGTCGACGATGATGACCTGGTCCTCGGCATGGTTGATGACGTAGGCCAGCTGCTCGGGGAACAGGCGGAGGTTGAGGGTGTGGAGCACCGCCCCCATGGCCGGGATGCCCAGGTAGGCCTCCAGATGGGCCTGGTTGTTCCACAGGAAGGTCCCCACCCGGTCGCTGTCGCCCACCCCCAGGCGTCCGAGCGCCTTGGCCAGCTGCTCCGATCGTTCCGCCACCTCGGTGAATGTCGCCGCGGTGGACTCGCCTGCGGGCCCGGTGATCGTGATCACCCGGCTGTCACCGTAGACGTTCTGTCCGTGGCGCAGAATGCCGCTCACCAACAAAGGTGCGTCCTGCATGGTACTGAGCACTGTCGATCCTCCCCTGTCCCCGTCCGGAACCCCGGATGAACGAGCATACCGATCGCGGCTTGCCCAGGGGTTGCGTCCGGGCCGGACCGGTGGTGGACTTGAGCGACGGCCGGTGTCCGGCGTCGTCCCGCCCCTCCCCAGCGGAGGGGTCCCCGGACTGGCCCGGCGACCTCTGAGCGCGCCGCTCATTCTGTCCCCCTCCCCCGGAGCGGAGGTGCGGTCCCATGGGAAGAGTGCTCGGAGCCGTGGTGCTCGGAATCGTGACCCTCGTCAGCTGCGTTGTCCTGGTGGCGGCCGTCCTCGGGACGGGCTCCGCCGGTTCGGTCCCCCCTGCCTCGTCGGCAAGTGCCGCGGGCGGCGCGCCCGGATCCGGCGGCAACCAACCCCGCGCCGCCATCCCCTCTGCGTGGGTGACCCTCTACGAGGAGGCGGCCACCACCTGTCCGGGCCTGTCGTGGGCGCTCCTCGGGGCAGTCGGGACCGTCGAGTCGGACAGCGGCCAGTCCACGGCACCCGGCGTGTGGTCCGGAGCGAACAGAGCGGGCGCCGAGGGCCCCCTCCAGTTCGAGCCGGCCACGTTCGCCGCCTATGCCACGGTGGGGCCCGGAGGCGCCCGGCCCCCGACGCCCTACGACCCGGTCGACGCCGTCTACTCCGCGTCCCGCCTGCTCTGTGCCGACGGAGGCGGCAACCCCTCCACCCTCCGTGGTGCCATCGTCTCGTACAACCACTCCGAGACCTACGTGAACACGGTGCTGACCCTGGCGATCGCCCTGGGCGAGGACCCGGGCCTCTCGGGTACCGTCGCCACCGCGCTCTCCTTCGCCGCCGCTCAACTGGGCACGCCCTACCTGTGGGGCGGCACCGGCAGCGGCGGGTTCGACTGCTCGGGGCTGACCCAGGCGGCGTACCGGCAGGCCGGGATCGTGCTGCCCCGGGTGGCCCAGGGCCAGTTCGACGCCGGACCCGTCCTGGGCGGTGCAACGAGGGTGGAGCCGGGCGACCTGATCTTCTTCGGCACAGGGCCCTCCGCCGTGGACCACGTCGGCCTCTACGTGGGGGCCGGGGAGATGATCGACGCGCCCCACACCGGCGCCCTGGTCCGCTACGACGACGCTGACTGGTCGGGTCTGGTGGGGGCCACCCGACCCGGGTAGCCAGGTCGCGGCGGTAACCTCGGCCCCCATGCGGTCCGCCACCTGTCCCGGACGACGATGACCTACGTGCTGGTGCACGGCGGGGGAAGCACCGGCCGCTTCTGGGACCGGCTGCTCCCGCATCTCGATCGGCCGGCGCTCGCCGTGGATCTGCCCGGTCGTGCCGGGAAGCCGGCGGACCTCGCCACGCTCTCGGTCGAGGAGGAGACGGCATCGGTCGTGGCCGACATCGAGGCAGCGGCCTTCGACGGGCCGATCGTCCTGGTGGCGCACTCCTCGGGCGGCCTGGTCGCACCCGGCGTCGTCGTCGCTCTCGGCGGCCGGTGCACCTCCGTCGTACTGAATGCCGCCCTGGTCCCGACCGAGGGCGGATGCGGTGCCGACTGCATGAGGGAGCGCCACCGCGAGGGCCTGATTCTGGCCCTCGAGGCGGCCGCACGTGACGGCAGGGCGATCACCCTCCCCGGCCCACCCGACGATACCGAGAAGTTCCGCCACGCCTACGGCGGCGAGCTGCTCGATGATGACACGCTGGCGTTCGTCGTCGATCCCGTGCGCTGCGTCGAGGACACGGTGCACCACTACTTCCAGCCGGTCCACTGGGCCGGCGTGGCCGGCACCCCGATCACCTACGTGGTCAACAGGCAGGACCGTCCCGTGTCACCGACCACCCAGGAGGCGATGGCGAAGCGACTTCCTCAGCCGGTCAGCGTGGTCCGGGTCGACTCGGGCCATCTCCTGCCGGTGACGGATCCCTCCGCCTTCGCTGCCATCCTCGCCGGCGTCTCCGACTGAATCGCCGGCCGGGAACCGGGTCGTCCCTGCGGCTCAGGGCGGCCCGGCCTACTGCAGGGCGAGCTGGCCCGGCACGATCGGTGCCGGCAGGGCTGTCTCGCCCATCAGGTACCGGTCCACCGCGGAGGCAGCAGAACGGCCCTCGGCGATGGCCCACACGATCAGGCTCTGGCCGCGGGTCATGTCACCGCAGACGAAGACGCCCTCCACGTTGGTCGACCACGTGGGGTCGGCGGCCACGCTTCCCCGTGCGTCGAGCCGGAGGTCCAGCTCGGCGACCACGCCGGTGCGCTCGGCACCGAGGAACCCCATCGCCAACAGGACCAGCTCACAGGGCAGCTCGAACTCGGAGCCCTCCACGGCGAGGAACTGCGGCCTGCCGCCGTCACCGTGTGCCAGCTCCACCTGCTGCCCACGCAGGGCCCGGACGCGACCGGACCCGTCATCGAGGAACTCGGCGGTGGTCGCCGAGAAGATGCGCTCGCCTCCCTCCTCGAGCGCCGGGGAGGTCCGGAGGATCAGCGGCCAGGTCGGCCAGGGATTGTCGCCCGTGCGCTCGAGCGGGGGCTCAGGCATGATCTCGAGCTGGTGGACACTGAGCGCCCCCTGGCGGTGCACGGTGCCCAGGCAGTCGGCGCCGGTGTCACCACCCCCGATGATCACCACGTGCTTCCCGTGGGCGGAGATCGGCGAGGTGGTGAGTGTCCCCTCCTGAACCATGTTCGACGGCTTCAGGTAGTCCATGGCGCGGTGGATGCCCGACAGGTCGCGACCCGGCACCTCCAGGTCGCGCGGCAGTGTCGCACCCCCGGCCAACACCACGGCGTCGAACTCCTCGACCAGCGAGCGTGCGCCGACCACCGTGGCGTCGGCGGCGACGGCACGGCTCACCTCGGGAGCGCTCTCCCCCACCGAGACCTCGCACCGGAACTCGACCCCCTCGGCCTCCAGCTGGGCGAGGCGCCGGTCGAGGACGGCCTTTTCCATCTTGAACTCGGGGATCCCGTAGCGGAGCAGCCCGCCCGGCTGCTCGGCCCGCTCGAAGACGACCACGGCGTGGCCGGCCCTGGCCAGCTGCTGGGCCGCGGCCAGCCCTGACGGACCCGAGCCGACGACGGCGACCCGCTTGCCGCTTGGCGTTCTCGCCGGCACCGGTCGGACCCAACCCTCCGACCAGGCCCGCTCGATGATCTCGTACTCGATCCGCTCGATGGTCACCGGATCGTCGTTGATGCCCAGCACGCAGGCCCCCTCACAGGGGGCAGGGCAGAGGCGGCCGGTGAACTCGGGGAAGTTGTTGGTGGCGTGCAGGCGTTCGACAGCCTCCGACCAGTCGTCCCGGAACACCAGGTCGTTCCACTCGGGGATCAGGTTGCCCAGAGGGCAGCCCTCGTGGCAGAAGGGGATCCCGCAGTCCATGCACCGTGCGCCCTGCTGTCGGGCCGCCTCGGCCGGGAACGGCTCGTAGACCTCCTTCCAGTCGCGCAGCCGGACCGGAACGGGCCGGCGGTGCGGCAGGTGGCGCGGGAACTTCAAGAACCCGGAGATGTCACCCATGGGAGGCCTCCATGACCGCCTCGTCCACCGAGCTGCCCTCGGCAACCGCACGCTCGGTGGCCTCGAGCACGCGGCGGTAGTCCCGCGGCATCACCGTGACGAACTGTTCGGAGGCGCTGACCCAGTCGGCCAGGATCTCCCGGGCCACGGCCGATCCGGTCTCCTCGTGGTGGAGGGCGACCCGGTCCCTCAGCCAGGCCCCGTCGGTCGGCGACAGGGGCTCGAGGTCGACCATCTCGCTGTTGTACATTCCGGCGAGGCACCCGTCGGGGTCGTAAACGTAGGCCATGCCACCCGACATCCCGGCGCCGAAGTTGCGGCCTGTCGGCCCGAGGACCACCACCCGGCCCCCGGTCATGTACTCACAGGCGTGGTCCCCGACACCTTCGACCACCGCTATGGCCCCCGAGTTCCGCACGCAGAACCGCTCGCCGACCTGGCCGCGCAGGAAGACGTCGCCGGCGGTGGCGCCGTAGAGGATCACGTTACCGGCCACGATGTTCTCCTCGGCGGCGAAGGGGGACTCCTCCGGCGGCCGCACGATGATCCGTCCACCGGACAGGCCCTTGCCCAGGTAGTCGTTGGTGTCCCCGAGCAGACGCATCGTCACGCCCCTGGGGACGAAGGCGCCGAAGCTCTGCCCCGCCGACCCCCGGAAGGTCAGGTCGATGGTGCCCTCGGGCAGGCCCGTACCCCCGTGGCGGCGGGTGATCTCGTACCCGAGCAGGGTGCCCACGGTCCGGTCGACGTTGGTCACCTCCACCTCGGCCCTGACCGGGGTGCCGTTCTCGATGGCCGGTCGGCAGGCCTCGAGGAAGGCATGGTCGAGGGCCCGATCGAGGCCGTGGTCCTGCTGGTTGACACAGTGCCGCACCGCCCCCTCGGGGAGCTCCGGCTGCATCAGGATCGGGCTGAGGTCGAGCCCGGAGGCCTTCCAGTGAGTGACCGCCTCGTCGGCGTCGATGAGGTCGACCCTGCCGATGGCCTCCTCCAGTGAGCGCAGCCCCAGGGCGGCGAGGTACTCCCGGACCTCTTCGGCGATGTACTCGAAGAAGGTCTCCACGAACTCCGGCGTGCCGCTGTAGCGGGCCCGGAGGGTCGGGTTCTGGGTGGCGATGCCGACCGGGCAGGTGTCGAGGTGGCAGACCCGCATCATGATGCAGCCCGACACCACCAGCGGTGCGGTGGCGAAGCCGAACTCCTCGGCCCCGAGGAGGGCCCCGACGATCACGTCGCGGCCGGTCTTCATCTGGCCGTCCACCTGGACGACGATGCGGTCCCGCAGATCGTTGGCCATCAGGGTCTGCTGGGTCTCGGCCAGGCCGAGCTCCCAGGGGATTCCCGCGTGCTTCTGGGAGGTCAACGGGGTCGCACCCGTCCCGCCGTCGTGCCCCGAGATGAGCACGACGTCCGAATGGGCCTTGGCCACTCCGGCGGCCACCGTGCCCACGCCGACCTCGGCCACCAGCTTCACGTGCACCCGGGCCACGGGGTTGGCCGACTTGAGGTCGTGGATGAGCTGGGCGATATCCTCGATGGAGTAGATGTCGTGGTGCGGGGGCGGTGAGATCAGGCCGACGCCGGGGGTCGAGAACCTCGTCTTGGCAATCCACGGGTAGATCTTGTACCCCGGGAGCTGGCCCCCTTCGCCCGGCTTGGCCCCCTGGGCGATCTTGATCTGGATGTCGTCGGCATTCACCAGGTACTCGGAGGTCACCCCGAAGCGGCCGGAGGCCACCTGCTTGATGGCGCTCCGGCGGAGGTCGCCGTTGGCGTCCGGCGTGAACCGCTCCGGGTCCTCCCCGCCCTCGCCGGTGTTGGACCGCCCCCCCAGGCGGTTCATGGCGATGGCCAGCGTCTCGTGGGCCTCGGCCGAGATCGAGCCGTACGACATGGCGCCGGTCGAGAAGCGGGCCAGGATGGCCGACACCGGCTCCACCTCCTCGATGGGAACCGGTGGGAGATCGCCCACCTTGAGGTGCATAAGGCCGCGGAGCGTGGCCAGGTGCGCCGACTGGTCGTCGACGGCCTTGGTGTACTCCTTGAACACGTCGTAGCGCTTGGACCGAGCGGCGTGCTGCAGCTTGAACACCGTCCGGGGGTTGAAGAGGTGGTACTCCCCCTCGCGGCGCCACTGGTACTCCCCCCCCACCTCGCGCTCGCGGTGGGCCAGCTCGGTCGGGCGTTCGAGGTGGGCGGTCCGGTGTCGCTGGGCCACCTCGGAGGCCAGCACGCCGAGGCCCACCCCCCCGATGCGGGACACCGTCCCGGTGAAGTACTCGTCGATGACCTCGGGGGCGATCCCCACCGCCTCGAACACCTGGGCACCCGTGTAGGAGGCCACTGTGGAGATGCCCATCTTGGACATCACCTTGACGATGCCCTTGGACGCCGCCTTGATGTAGTTCTTCTGGGCCTGGCGCGGGGTCACGTCGGTCAGGAGGCCCGACGCGATCATGTCGTCGATGCTCTCGAAGACCAGATAGGGATTGATGGCGGCGGCACCGAATCCCTTGAGGAGGGCCATGTGGTGCACTTCGCGGGCGTCACCGGTCTCCACGACCAGGCCCACCTGGGTCCGGGTCTTCTCCCGCACCAGATGGTGGTGGACGGCGGACACCAGCAGCAGCGAGGGGATCGGCGCCCACTCCGCCGTCGAGTTGCGGTCCGACAGCACGATGACGTCGGCCCCCTCCTCGATGGCCGCGCTCACCCGGCTCCGCACGTCCTCGATGGCCGATGCCAGCGCCTCGCCGCCGCCGGCCACCGCGAAGAGCCCGTCGATGGCGAAGGCGCGGAACCCGGGGGTGGAACCGTCCTCGTTGATGTAGAGCAGCTTGGCCAGGTCGTCGTTGTCGATGACCGGCATGGGCAGCACGATCTGGCGGCACGACTCCGCCGTCGGCTCGAGGAGGTTGGCCTCGGGACCCACGGTGGACAGCAGTGAGGTCACCAGCTCCTCGCGGATGGCGTCCAGCGGCGGGTTGGTCACCTGGGCGAAGAGCTGGGTGAAGTAGTCGTACAGCAGACGGGGCCGGTCGGAAAGCGCGGCGATGGCGGTGTCGCTGCCCATCGAGCCGATCGGCTCGGCCCCGGCCTTGGCCATGGGCTGGAGGATCAGCCGCAGCTCCTCGTTGGTGTAGCCGAAGAGACGCTGGCGGCCGACCACCGAGGCGTGCCGGGGAGTGAGCATGGTACGCGGGGGCAGGTCGTCGAGCTGGATCTGCCCGGCCTCGAGCCATTCGACGTAGGGATGCTCGCCGGCCAGGGCACCCTTGATCTCGTCATCGTCGACGATCCGGCCCGCTGCCGTGTCGACCAGGAACATCCGTCCGGGCTGCAGACGGCCCTTGCGCACCACATTCGCTGGTGGGACCTCGAGCACGCCCACCTCGCTGGCCAGGACCACCAGGCCATCGTCGGTCACCCAGTAGCGGGCCGGGCGCAGCCCGTTCCGGTCGAGGACGGCGCCGATCACCGTGCCGTCCGTGAAGGCCACCGCGGCCGGGCCGTCCCACGGCTCCATCAGTGCCGAGTGGTAGCTGTAGAAGGCCCGTCGGGCCGGGTCCATGGTCCGGTGGTTCTCCCACGCCTCGGGGATCATCATCAAGACGGCGTGGTGCAGGGGCCGTCCGCCGAGGTGGAGGAGCTCGAGGACCTCGTCGAACGAGGCCGAGTCGCTGGCCCCCGGGGTCACGACGGGGAATGCCCGCTCGAGCCCGGGGATGAGGTCCGAGGCGCAGAGGGATTCGCGTGCCCGCATCCAATTGCGGTTGCCGGCCAGGGTGTTGATCTCGCCGTTGTGCGCCATGTACCGGTAGGGATGGGCCAGCGGCCACGAGGGAAAGGTGTTGGTGGAGAAGCGCGAGTGCACGAGCGCCAACCCGCTGGTCACCCGCTGGTCGGACAGGTCGGGGAAGAACTCCGCGAGCTGACGGGAGGTGAGCATTCCCTTGTAGGTGATGGTGCGAGCCGACAAGGACGCGAGGTAGCAATTGTCGATCTGGTGCTCGGCCCTCTTCCGCACCACGAACGCCAGACGGTCGACGGCCAGCGCCGGATCCCCAGGACTGAGCACGGTGTCCACGGACGGGGCCACGAAGAGCTGGTGCATCGAGGGCCGGGCGGCGTCGGAGATCGACCCCAGCGTGGCTTCGTCGATCGGGACGTCGCGCCAGCCGATGACATCGAATCCCTCGTCCTGGGCCAGCTTCCCGATGGCGGCCCGGGCCGCTGCGGCCTCGGCGCCGTCCCGGGAGAGGAAGGCGATCCCGGTGGCATAGCGACCCGGGGCCGGCAGTTGGAAGTCGACCTCGTCCGCATAGAAGTCGTGCGGGACCTGGATCAGGATGCCCGCCCCGTCCCCGCTGTCATCCTCGCTGCCGGTCGCCCCCCGGTGGGCGAGGTGCTCGAGTGCGGAGATGGCCTGGCGGACGAGGCCGTGGGAGCGGCGCCCGTGGAGATCGGCCACCAGGGCAACCCCACAGGCATCGTGTTCGAACCTCGGGTCATAGAGCCCACCACGCGGGGCACGGTTCGCAGCGGCACCGGCAGACGCCGCCGGCCGCCGCCGGTCCACCGGGGTCGAGGTACGGGCGCCGTCGTCCATGCCTTGGAATGTCGTCATCGGGTCGCTCCAACGAGGGAAGTGGATCTACCCGCCCGGGACGACGCTGGCCCATGCGCGGTCCGTAGATGGTACACGCCCCGGACCCGCTTCCTGGTGTGGCCGCGCCCCTGCACCGGCCCCGGATGCCTCGGGGCGGCCGTAGCATGTGTGCATGGCCACCGACCCGCCCGGCGATGCGATTCCGGTGGGGGCCGGCAGCAGCAGGCACGGATGCCCCGGCCCACACGGCGCTGCCCTGACCGGATGATGACCGCCGCCGGCAATCCCCCGGTGGCCCTGACCATCGCCGGATCGGACTCGGGCGCCGGGGCGGGCATCCAGACCGACCTCAAGACGATGAGCGCCCTCGGCGTCTTCGCCACCACGGCCATTACCGCGGTCACCGCCCAGAACACCACCGAGGTGGTTCTCGTGCACCACGTTCCCGTTGAGGTGGTCGAGGCCGAGATCACCGCCGTGCTGACCGACCTCCCGGTGGCTGCGGTCAAGACCGGGATGCTCGGGACCACGGAGGTGGTCCGGGCCGTGGCCCGGCGCGCCGCCGCCGGTGATCTGCCCCTGCTCGTGGTGGACCCGGTCATGGTGGCCTCGAACGGCCGTGTATTCCTGCCGGAGGAGGCCGTCGAGGCCTACCGGGTCGAACTCCTGCCCCACGCCCTGATCACCACGCCCAACCTGTGGGAGGCCGCGCTGCTGGCCGGGGTCGACCCCTCCTCCGTGGGCGATGTCGACGCCATGGCCGACGCGGCCCGGCGCATCCACCGGCTCGGACCGGCCTGGGTGCTGGTCAAGGGCGGCCATCTCCCCGGCGTCGAGTCCCCCGTCGGGGCCGGGACACCGAAGCTGGTCCCCGACGTCCTCTTCGACGGCGAACGCCTCACGGTCCTGGAGGGGGAACGGATCGACACCCCCAACACCCACGGGACCGGCTGCTCGCTGTCCGCGGCCATCGCCGCCCTGTTGGCCTCCGGGTCAGACGTGCCCGTGGCCGTGGCCTCCGCCACGGAGTTCGTGCGCGCGGCCCTCGCCGGCGGCCGCGAGTGGCGACTGGGCCGAGGCCATGGGCCGCTCGATCACTTCGGATGGTCGGCCCGGCCCCGGGCCGGCACCACCGCCCACCCCGGTGCCGGAACATGACAGTGGCCGGGCCCAGAGGACCCGGCCACTCCCCCCCCGTCCCCACAGGATCCTGTCGCCACTTGGATCGGTTGCCCCTCCTCATGACAGGCCCCGGGGGCCTGTCGATGCTGGACGTATTGTGAGGGATCGGTTGCCAATTGTAAACATCTGGTTAACGACTATCACTCTGAGTGACGCATTCGACTCCCATAGTGGCGCTGGCAACGACCGTCGCTCGTCCTAAGTTGGGGGTACGGACACCGTCCGGTCACACGCACTCGCCCGGCTGGTCGCCTGGGGACGTGTCGGCATCGGCGTCACCGCCCTGGCCGCCCCGACCGCTGAAGCGGGCCGTTCCGCCATGATCGGTGGCATCGGGGGTGCGCGTTCAGTGCCCTGCGACCACCGCCGAGGCCGGCGGAATGACTCCTGGTCCTGTGGCGAGGCAGGACGCCCGCACCGCCGGGTCGGCGGCGGCGTGCAGCACCGGGGGTCGAAGGAAGGCCGGTGGCCGGCTGAAGTCGACCATGTCCAAGAGGTCGTTGGCCGCGGCGTCCCTCCTGGTCAGCGCGGGCAGGTTCCACTTGGTCTCGACCAGGCGGAGGACCGAGGTGTGGTCGTACACGGAGTGGGAGACGTGGCCCTTCCGTGCGTAGGGGCTGACCAGCCCGGCCGGTACCCGGAACCCGAGGCGGTCGAAGGCTCCGGGGACATCGGTCGGTGCCAGCATCGGGGAGACGTCATCGGGGGTCACCGCCGCAGGGGGAGGCACGTGGTCGTAGTACCCGCCGTGCTCGTCGTAGGTCCAGACAAGGAGCGACCTGGCCCACTTCGGACCGGACAGCACCGCGTTGACCACCTGGGCCAGGAAGGCATCTCCGTACTGGATGTCCTGGGGGTCCTCCTCCGACTGCTTGTCGAAGTCGGGGTCGACGAGGGAGAAGCCCGGGAGGTCGCCCGAGGCGCAGTCGGCGTAGTACTGGGCGATAGGGGCCAACCCCGCGGCGATCGACGGGTGGGAGAGTGAGGAGATGAACACCCCGGCGGTCGGCAAGGTGGAGTAGTAGTTCTTCCACGAGATCCCGTGCCTGTCCAGCAGGTCGAAGACCGTCCCGTTGGGTGGAAGGGCGGTCGGGAAGGTGTCGTCGATCAGCCCGAGCGACGTGCCGGCCACCAGGTAACGGCGATTGGGGTACGTCTGGGCCAGCACCGACGAGAAGTATCGGTCTGCGACGGGGAACGTCGCAGCCAGCGAATTGGTGAACGGCAGGTCGGCGGGCGTCCAGTACCCCATGGCGACCGGGCCCGAGTCGCTGATCACGAACCCCTGGTTGGTGCCGCCCGAGAACTGGATGTGCGAGGCGTTCCAGCTCTGGGACGGTTTGCCGTCGAGCTGGCACGGGGTGGACATGTGGAACGACCGGATCCGGTTGCCCCGGCCGTCCGGGTTGGTCGCGTCGGGCAGTCCGTCGGGGCCCCTGGCCAGCACGTCACCGCGGCCCAGGGCGCCCAGGATGTTGTCGAAGGAGTGGTTCTCCATCATGACCACCACGATGTGGTCGACGTCGGGGAGCAGGTCGCTCCCCACCGGCACCCTCGGATCGGGAGGCGTTCCCACCCTACGGGCGGACCGTGCCGGCCCCGAAGCGGTCGTCGACGACGGAGCGGACGAGGGGCCCCCGCCGCAGGCCGCCAGAGCGGCACCGGCAATGCCCAGCGCGGCAGTGCCGAGCAGGGCCCGGCGGCTCACGACCAGGCCATCGCCTTCCGGCGACACCGGCCGAGGATCCGGATCGTACCCTGCCACCGTTGCACCCCTTCCGTCCGGACCCGTCTCCCCGGGCCGGTCCTCCGGAGTGTATCCACAGGCACCCGAACGAAGGTCACCGAGCTCCCGCCGGTAGGATGCGGAGGTCATGGTCAGCACCACCCCGGACGTCTCGTCCCCGCCGTCTCCGCCAACCGACACGGTCGACCCGACCCGGCGCACCTATCAGCAGGCGTCGCTGCGGGGACCGGCGCTGCTCGTGCTTGGCATCGCCGTCTTCATCGTCGTTGTCGGCGTCGTGGGCTCGGCGCTCACCTCCGGGAACCACACGACCCTGTCCGTCCAGCGGATCACCATTCCCGGCGGCAACGTCGTCCAGCTGACCCCGGCCACCTCCGCACTGCACTCGATCGTCGGCGTCGGCAATCCCCCCTCCGACATCCTCGGCACTCTCGCGGTCCCTACCGGCAGCCGGGTCACGGGCACGGTCGACTCCGACCAGGGCGCGGCCCAATTCGACCGGACGGTCACCTTCACTGTCGGCCTCTCTTCCGATCAGGTGGTCGCCCTCTACCGGAAGCTGCTCCCACACCTCGGTTGGCAGGTCATCTACTTCGGTACCGGAGCCCAGCGGGGTGGGCAGGGGACCGAGGTGCTGGCCAAGCACGGGAGCGGCGACGGGTACTACTGGGAGGTCGGTGCAGTCGTCTCACCGACCACGTCGACCGGCACCACGCCGTTCTCCCTCGAGCTGTTCCAACTTCCCGACGGCAACTGAACGGCCGCCGGGTCGTCGGCCTGCCCCAGCATCCAGGCCCACAGGAACAGATTGATCGGGTACAGGAGATAGCCCACCCGGGTCGCCGGGGCCAGCAGGATGGCGATGAGCATGACCCATCCGGTGAGGGCGGCGACCCCAGCGGCATCCCGGGGCGGCTTCCTCAGCAGATGCCGGATCAGGACGGCGACCCCCACCACCACCACCACCGCCACATACGGTCGGTGGATCCCGGGGAAGGCAGAGACCAGCATGTGACCGGGAAGCGCACTGCCGGCCGGGGACGACACGCCGGCCAGGCCCAGGGGGAAGCGGATCACGTTGTCGACGAACGCCGAAGGGTTGCGCAGGGCCAACGGGACGATCACCGGCACCACGACGACGACGACGCCCACCACATACCGGACGACGGCCCGGTGCCTTCGCTGGTCGTAGGCGCCCCACAGGGCAAGGAGGACCAGGGGCCACGCCGTGAACTTGAGTGACGACGCCGCCCCCAGCGCCAGTCCGGCCAAGAGTGGTCTTCGGCGCTGAAGCGCCACCAGCCCGAGCAGCATCAGTGCGACCACCGGCATGTCGTCACCCCCGGTGGACAGAGGGAGCGCTGCAGTGGGCAGTACGGTGAGGGCCTGGAGGGCGCGGAAACGGGCGTCCGAGGGAGGCCGGATCCGGCTGAGGGCGACGAGTGTGATGACCGCCGAGAACACCAGGAACTGGATCCGGGCGTCGGTGAGCCGTGCCTCGTCCTTGCTGACACTGGAGAAACCGAAGATGACCATCCCGGGGAGATAGGGGTAGTACAGCTCGTAGACCGGCTCCTTGGTCTGGTGGATGAGGATATGGCCGTTGCGGTCGATCACCTGGTAGGGATCCTTGCCGTGGGCGACCCGCACTCCCGCCTGTTCGACGACCAGGACCTCGGGCTGGACATGCAGAGCGGCATTCCCCTCGGAGCGCCAAATCACCTCCATGGTCAGCGGAACGACCGTGGCGCCGAAGAGGACGACGAAGAATGCGACCACGCGGGCGGACTTCCGCCACCGCACTCCCGACCGGGACGGTCGCGCGTCCTCGGACGCCTCACCGCTGCCGGGCCGACCGGCCTCCCCTGTCCGCCGGCCGGCGACGGTGGACCGCCACCCCGCCAGCGCCGTCACTCCCGTCGCCACCAGATAGGGGCCCACGGCCATCTGACCCCACTGCCGATAGAGCGGGATGCCCACCGCCAGCGCGGTCACCCCGGCGAACAGCGCCGAACAGCCGTAGAGCAGAGCGTCCCGCCACTCGGGTGAGAGGCGCCTGAGGCCGAACAGGAGCCGGCGCACTGGAACGGGGTACGCCGCCCACCGCTCGTCGCCGGCCGCCCACACAGCAATCGGGTGCGTCCACGGGCCATCGCTCGGCACGGTCGAGGGTATCACCGGACCCACCGCCGGACGGAGTGATCAGCCACCGGTCGCCGGCGCATCGTCTCCCCCCTCGGTGCGGAAGAGTGAGCGATAGAAGGACAGTTCCGCTTGGAGGCACGTCTCGATGGTTGCCGCCCGGCGGAACCCGTGCGATTCGCCCTCGAAGACGATCAGCCGGCAGGGGACCCGACAGGCCACCAACTCCTCAGCGAAGCGCTCGGACTGGGCTGCAGGCACCACCGGGTCATCGGCCCCCTGGAGGAGCAGCACCTCACCGGAGACCTGATCCGCATGGTGAATCGGCGAACGGGAGCGGTACCGCTCCGCCGCCTCGGGCCACGGCCCGACCAACGAATCGACGTAGCGGGACTCGAAGTCGTGGGTGTCGGTCGCCAAGGCCTCGAGATCGGTCACCCCGTACCAGGCCACCGCCCCGGCGAACCGTCGCGAGCGGATCAGCGCCCCGAGGGCGGTGAGCCCACCGGCACTCCCCCCCCGAATGGCCATGCGGCTCCCGTCGACCCACCCCTCCCGGTCCAACGCCGCCGCAACGTCGGCGCAGTCGTCGATGTCGGCGACACCCCACTCGCCGTCGAGGCGCTTCCGGTAGGAGCGCCCGTAGCCGCTGCTGCCGCGGTAGTCGACGGCCGCCACCGCCAGACCACGGCTGGTGAAGAACTGCACCACCGGGTCGAACCCGGACTCTGCCGCACCTGTCGGCCCGCCGTGGCAGAACACGACCAGGGGCGGGCGCGCTCCGGGCGGCCCTTCCGCCGTCGCACTGGCAGGGGCGAAGAAGAGGCCCGGCACCGGCCCGTGGTCGGTGTCCACCCGGAACGGCCGCGCCACGGAGACGTCCGACTGTGCCACCCCGACGCCCGGCGGGGCCGAAAGTCGCCGGGGTGGGAACCGGCCCTCCGGCGAGATCTCGAAGACGCCCTGTGCTTCGGTCGGGGTCGACCCGAGGACGCAGACCCGTTGGCGGCCCGTACCGGCTGCGACCGGCGAGGCGGCCACGCCCGAGAGGGTCACGCACGGCTGGTCGATCTCGGTCATGAGCCAGTGGGGTGCCTGCGGCCCCTCCGTCCCCGGCTGCAGGTGGACCAGTCGATCGCGACCGTCCCTGCGCATTCGACAGGCGATCGACCCGTCGGACAACTCGGCCATGGTCGCTTGTCCCAGCACCCAGTCAGGAGCGTGGAACTCGCCCTCGACGTCGACCAGTGGTCCGGCGACCTCGACGTCGACGTTCCCCCCGTTACCGGGTGCCAGCCGGTAGGGCAGCCACCATCCGCTGCGGTCGTCGACGAACAGCAGGCTCCCGTCGCGGCACCACTGCGGCTGTCCGACCGCCACCCCGTCGCCGCCTGCCACTCGGTGCGGTCTGCCGATCCCGACGGTCCCGTCCGCCTCGTGGAGGCGGGCGACCCGCACCTCGGAGCTGTCCCAGGGCATGGACGGGTGATCCCAGGTCACCCAGGCCAGCCACTGCCCATCCGGAGAGAGACGGGGCGAGCTCACGAAGTCCCCGCCTTCCACCAGGGACACGACCCGTTGGGAGCCGTCGACGGCCACCGCCACCAGGCGGTGCTCGGCTCCTCCGTCGGCGAGTCGCTCCTCCACCGACACCAGCCACGTTCCTTGACGGGTGACCCGACCGTCGGCGTAGCGGACGGTCGGTCCCCCTAACGGCTGTTCGGGAGTGAGCGGGAGGAGGTCGGCACCGTTTCCGACCGTGGTCCGATACCAGCGCTGATCGCCCTGGTCGACGAAGTACAGCTCGCCGTCCGCCACTGTTGCAGCCGCTCCGCCGTACTCGTGCACGCGGCTGCGCACGCTCACCGCTCCTGGGGAGACATCGGCCACCGGCGCCCCCGGCACCGAGCGGACGACCACCTGGCGGCCTCCCTCGCCCGGCCGGCTCTCCGACCAGTAGACCGGGTCCCCGTCGCTCTGCAACCCGCTACGGGACACCTTGCCGGCGGCCACATCCGACGCCGACCACGGCGACGGCCACCAGCCGAATGCCGACTCCGAGGGGGGTACGGACGCTCTCGATGGGTCCGTGGCCTCCTCGTCGCTCATGGACTCAGTACGGTACCCGGTATGACCCCCTCCCCACCGGTCGGCACCGGGCCGGCTCCGGCCGATGTGGGCCAGGCGCCCGGCGCCTACTCGGCCTTCGTTGTGGCCCGCAACGGAGATGCGGTGGATGCCGGGGTCAGCACCCGGGCCTTCGACGACCTGCCCGGGGGGGACGTGGTCATCCGTGTCGACTGGTCGTCCGTCAACTACAAGGACGGCATGGTCCTCCGACCCGGCAACCGGGTGGCAAGGGTCTCGCCACTCGTGCCCGGCGTCGACCTGGCCGGCACGGTCCTGTCCTCGCGGGATCCCTCGATCGAGACCGGAATGCAGGTGCTCGTTCACGGCTACGACCTCGGTGTGGCCCATGACGGCGGCTTCGCGGAACTGGCACGGGTCCCCTCGGAGTGGGTCGTCCCGTTGCCGACCGGCCTCAGCACCCGCCACGCCGCCATCGTCGGGACCGCCGGGTTCACCGCGGCACTCTCGCTCCATCGGCTCGAACAGAACGGGCTAGCTCCCGGGAACGGGCCGGTGGTGGTGACCGGCGCCTCGGGAGGGGTGGGCAGCATGGCGGTCCTCCTCTTTGCCGCTCGCGGATACGAGGTGGTGGCCAGCACCGGCAAGACGGCGGAGCACGACTACCTGGTCGGTCTGGGCGCCTCGGAGGTCGTCGGCCGCGATGCACTGGAGGAGGCACCCGGGCGGACACTGGCCCCCGAGCGGTGGGGCGGGGCGGTGGACTGCGTGGGCGGCCCCACCCTCACCGCCGTGCTGCGGTCATTGCGCTACGGCGCCGCCGTGGCCGCCAGCGGCCTGACCGGGGGCAACACCTTCGAGTCGTCCGTCTTCCCCTTCATCGTGCGCAACGCCTCCCTCATCGGCATCGACACCGTGCGCACGCCGATTGCCCAGCGGCGCCGGGTGTGGGCGGAGATCGCCACCCGATTTCCGATCTCTGGCCTCGAGGCCATCGTCGCCTCCGAAGTGGGACTCGAGGGAGTGGCGACGGCCCTGGACGCCATCCAGGCCGGCACGGTCCGCGGAAGAATTCTGGTCGCGCCGCACGGATGACCTGGCGGGCCCGGGGGGCCCGGGGGGCCCGGGGGGTCTGGGCAGGTCGGGCCGGATCAGGCGCCGGATGCCGTCGACTGGCTGTTCGATCCGGTGGCCAGGAACACCGGGGACACCACCAGGGTCCCCCCACCGCACGGGGACAGCGTGGCGGTGACGACCAGATGGTCGGTGGCGTTGGGAGGCGTGACCTCGAGCGAGGCAGAGGTCGGGCACGATGTCTCGTTGCCCACCGGAACATCGGAGTACCCGATGTTGAAGTAGGCCGACTGACCACTGGAAAGGGTCACCGTCGTCGGGGCCATCGACGTGAAGCTGTAGTTCCCTTTGCGGACCACGTTGGTCGGCAGTGTCGCCCCTCCCGGCCCGAGCATCTGGAGGCCCGGGTAGCCGCCGAGGATGCAGGGCGTCGTGGCCGTGCTCCGCAGGCCCACGGTGGTCTCGATGGTCCCGGCCGCGCCGCTGCTCCCCACGATCGATCCGACAAGGCCGGCCGTCGCGCACCGCGTTGGGCCGGTCGAGGTGGTGGACGGAGCCGGCGTCGAGGTGGTGGACGGAGCCTGGGTCGTGGACGAGTTCGACGGGATCCCGCTGGTGGATGTGCGACCTGCGGTGGTCGACGACGATGACGACCCCGAAGAGCACGCCCCGAGTGCTCCACCTCCGATCGCCAGTCCGGCCATCAGACCGATGCCGCGTACTCCCTTGGTGAGCTTCGTCACCCCGCTGCCTCCCTCATCTGCGCCGGTCGCCGAACGTGTTCAGGGAGAGAAGTCCTCCGGCCGAATGGTGTCGAGAAAGTTCCGGAATTCGCCGACCAACTCGTCGGGGTTGGCATTCTCTTCCCCTGCATCGGCCTCCTCGTCCTCCTCCTCGTCCACGGCGAGCATGATGCCCTCGGCATCCATGAGGTCGTCGGCCACGAAGAGCGGGGTCCCGGTGCGGACCGCCACTGCCACCGCGTCCGAGGGACGGGACGACACCGGGATCTCCCGATCCCCGTGCCGGAGCACGATCTCGGCGTAGTAGGTGGCCGTCCGCAATTCGGTGATCACGATCCGCACGACGTCAGTGCCCAGGGCGTCCAGCAGGTCCCGGATCAGATCGTGGGTCATGGGGCGGGGCGTGTCCATGCCCTGGAGGGCAAAGGCAATGGCCGTGGCCTCCGGTGCGCCGATGAAGATCGGCAGCGTCCTCCCCAGCCCGTCGGACTCCTGGAGAAGGAGCACGGGCGTGTTCGACTGGAGGTCCACCCGCACCGCCCGAAGCCGCACTTCGACCATGGACCAAACCTACTCGCCACCGCGGTCGCTTGTGTCGGAATTCGACCGACTGCGAGCCTGGTCCGAGGCTACCGCCGTCGTTCGGAGCCCTCGACGGCGGGTCGGTCAGCCGTTGAGCAGGTCTCCGAGGGCGGCGCGCAGCAGGGAGCCGCGCAACTGCTGGCCCAGGCGGGCGAGTTCGTCCGCCGTTTCGTGGGCCCGGGCCCTCGCGTCAGGATTCCTCTGTCGGACCAGCGGGATCACGATCTGCTCGACGAATCCGGCCTCGCGGTCGGCGGCGTTCTTGTAGAGCCGCAGATGGCGCGGTTCGATTCCGAACCGGGCGAAGCCCGCCGCGAGGTTGGCGACGGCCATCGCCTCCTGGTCGAAGAGCTGTTGGCCCGCCACCGTGTTCGCGGTCAGCAGCCCGTACTCCTGCAGTTCACGGAGGGTGCCGACGGAGAGGCCGCACGCCGTCGACAGGTCTTCGACGGACAGGCTGGCCCCGTTGAGGTCGATCGCGGTCGTGCCCGCACCGGAGGCCGCAGGCGAACCCGGCGACTCCCCCGCCGGAGGGGTCGGTGCGGCCACCGGTGCGCCTGGCGAGGCAGGCTGGGTGATGGTCGGCGCGGTCGACGCGGGAGCGGGAACGTGTGGTGTCGCCGAGGCGTCGCTCCGACCCGCCCGCGATGTCGGTTCCGTCGCCTGTTCCGTCTTTGCCGCACCCGGCTTGGGGGGCGACTTTCGCCTGGCGGTGGTCCCGGCGGCGACGTTTCGAACGGAGGAGTGTCCCGGAGCGGGGGTAGGTGCGGCCGGGGCGGTGCCGGATGCACCGGAGCCAGATGCCGACGGTGCCGCGCCGAAGGTGGTGAGGTTCGGGACCCCGGTGCTGACGGCAGCATGGGAGACGGGTTCGATCCCGGGGAGCGTGGGTCCGTCCGCGATCAGCGACGTGGGAGCATCGACGGGCGGCTCTGCGTCGCCTGCGCCGCGTGAATGTCCCGCAGCCGAGGTCCTGTGGCCGACCAGCACCGGCTCATCGGCGTGGTGGGTTCCGGCTCCCGAGCCGGCGTGGGCCTCACCGGAGCGATCCCGAGCGGGAGCAGCCTGCGCCTCGCCATGGCCCGGTCCCGAACCGTTGGCATCGTCGTCGAGCCGGTCCTTGATCACCTTGAGCGGCAGGAAGTTCTCCCGTTGCTGGCGCAGCACCCAACGCAGTCGCTCGACGTCGTGCTCGTAGAACTTGCGGTAGCCCGAGGGCGTCCGTTCGGGGTTGACCAGCCCCTGGCTCTCGAGGAAGCGGATCTTGGAGATGGTGACGTCGGGGAACTCCTGGCGCAGCAAGGTCAGGACGTCACCGATCGACAAGTACGACCTCGAACTCACTGTTGTCCCCCAATGCGAGGTGCTGTGTGCTCTGTCACTCTCACTCGCCCGTCGCCACCAGATACAACAACTTGAACTTCCCGATCTGCACTTCGTCGCCGCTGGACAGCCGCGCTTCTTCGATCCGCTCACGATTCACATAGGTGCCGTTGAGCGAGCCCACGTCCCGGACGGATGTCACCTGGTTTCTCGTCACGAACTCAGCGTGCCGACGGGACACGGTGATGTCATCGAGGAAGATGTCGCTCTCGGGATGCCGACCGGCCCGGGTGAGGTCGGATTCGAGCACCATTCGGACGCCTTCGTCCGAACCGCGCTTGACCACGAGCATCCCCACGCCGCGGGGCAGCTCCAGCAGCCCGGCAGGAGTCTCGATGTCGCCGGCATACGCCTGATCCTCCACCGGCTGGACGGACACCGAGGTATCCGGGGCGGAGGTGACCATGGATGCCCCACACGAGGAGCAGAAATTGACGCCGGCCGGATTGCGGTGGCCGCAGCTGTGGCAGAACACGCCAACTACGGTAGCCGCTCTCAACCGTGTGCTCCCCTGGTCCGACGGCCGGCTCGGGGGATCAACCGTCGGTCAGTTGCCGGTAGGCGCCCGAATCGAGCAGTGCGTCCAGCGAGGAGGGATCGGCGAGGACGATCTCGCAGATCCACCCTTCGCCGTACGGGTCGGCGTTCAGCTTCTCGGGAGCGTCGGACAGGGCGGAGTTGGCGGCCACCACCTCACCGGCGACCGGGGCGTAGATCTCCGACACCGACTTGGTCGACTCGACCTCTCCGAGCAGCCCTCCGGCCTCCACCGTGGTCCCCGGGGAGGGAAGGTCGACGAAGACCACGTCCCCGAGCGCGTCTTGGGCGTAGTCGGTGATCCCCACGGTGATCCGATCCCCGTTGGGACGGGCCCATTCGTGATCGGTGGAGTAGCGCAGTTCGTCCGGCACGTTCATAGGTGCGGACGATACCTGACACTCGGCTGCCGCGCTGATGAGCTGGTCAGGTGGGAGATGTGCGCGGAGTCCCGTGCCGGTCAGCGCAGCAGCTGCTCGAGGCGGACCGCATACTCCTGCGCCCTGGCCTCGGACTGGGCGTCGCTCGGGGCCTCCGCCCAAACATGGGTCACCGGCTCCTCCGGGTCGGGCAGCACCAGTGCCCATCCGTCCTCCTCGATCACCTTGACCCCGTCCACCAGGACCAGATCGCGGCCCTGGGACCGCTCCACCAGCGTGCGCATGACCATTCCCTTCTGGTCCCATGGGGTGTGTACGGCCTGGTGGGCGATGTGGACCGGGGGAAGTTGCGCGACCAGATCGGACAGCTTCCCCCCGGCGGTGGTGAGGAGGGCGATCAGGTTGACCAGAGTGGCGGCCCCGTCGAAGGCAGGCAGGAAGCAGGGGAAGATGAATCCGCCCGACTGACTGGCCGCCAGGGCCACCTGCTCCGAATTTGCCACCTCCATCAGGTGGGAGGCGGAGAGCTTGGTCCACAGGATCTCAGCCCCCGCCTTCCGGCAGATCTCCTCCGCGGCCCCGCTGGCTGCCACCGGCAACGCCACTCGGGCGCCGGGCTGGGCCTCGGTCACCAGGGTCAACAGTGCGAGGAGGGCCTCGTCGTGGGTCAGGGTATGGCCGAGGTCGTCCACGATGGTCACGAACTCTCCGCCAGGGTCCAGGATCGCCCCGAGGTTGGCGCCGGACGCCCGCACCAGCTCGGAGACCCGGGCGGCGCTGGCCTGGTGGTCGAAGGTGAGCACGCTGGCCGTGTTGGCATACGGATTGACGACCAGCACCTCCGCCTCCAGTTTGGCCAGGAGGTTGGGCATGACGAAGCTGGCGGTCCCGAACGAGTAGTCCAGCACCAGTTTCAGATCGGTCGACCGGGCTGCCGTCAGATCGACCGAGTCGATCAGCGCCGCCGTGTAGTACTCGAGCGAACGGGGCGGAAACCCGATGTCGCCGATCTCGCGGGCCAGCACCCGACGGAAGTCCTCGCGGTAGTAGAGCCGCTCGATCTTGCGCTGGGTGGTTTCGTCGACGTCGATCCCGTCCTTGTCGAAGAACCGGAGGACCACCGACTGCGGGTCGTCGGGGACAAGGCGAACGGTGATGCCGGCCATGCTCGACGATGACGTGATCTGGAATCTCGTCACCGGGACGGTCGCCGCCTCGAGGTCGTCGACGTTGATGCCGGCCGCGTTGCAGCCCACCATGATCGCCCGCTTCAACACCCGTGCCGCCCTGCTGGTGTCCCTCGACGTGGTGACCCTCGCCCCCTTCTCGAAGGTCGACGCCCAGGCCATGGACAGGCGGACGGCCAGCTCGGGGCTGATGTCCACGTTGGCCAGTCCCTGCACCCCGTCCCGGCCGAACAGGGACCGCGCCCCTCGTGACTCCCAGACGATCGACGAGTTGACGATGGCGCCCGCCTCGACCGTCTTGAAGGGGTAGATCTTGACCCCCGCCCTGATCTCGGCGTGGGCGCCCACGAAGCACTCGTCCCCGAGCACGACCCCCTCCTCGCACCGGACCCCCTGGCGCAGGTCCGATCCACGGCCGAGCACGCTTCCGTCGATCCGGACCCCTGAACCAAGATAGGTGTTGTCATGCACCACCGACCGCTGGAGTACGGCGTTGTCCCCGATCCGGATGTTGCGCCCCAGGGTGCAGTGGGAACCGAGCCTGGCACCCGGGCCGATCACGCAGTTGTCACCGATGACCGCAGGGCCCTCGATCGCCACGCTGGGGTCGATCTCCGCCCCTTTGCCCAGCCAGACGCCGGGCAGGAGCTGGAACCCGTTGATGTCCACCTGCACTTTCTGGTCGAGGATGTCCTGGTGCGACTTGAGATATGCCTCGAGGGTGCCCACGTCCTCCCAGTAGCCTTCGGCCACGTAGCCGTAGAGCGTCTTGCCCGCCGCAAGGGCCGCGGGGAACGACTCGCCCGAGAAGTCGACCGGCTGGCCCTCGGGGATGAAGTCGAAGATCTCGGGCTCGAGGACGTAGATGCCGGTGTTGATGGTGTCGCTGAACACCTGTCCCCAGGTCGGCTTCTCGAGGAACCGCTCGATGGATCCGTCCTCACGGGTGATGACGATGCCGAACTCGAGCGGGTTGTCGACCGCCTTCAGGGCCAAGGTGGCCAGACCGCCCCGGCGATCGTGGAAGTCGACAATCTGAGTCAGGTCGATGTCGGTGAGCACGTCTCCGGAGATGACCAGGAACCGCTCGTCCAGCTCGTCGCGGGCGTTACGGACCGAGCCGGCGGTGCCCAGGGGGGTGGACTCGGTGGCGTAGACCATGCGGACGCCGAACTCCGATCCGTCCCCGAAGTACGTGCGGATGGAATTGGCCATGAAGGCCACCGTTACCACGATGTCCTCGAAGCCGTGCTGGCGGAGCAGATTGACGACATGCTCCATCATGGGGATGTTGACCATGGGAAGCATGGGCTTGGGCTGATTGGAGGTCAGGGGGCGGAGCCGTGTGCCCTCGCCGCCGGCCATGATGACTGCTTTCACGATGTCGCTCCTTCTGTCCTGGCCTTCCGGCCGGCCGCCAACGCCTTCCTCGCCACCGGCAGGTAGGTGCCGGCCGCCACCCACGCCAGGGTCAGTCCGATGATCCCCGTGACCCAGGCGAGGACGAGGAAGGGGCCCTGCCAACGGGCGTCGCCGTCACCGAGCAGAAAGGCCGGGTAGGAGAACATCAACGCGAACGTACCCGCCTTCCCCACCCACAGGACATCGATCCGCTTGGCCCCCAGCGAGGCCAGCAACAGCACCGCCACCGAAACGACCACCTCACGGGCCAGGGTTGCCGCACCGAACCATATCGGTACGGCGCCGTGGATGGTGATGGTGATCACCGCAGTGGCCACCAGCACCCGGTCCGCCACCGGATCGAGCACCTTGCCGATGGTGGAGACCTGGTGGTAGCGGCGGGCCACGAAGCCGTCCACCCAGTCGGTGGCCCCGAGGGCGGCCAACAGCAACGCCGCCGCGATCTGTCGGTCGGCACCGAACAACAACCACACGAACAGCGGGATGCAGGCCAGCCGGACCAGAGTGATGGCATTGGGCACCGTGACGATCCGGTCGAGGCCAGGGTCCTCTGGCGCGGCGTCGTGTCCCACCGTCGAAGTCGCACCGCCTCTGGTTCCCGAGCCCACGCCGTTGGCACCATCCACGCCCCGAGTCTACGAGCAGGGCTGCCTCCAGCCGAACCGGTGTACCAGATCCGTCGCCGGCGGTCACCCCTAGGCTGTCTTCACGCCTCCGTCGGTGCCACCTTCCCGTCACCACCCTCCATGAAAGCCGCTTCCCCCGATGAGCCCACCGGACGCACGGACCACCATGACGCCGGGAATGGTGGCCCTGTTCGCCGTGGCGTGTGGCGTCTCGGCAGCAAACCTCTACTACGCCCAACCACTCCTCCCGCAGATCGCCCGCGACCTGCACGCCGGATCCGGCCGCACGGCGTTGGTGGTCACGTCCGCCCAGATCGGTTACGGGATCGGGCTGGCCCTCATCGTCCCGCTCGGCGACATCCTGATCCGGCGCCGCCTGGTACCGGCGATCCTGCTGGTGGCAGCGGCGGCGCTGCTGGTGGCCTCGGCGGCACCGGACATCACCGTCCTCATCGTCGCCGTGGCCGTGGCCGGCCTGTGCTCGGTGGCAGCTCAGATCCTGGTCCCCTTCGCGGCGTCGCTGGCCGCCGACCGGCAACGCGGGAGGGTGGTGGGCACGGTGATGAGCGGCCTGTTGCTCGGGATCCTGTTGGCCCGCACGTTCTCGGGTCTGATCGCGCAGGCCGCCGGCTGGCGCACGGTCTACGTGGTGGCCGCCGTCGTCGTCCTCGTCCTGTCCGGCCTGCTCCACCTTCGCCTGCCGGACGAGCAGACGCGCCCGCGCATCGTCTACGTGGAGCTGCTCGACTCGGTCGTCCTGCTGATGCGGACAGAGCCCGTGCTCCGGCTGCGGTCAGCGCTGGGCGGTCTGTCCTTCGCCACGTTCAACGTGATCTGGACCAGCCTGGCCTTTCTGCTGATCGGTCCGCCCTACCACTACAGCGAGGCGGTCATCGGGTCGTTCGGCCTGCTCGGCGCGGCCGGGGCCCTGGCCGCCTCGTTCAGCGGGCGCCTCGCCGACCGCGGCCTCGAGCGCCCGGTCACCGGCGGGTCGCTGGTGGTCATGGTCGGCTCGATGGCCCTGCTGGCCGCGGGGGCGCACCAGCTCTGGGCGCTGGTGGCCGGCATCGTGGTCGGCGACCTCGCCATCCAGGCGGTGCACATCCAGAACCAGCAGTTGATCTTCGCCCTCGAGCCCTCGGCCCGCTCCCGGCTCAACACTGGGTACATGGTCATCTACTTCGTGGGTGGGGCGATCGGATCGGCCACCACCGGGCTGGCCTACGGCACGGGCGGCTGGCCCGCGGTCGTCGTCCTCGGGGCCGGTTACTCAGGAGCCGCCCTGGTCCTGTGGATCATCAGCGAGGTCACCGGCATCGGCCATAGGAGAGGTGCCGGTACCACCGGGACACTCCCCCACGCCTCGGCGCCGGGCTGAGCAGGCCGGATCGGCACGCGTGTCCTAGATCGGCCGGGCCGACCGGCCGTCCGGTGCCCGGCTATCCGGTGCCCGCGTCGCAGTCGCCCAGGAGTTCGACGCAGCGGGCCGCCTGCACCTCCAATCGCTGCATCATGGTGGCCAGGAGCTCCTGGCGGGCGGCCACCACTGCCCGCAGCTTCTCGTTGATCACCTTCGCCTCGAGGAGGATCTCCCGTCTCCGGGCCAGGTCTGCTCCGGCCCGGTACTCCCGGCGGAGGCCGTTCAGGGCATCCTCGCCGTGGAGGATGTCCCGGATCCCCCCCAGGTCGATCCCGAGCAGGGACTGCAGTTCCCGTATGTGGAAGATCCGGCGCAGGTCGTCTCCGCTGTAGCGCCGCGCTCCCCCGGCGGAGTGGCCGGTCGGGGCCAGCAGGCCGATCTCCTCGTACCAGCGCAGCGTGCGCGGCGACACCTCGGCGAGTTCGGCTGCCTCACCGATCCGCAGCAGTGCCAGGCCGCCGCCCTCGTCGAATTCGGCTCGACCGTCGCCGGTGTTCTCGCTGTCGTTCATACCTCCACCACATCGGGTAGGGCGGCGTCGATCCCGTCGATCGGAGCCGTGGAGTGGCCGCCGACGAACGACTCGTGGGCGAGGGCCTCCGACAGCTCTTCCCTGGACGGCCGACAGTCGCCGGCCCACCAGCTGAATCCCGCAGCCAACCCGCAGAGCAAGGCAGAGGCAGCGAAGGCGACCTCGAGGCCACTGTGGAAGGGACCGGAGATGAGCGAGGGGAAAAAGGACTTGCCGGTGATCACCTGGGCATGGGCCATGCCGACCTGGTGGAGGACGTTCGGTCCGAGCAGCTGGCGCATCGGGTTCACGCCGAGGAACGCGGCGAACAGGGTGGCGACCGCCGGCAGGGCGGCGACCCTGGCCGCGGTGGGGCCCGGCACCCCCTGGCCCATGAGGCCGTGACCCAGTGCTGCGGGGAGGTGGGCCGACAGGCCCACGACCATCAACGAGAAGAAGATGCCGATGGACAGTACGAATCCGGCGTTCATCGAGGTGGCCCGCATCCCCGATGCGGCGCCACGGTCCTCGGCGGGCACGCTGTTCATCACCGTGGTGGTGTTCGGAGCGGAGAACATCCCGACACCGAGCCCATTGACCAGGATCAAGAGGGCGAAGAGGGGGTAGGGGAAGTCCACCGGCAGCGCCAGCAGGAGGAGGAAGGTACCGGCGGCAGTGGTCATCCCCAGGGTGGAGAACCACCTCTGCCCGTACCGGTCCGAGAGCCTTCCGGCGACCGGGCCGGTGGCCAGAAACCCGACCGACATCGGCACCAGGTAGATGCCGGCCCACAACGGGGTCGACTCGAACGAGAACCCGTGGAGGGGCAGCCAGATGCCCTGCAGCCAGAGGATCAACATGAACTGCAGGCCGCCGCGCCCCATGCTCGAGCACAACAGGGCGATGTTGGAGCCGAGGAACGCCCGGATACGGAACAGGCTGATGTGGAACATCGGATCGGTGACCCGCTTCTCCACGTAGACGAACAGGAGGAGGAGGGCGACTCCGCCGAGCAGCTCCGCATCCACCGAGGGACTGGCCCACCCCATCGACCGGCCGCCATAGGGCTCCAAGCCGTACGTCAGGCCCATCATCACCAGGACCAGTCCCCCTGCGAAGGCGACGTTCCCCAGGTAGTCGATCCGGGCCGGCGAGCGCACGCCGTTGTCGGGCAGCTTGAGGTAGGCCCATACCGTCCCGAACAGTCCGAACGGAACGCTGACCAGGAAGACCAGGCGCCAGTTGATGCCGGCCAGGAGACCACCTGCGACGAGACCGAGGAACGTCGCCGATACGCCGGCCATGATGTTGAAGCCGAGCGCGAACCCACGCTTCTCGGGCGGGAAGGCATCCGTCAGGATGGCGGTCGAGTTGGCCATCAGCAGGGCACCGCCGATGCCCTGGACCACTCGCAACCCGATCAGCGCGCTCGCCCCGGTGGTCCCGGTGAACGGCATCAGCGCCAGGGCGATCGATGCCGCGGTGAAAACTGCGAAGCCCGCGTTGTACATGCGCACCCGGCCGAAGATGTCGCCGATGCGCCCGAAGGTAACGACCAGCACCGCGGTGACGACCATGTATCCCTGCAGCAACCAGAGGAGGTAGCCGATGTTGGACGGCTGCAACGGATCGAGGTGGATGCCCCGGAAGATGGCCGGTAACGAGATGATCACGATGGACTGGTTGAGCATCGCGATGAACACCCCGAGCGTGGTGTTCGACAGGACCACCCAGCGGGCCCGCCCCTCGGCCGCGGTCGGAACCCCCGATGTCCCGGTGACGGTCACCCCAGCAGTTTACGTCAACGTGCATTTCACTCGATGGGCCGAGTCCTCCGGCGCCGGACCGGCCGGCCGACCCGGCCTCCCGGGGCGCAGGGCCCGGTACGGCGATGTGCTAATCAGTGGCCATGCCTCGATTCGAACCGTTCACCGGACTCCGGTACGACGCCTCACGGGTCGATCCCTCGATGGTCGTCGCACCGCCCTACGACGTGATCGACCCCCAGGAGCGGGCCCTCCTGGCGGCAAGGCACAGCGCGAACGCCGTCCGGGTGGAGCTCCCGGAACCCGACCACCGGGCCGGCCTCGACCGGTATGCCAACGCGGCCAGGCTGCTGGAGGAGTGGCAGGAGCAGGGAATCCTGCTCCGCGACCCTTCGCCCGCCCTCTACGCATACCGCATGACGTCGCCCGACGGACACGCCACCAACGGTGTGATCGGCGCCGTGGGCATCGACGACCAGAGCGCCGGATCGATCCTCCCCCACGAGCAGACTTTGCCCAAGGCGAAGACCGACCGGCTCGAGTTGCTCCGGTCGACCAGGGCCAACCTCTCCCCCATCTGGGGCCTGTCCCTGAGCCCCGGGCTCACCGGGCACTTCGTGCAGAGCGCGCCGCCCGATATGGAGGCCGTCGACGACGACGGGGTGCGCCACGAGCTGTGGGTCCTCGACGACCCCGAGACCATCGACGCCGTCCGCGACTCGGTGGCGACCTCCCCACTGGTGGTGGCCGACGGCCACCACCGGTACGAGACGGCCCTCACCTACCGTCGCGAGCCGGTCCGACCGGGGAGCTCGTCGGCCGGCACCGGGCGGGCGGGGGCCGACCTGCTCATGGCCCTGGTGGTCGAGCTTTCCGAGGAGCAACTCGACGTGGGTCCTATCCACCGTGTACTCTCGGGGCTCCCCGACGGGCTCGACCTGGTCGACGCGTTTGCCTCGTGGTTCGAGGTGACCCGGGCCGGTGACTTCGACGAGCGGACCACCGGTGCCCTGGGTGCATCGGGTGCCTTGGCGCTGGTCATGCCTTCGGGCGCCTGGATGCTCTCCCCGAAGGACGGGACAGCGGAGGCCGCCGGGGCCGGACTGGACTCCTCCATGGTTGCCCTGGTCATCGCCGAGCTCCCCGATCACGATCTCGAATTCTCCAATTCGTGGCAAGAGGCAATCCGGGAGGTCGGAACCGAGCGCGCCCAGGCGGCCGTCCTCTTGCGTCCGGTGTCCGTGGGCCAGATTGCCGAATGGGCCCGCAACGGCCGTCGTATGCCACCGAAGACCACGTACTTCCGCCCCAAGCCCCGCACCGGGATGGTGTTCCGCACGCTCGAGGAGCCCGGGTAGGCACGCCACCGGGGGGCGCCGTTGGCGTGCACCCCTGCGCCCACTAGCCTCCAAGGTCGGTCAATGCGTTCGAACCCACGTCAGGGGGCAGGTGGCAATGAGGCGGTTCGCCGCAGGAGCGTCCTGCGCGGCATTGATGATCACGGCAGCCGCCTGCTCCACGCAGGCGTCGGTGGCTCCTGGCGCGACGCACCACGGGGCGACCGTGTCGACCAGCCCCACCACCAGCACCGTCCCCACCACGACCACGACCCTGCCATCGGCCACGCCGACCACCGTGGTCGCCCCGGTCGTCCAGGCACCAGGGTGGACCGGGTCCCTCACCAGCCTCCCCCCGGGAGGGGGATTCACCTCGCTGTCGTGCATCTCGGACACCTTGTGCGTCGCGGTCGGAGGCGGCGCCAACACTGCCGACGCCAGTGACACCACCGGGTCGGGAGTCACCGTCTCGTGGGACGGGGCCGCCTGGTCCGAACCGTCCGTCTACTACGCGGCCCCGGCCGTCGGACCGACCGTGGCCCCGGTCCTCCCCGCCGTCGCCTGCACCGGAGGGCCGTTCTGCATGATCGTGGACGGCTCGGGACACGTCAGCACCGGCGACGGGACCAACTGGTCGGTGCCCTCCTCCCTCGGAATGGGGCCGACCCTACCGGCCAACCCGTCCGACCCCGGGCCGGGCCACGCTGGCTCGAGGAGTGTCGCCGTCTCGTGCCCCACGTCCACCTTCTGCGCGGTCGTCGACAACACCGGCCACACCTACACCCTGAGAGACGGGGCCTGGCTGCCGCCGCAATCCTTCGGCACCCCGAGCACCGCGCTCTACCAGGCGGGCGCTATCGGCGTGTGGTGCTCCTCGAGCTCGTCCTGCATCGCCGTGGTAGGCACGTCGATCCTCGACTGGGACGGCGGAACCTGGCACGAGGAACCGGCACCCTGGACCGCCGCACCGGATGCAGCCACGGCACAGGCCGGCGCCGTCGCCTGCCCGACCTCCACCCTGTGCGCCATCGTGCGCGACACCGGCGTGTCGTACCGCATCACCGGCAAGAGCTGGTCGCCACTGCAGACCGTCGACCCCCGGGGTGGCCTCGACTCGATCTCCTGCCCGACCATCTCGTTCTGTCTCGCCGCCGACCGCGGCGGATCAGTCGTGGCGTGGAACGGCAGCTCGTGGTCCGCACCACAGAAGGTGATTCCGACCGCGACCGAGTACACCGGGGACCCGACCACGGTGTCCTGCACGGGTAACCGGTTCTGCATGGTGATGAACGGCGACGGTGATTACGCCACCTACACCCCGGCACAACCTCCGGTGGCCGGCGGCTCCACCCCGGCCGCTCCGTAACGGATGCCGGTCAGGCCCCGATCTGGGGTCCCTACCATCGATGCCCCTACGCCGGCTGGGCCCCTGTGCCGGCTGTACCGGCCATGCCGGCCAGCGTGCACACCGTCCGCCAGTTGCGGGTGGTGGCAGTGACCCCCAGGCGCCGCTCGAAGTAGGCGTTGTTCAACTTGGTCTCGCCGTACCCGCCGGGGCAGTGGAGCACGACGTCCTGTCCGACCACTTCGAACCGGTCGGCACCGAGCCGGCCCTCCAGAGCGGCAAGGGCGGCAAACTTGCGTTGATCAGGTGGGGCGGACAGGAAGGTCACATGGAGCCTCGTCGGGTCCTCGTCCGCGTCCGCCAGCAGATTGCTGTCGACGAGGTCGAGGAGTTGGCCGGCTGTCCTGGCAACCACCGGGATCTCGAGGCCCAGGTCTGCGGCGATCCGCTCCTCGATGGCCCTGGCCGCGGCCCCAGGGGTGCCGGACGAGGTGAAGACCACGTTTCCGCTCTGCACGTAGGTGGCCACGTCACCGAAACCGAGGCCGATCATGAGATCGCGGAGGTCGGGCATGGCCACGCGATTGCGCCCACCCACATTGATGCTGCGCAGCATCGCCACGAACACGCCCACCGGGACCGCTCCCCCGGGCTCGGGGCCTGGTCGCCCGACCGGACGGGACAGCGACTACTCCACCGTCCAGGACGAACCGGAACGGAGCAGTGCCCGCAGGTCACCCGGGCCCCGTCGGGCCGTTGCGTCCTCGATCTGCGCGGCCATCTGGGCGCCGTACTCGGGCCGCTCCACGTCGCGCAGCACGCCGATCGGCGTCGGCTCGTGCGGGCCCCGCGACAGGCGGCTCAACTGGAAGGCCAGGCCGGGGTTCTCACGGTGCTCGTCGTGCACCAGCAGCGCCGATTCCCCTACGTCGGCCACCTCGACCACCTCCACCGATCCGTCGCGGTGATTGACGACCCCGTGCTCACCCTCCGCCCCGAAGCGGATGGGCTCGCCGTGCACCAGGCGGATCAGCATGTCGGCCCGGTGATCCTTTCCGGTGATCCCCTCGAACGCCCCGTCGTTGAAGACGTTGCAGTTCTGGTAGATCTCCACGAATGAAGCACCGTTGTGGTCATGGGCCCGGCGGAACGTCTCCATCATGTGCTTGCGGTCCATGTCGTGGGTGCGGGCCACGAAACCGGCCTCGGCACCGAGGGCCAGGCTCAACGGGTTGAACGGCTGCTCGAGCGATCCGAAGGGGGTCGACTTGGTGACCTTGGCCATCTCCGAGGTCGGTGAGTACTGGCCCTTGGTCAACCCGTAGATCTGGTTGTTGAACAGCAAGATGGTGAGGTTGACGTTGCGGCGAAGGGCGTGGATCAGGTGGTTGCCCCCGATGGACAGCGAGTCGCCGTCGCCGGTGACCACCCACACGTCCAGGTCGGGCCGGGTGGTGGCCAGTCCCGTGGCGATGGCCGGCGCCCGGCCGTGGATCGAGTGCATGCCGTAGGTGTTCATGTAGTAGGGGAAGCGCGCCGCGCACCCGATTCCCGAGAGGAACACTGTGCTTTCGCGGCGGACGCCGAGGTCGGGCATCAGCATCTGGACGGCGGACAGAATGGAGTAGTCCCCGCATCCGGGGCACCATCGGACCTCCTGGTCCGAGGACCAGTCCTTGCGGGTGGTGAGCATGACCGGGACCCCGGTGTTCTCTGCGTTGGCCAGGTCGGTCATCGGTCGGTCGCCTTTCCAGTGGACGGTGCCGAGCCATTTCCACCGGGGCCGGTCGTACTCCCGGCGGCGCTCTCGATCTGGCAAAGGATGGCCGCCTCCATGGCCGCTGCCCGGAAGGGAATGCCCTCGACCTGGGTGAAGGAGATGGCATCGACCAGGTATTCGGCACGCAGCAGCCGGCTCAACTGGCCCGTGTTGACCTCGGGGACCAGTACCCGCCGGTAGCGCCCGAGCACCTCCCCCAGGTCGGCGGGGAACGGATTGAGGTGGACCAGATGGGCCTGGTCCACCTTGTGCCCCCGTGCCCGGATCCGTTCGACACCGGCGGCGATGGCCCCGTAGGTCGATCCCCAGCCAATCACCAGGACCTCGGCGCCGTCCTCGGCGTCGAGGTCGGTGGGCGGGATGTCCAGGGCGATGCCGGCGATCTTGGCCGCCCGCAATCGGGTCATCGTCTCGTGGTTGCCGCCGTCGTAGGAGACGTTCCCCGATCCGTCCGCCTTCTCGAGCCCACCGATCCGGTGCTCGAGGCCGGCCACCCCCGGGGGTGCCCACGGTCGGGCCAGGGTCTGCTCGTCGCGGACATAGGGCCAGAAGACTTCGTTGCCTTCGGCGTCGGTGTGATTGGGTTCCGTGGCGAAGCCAGGTTCGATCGACGGGAGGTCGTCCATGTCCGGCAGCCGCCACGGCTCGGTCCCGTTTGCCAGATAGCCATCCGACAGCAGGATGACCGGTGTGCGGTACTTGACGGCCAGTCGCACCGCCTCCAGGGTCGCCTCGAAACAGTGGGACGGCGTCTTCGCCGCGACTATGGGCAGAGGCGACTCGCCGTGGCGGCCGTACATGGCATGGAGCAGGTCGGCCTGCTCCGTCTTGGTGGGGAGGCCGGTCGAAGGACCGCCGCGCTGCACGTCGATGATCAGCAGCGGGAGCTCGAGGCTGATGGCCAGCCCCATGGTCTCCGACTTGAGGTCGAGGCCCGGCCCCGACGTGGTGGTCACACCCAGGGAACCACCGAACGCAGCCCCGAGTGCGGCCCCGATGCCCGAGATCTCATCCTCGGCCTGAAAGGTGCGCACGCCGAACTGCTTGTGCTTGGACAGCTCGTGGAGGATGTCCGAGGCCGGGGTGATCGGATAGGTGCCGAGGAACAGGGGCAGGCCGCTGCGCACCGAGGCTGCGATCAGACCCCAGGCGACAGCCGTGTTGCCGGTGATGTTGACGTACTCGCCGTGCTTCTGCACGGCGGGCTTCACCTCGTAGGAGGACTCGAACAGCTCGGCGGTCTCCCCGAAGTGGTAGCCGGCCTTGAATGCCCGGAGATTGGCCTCCATCACCAGCGGCTTGCCGGCGTATCTCTCCTCGATCCAGTCGATGGTGTCCTCGATGGGACGGGTGTAGAGCCAGCTGATCAACCCCAGAGCAAAGAAATTCTTGGACCGCTCGGCGTCACGCGGCTTGACCCCGGCGTCCTTGGACACCTCGGTGGTGATCGACGTCATGGGGACCTCGTACACCGTGTACGCGGATAGCGACCCGTCCTCGAGCGGGTTGGTCTCGTAGTCGGCCTTGGCCAGGCTGCGCTCATCGAACGCATCGGCGTTGACGATGATCGTGGCACCCTTCGGCAGGATGGACAGATTGGCCTTGAGGGCGGCCGGGTTCATCGCCACCAGCACGTTGGGTGAGTCACCCGGCGTCGAGATGTCGTGGTCGGAGATGTGCACCTGGAAGGCCGACACCCCGGCCAGTGTCCCGGCAGGGGCCCGGATCTCGGCGGGGAAGTCGGGGAAGGTGGCCAGATCGTTCCCCAGCAGCGCCGACGTCGTCGTGAAGCGGTCCCCGGTCAACTGCATGCCGTCACCGGAGTCGCCGGCGAACCGGATGACGACGCGGTGCAGGAGGTGGTGGGGCTTCGGGTCGGCGGTGGTGTCGGGCACCGTGCTCCTCTTCGTGCTGATCTGCCGCGCTCAGTCACCGGACTTCGATCTCGGCGCCGTGTCTTCGTCGGAGCTCGCCCGGATGAACGCCGGAACCTATGGGTTGCGTGCCACGGTGGCAGTCTACTGCCGGCCTCGCCGCCGTCTGACGCGAGGAGGCCGGCGCCCCGCCGATCAGGCGATGGTGACGGCGGGCTCCAGATAGACGTCCTGGATGGCGTGGATCAGTGCTGCGCCCTCGGCGGTGGGTCGCTGGAACGCCTTTCGACCGACGATCAGGCCCGAACCTCCGGCCCGCTTGTTGATCACGGCCGTCCGTACCGCCTGGGCCAGGTCGTCGGCACCCTTGGACTCGCCCCCGGAGTTGATCAGGGGGATCCGGCCGGCGTAGCAGTTCACCACCTGCCAGCGGGTGAGGTCGATCGGGTGGTCCGTGGTCAGCTTGCTGTAGACGAGGGGGTCGGTCTTCCCGAACTTCAGGGCATTGTACCCGCCGTTGTTCTCGGGCTGCTTCTGCTTGATGATGTCGGCCTCGATGGTCACACCGAGATGGTTGGCCTGTCCGGTGAGGTCGGCCGAGACGTGGAAGTCGGTGTCCCCCTGTTTGAAGGCCGTGTTGCGCAGGTAGCACCAGAGCACGGTGAACATCCCGAGCCGGTGGGCCTCGGCGAAGGTCCTGGACACTTCGACGATCTGGCGGTCGGCGCCCTCCGAGCCGAAGTAGATGGTCGCACCCACCCCAACCGCTCCGAGGTCCGAAGCCTGGCGCACCTCGGAGAACATCACCTGGTCGTAGGTGTTGGGGTAGTTCAGGAAGTCGTTGTGGTTCAGCTTCACGATGAATGGGATCCGGTGGACATAGCGCCGAGAAACAATTCCGAGGCCCCCCAGGGTGGTGGCGATGGCGTTGCAGTCGGCGGCGATGGCCAGGTCGCACAGGCGCGCCGGATCGAAGTAGGCGGGGAATTTGGCGAAGCTGGCGGCCGCCGAGTGCTCGATGCCCTGGTCGACCGGGAGAATCGAGAGGTAACCGGTGCCGGCCAGACGGCCGGTGTTGACGACCGTCCCGAGGTTGCGCAGGACGGTCGGGGACCGGTCCGAGTCGATGAAGACCCGGTCGAGGTGGTCTGGTCCGGGGAGGACGAGGTGCTCTGCCCCGAATGCCTCCGAGACATGCCCGAGGAGGGAGTCCGTTTCGTCACCGAGTAGTTGTTCGAGGTCCATGAAGTGAGAGCCTAACGGGCGCCGCGGGGCCGGTTCGGCGTCCGCCGCACCTTCGTCGGGGGTCCGAGGGATTCCAGGCGCTCGGCCACGTCGTAGGCATCCGGATCGACCGCCTCGATCCGCAGGAAGAGCTCCCGGGCCTTGGCGAGGTCACCGGAGCGTTCCATCAGGTCACCCAGCACGTACCACTGGCGCAGGTGGCGTTCGGCCGGATTGCGCACCAGGCGGCCCGCTCCGGCCTCCACCAGCAGCGTCACCGCGCCGGTCAGGTCCCCGCGGTCGGCCCGGGTCCCGGCCAGCACCAGGCGACCCTCCGAGAGGACCTCGGGGTCGGGAGACCCCTGACGCAGCTCGTTGTAGAGCTCCTCCACCCGTTTCGGCCGTCCCAGGGCCCGGTGGCAGTCCATGCGGACCGGGTGCTGATCGACCGAGCCCGTGAGCGCAGCGAACGCCTCGAGGTTGGGAAGTGCTGCCTTCCAGAAGCTCTGGTGGTACTGACTGAGGCCGAGCAATTCGCGAGCGGAGGGCGCAGTGGGCACGGCATCGACCACGGTCCTCAGGATGCGGGAGGCATCCCGGTACCTCTCCCGCTCGTAGGCCCCGATGCCGGCAGCCATCCGCTCGGTGATCCGGTCCCGGAGGTGGTTCCAGTCCGGGCCGGCCGCCGAGGCCAGTTCGTTGGCGATGTCCGCCGGGAGCTCCGAAGGGGCCCGCACCGCCCGGTGCGCCGGCGGCCGGAGCTTCTCGGACGTGGACACTGTCCGAGCCCGGTCGTCCGTCCGCTCGAATCGCTCGGGAACGAACTCGTCGCTCCGTTTCCTCGCCCGGCGACGGCCTTCAGGGGTATCCTCGTCCGGCCCGTGCCCTGCGGAGCCCTCGCGAACGGTGCTGGCGCCGCGCCGGGCGACACTCCCCCATCCCTTCCGGACCACGGGGGCCCGGGACGACCGCTCGTCCCCCTTGGCTCCCGGCCGGGAGCTCCCGTCCGTCGGTCCCCCGCCGCCCCGGTGGACGCCCTTGCCGGACGAGCTGCCCGATGGGCGACCTGATGCTCGGGATCCTCGCGGGCCGTCGTTCCGATCGGGTCGCCCCTGTCCGCTCCCGGTGCGGCCGGGCCCTTCGAAATTCCCGGTCCCACCACTGGCGGAGGAACGCTGCGAGCGTCCGGTGCCTCCGCCGGTGCCCCTGCGATCCGACCCGGACCGACCCGGTGCCCCCCGGCTGTCTCCTCCGCCGGCCCGCCCGCCCGACGAGGGACGCTGGCCTCCACCGGATCCTCGCGGGCGCGGAGAACCAGAGGGAGTGCGTGGTGCCATGGCGACCACTCTACCTGCGACGGCCGGATCTTCCGGTGTGGCGGCCTGTGCCGACCACTCCCCCCTCCGTCACCTACCCTTGGGAGCGCCTCCGGGACACGAAATCAGCACGCTCATGACTCCGACGACCCGTTCACCATCTTCTGCGCCCGGGCTTCGACCGATGCGTCCGCCGTCACCGATCCTTCTCGTGGGCCTCCTGGTGGTCGCCGCCCTGGCCGGTGCCTGCGGGTACACCGCGTCCGCCCGCTACCAGTCCTCGGAGGCAACGCCATCGAGAGGTGCCGCGCACCAACCGGCCACCGACCCGGCCTCCGCTACTGCGGTGGCCCTCTCGGTGGCCGCTGAAGCGGCCACCGAGACCTATCGCACCGACATCGGGAATGCGACCGCCGCGTTCGTCGCCGGCATCGGCACGCTCCAGGAGGCGGTGGACAGCGGCGACATCGCCGCGGCAAAGAGCGACGAGCTGGCCGCACAGGCCCAGTACGACACCTTCCGTCAGCTGGAGGGCGGCAATGCCATCAACGCATCGACCCTCGACGAACTCGCCACCGAGGTCGCGCCTAACGGATCGTTCGCCGGGCTGCATGCCGTAGAGCGAGACCTCTGGACGTCCGGCAACGCCAGGGCCGACGTGGCAGGGCTCAGTGTCCAGGCCCCCGTGGCCCAGTACCTCCTTTCGAGGGACCGCCTCGCCCCGGAGGCGATCGGCACCATCGCCGTCAGCGAATTGGGCTGGGTCGTGAGCATGGCCCTCCCCGGCCGCGAGGAACAGTTCTCCCATCTCGATGCGGTGGACATCGCTGCCACCGTCGGGGCCTCCTACCAGGCGTTCGCCGCCATCGAGCCGGTGGGGCGTGCCGTGGATCCGGCCCTCACCACCTCGGTGGCACAGGGGTTCACCGCTCTGGAGGCGGACGCGGCCTCACTCGGCCCCCCGACCCAGGTGCCCGATGCCGCCATACCCGCCACGTTGCGCCTCTCGGTCTCCCAACAGGTGGATGCCACCGCCGCCGATCTCGCCCGGCTGGCGGCACGGCTGGCACCTCTCGGTACCGCGGGGGCTCCGACGTATTGAAGCGCAACCGTGCTGAGCCCGAGGCCGCGCCGCCGGTCGACCCGCCACGATCGGGAGCGCTGAGCCGCCGACAGCTCCTGGCGGGGTCCGGTCTGGCCTCGGCTGCACTGCTGGCCACGGCCGGTGCGGTCCCGGCCGGGGCCGACGCCTCCGGGACCTCACCCGGCGACCTGATCCCCATCCCGTTCAGCGGCCCTCACCAGGCCGGCATCGCCACCCCCGAGCAGGACCGGATGGTTTTCGCGGCCTACGACGTGACCGCCGGCGATGCGTCAGGCCTGGCGGCGCTGTTAGCGGCGTGGACCGATGCCGCCGCCCGGATGACAGCGGGCCAGACCCTCACGGGACCCGGGGGCCCGTTCGCCCCTCCTGCCGATACCGGCGAGGCCCTCGACCTACCCCCGTCCCGCCTCACGATCACCGTCGGCTTCGGCCCAACGCTGTTCGACGACCGATTCGGGCTCCGGTCCAGCCGACCCGAGGCGCTTGTCGACCTACCGTCATTTGCCGTCGACGACCTCGGACCCGCACGCACCGGTGGCGACCTGTGTGTGCAGGCCTGCGCCGACGAGGCCCAGGTCGCATTTCATGCGGTCCGCAACCTGACCCGCCTCGCCCTTGGCTCGGCCACCGTCCGCTACGTCCAGCTCGGATTCGGTCGTACCGCCTCACCCGGCGCCGGCCAGCGGACGCCGCGCAACCTGCTCGGCTTCCGCGACGGGACAGCCAACCTGGTCGCCGGTGACGAGGGGGCGATGCAGCGGTTCGTCTGGGTCGACCGGAACAGCGACCAGCCCTGGATGGTCGGAGGGACCTACCTGGTGGCCAGGAGGATCCGGGTCCACCTCGAAGCTTGGGACCGGAGCACCCTCGGAGACCAGGAGGAGACCATCGGACGGGTCAAGGCGAGCGGAGCCCCGCTCGGGGGGAGCCGCGAATCGGACCCGGTCGATCTCCAGGCTCTCGGGCCCGACGGCCTGCTCCTCATCCCCAACGGCGCGCACATCCGGCAGGCGGCGCCTTCCACCAACGGCGGCGAGGCCATCCTGCGGCGGGGCTACAGCTTCGCCGACGGCGTCGACCCTGCCAGTGGGGAGCTCGATGCCGGGCTCTTCTTCATCTGCTTTCAGAAGGACCCGCGTCGGCAGTTCATCCCCATCCAGCAGCGCCTGTCCGACCAGGACGCCCTGAGCGAGTACCTAGTCCACACCGGGAGCGGGATATTCGCCTGCCCGCCCGGGGCCCACGACGCCCAGGGGCTGGGACACGGACTGGTCTGACCCGTGCGGTCCGCCCCTGGCTCCGACTCGACGCACTGATTGGTCGGGAGACCGGCCGACGACAGGACAACCACCGTTCGACCACATCGGCACCGAAGGGTAGGGTCCCACCTGAGGTCACACGACAGGTGGAGGTTGTATGCGTTTGCTCGCCCGACTGACTCTCGTCCCGATACTCGCCGTGGCGCTTGCCACCCTCGGCGGCGGGCTCAGTTCCGGCTCCGGCGCGGGGGCAGCAGGTGCTCGGGTGACGACCCCCGCGTTGTCCGCGACGCTGTACACGTCCGGCCTCGCCACCGGCGCCCGACCGGAGAACATCATCACCGGCCCTGACGGCAACCTCTGGTTCACCGATGCCGGCACCACCCCGGCAATCGGCACCATCACCCCGGCCGGCGTGATCACCGAGTAGTCGACCGGGCTCAACGCCGGGTCCTCCCCGGACGACCTGGTCGTCGGCCCTGACGGCAACCTCTGGTTCACCAATCCCGGCACCACCCCGGCCATTGGCACCATCACCCCGGCCGGCGTGATCACCGAGTACTCGACCGGGCTCGACGCCGGGTCCCGACCCGGCGACATCATCGTCGGCCCGGACGGCAACCTCTGGTTCACCGACCAGGGGACGACACCGGCCCTCGGGCAGATCACCATCACCGGTTTGATCACTCAAGTGACCACAGGCGCGGTCGTACCCCTGGCCCGGCAGGCCGATGCCAACCCCAGGCTCCTTCCCTCAACGTCAGGTCTCACCTCCGGTCCGAACGGCAACGTGTGGTTCACCGAGCCCTACGCTGCCCAGCCGGCCATCGGCACCGTCGTGCTCCCTTCCGGATACCACCTGGCGGCGGCCGACGGAGGGATCTTCAACTTCGGCTCGGCCCGGTTCGCCGGATCGATGGGCGGCCGGTCACTCAACAAGCCCGTGGTGGGAGTGGCCGAGGACCCGGCCACCGGCGGGTACTGGCTGGTCGCGGCCGACGGAGGGATCTTCAACTTCAACGCACCGTTCGAAGGTTCCAAGGGCGGCAGCGCCCTCAGCGCACCGGTGGTCGGCATTGCCTCCACCGCGAACGGCCTCGGCTACTGGGAGGTCGGCTCCGACGGCGCCGTCTATCCGTTCGGGGACGCGGTCCTGCACGGATCGATGGTCGGCAATCCGTTGAACAAACCCATCGTCGGGATCGCCGCGGACTGGAGCACCGGCGGATACTGGGAAGTCGCATCCGACGGCGAGGTCTTCAGCTTCGACGCACCGTTCGAGGGCTCAATGGGCGCCACCCCCCTCAACAAACCCGTGGTCGGGATCGCTACTGCTCCTCACGCCTCGGGCTACTGGCTGGTGGCCGCCGACGGAGGCGTCTTCGCCTTGGGGAGCGCCGGGTTCTCGGGGTCGATGGGTGGCCAGTCCCTCAACGCCCCGGTCGTAGGGATCGGATCGGTCCCCTCGACCAGCCTGCGGTCATCCTCGCCGCCCGTGATCCTCGTCGGCTAGTGTCCTGTCCGGCTGAAGGGTCATGAAAGTCGCAATGTCATGCACTGGCCCCTTGATTGATAGCGCTGCAGTAGCCGGCAAGGCGCTCGAGGATCTGCTCGGCGGTCTTGTGCCACACGAAGGGCTTGGGATCCTCGTTCCAGGTGTCGACCCATGCCTGGATGTCGACGGCGAGTTCCTTGGCGCTGCAGTGGGCCGACCGTTGCAGCTTCTTGGTGGTGAGCGCGGAGAACCAACGCTCGACGAGGTTCATCCACGACCCGTAGGTCGGGGTGAAGTGGAGATGGAAGCGGCGATGTCGGAGCATCCACCGCTGCACCTTGGGCGTCTTGTGGGTGGAGAGGTTGTCCAGGATCACGTGGACGTCGAGGTCGGCGGGGACCTCACGGTCGATCTTGTTCAAGAAGGCGATGAAGTCGTTCTGGTTGTGGCTGGTGCGGATGTCCGAGATGACGGTTCCACGGGCGATGTCGAGCGCAGCGAACAGGTCGACAGTGCCATTGCGCTCGTAGTCATGCGTGGCTCGCTGCGGTGTGGTGGGCAGCAGCGGCAACGTCGGGGCGGTGCGATTGAGTGCCTTGATCTGCGGCTTCTCGTCGACGGCGAAGACGGCAGCGGCCTCGGGCGGGTTCATGTACAGACCGACGAGATCACGGACCTTCTCGATCAGGTCCGGGTCCGGGGACACCTTGAAGCTGCCCTGTTGCCAGGGCTTCAATCCGAACGCCCGCCAGATCTCGGCGACGGTGGTCTTGGAGATGCCGTGTTTGGCCGCCAGTCCCCGAGTGGACCAGTGAGTGTCCTCACCCGGCGTGGACTCCAACGTGTCGACCACCACCGCTTCTATGGTCTCGTCGGCGATCGTGCGAGCCGCCCCGGGCCGGGGAGCATCCTGCAGTCCCTCGAGTCGGTCCACCGCGAAGCGCCGTCGCCATTTCGACACGGTCGCCGGATGCACCCGCTCGGCTGCGGCCACCTCTTGGTTGGTCATCCCCTCGGCGCAGGCGAGCACGATCCGGGATCGCAGCGCGAGCGCTTGTGCCGAGCTGTGTCGCCGCACCCAACGCTGCAGGGTCTCGCGTTCGGCGTCGGTCAGTTCGATGACAGCAGTGGGACGTCCTCGTGTGGACATGGCACCTCCAATGTTGGCTTACATCGGAGAACGCGACCGGACGAGAGAAATTCCCGACTCAGCGATATTTCGCGACTAACTGGCCGCGCGAATAGGTCCGTGATGCTTTGAACAGGAACTTCTTCCTTCGAAGCTAGGTGACCATCCACCGGTCGTTGTCTTGTCCCGACTGTGCTGTCGGGTGCACCCAAGACCGACGACCAAG
>JBKQMB010000042.1:0-85519 GCA_052326605.1 Acidimicrobiales bacterium | reverse complement strand
CGACGAAACAACCGATGGGTCTTCGGTGGCCAGTGGAACGCACGAACTCGTGGCTCAGCAACTATGGCCAGATGAGACGCAACACCGATCGCAAACAGGTTCACCGGCTGGCTCAACTCGCACTCGCAGTGGCGTTCATCCTCACGGCGAAGCTCATCGACTGGCGAAACCGCTGGTCACGGGACATCTCACCTATCCGCTGAGCCAGTAAGTATCGATCCACTCGGTCAGGATCAGTCCAACTGGCAGTTTGACGATCCTCGGAGCCATGTGGAACGGCCATCCTTGAATAGTGGCCGATCAGCCGTCCAGGCGGCGCACTGGACTGACCGACGGGGTGGCTGCCTGCCCGCCTGATTCGGCAGGGGGCAGGCGAGCGACCGCCTGGGCTTCCCGTCGAGAGGCACACACCTGCGGGCGCCTCGGGCAGCAAGGTCGCCGTCCAGGTGTCAGGCAAGTCGCAGCGGTCAGGGTCGAGTGGTCAGCAGACGCCGCACCCGTTTCCGGCCCGTGGGCCGGACGGGTTGGCTTCACCACCGAATGACTGCGGAGGACGCCATGCCGTCGACCACCCTCAGAGCGCCCGAACCGGTGGGCGGCAGGTCCGCCCCGACTGCCCCGGCCGCCCCATCCCGGACTCCCGGGGCGACCCCGACACTGCATATCGTCCGATGGCTCGATCCGATCGCCGACCCCCACGGCGTCCACCCCTGCTCGCGTTACGTCGAGCTGTACTGGTTGGGGATCATCGGCCCGTCGGCAACGTGGCTCCTGAGGCGCCTCTCCTACGGCCTCGAGGTGCATCGCGACGGATTCGAACTCCATCTGGCCGACACGGCGCGGTCCTTGGGCCTGGGCGAGCGCATGGGCAAGAACTCGCCCTTCCGGCGGGCGTTCCAACGCCTGTGCACGTTCGAGCTGGCCCGCCCGTATGGGCCGTCCGGGCTCGCTGTCCGCGTCCACATCCCTCCCCTCCCCCTCAGACACGTCAGCCGGCTGCCGGAATCGCTTCAGCAGAGCCACCGGCGGTGGCTGGTCGAGCAGCGGCTGTCCGAACCGGAACAGATGCGCCTACGGGCCCACCGGTTGGCGGCCGGGCTGGCCTCCGCAGGACGGGACCGGACCGAGATCGAACAACAACTCGGCGTCTGGCAGTTCCACCCGGCGATCGCCTTCCGCGCCGCCGAGGATGCTGTGCGCCCCCGTCGGCAGTCCGGGACCTGACCGGTTGAAGGGACCCCCACCGACCGGACGGCAACTCACCAGGCGGGCAGGTCAGCCCGGTTCTGTCTCGTAACCGGCCGGGGTCAGGCCCCAGTAGGCGTCGAGGGGTTGAATGTCACCCTTGACCACCTTGTCGATCATGGTGCAGATGGGGAGGTCGAGATCGTGGCGCTCGGCGAGTTCGAGCACGACCGCCGCCGTCTTGACGCCCTCGGCGACCATGTGCATGTCCGCCAGGATGTCGTCGAGTTTCCGTCCCTTGCCCAGCTGCTCGCCCACGGCACGGTTCCGGCTGTGGGGGCTCATGCAGGTGGCGATCAGGTCACCCATTCCGGCCAGGCCAGCGAAGGTCGCGGGTTGTGCCCCCATCGCAACCCCGAGCCGGGTCAGCTCGGCCAGGCCGCGCGACATCACGGCGGCACGGGTGTTGTCGCCCACACCGAGCCCTTCGCCAATCCCGGCGGCGATGGCGACCACGTTCTTGAGCGCTCCGCCCATCTCGCAGCCGATGACGTCGTCGTTCAGGTAGACACGGAAGACGCCACGGGTGAAGACCTGTTGGATCGCGCTGGCCACTTCGAGGTCCTCGGTGGCGATCACCGCGGCGGCGGCCTTTCCGGACATGATCTCGCTGGAGATGTTCGGTCCGGTCAACGCGGCCACCGGGTGGCCGGGGACCACTTGCTTGATCACCTCGGTCATCCGCAGGAGCGATCCGCGCTCGAGGCCTTTGGCCAGGCTCACCACCGGGATCCACGGGCGGATCCAGACGGAGGCCTCCTCGAGCACGTGGCGGAATCCGGAGCTCGGGACGCCGATCACCAGGATGTCCGCTTCGCACACGCACTCCTCGAGGTCGGCGGTGGCCGAGAGCTCCGGGGCCAGGTCGAACCCGGGGAGATAGCGGGGATTGGTGTGGTCGGTGGTGATGGTCGCAGCCACCTCGGGGTTGCGCGCCCACAGCACGGTGTCCTGTCGAGGTGCCACCAACGATGCCATCGTGGTCCCCCACGAACCGGCTCCCAGCACTGCGACCTTCACCGAAGGCAAAATAGTGCACCTTCCGGTCGGGCGCCCGGTGCACCGGGAATGACCCGATTCCCGATACCTCCGGCCGGAGCTTGCCATCGCCGCTCTAAGACGGGTCCTACCGCACGAGAGAGCGCGCGAACTCCTCGGAGGTCGCCAACGCCACCAGGGTGCGCACTCCGTAGCCGGTACCTCCCTTGGCCAGGTAACGGGTGCTCTCGTCCGAGCGGGCGGGCCCGGCGATGTCGAGGTGAGCCCAGGGGACCTCGCCCACGAACTCGGCCAGCAGCAGGGCCGCCGAGATGCTTCCGGCCTGTCCGGGCCGCCCGACGTTGCGCATATCGGCGATCTCGGACTCGATGTGGGCGCGGTAGTCGTCGGGCAGTGGGAGCGGCCAGACCGGCTCGCCGGCCCGGCTCGCCCCCGCTCGCACGGCTTCGACGAGAACGTCGTCATTGCCCAGCAGGCCGGCGATCTCCTTGCCCAGTGCCACCACGGCGGCACCGGTCAACGTGGCCACGTCGATGATGGCGTCGGGTTCGGCTTCGGCGGCCAGAGACAGCCCGTCGGCCAGTATCAGGCGCCCCTCGGCATCGGTGTTGAGGACCTCGATGGTCTTGCCGTTACGGGCCGTCAGCACGTCACCCGGCTTGGTGGCCGATCCACTCGGCATGTTCTCGGTCAGGGGTGTGATGGCGGTGATGCGGATCCGCGCCCCGAGCGCGGCGGCGGCGTCGACCGCGCCGAGCACGGCCGCGGCTCCGCCCATATCGGTCTTCATGGTCTCCATGCCACCGGCCGGCTTGAGCGACAGGCCGCCGGAGTCGAAGGTGATCCCCTTGCCCACCAGCACCAGATGGGGCACCCGGCCGTCGACCACCAGCGGATCCTGCGGCTCGTACTCGACCCGCACCAACCTCGGTGGCTGGGTCGATCCCCTCGACACCCCCAGTAGGCCGCCGAGATGCTCGTCGGCAATCCGACCCTCGTCCCACACCTCGACCGACAGCCCGGACACGTCGGCGAACCTCACGGCGAACGTTTCGGCGAACTTCTGGGGCGTCAGGGAGCTCGGCGGCTCATTGACCAAGTCCCTGGCCAGGCTCACCGACTCGGCGATCCGGGCACCACGGGTGGCACCCCCATCGGCGCCGTCGACATCGGAAGGCGACGCCACGGCAAGCACCAGGGCCTCGAGCCGCTCGGGGCTGTCCGCCGTGCGGAAATCGTCGTACCGGTAGGCGGCCAGCGCGGCGCCCAGGGCAGCCGCCTCCGCCGAGCTCCCGACCGGGAGATCGGGGACAGGAGCCAGCAGGAGGACCGCCGACTCGCCACTACCCGCAGCACGGACGAAGGAAGCCGAGGCCCGACGCAGTGACTCGAGCCCCCGGTCGCCCTCGAACGACCCGAGGTCGCCCACTCCTACCAGGACGATCTCCGTCGTCGAAGCGGGTCCGGCCGGTGCCGGGGCTGCCGAGCGCAGGGTGAGCGTCTGGCCCACCTTGCCGCCGAAGTCACGACGCTTGCACCAGGCGGGATCGAGCCGGGCCGGGAGGCCCAGGTCGAACCCGTCCAGCGGCACTGCATACCGGGGTCCGTCGTCACCCGTGGCGACCGGCACCCCCCATGCCACCGGATGGGACGGGAGGGCGTCAGCGGACGTGGCGGTGATTCTCATCAGTGAAGCTCTCCGTTCTCATCGTGCACGGGACCATCGGCAGTCGAACGATCCGAGCCCTCGCCCCCGGGTGCCCCGGCGGTCGGGTCCGGCAGGCGCCGGTGTCCCGGGCCGCGAGCCAGCAGGTGCTGCTGGCCGTCGCTCCACCGGGCGATCGCCCACAACAGGTCGGAGAGCCGATTCAGATAGCGGCCCACCTGAGATCCTTCGATCGGCGACGACACCACCAGCCGCTCGGCCCGGCGGACCACGGTCCGGGCCAGGTCCAACGCCGCCGACCTCCGATTGGCGCCGGGCACGACGAAGTCGGTGGGCATGTCGAAACGGGCGATCAGATCGTCGATGTGCACCTCGAGCGCGGCGACCATCTCCGGGGTGACCAGCGTTCTGCCGGCGACCAGCTTGGACCGGTTGGAGGGGTCGGTGGCCACCTCGGCCATCAGCACGTACAGATCGCGCTCGAGGCCGGTGAGCAGCTCGTCGAGCTCGGATCCCGGCTCCGCCTCCGCCCGGGCCATGCCCATCGCCGCCTGAGCCTCGTCCACGGTCCCATTGATCTGCATGACGTAGGAGTCCTTGCGAACCCGACCGCCGAAGAGCAGCCCGGTGGTCCCGTCATCGCCCGTCTTCGTGTAGATCTTCAACACTGGTTCATCACAGACCCGATGCTAAACGACGCCGTTCAGGCCCCTCTCCACGCCGACGGCGGCGACCGCCCCCGCTCGCACCGCCCGCGGCCGGCCGGGCTGCAGGCCGCCCGGCACCTCCCCGGTAGCCTTGTCCTGATATGACCGTCGAAACCAACCCTTCGAGCTATCTGCAGGCCGTTGCCGAACGGGTCGTGATCTTCGACGGGGCCATGGGGACCAACCTGCAGCTGGCCGAGCTGACCGCCGAGGACTTCGGCGGGCCGGATCTCGAAGGGTGCAACGAGCTCCTGGTGGTCTCGCGACCGGATGCCGTCGACCGGGTCCACCGATCGTTCTTCGAGGTCGGCTGCGACGTCGTCGAAACCGACACCTTCGGGGCGTTCGCCCCGGTGCTGGCCGAGTACGGCCAGGCGCACCGGGTGAGGGAGCTGAACCAGGCAGCGGCAGCGCTGGCCCGAGGAGCTGCTGACGACTTCTCCACTCCGGATCGGCCGCGTTGGGTGGCCGGGAGCATCGGGCCCGGCACGAAGTTCCCGACCCTCGGTCAGATCCGGTACGCGGAGTTGCGTGACGCCTACGAGGAGCAGGCGGCCGCCCTGATCGAGGGTGGCGTCGACCTCATCGTCATCGAGACCGTCTTCGACCTGTTGCAGGCCAAGTCGGCTATCAACGGAGCCCGTCGGGCGATGAGGTCGGCGGGACGCCACCTGCCGATCCAGGCCCAGGTCACCGTCGAACTGACCGGCACGATGCTGCCGGGCACCGAGATCGGTGCCGCGCTGTGTGCGCTGCAGGCCATGGATGTCGATGTGATCGGGCTCAACTGCGCCACCGGACCGGCCGAGATGTTCGAGCCCCTCCGCCACCTCACGGGCCACGCCACCCTTCCGGTCGCGTGCCTCCCCAATGCCGGGCTCCCCTCCGTTGTCGACGGCGCCATGCACTACGACCTTCAGCCTTCCCAGCTCGCGGAGTTCCACCGCCAGTTCGTGAGCGAGCTCGGCGTCTCGGTGATCGGAGGGTGCTGCGGCACCACGCCGGACCACCTGGCAGCGGTCGTGGGTGCCTGCGCGGACCTCGTTCCGGCCCCGCGCCATGCCGAACCCGAGTATGGGGCGGCCTCGATCTACACACAGGTTCCCTTCACCCAGGACACCTCGTTCCTGGTCATCGGGGAGCGGACCAACGCCAACGGCTCGAAGAAGTTCCGCGAAGCGATGCTCGCGGGTGACTGGGACACGTGCGTGGCCATGGCCCGCGAACAGGTAAAGGAAGGATCGCACCTGATCGACGTGTGCGTCGACTACACCGGGGCGGACGGCGTGTCCGACATGCAAGAGGTGGCGTCGCGATTCGCCACCCAGTCGACGGCCCCGCTGGTGGTGGACTCGACAGAGGCGCCGGTCGTCGAGACCGCTCTGTCGTGGATCGGCGGGCGAGCGGTCATCAACTCGGTCAACCTCGAGGAAGGGGACGGCGAGGGCACCCGCCTCGACTCGTTCCTCACCTTGGCCAAAGAGTTCGGTGCCGCCGTGGTCTGCACCTGCATCGACACCGAGGGCCAGGCCCGCACGGCCGACTGGAAGGTCCGCGCCGCCACCGCGATCCACGACATCGCCACCCAGCGGTACGGGCTCCGGCCCGAGGACCTCCTGTTCGATCCGCTGGCCCTCCCCCTGTCGACCGGCATGGAAGAGAGCCGCCAGGACGGCATCGAGACCATCGAGGGTATCCGGCGGATCAAGGCGGAACTCCCGGGCGTCTACACGGTGCTGGGCCTGTCCAATGTTTCCTTCGGCCTCAACCCGGCAGCCCGCCAGGTCCTCAACTCGGTCTTCCTGCACGAGTGCGTGGAGGCGGGCCTCGACGCCGCCATCGTCCATGCGTCGAAGATCCTTCCCCTGTCGAAGATCGACGACCGGGTTCGCGAGGTGTGCCTCGATCTGATCTACGACCGCAGGCGCGACGGTTACGACCCGTTGACCGAACTGCTCGGCCTCTTCGAAGGGGTGTCCGCCTCCACTGCAGCATCAGTCGAGGACAAGTCGGGGTGGACCGTCGAACGCCGCCTCGAGCATCGGATCGTCGACGGCGACCGCAACGGGATCGAGGCCGATCTCGACGAGGCCCTGGCCCAGGGCCTCACGCCTCTCCTCGTCATCAACGACCTCTTGTTGGCCGGCATGAAGACCGTGGGCGAGTTGTTCGCCTCCGGCCAGATGCAGCTTCCGTTCGTCCTGGGATCGGCGGAGACCATGAAGTCCGCCGTCTCGTACCTCGAGCCCTACATGGAGAAGGCCGACCAGGGCGGCAAGGGGCTGCTGGTGCTGGCCACGGTCAAGGGCGACGTGCACGACATCGGCAAGAACCTGGTCGACATCATCCTCACCAACAACGGCTACACCGTGAGGAACCTCGGGATCAAAGTGGGGATCAACGACATGGTCGCCGCCGTCGAGGAGTTCAAAGCCGACGCCATCGGCATGAGTGGCCTGCTGGTCAAATCCACGTTGATCATGCGCGACAACCTCGACGAGCTGAATCGCCGGGGCCTCTCCCATATCCCGGTCATTCTCGGCGGTGCGGCGCTCACCCGGACCTATGTCGAGCGCGACCTGCGCCAGGTCTACGACGGGCGGCTCTTCTACGGCAAGGACGCGTTCGAAGGTCTGCGCACCATGGACCGCCTGGTGGAGCTGTCCAGGTCCGGTGAGGACGATCCGGACTTCGGGACCGTCGTCGGAGGTCGGGACCTCGGGCCCCGCCGGAGCGAGCTGCGCAAACTGGCTGCCGCCGAGGCGCGGGAGCGAGGGGAGGAGCTTCCCGCCCGCTCGCCCGAGGTCGTGACGGACAACCCGGTGTTCGTGCCCCCCTTCGTGGGCAGCCGTGTGGCGAAGGGCATGTCCGTCGACGACGTGGCCACCTACCTCAACGAGACGGCGCTCTTCCGCAACCAGTGGGGGTACCGACCGGAAAACGGCGAGGACGATCCGTCCTTCAAGGAGCGGGTCCGGAGCCTGCTCCGTGAGCAATTGGCAACGGCGAAGGCCGAGCAGCTGCTGGTGCCGCAAGTGGCGTGGGGCCACTTCGCCGCCAACGCCGACGGCGACGACCTGGTGATCTTCAAGGACGACAGCCGGTCGTCGGAGCTGATGAGGTTCAGCTTCCCCCGCCAGACCGAGGGTCCCTGGTTGTGCATCAGCGACTTCTTCCGTTCCGTGGCATCGGGGGAGCCGGACTGGGCCAGCTTCCAGGTGGTGACCATGGGATCACGCGTCTCGGAGGAAGCAGCGCGTCTGTTCGCCGAGGACGAGTACCAGCAGTATCTCTACCTCCACGGACTCGGTGTGGAGATGGCAGAGGCCCTCGCCGAGTACTGGCACCGCCGGATCCGCGAGGAACTTGGCTTCGCCGATGAGGACGGTCCGACCTTGACCGGGCTCTTCCGGCAGAAGTACCGGGGTGGCCGGTACTCGTGGGGCTACCCGGCGTGCCCGAACCTCGAGGACAACGCCAAGGTGGTCGACCTGCTCGGCGCCGACCGGATCGGCGTGGTGGTCAGCGAGGGCTTCCAGCTGCATCCCGAACAGTCAACGACGGCGATCATCTGCCACCACCCTCAGGCCAAGTACTTCGTGGCCTAGGCAGACCCGGGGGCCCACGCGATCACGCCGGAGAGGCTCGCGTCGGGCGATCGCAGCCGGCCGGCGAACTCAGCGCGGTCCACACTCCTGATCAGTATCATGGATGAGGATGCGGATAACTGCCCTCCACGGTGGTGGATTCATAGCCTCGGAGACTCGGAGAACAGCGCTTTGTCGATCGAGCTGATCCTCTTGGCCGTTGCCGTGGCGATCGTGGCCACGCTCCTTGCCGTGAGGGTGAAGCGCTCCCATGGCAGGAAGATCAGGATGGCGAGCTCCGAGGGCTACTTCGACAGGGACGTGGCCCGGTATGCGCCCGGCACGGTCGGCACATCGCTCGTCGAGCAGTCGTTGACGAACGGTCCCAAGGCGCTCTCCCCTTCGTTCGTCTCGCCCAAATCCACGGGCTCCGGCAAGGGCGGCCCCAAGTCGGGGCCCACACGCGCTGCGCCACCGTTCGTGGGAGACGATCGGTCCTCATCGAACAGGGTCCGTGCCTTCGACCCGTCGGAAGCCGTAGAGCTACGGCCGGTCCCCGACGCCGAACCCTCCCCTCCGGGAACGACCCCGAACCCGGCCGGGGAGTCCGTGACGCCGGGGACAGCCCCGCCGGCCCCAACACCCCCGCCGGCCCCCCCTCCACCGCTCCCCCCTCTCGTACAGCCTCCCCCGCCGATCACGTCACCGAACCGGGAACAGCGGGGCAGCTGAGAGCGGCTCTGCCGCCAGGACAGACCGTCCCGTGCCGGTCCTCCCCGGTGGGCCGCCTGTCCGGACCCAGCCGCCACGGTCAAAGAGCGAGCGTTGCACCGCCATCGACCACAACGGCAGCGCCGTTCACGAACCGGGACTGCTGCGAGCAGAGGAAGGCCGCGATCTTGCCGAAATCCAGCGGATCGCCCATCACTCCCGAGCCTCCGAGCTCACGCATGCGGTCAGTGGCGTGGGGCCCTGGGCAGATCAGGTTCAAGGTGATGCCACTGCCTTCGAAGGCCAGGTCGTGCGCAGCAGTCTTCGCCCAGGCCCACAGTCCGACCCGGGCGGTGTTGGAGAGCGCCAGGGTGGGGACCGGCTGCACCACCGAATAGGACGTGATGCAGCAGATGCGGCCCCAACCCGCAACGCGCATGAAGGGGAGCGCCTCCCTGGTCAACCGCACCGACGCGAGCAGATTGGCATTGAGAGCCGCCACGAGGGCGGCGTCGTCGAGGTCGAGGGCGCGACCTGGAGGCGGCCCGCCTGCGTTGGGGATCACGATGTCGATGCTCCCGAAGGCCTCCACGGTGGCCTCGACCAGGCGTCGGGGCGCGTCGGGGTCGGTGATGTCGTCGGCCCGGGTCTCCACATCTGCGCCGAGGGCCCGGAGCGATGCCCGCGCCTGGGCCAGGTTCTCCTCGTTGCGGGAGGACAGCAGCACCCGGACCCCTTCGGCCGCCAGGGCATCTGCCGTGGCCCTTCCGAGACCGCGCGATCCGGCAACCACCAACGCCGCCTTCCCTTCGATTCCGAGGTCCATCTCGAGCCTCCCTATCCTTCGACGACCACCAGTCCGTGCTCGGCCGAGTTGAGCGGCTCGGGCATGCCGTCGCCACCGATGACCACGATGTCCTCCAAGCGCATGCCGTACCGGCCCGCTCGGTAGATCCCCGGCTCCACCGAGAACGCGTGGCCCGGGCGCAGCAGCTCGCCGTTCCCCGACACCAGGTAGGGGTCTTCGTGCTCCTCGATCCCAATTCCATGGCCGGTCCGGTGCACGAAGAGGGCACCGAGGCCGGCGGACGCGATGATCTCCCTGGCCACGTGGTCGACGTGCTCCGCGGTGACCCCCGACCGGGCTGCCGCCACCGCCGCCTGCTGGGCGGACAGCAGGACCTGGTAGCACTCGTCGACCTCGCCGGAAGGGGCGCCGGTCACCACCGTCCGGGTGATATCCGAGCAGTAGCCGACGTCGCCGTCGACCGAGAGGGTCCCCCCGAAGTCGCACACCACCGTCTCGCCCGGACCGATCACCCTGCCGCCCGGCTCGTGGTGGGGGCTGGCGGCATTGGGCCCGCTCCCGACGATGGCGAAGTTGACCTGGCTGTGACCCTCGGAGATCAACAGGGCCCCGAGCTCGCCGGACACCTCCGACTCGGTGCGCCCGATCAGCCCGATCTCACCTCCCTGCAGCTTGGCCGCCACCCGGTCGGCGGCTGCCCCGGCCCGCCGCAACGCCTCCAGCTCGGACGCATCCTTGATGGCCCTGATCGGCGAGGTGACCGTCGACGCCGGCATCCACCCGGCGTCCGGCAGCCGGCCTTGCAGCTCGATCACCGTGGTGGCCCAGGCCCGATCCGAGACGGCGAGTCGCAGAACGCCGCCACGGCGGCCCGGGCCGCCCAGGACCGCGCACACGTTATCGATCGGATCCTCTGTATCGGCCCACGGCAGCACGGTGAAGAGGTCGCCGGGCGGCGGCACCCGCGGTGCCTCCAGGGCGGGGACCACGAGGACGGGATCGCCCGTGGCCCGGAGCACGAGCATGGTCAGGCGCTCCAACGGCATGGCCCGATATCCGGTCAGCCAGGGAAGGTCGGCGCCGTGAGAGAGCAGGAGGGCGTCCACCCCCAACTCCTCCATCCGGCTCCGTACCCGGCAGATCCGCGTGTGGCGTGAGGCTCGGGCCGACTGCGACAAGGCGGTCACCACGGGTTCACGATGCCGTGGTTGTGGCGGTGAAGGTGGTGGCCGACGGGAGCTCGACGGCCACGGTGACAACGGGGCCACCCGGGACGGACGCCTCTGCCGCCTCCCGGGCGTGATAGCTCGAGCGGGTGAGCGGCGACGCCTGTACATGGGCGAATCCCATGGCCATGCCGGCATCTCGCAGGCGATCGAACTCCTCGGGTGCCCACCACCGGGCGACGGGAAGGTGGCGGCTGCTCGGACGCAGGTACTGCCCGAGGGTCACGATGTCCACGCCGACCCCTCGGAGGTCTGCCAGGGTGGACAGCACCTCGTCCTCCCGTTCCCCCATGCCCAGGATGATCCCCGACTTGGTGGTGAGACCGGTCTCCTTGGCCCGGGCCAGCACGGCAAGGCTCCGGGCGTACCCGGCGGACGGCCGGACGACCCGCTGCAACCTGGCCACCGTCTCGATGTTGTGATTGAGCACGTCGGGACGCGCACCGAACACGGTCTGCAGCGAGGAATCGTCACCTTTGCAGTCAGAGATGAGTACCTCGACGACGGTCCGGGGGGCCCGGCGCCGAACGGCGGCGATGGTCGAGGCGAACGCCCCCGCTCCGCCGTCGGACAGGTCGTCGCGCGCCACACAGGTGATCACCGCGTGGGCCAGGTTCATCCGCTCCACCGCCTCGGCCACCCGCTCGGGCTCACCTGCATCGAGGGGAACGGGACGGCGGGTGTCGACCTGGCAGAAGCCGCAGGCGCGGGTGCAGCGTGTGCCGTTGATCATGAACGTGGCCGTTCCGACCGACCAGCACTCGTAGATGTTCGGACAGCCGGCTTCTTCGCAGACGGTAACGAGATCGAGGTCACGAAGGCCGTGCTGGAGGCCCAGATAGTCGTCGGCCATCCGGGCCTTTGCCCGCAGCCAGGGCGGCTTGCGCTCGCCCAGGGCAAGGCCCGCCGCGGGATCGACGCCCGACCGCACCAGGCGCCGGTCGAGGGTGCTCCCACCGGCACGGCCACGGGTGAAGCCGACTGCCACCGGTCGGGCCCCGGCGCCGGGGGCGGCGGAAGGGCCGGGATCGACCTCGGCCGCCGCAGCCCGGTCGCTCGTCGCTCCGTCGGTCACCCGCTGGACGTCCTCCGTCGGGCCCCAGGCCGCCCGGGCGGCGGCGATCACCGCGTCGACGGCCTCGGACATGGTGGCCCCGCACCCTTCGGCGGCCAGCGACGTGACCTTCTTGTCGGCGATCCCGCACGGCACGATGTGCCCGAACATGGAGAGATCGGTTCGAACGTTGAGTGCGAACCCGTGTGTGGTGCGCCCGCGCGAGGTCCGCACACCGATTGCGCAGATCTTCCTCGGGCCCGACGACCCGGACGCCGGACGTTCGTCGAGGCCCACCCAGACGCCCGGGTAGCCGGACAGCCTCCCCACGCCGGCCTCGGGCAATCCCAGTGCGACCAGGGCGTCGATCACCACCTGCTCGACCCGGTGCACGTGCTCGGGCCCGCGGTGTGGGCCAGGCCCCACGGACAGGAGCGGATAGCCGACCAACTGGCCCGGGCCGTGGTAGGTGACGTCACCGCCCCGATCGACTCGGATCAGCTCGGCTCCCACCGATGCCGGGTCGACCAGCACATGGCACTCGTCGGCGTTGGTCCCCAGGGTGTACACCGAGGGGTGCTCCAGCAGCAGGAGGTAGTCGTCCAAGGTGCGGCCGGCCAGGGCGCGTTGCAGCGCCCATGCCTCGGCGTAGGGGACACGGCCCAGCCAGCGGACTCTCACCAGGGTTCGACCGTCGACCGGGGCCGCGCCAGGGCCCTAGAGCTCGCCGGCCCAGTCACGTTCGTCCAGGATCTGCGCCAGTAGGGCGAGGAACCGTGCCACGTAGGCGCCGTCGACCGCCCGGTGGTCGAAGTTCATCGCCACCAGGCCCACCGAATGGATGGCGATCGCCTCGCCGCCATCGGGCATGTCGACCACCACCGGCTTCCGGGAGACGCCGTCCGTGGAGAGGATGGCCACTTGGGGCTGGTTGATGATGGCCCCGGTGATCAGCGTCCCGAACGGTCCCGCATTGGTGATCGAGAACGTTCCCCCGCTGATGTCGTCGAGGCTCAGCCGCTTGGTACGGGCCCGATCGGCCACGTCCCTGATCCGTCGGGCCATGCCCCTCAGGTTCAGTTCCTCGGCATTGTGGACCACGGGGACGATGAGCCCCTCGTTGTCGAGGTCGACGGCGATGCCCAGGTTGATGCCGTGGTGGACGATCAGCGCGTCCTCACCCACCGAGGCGTTGAGATGGGGGTACTCGGCCAGCGCCTCGACCGTGGCCAGGGCGGCGAACGGGAGATAGGTCAGACCGAACCCCTCCTCCGCCTTGAAGCGCTCACCGTGGGCCCGCCGCACCAGTTCGACCCGCTCGTAGTCGATCTCCTTGACCATCAGCGTGTGCGCGGACGTGGCCTTCGACCGGGTCATGTGCTCGGCGGTACGACGCCGGATGTTGGTGAAAGGGACGACCTCGTCCCTCACCGGGGTGCCCGTCCCGTGTGCCTGGTCCCCCTCCCGGTCCGCGATGCTCGGTACCGGGGAAGGGTTCATCGGGGCCGCCGGTCCCGATGGACCGCCGGCGGTGATCAGCGATTCGACGTCGCCGCGGGTGATCCGCCCACCGAGGCCGGTGCCGGTGACCGCCGACGGGTCGATGCCGTGTTCGTTGAGCAGCCTGCGGACCACCGGTGACAGCACCAGCCCGGCGCCCGTGGTCGACGCGCCCTCGGCCGTCGGCGCAGTGACCGGTGGTCGAGGCGCCGGTGGCGCCGGCTGCGCGGCCGGCTGCGCGGCCGGTGCCACGGAGTCCAGCCTGGCCTCGTCGTGCAACGGCGCCGCCGAACCCGCCTCGACCGGTGCGGTGCCCGATCCGGCGTCCCCGCCCGCGACCGACCCGTCTCCGCCGATGACGGCCAGGGTGACCCCCACGTCCACCGTGTCACCCTCCTCCACCAGGATGGAGGTGAGCACGCCTGCCGCCGGGGACGGGACCTCGGAGTCGACCTTGTCGGTGGACACCTCGAACAGGGGCTCGTCCCTGGCCACGGTGTCCCCCACCGCCTTCAACCACTTGGTGATGGTACCTTCGGTCACCGTCTCTCCCAGCTGGGGCATCGTCACATCAGGCAAGGTGCAACCCTCTTCCGGTCAGGGCCAGCACCGTCTCGCCGAACGACTCCGACAGGGACGGGTGCGGTTGGATGAATTGGGCGACCTCGTCGGCGGTCGCCTCCCAGTTGACGGCCAGGTATCCCGCGCCGAGTTGTTCGGTCACCCACGGCCCGACCATGTGGACCCCGAGAATCCTCCCGGTTGCCCCATCGGGTCGGCGTTCGGCCACGACCTTCACCATTCCCTCGGTGTCGCCGATGATGCGGGCCCGGCTGTTGCCGCCGAAGGGATCCTTCTTGACGACCACGTCGTGGCCGGCCTCACGGGCGGCGGCCTCGGTCAGCCCGGCGAAGGCCACCTCGGGATGGCAGTAGATGGCCCAGGGGACCCGGTCGTAGGCGACCGGCACCACCGGTTCGCCCAGGATGCTCTTGACAACCACGATCGCCTCGGCGAAGCCGACATGGGCCAGCTGCGGCGTGGCGACGACGTCGCCTACCGCCCAGACACCGTCCGCACCGGTCCGCATCGTCACGTCGGTGACGACGAACTCCCGGTCGTCCACTGCCACCCCGGTGCCCTCGGCGAGGAGCCCCTCGGTGCGGGGGCGGCGACCGACGGAGACGACCACGGCATCCACCGCGAGCTTCTCGCCGTCCCCGTAGGAGACGACGGTCCCCTTCCCCGAGGGGTCCGGGGTGTGGCCCTGCAGCCGGGCATCCACCTTGACGTCGATGCCCCGCCTGCGGAACGACCGGGCGACGGTCCGGACCACGTCGTCGTCGCACCCGTTGAGGATCGTCGGCAATGCCTCGAAGACGGTGACCGTGGAGCCGAGGTCGCTCAACAGCGACGCGAACTCGCATCCGATGGCGCCTCCCCCGATGACCGCCACCGACTCGGGCAGCGCCTCGAGTGAGAGAAACTCGTCGGACGTCATCACGATGGTCCCGTCGATGTCGAACCCCGGGATGGTGCGCGGCACGGAGCCCGCGGCCAGCACGACGTCCGTTCCGGTGATCTCCGTGCTCGAACCGTCGTTGCCCACGATGCGAACCCGGTGGTCGGGGAGCAGGGTGCCGCTGCCGCTGAACACGGTGACCCCCTTGCCCTTCAAGAGGCCCGTCAGCCCTATGAACAACTGCTCGACCACCTGCTGCTTCCGCTTCTGGCTCACCGAGAAGTCCAGGGTCGGGCCACCGCCATCGGTGCCCGTGGTGATACCGAACTCGCCGGAGCGGGTCACGGTGCGATGGACGGTCGCCGTTTCGAGGAATTCCTTGGCCGGCACACACCCGCGGTGGAGGCAGGTGCCACCCACCTTGTCGAGTTCCACCACGGCCACCGACAGGCCGGCCGCACTCGCGTAGAGGGCGGCGGCGTACCCGCCGGGTCCGCCGCCGATGACGACGATGTCGAAGTGCTGCTGGCCCCCTTCCCCTCGGTCGACTCCCCCCGGGCCCGTCTGCTGCATTGCCACCTCGGGTGCCGTGGGAACCACCTCCATCGAGTCGTCTTTCCGTCCGCGGGGGACGGGGCCAGCCTACCGGTCCGCCGCATCCCCCGGCCTCGGGGAGATTGCGTCAACCGCCCGGACCCGAGGACCCGTGAGGACGCTCCTGCGGTCCGGTCGGGTCAGGCCCCGTCGGGCTTGCGCCCCCACGCCGAGATCATCGGCGACGTGGCGACATCCAGCTCGCCCGAGGCCAGAGCAGCCAGGTACCGTTCGATCTCCTCGGCCGTGGCGATCGCCTCAGTGACGAGTCGATCGCGGGTCTGCTCCACGGTGGCGCGCTCCAACACCGTGCAGGACGGGGAGGTGATCGGGAAGTAGGCGTCCGCCTCCACCTCGACCAGCCCTCCTTGGCGGAGCACCCGGGGCAGCGTTCGTCCGTAGGCGAGGTCCGCGCCCCGTTGGACCATGAGCGTGCGCACGTCCCGGCGGATCTTGTTGGCCAGGCGCTGCTCGTCCCCGTACTCGTCCAGGCAGGCCAGCGGCTGGAGTCCCGGGTCGGCGTCCTCCACCAGGAGCCAGCCGCCGGGCCGGAGCACTGCGATCAGCTCGGAGACGACCTCGGCCCGTCGGGGGACATGGACGAGGACCAGGCGGGCGTGGACCAGGTCGAAGGGTCCCGGTGGCGGCGCCTCGGCGCCCACTTCGTGCCGGCGCACCTCGAAGGTCCTCTCTCCGGGTCCGGTTATCCACGAGAGGTCGATGTCGGTGGCCAGCACCGAGCCCACGACGCCCACCCGCTCGGCGAGCCACGCAGCGACCGTCGGTCCCCCGGCACCGACCTCCCAGCAGTGCCATCCCCGGGCGATCCCGAGGCGCTCGATGTGCCGGAAGGTCGACGGGTCGAACAGCTCCGAGAGTGCGCGAAGGCGTTTGCCGGCCTCCGACTGCCGGTTGGCGAGCAGATACTCGTCGGTCATGAGGGCTCGGTCACGAGAGCATTGTCAGGTCGACCCGATCACGAAAGCACCCGTCGCCGGAAGTTCCGGAGGCCGATCCCGAGGAAGAGCACCAGAAAGCCGATCAGCACCGGGTACACCACATAGAGGTGCATGTGGGGGGCATCGGTCAGGGCCGCCCGCATGCCCTCGTTGACGTAGATGAGCGGATTGATCAGCACCACGATCTGCAGCCAGTGCCAGCCCCCGGCCTGGACCGTGGCCAGGCGGGTCCACTGGTAGTAGGTGCCGCCCAGGAAGGTGACCGGCAAGATGATGAAGCCGAACATCAGACCGATGTTGCGCGGCTCGAAGCTCGTCCCGAGCAGCAGGCCGAGTGATGCCATCGTCACGCAGGCCAGGGGTACCAGGGTCACGATGATCCACCAGTGCAGCGTGATGTGGGCCTCGACCCCCTTGGCATGGACGAACGACGCGATGGGCAGCACGAGTGCCGCCGAGATGAGGCCCTGCACCGCCCCCGACAGGACCTTGGCCATGGCCACCAGCCAGATCGGGCACGGCGCCTGCACCCGGTCCTCGATCTCGCGGGTGTAGCCGAACTCTTGGGACATGGTGAGGGCCACCGACTGGACGCCCTGGAAGAGGATGGAGATTCCCACCACGCCGGGGACGAGCACGGTGGCGAAGGCCGACTCCGTTGCCGGACCGCCCCCGCCGCCGATGCCCTGGCCGATCTTCGGGAAGACGTAGAGGAAGACGAAGCACAAGAGGAACGGCTGCACGAGGGTTCTGATCACGAACTCGAAGATGTGCTTGCGCAGGACCAGAAGGTCGCGGAGGATGAGCGCCCACAGGGCGACGCGGCTGGCGCCGAACGCCGACCTGGTCGGGGCCATCCCGACGTGGGCGGGGGGAGCGCTTGCCTCGAGCGTGCTCACGACTCCCGTAGCTCCTTGCCGGTGAGATTAATGAATACCGTCTCCAGGGTCGGCTCGGTGACCGAGAGGTCGAGGACGGGGAAGCCGGCCTCCTCGGCGGCATTGACGACCATCGGCAGCAATCGGTCCTTCCCTCTCACATTGAGCTCCACGCCACCCTCGATGGCCCGGGACCCAGTCACGCCGGGCACGCCCTGGGTGAACACACGGGCCAACTCGTCCCGGTCCCCCCCGGCCGTGACGGTGACGATGGTGTCCGCATCGACCTGCTCCTTCAGCGCCGATGGTGTGTCGAGCGCCAAGATCCTCCCATGGTCCATGATGGCCACCCGCTCGCAGAGTTGGTCGGCCTCCTCCATGTAGTGGGTGGTGAGCAGGATGGTCTGCCCCTCGTCATTCAGCTCCCGGAGGGTGTCCCACAGCGCCAGCCGGCTCTGCGGGTCGAGGCCGGCGGTGGGCTCGTCGAGGAACAGGACGGCGGGCCGGTGGAAGATCGCCCGGGCCACCATCAGGCGCTGCGCCATGCCGCCGGACAGGGCATAGACCGAGGCGCCGGCCCACTTGTCCAGCTGGAACTGGGCCAGCAGGGCGGTGGCCGTGTGGCGGGACTCCTTGGCCGAGATGCCGAACAGGCGCCCGTGGAAGTAGAGGTTCTCCCACACGGTGAGCTGCCGGTCCAGCGTGTTCTGCTGGCTGACGATGCCGATGATCTGCTTGGCCAGGGCCGGGTGGGCCACCACGTCGATGCCGCCCACGAAGGCCCGCCCGGAGGTCGGGATCACCCGGGTGGTGAGCATGCCCGCCGTGGTGGTCTTGCCGGCCCCATTGGGGCCGAGCAGCCCGAAGATCTCGCCGGTGCCGACCACCAGGTCGAGCTCGTCGACGGCGCGGAAGTCCGCTCCGGAGTAGACCTTGGTGAGCTCGACCGTGCGGATGATCGGGCCGGCAAGGGCCGCCTGATCGGCGCCAGGGGTGGAGACGGTGGTGGTCATGGCTCTCGGAGCGACCATACCGTGGGCCCGACCGGACCCGCACCGGCCGGTCCCGCCCGGACTACTTGGGGGGCATCCGGATGCCGCCGTCGAGTCGGATGACCTCGGCGTTCAGATAGCTGTTCTTTGCGATGTGCGCCACCAGTGCGCCGAACTCGGCCGGATTGCCGAGTCGCTTGGGGAAGTTCACCGACTGGGCCAAGGCCTCGCGGGCCTCGTCGGGCAGCAGGGCGAGCAGCGGGGTGTCGAACAGGCCCGGGGCGATGGCCAGCACCCGGATGCCCACCACGGCCAGGTCGCGTGCGGCCGGCAGGGTCATGCCGACGATCGCCCCCTTGGAAGCGGAGTAGGCGAGCTGGCCGATCTGGCCGTCGAACGCTGCCACCGACGCAGTGTTCACGATCACGCCGCGTTCACCGTCGGCCTGGGGCTCGATGGTGGCCATGGCCGAGGCTGCCCGGGTCATCACGTTGAACGTGCCGATGACGTTCAGGGTCTGGATGAACTGGAAGACGCCGAGCTCGTGGGGGCTGCCGTCACGGTTGATGACCCGACCGACCCAGCCGGTACCGGCACAGTTGACCACGATGCGCAGGTTGCCACCGTCGGCCGCCTGGTCGACGGCCTTCTGGCAGTGCTCGGGATCGGTGACGTCCCCGCCGACGAAGTTGGCACTGCCGCCGATCTCGGCGACGACTTCCCTGCCCCGCTCCTCGTTGCGGTCGAACACGGTGACCCGCACGCCCTCGGCGGCGAGCTTGTGGGCGGTGGCCTCTCCGAGGCCCGATGCGCCACCGGTGATGATTGCTGAACTTCCGTTGATCTCCATGTCAGCAGGCTACGGGAGGGACGGCCCCGAGCCAAAACCGACTCGGATCCCCCTCATCGGCCCTGGCGGGCCCCCTCATCGGCCCTGGCGGGCCGCGGCCTCGGTGGCCAGCATGTCGACCACGTCGTTCATCCGGTCGCCCGAGTGTCCCTTCACCCAGTCGAAGGTGACCGGGCGTGAGGGGTCGAGCGCAAGTTCGAGCAGCTCCTCCCACAGCTCCCGGTTGGCCACCGGTTTGCCCTGCGAGTTGCGCCAGCCCCTGCGCTTCCACCCTTCCCACCACCGGTGGTTGAAGCAGTTGACCACGTAGGTCGAGTCGCTGATCACGTGGACGGGGCCGCTCAGCGACTCGAGGGCCTTGACCACCGCGGTCACCTCCATCCGCTGGTTGGTGGTGTGGGCCTCGCCCCCGCTGTCCGACGGACCACCGTCCACCGCCCACGCCCAACCGCCCGGCCCGGGGTTCCCCAGGCATGAGCCATCGGTGTAGACGACGGTCATCGCCCGTTCGAGAGGAAGTTCCACGTCCATCGGGACAGCATGCCCGCTCCCGAGCGCCGTCGAGTGCACGGTCGGGGAAGGCGCCCGGTCGGAAAACAGGTGCGGACTTCCGCGTGCAGGCTCCGGGTAGCATCAAGGGTCAAATGCTTTTCGACGGTGTCAGTCACCAACTACCCGACATCGACCCTGGAGAAACCTCGGAGTGGCTGGACGCGTTCGACGACGTGGTCGACGCCAGGGGCCGGTCCCGGGCCCGGTACCTCCTGATGCGGCTGCTGGAGCGAGCCGGCCACAAGCAGGTCGGCTTCCCGGCCACGGTCTCCTCGCCCTACGTCAACACCATCCCGTCGGACGAGGAGCCCGGATTCCCCGGGGACGAGTTCCTCGAACGGCGCATCAGGGCCTTCATCCGCTGGAACGCGGCGGTGATGGTGACCCGAGCCAACATCCGCTCGGAGGCGATCGGGGGCCATCTCTCCACGTACGCCAGTTCGGCGGCCCTCTACGAGGTGGGCTTCAACCACTTCTTCCACGGCAAGGACGACGGGCGGCCCGGGGACCAGGTGTACTTCCAGGGGCACGCGTCCCCCGGCATCTACGCCCGAGCATTCGTCGAGGGCCGGCTGTCCGAGGCGCAGCTCGACAATTACCGGTTCGAAGTGGGGGGCGACGGGCTCTCCTCCTACCCCCACCCCCGGCTGATGCCCGACTTCTGGGAGTACCCGACGGTGTCCATGGGCCTCGGCCCGCTCAACGCCGTCGCCCAGGCCCACGTGAGCCGCTACCTCCACGCCCGGGGGATCGCGGACACCTCGGACAGTCGGGTGTGGGGGTTCGTCGGGGACGGGGAGTTCGACGAACCCGAGACCATCGGCCTGCTCGGGATGGCGGCCCGGGAGCATCTCGACAACCTGACGCTGGTGGTCAACTGCAACCTGCAGCGGCTGGACGGGCCGGTGCGGGGCAACGGCAAGGTCATCCAGGAGTTCGAGGCGCTCTTCCGGGGCGCCGGGTGGAACGTCATCAAGGTGATCTGGGGCCGCACCTGGGACGCGCTCCTGGCCAAGGATGTCGACGGGGTGCTGCTCAACAAGATGAACTCGACCGTCGACGGCGAGTTCCAGAAGTACGCCACCGAGTCCGGCGCCTACATACGCGAGCACTTCTTCGGACCGGACCCCCGGCTGGGTGAGCTGGTCGCCCACCTGTCGGACGAGGATCTCCAGAGCCTCCCCCGGGGTGGGCACGACTACCGGAAGCTCTACGCCGCCTACAAGGCGGCCACGGAGCACAAGGGCGCTCCCACCGTCATCCTGGCCAAGACGGTCAAGGGCTGGACCCTCGGGCCGGAGATCGAGGCCCGCAATGCCAGCCACCAGATGAAGAAGATGACCAAGCACCAGTTGCTGGCCCTGCGCGACCGGCTGTTCCTGCACGACGAGATCCCGGAGCACGCGCTCGATGCCGACCTGCCTCCGTACTACCGGCCCGCGCCCGACGAACCGGCGGCCCTCTACCTCGCCGATCGACGCCGGTCCCTCGGCGGGCCGCTCCCGAGCCGGGTGGTCCGGTCCAAGGTGCTCCCCGCTCCGAAGGAGGCAGCCTTCGCCGACCTGCTGGCCGGCTCCGGCCGCCAGGGCGTCTCGACCACCATGGCCTTCGCCCGGCTCCTTCGCTCCCTGGTCCGCGACCCCTCGGTCGGGCCCCGCATCGTCCCCATCGTGGCCGACGAGGCGCGGACCTTCGGACTCGAGTCGCTGATCAGCGAGGTACACATCTATGCACCCGACGGCCAGCGCTACACGCCCGTCGATGCCGGGCTCGCCCTGCACTACGCCGAGAGCGCCACGGGCCAGGTGCTCCAGGAGGGGATCAGCGAAGCCGGGGGCATCGCAGCGTTCACGGCGGCGGCCACCTCGTATGCCACGTGGGGCGAGCCCCTGATCCCCTGCTACCTCTTCTACTCGATGTTCGGCTTCCAGCGGACCGGGGACCTCCTGTGGGCTCTCGGTGACTGCCGCGGGCGCGGGTTCCTCCTCGGGTGCACCGCCGGCCGGACCACCCTCAACGGCGAAGGGCTCCAGCACCAGGACGGCCACTCGCTCCTGCTGGCCTCCGTGGTGCCCAATGTTGCCGCCTACGACCCGGCGTTCGCCTACGAGGTGGCCACCATCGTCGAGGACGGCATCAGGCGGATGACCGGCCCGGAGCCGGAGGACCGGTTCTGGTACCTCACCCTCTACAACGAGAACTACCGGATGCCTGCGCTGCCGGTGGATCCGGCCGAGACGGATCGGGTGCGCACGGGGATCATCAAAGGCCTCTATCGGTTCGCCTCCGGCGGTCCGGGTTCGGCACGGGCCACGCTGCTCTTCTCGGGGACGGCGTGGCAGGCGGCGATGACGGCCCGCGACCTGCTGTCCACCGACTGGGGCGTCGCTGCCGACGCGTGGTCGGTCACCTCGTACAAGTCGCTCCGCGAGGACGCCATCTCGGTCGAACGGTGGAACCGCCTGCACCCGGCGGATCCCCAACGGATCCCCTATGTGGCAGACTGCCTCGCCCACTCCGAGGGCCCGATCGTGGCGGTGACCGACTACATGCGATCGGTCCCCGACCAGGTCGCACGGTGGATGCCACGGCGCTTCGTGTCGCTCGGGACCGACGGGTTCGGGCGCTCCGACACCCGGGAGGTGCTGCGCCGGCACTTCGAGGTCGATGCGGCCCACGTGGTGGTGGCCGTGCTCCGCTGCCTGGCCGCTGACGGCGTGATCCCCGCGGGCACGGTGGGCGAGGCGATCGACCGCTTCGGCATCGACACGGCAGCCGCCGACCCCTGGAATTCGTAGGCGAGGTCGGTCTGCTGCCGACGGGCCGATCGCCCATGGCCCCCCTGCAATGCGCCGACTCGGTTCCTCGGGCGGGCAGTCGCCAGGCCACGGACACAGGACACTCCCGGCGACATGAACTCCTGGCTGACGAGCAGGCCGATCGCCCGGAGCAGTGATCGGCGTCTCCGGACCCCGGACATCGGGCCCGGGCCGCTCCCGGCTAGCCTGACGCCGTGATCCAGGTGACCGGCGACGAAGCCGCAGACAGGCTCCTTTCGGACGACCCGTTGGCCCTCCTGATCGCCATGATCCTCGACCAGCAGATCCCCCTCGAGCGGGCCTTCAAGGCACCCTTGGATCTGCAGGCGCGTCTCGGTGGACAGCTCGAGGTCGGGGCCATCGCCGCCATGGACCCCGAGGAGTTGGCCTCGGTCTTCGGCACCAAACCGGCGCTGCACCGGTTTCCGAAATCGATGGCCGGACGGGTGCAGGAGGTCTGCACCGTCATCGTGGACTCCTACGGCGGCGACGCCGCCGCCATCTGGACCACGGCGACCGACGGCGAGGAGCTGCTCTCCAACCTGAAGGCACTGCCCGGCTTCGGCGAGCAGAAGGCCCGCATCTTCACGGCCCTCCTCGGCAAGCAGCTCGGGGTCCAGCCGGCCGGCTGGGAGCATGCGGCCGCGCCGTTCGGCGAGCCGGGCACCTTCCGCTCGGTGGCCGATATCGACTCACCCGAGGCATCGACCAAGGTCCGCCAGTTCAAGCAGCAGGTGAAGGCCGAGGCCCGGGCCAGGGCGTCCACACCCGGCTGACCGTTGCGGTCCTCGGGCTAACCAGCCTGCGAGGTGGTGCCGATGACCTTGGCACCCGCCGGAAGCGCCACCGGGGGCGCCGACCCGACCTGGGAGATGACCAGCTGGATCGACGCGCTGGGGACCTTTGCCGTGAACTCCGAGACGTACTGGCCCGACACCGTGTAGGTCAACGTGCCGGACTGGCTCCCCTGGGTCAGGGCGAAGGTGTACGTGTTCCCTGACTGATGCTCATGTTTCCCCTGCTTGTAGAGGCGCAGGTACATCTGGGCGGGGTCGACCGCGGTGGCCCCACCCTGGCTCTGCTGGCGGTAGAAGGTGAGCTGCTTGGTGGAAGCAGAGTTCGAGGTCGTCACGCTCTGGTACTCGAACCCCCCGATCACGTAGACGTAGCTGCGCTTGCTTCCGCTCTCGATGTAGCCGCCCAGGCGATCGGGGGCCTGAAAGGTGAGGTAGGCGGTCTCCGTGCCCTGCGGCGTCTGCTCGCTCAGGACCTCCGAGTAGCTGGCGGCAGCCAGCGTGTTGGTCACCGCCTGGGACAGCGAGGCCGTCGTGGGCGCCAGGGCCACTCCCAGGGTCGCGCCACAGAGGCCGACCACGGCCACCAGGGCCAGCAGGAGCCAGCTGATGATTCGCCTCAGATCACTCATCACGAAGACGCTACGCCAGATCGCGGGTGGGCCCCATCGCAGGTGGGGAGGATCACGATGAGGACGGTCGACGCTCGGCGCGCAACGCTCCGCACGGGCGGGGGTTCATATGCCGATGCGCTGGGCCAGGAGCTCCCGATGGTAGGAGGGGTCCCCCAGCATCAGCTCCGAGGACTTGGCCCGCTTGAAGTAGAGGTGGGCCGGGTGCTCCCAAGTGAAGCCGATGCCGCCATGGATCTGGATGGTCTCGGCGGCAGCATGGAAGTAGGCCTCCGAGCAGTAGGACTTGGCCAGACTGGCGACCACCGGAAGCTCGTCGGAGTCCTCCGCCGCAGCCCACCCCGCGTAGTAGGCCGCCGACTTGGCCGACTCCACCTCCAACAGCATGTCGGCGCACTTGTGCTTGATGGCCTGGAAGCTGCCGATCGGCCGTCCGAACTGGATGCGCGTCTTGGCGTACTCGACCGAGCTGTCGAGGCAGCGCTGGGCGCCACCCACCTGTTCGGCAGCGAGCGCCACGGCAGCCAGGTCGAGCGTCTTGGACAACCCCGGCCCCGCGCCCCCGTCGACCCCGATGAGCCACGCAGGGGTGTCGGCGAACTCGAGGCGCGCCTGCTTGCGGGTCTGGTCCATCGTGGCCAGGGGCGTGCGGGTGAGGCCGTCGGCATCTCCCTTGACCCCGAACAGGGACAGGCCCGCCGGGGTGCGTCCCACGACCAGGATCAGACCGGCGGTGTGCCCGTCGATGACGAACGACTTGTGGCCGTTGAGTGTCCAGCCGTCGCCCGAGGTATCCGCAGCCAGGGTGATGCCGTCGGCGTCCCATCTGCCGGAGTCCTCGGTGAAGGCCAGGGTGGCGATGGTGTCGCCGGCGGCGATGCCGGGGAGCAGGTACTCCTGGGCGCTCTGGTCACCCGAGGTGAGCAGGGCGTTGGTTGCCAGTGCCACGGTGGAGAAGAACGGAGCGCACAGCAGTGCGGCCCCCATCTCCTCGAGGACGACGATGAGCTCCACATAGGAGAATCCCGACCCCCCGAACTGCTCGGGGATGATCAGTGACTGCAGTCCCAATTGCTCGGCCATCTGGGTCCAGACGGCGGGATCGTAACCATCAGTCGTCTCCATGAGCCGGCGGACCTCGGTCTCGGGCGACTTGTCCTCGAGGAACCGGTGCACCGACTTGCGGAGCTCGTCCTGCTCCTCGCTGAAAGCGAAGTTCATCCTGTTCTCCATCCCCTGGGTGGTCCCCGCATCGGGGAGTGCCTGCTCCGTTTGTCTACCAGAAGCGTGCCGCGGTTGACCAACAGGCCACGGGCGGCAACTACCCTGGGACGCGGGCGCGGTGGGACCGCGCCGGGTCACGGGCCCGGTCCCGACCGTAGTGTGGGCCGACAGGGCCCATCGCCCGTCAGGAGGTCCCCGTTCCGTGCCAGACACCATCGTCGACTACCAGGATGCAGCGGTCGAGGTCCACCGGGTGGTGGTCGGCCCGGTGGAGAACAACGTCTACATCGTGAGGTGCCGGTCCACCGGCGAGTCGCTGCTGATCGACGCGGCCAATGAACATGACCGTCTGCTCGAACTGTGCCGCGCCCTCGATGTGCGCCAGGTGGTCGAGACCCACGGGCACTGGGACCACATCCAGGCCGTCGAGGCTGTCCGCGCCGCCGGGATCGACGTGGCGGTGACCCAGGCCGACGCAGGGATGCTCCCCTCCTACGACCAGATCCTCGAGGACCGGTCGACGCTCGAGGTGGGACGGCTCCGGATCGCCACCATCGCCACGCCGGGTCACACGCCGGGTTCGATGTGTTTCGCCGTGGCGGGCACACCGTTGCTCTTCACCGGGGACACCCTCTTCCCCGGAGGGCCGGGCAACACCTCCTTCGAGAACGCGGACTTCGCCACCATCATCAACTCCATCGAACGCCGGCTGTTCGCCGAGTTCGGGCCGGACACCCTGGTGCTCCCCGGGCACGGGGCCGGCACGACCATCGGCACCGAGACGCCACACCTCGGTGAGTGGGTCGAGCGAGGCTGGTGATCGACCCGGGACCAGGGCGGCAGGTGGGGCCCGGCGGCCCGGACTGCTCCGAAGGTCTCAGACCGCCGTCGAGGGGCGCCGGGGCTCCCGGATGACTTCGATCTCCGGGGGCAGCCCTTCGACTGCGACGCCGCCGGGCACCTCGCTCCCGACCTCGATGGTCACCCGCGATCCGGCCAGAGGGATACCTTCGACCCTCAGGTAGCCGATCCCCTCGGGGAGGTTCGGGGACAGCCAGGTCTTTCCATAGGGGATCCACGGATCGAGCCGGAGCAGGGTCCGCAGGCAGAGCAGGGGGGACGCCGCCGCCCATGCCTGGGGGGAGCACGACGTCGGGTAGCCCACCGGCACGTCCAGCTCGCTCCGGTCGAGCCCGCTGAAGAGTTCGGGGAGCCTTCCGCCCTGGGCACCGGCGGCGTCCAGCAGTGCGAAGATCAGCTTCTGCGCGGCCCCGTCGTACCCGTAACGGGCCAGACCGGCCGCCACGATGGCGGTGTCATGCGGCCACACCGACCCGCAGTGGTAGCTGATCGGGTTGTAGCCGCCGCTCTCGCTCGACAGGGTGCGGAGGCCCCATCCGGTGAACATCGCCGGCGACACCAGTGCCTCCACCACCTGATGGGCCTTGTCCTCGTCGACGATGCCCGTCCACAGGCAGTGGCCGATATTGGAGGTGAGCGAGTCGATGGGCTTCTTGTCGGCGTCGAGCCCGACGGCGAACCATCCCTTCTCCTCCAGCCAGAAGTCGCGGTTGAACGCCGCCTTCAGCTCAGCGGCCTTGGCCCGGAAGCGCTCGTAGGTGGCGGTGTCGCCGACCTCGAAGGCGAAGTGGGCGCTGGCCAGGTACGCGCCATACGTATATGCCTGCACCTCGCAGAGGGCGATCGGGGCCTCGGCGACCCTTCCGTCGGCGTAGCGGATCCCGTCCCAGCTGTCCTTCCATCCCTGGTTGGCAAGTCCGCGGTCCGTTTCCCGGCGGTACTCCACGTAGCCGTCCCCGTCCGCGTCACCGAACTGCTCGATCCACTCGATGGCCCGGGCGGCATTGGGGAGCAGCTCGTCCACCATCTCGCGGGCCACCCCCCAGCGCCGCATCTCGCCGAGCAGCATCACGAAGAGCGGCGTGGCGTCCGCGGTCCCGTAGTAGATGCTGCCGCCGCCGAGCGACAGGGACGCCGCATCGCCGAAGCGCATCTCGTGCAGGATGCGGCCGGGCTGCTCCTCGTGGCGCGGGTCGACTTCCGTGCCCTGGAATCGAGCAAGGGTCTGGAGCACGCCCCGGGCGAGTTCCGGGTCGACCAGCAACGCCATCCAGGCGGTCAGGATGGAGTCGCGCCCGAACACCGTCATGAACCACGGGGCGCCCGCGGCCACCACCACCCGTTCGGGATAGTCGGGATCGAAGATGCGCAGGGCGCCCAGATCCTCGGCACTCCGGGCGATGACCTCTTTCAACCCCGGGTGGTCGGTCTCCACCTGTGGCACCTGCCGCCGCCACTGTGCCAGGCGCTCGGTGGGTGTGGCCCGCTCGATGGGCTCCCCGCAGCGGTACCTGGGGGAGAAGGAGGTCCCGTCGATGACGGGACCGACCTCGATGCACGTGGTCCATTCACCCCGCGCCGGCACGATGGCCTCGAACGTGGCCAGATCGGGGCTGATCCCAGCCAGTCCTGCGAATCGGACCCCCACCCCCCGCGAGACACCTCCGCGCTGGTAGGTGTAGGTGACGCAGGCGGACGTGGTATCCATCTCCCCGCCGTCCGGCGGGGAGATGGAGCGCTTCACGTCGCTGGACACCTCGCCGGTCTCCAGCCCGGTCCCCACCCGGCCTTCCTTGACCGCGAACAGATCGGCGAAGTCGGCGCCCATGAAGAGTTCCACCGTGCAGGAGGTCGCCTCGTCGGAGAAGTTCCTGAGCGTGAGGTCTTCCCGCATCCCCTGCCCGACGTGGCGGGACCGGAACACCATCAGCGTGGAGTCGGCCCGTCCGGGGGCGGGTAGGCAGCGGGACACGAACGTGGCGGAGAACGGGTCGTCGGTGACCGCGGCCAGTGGCTCGGTCCGGGCTCCGTTGACGAGCACCTCGAAGCGGGACAGGAGGCGGGTGTCACGTACGAACAGGCCCTGAGCCCCGCCGGCGGAGATGTCACCGGCACTGCTGCTGATGGCGAAGGTCGACTCGTCCACCAGCGTCACCACGCCCGGGCCCGAATTGTGTTGCGCAACCGGACCGGCGAAGTTCCACGGGTCGGCCATGCGTTCACCGTACCGGTTGACCTGGTGGTGGTTGCAATTCCGGTCGGCATCCCGCCGGGCGGTCGGATTCTCCCTATCCCCGTAGGACTAATTGCCGGGTGCGGCTAGGATCGTCGCCGTGCCCCAGGAGACTGCCAGCGGAGCCGGGGAGGCCATCGAGGCGATGCCACCCCCGCTCCTCCAGATCGAAGGACTGCACGTGTCGGTGGAGGGAGAGCCCATCCTGCGCGGTGTCGACCTCACGGTCGAAACGGGTCAGGTGCACGCGCTCATGGGTCCGAACGGATCGGGCAAGTCCACCCTGGCCAACGTGCTACTCGGCAACGCCACCTACGAGGTGACCTCGGGGACGATCCGCTTCCGGGGCGAGGACATCACCGGATGGCCGACCGACGTACGAGGCAAAGCCGGGATCTTCCTCGCCTTCCAGGAGCCCGAGACCATCGCCGGCGTGCCGGTCATCCAATTCCTCCGCCAGGCACTGTCCGCCCGTCGCGGCATCGACATGTCGGTGCTCGAGGTCCGACTGATGATGATGGAGTGGATGGAGAAGCTGGGCATGGACCCGTCGTTCGGTGAGCGCCACCTCAATGACGGCTTCTCCGGTGGGGAGAAGAAGCGCAACGAGATCCTGCAGATGGCCATCCTCGAGCCCCTGGTGGCCGTGCTCGACGAGACGGATTCGGGGCTCGACGTCGACGCACTGCGCACCGTGGCCCGCGGCGTGCACACGGTGCGCGAGGCGCGGCCGGAACTGGGGGTCCTGGTGATCACCCACTATCAGCGCATGCTCGACGAGCTCGCCGCCGACCGGGTACACCTGCTCATCGACGGGATCATCGTCGCCGAGGGCGGCCCGGAGCTGGCCCGGAGGCTGGAGACCGAGGGGTACGACGCATGGCGGAACTGAACGGTTCGGATCGAGGACCGGACTTCGCCTCCCTCCGCAAGGACTTCCCCCTGTTGGCCCGCGAAGTCAACGGCCACCCCATCACCTACCTCGACTCGGCGGCATCGTCCCAACGTCCCTTCCAGGTACTCGATGCCATGCGCCAGTACGACGAGACGACCCACGCCAACGTCCACCGCGGCGTCTACGGCATCGCCGAGGAGGCCACCCGGCGCTTCGAGGCAGCCCGGATCAACGTCGGCCGGTTCATCGGTGCCCCCGATCCGTCACGTGAGGTGGTCTTCGCCAAGAACGCCACCGAGTGCCTCAACTTGGTGGCCCACGCCTGGGGACGCACCCATTGCCACGCGGGGGACACCGTGGTCCTCACCGAGATGGAGCACCACGCCAACATCGTCCCCTGGCACATGCTGGCCGCCGAGCGGGGACTGCATCTTCGCTGGATACCGATCGACGACGACGGAACACTCATCCTCGACGACCTCGAGCAGTTGCTCGACGGTGCCAAGCTGTTGGCGCTCACCTGCATGTCCAACGTGCTCGGGACGCTGAACCCGGTCCGACGTATCGCCGACCTGGCCCACGCGGCCGGCGCCGTCGTCGTCGCCGACGGGGCCCAGTCGGTTCCCCACCTCCCCACGGACGTGGCATCACTCGGAGTCGACTTCCTGGCGTTCAGTGCGCACAAGATGCTCGGCCCGACCGGGATCGGCGTGCTCTGGGGGCGGGAGGAGCTGCTGTCGGAGCTGCCTCCGTTCCTCGGAGGCGGAGAGATGATCCTCGACGTCCGCAAGGACGGGTTCACCCCCAACGACATCCCCTGGCGCTTCGAGGCCGGAACCCCTCCCATCACCGAGGCCGTCGGACTGGGTGCCGCTGTCGACTACCTGGACGACATCGGTATGGAGTCGATCCGGGCCCACGAGATCACCCTGACCACCTACGCCATGGGCGCCCTGACCGAGCGGTTCGGGAGCGACATCCACATCTTCGGACCCAAGGATGCCACCGAACGCGGAGGGGTACTGTCCTTCACCTTCCGGGACGTGCACCCACACGACATCTCGCAGATCCTCGACCAGTACGGGGTGTGCGTGAGGGCAGGTCATCACTGCGCCAAGCCGCTGATGCGCCGGCTTGGCGTCAACGCAACCGCACGCGCCTCCTTCGCCCTCTACAACGACGAGACCGACGTCGACACGTTGATCCAGGCGCTCGACGCTGCCGGGGCGTTCTTCCGATGAGCACCGGCCGTTACGCTGGAGGGATGGATCACTCCGACCCGTCCCGACGGCTCGCCCCGAGGCGTGCGGCCACCGCCGGGGGCGGTGGCGCTCCTCGGTGGGTTCCGCCGACCGATGGGACACCGACCTGATGCCCGGGATGGAGGACCTCTACCGTGAGATCATCCTCGACCACTACCGCTCGCCGCGGAACAGGGGCGAGCTCGAGTCCCCTCCGGCGCACCGGGTCGAGGGATTCAACCCGCTCTGCGGCGACGAGATCGTGGTCACCCTCGAGGTGAGGGACGGCGCTGTCTCGGACATCAGGATTGCCGGCACTGGTTGCTCGATCAGCCAGTCGTCGGCCTCCCTGATGTCGGCCGCCGTCAAGGGCAAGCCGGTTAGGGAAGTGCGCGAGCTGATCCGGACGTTCAAGGGGATGATGTCGATCCACGAGTCGACCCTTCCGACGGCAAGCGAGGGGTCCGCCCAGGAGGACGCCGAGGCCACGGAGCCCGAGGCCATCGATGCCGACGCGCTGGGAGAGCTCGCCGCGCTGCAGGGCGTGGTCAAGTTCCCGGTTCGTATCAAGTGCGCCACCCTCAGCTGGAACACGCTCGCCCAGGGCCTCGACGAGATCGAGGCGCCCGCCTGAGGACCCCCACACCGCCCGTGCGTTCCACAGGAACGCCTCAGCAGGGCGTGGGATCGAAGTCCGTCTCGACGGTGGTCGTCGTGGCGGACGGCGCCAACGTGGCGGGGGTGCTCCCGCCGGTCGTGTTGAGGGTGTTCCCCGTCGGATAGGTCGACGTCGTCGTGGTCGACACCACCCCGTAGGGACCGGGAGGAGGGGTGAGCGCTGCCTCGGGGGGTCCGCCGAGGAATTGGGTGATCGCCTGGGTGGCCTGGGGTTCCTGCACGTAGAGCACCGAGCCCAGATAGCCGAACTCGTACGAGTTCGCGTTGTAGGTGGGCAGGGTCGCCGTTGCCAGCGACTGGGACGCGAAGGTGTGGAACTGCTGGGCCAGGGAGATCAGGTCGCTGATCGAGAACGTCGAATCGATGGTGACCCCCTGCACCACCGATCCGATGAAGGCGTTCAGGGTGAGCGGGTTGTACTGCTTCTCGGCCTGGTTGATGACGGCCTTCAAGAACGCGTTCTGGCGCTGGATCCGGCCGAAGTCGCTGGTCCCGTCGTACTGCCAGTACCCGTCCTTGAAGTACTCGTAGTGCCGGCTGCGGGCCACGGCCAACGAGTAGCCGCCGTTCACGTGCTGGCACCCTGTCTGCGTGATGTTGAGGCCGGTGTAGGCGTCCTTGGCCGGGTAGGGGAAGTTCAGATAGATGCCGCCGATGGCATCGACGGCTCCTCGGAACCCCTCGAAATTGATCTGGACCACATGCTCGATGGGAATCCCGAAGTTGGCCTCGATGGTCTGTACCAGCTGGTCGGGCCCGACGTTGTAGGTGGCGTTGATGCGGTTGTACTTCCCGATCTGGCTGGTGTCGCCGGCCACGGTGACCACGGTGTCCCTCGGGATGGACAGCACGCTCACCTGGCCGGTGGCCGGCACGATGTGGACGATCTTGACCACATCGCTTCGCTGACCGCCGGCATCGGACTGATCACCGAGGTGGGTGGCTTCGGCGGCGCTCTCGCCGACACGCGAGTCGGATCCGATCAGGAGCACATTGAACGGCTGGCCCACCGGTGCCTTCTTGAGGTGCTTCACCGTCACCTTGGTGACCTGGCTGAACCGGTACTGCACGTAGGCATAGCCGGTCCCCACGCCGACCAGGGCCAGCCCCACGACGATGACCCCGGCAAGCAGCACCCGGTCGAGCCAGGTGTGCTTCGCCTTCTTCTTCCTGCCCTTGGGCGCCTTGCCGTCGACCTTCGACGTTCGGGTGGCGGCCTTCAGCTCCCGGCGGCTCAGCGGCTGCCCTGTGTCGGGCAAGGGGACGCCGGGAGCAGGAGGGGCTGCGGCGGCACCGGCGGCGGGAGGGCCTCCCGTCGCTGCGGCGGCACCGGCGGCGGGAGGGGCCGCGGGCGTAGCATCGGTCGAGGCGCCATCGGCTCCGGGCGGAGGTGTCCCGCCCTGTCCGGCTCCGGATTCGGCGGGGGCGGGCGGCCCGGTGTCCTTCCGGGGCGCGCTGTGGGCGCCGCCTCGTCGGCGATCTCGGCGAGCCATGAGGCAGACGCTACCAACCGGGCGTGGCGGCCAGGTGCCAGGACCTGCCTGCTCCCGAACGGCTCAGGCGCCCGGAACCCGGGTGACCACGGGGAGCCGGCGCCGGAGTTGCCTCAGAGATAGGCCGCGTATCCGGTGCGATCGACGATCTCGGCCAGGTCGCTGCCGCCCGTGGCCACCACCCGACCTCCGGACAGCACATGCACCACATCGGGGTGCAGCACGTCGAGCAACCTGCGGAAGTGGGTGATGGCCAACACGCCCAGGTCCCATTCGGCCGTCGCCTCCTGCACCCTTCGCCCCACGGCGCCGAGCGCATCGACGTCGAGTCCGGAATCGATCTCGTCGAGGATGGCGAACCGCGGGCGCAGCACCCCCAACTGAAGGGTCTCGTTACGCTTGCGCTCGCCGCCGGACAGGTCCACGTTGAGCGGACGATCGAGGAATCGCTCGTCGAAGCCGATGCGCCGGGCCTCGTCGTGCAGACGCCCCCCGATGCCGGCGTCGGTGGCCCCGATCTCGGTGTCGGGGACGGAGGGCCTGGCCGCCGTCAGTGAGTCCACCAGCGAGACCCCGGGCACCTCGATGGGGTGCTGCATACCGAGGAACAGGCCGGCCCGAGCCCTCTGCCACGTCGGAAGCGCCAGCAGATCGATGCCGTCCAACGTCACCGATCCACTGAGGACCTCGTAACCGGGGCGCCCCATAAGGACATGGGCCAATGTGCTCTTTCCGGATCCGTTCGGGCCCATCACCGCATGCACCTCACCGCTGCGCACCGTCAGCGAGACGCCGCGCAGGATCTCCCGACCGGGGATGCCGGCACGGAGCTCCTCGATGACCAGCTCGCCGGTGCTCACGGCACCACGAGCGATACGTCGGTCTCGTCGAGGACGAGTTCGTAGACCGGAACGGGACGCGTCGCCGGAAGGGAGCAAGGCTCGCCTGTCCGGAGGTCGAAGGTGGACCCGTGCTTGGAGCACTCGATTTCGCACTCGCCGGCCCATACCTCGCCGTCGGCCAGCGAGTAGTCCTCGTGGCTGCACCGGTCCCCGATGGCGTAGAAGTCGTCTCCGATGCGCACCAGGGCGACCCGCAGCCCGGCCACGTCGAAGCGCCTGGCCTCGTCCGGCGCAAGATCGGTTCGACCGCAGAGGCGGGCCGTCCTCGGCGGATGGGTGTCGGAGATGGAATCAGACATCGCCCACTCCGACCCGTTGGGCCAGTGCGTTGCCGATCAGCGACCGGGTGCCGGCCAGGGGCACCTGATCGGCGATGCTCTGGAAGAAGCCCGACACGATCAGCTGCTCGGCCCGTTGCGGTTCGACGCCACGGGACTCGAGATAGTAGCGCTGGTCCTCGTCCACCGGGCCGACCGTGGAGGCATGGCTGCACTTCACGTCGTTCTCCTCGATGTCGAGGTTCGGCACCGAGTCGGCGTGCGCCCCCTCGTCGAGCACCAGATTGTGATTGGTCTGCATGGCGTCGGAGCGGACCGCTCCGCGGCGAACCCGGATGAGGCCGCTGTACACGGAGTGCGAACGGTCGGCGACCGCCCCCATGAAGAGCAGGTCGCTCGTGGTTCGCGGGGCCAGGTGGTCCTGCAGGGTACGGAAATCGAGCATCTGCTCGTCGCGGCCGATGTAGGCGGCACGCAGCATGCTCGTGCCGCCCGCTCCGGCAAGTGCCGAGTCCGTGCGCAGACGGGCGTAGCTCCCCCCCAGGGCCACTGCGAAACTGCGGAGGGTGGCATTCGCACCGATCGTGCTCGCCTGGTGGGCGACCTGCCACGTCTCCGCGCCCAACGACTGCACGCTCATGAAGTCGAGGGTGGCGTTGTCGGCAACCTGCAGCTCGGTGACCGGGACCACCAGGTGCTCGAGTGGCCGGTTGGGCCCTCGGACCCCGTCCGAGGGGGGGTCGGCCAGCAACCCTGTGTCGACGTCGACCACGATCTCGATGACCCCGGCCGCCGATGACGCGCCGGCGCTGATCATCGTCCGCGGGAACACGGCATCGCCACCCGCACCGGTGATCATGTGCACAATCACGATCGGATCGTCGATGACGACCCCTGGCTGCACGTCCACCAGTACCGGGTCGACGACGAATGCGTCGTTCAGCAGCTGGAAGTCCCGCGGTTCGGACACGACCGACCCCAGCAGGTCCTCCATGTGGGCATGCTCGGTCGCTCGGCCGAGCGTCAGCAGTTCGTCGCCGACCGAGGATGCCACGGTGGCCAACACCCCGTTGATGGTCACCACCAGCCCGGCTCGGACACCGAGGCTGCTCACCAACGAGTGGATCCGGTCGGAGGGCGAGGGACCGGGGTCGCTGGACGGCTGGACGGGCATTGTTCCAGACGGACGGAATCGATCAAGGTCGAGCTGGTCGATCCTGCTGTACCGCCACACCTCGTCCTTCTCGCTGGGCAGGGGCGACGACGCGAAGGCCTCGGCGGCGGCAGACCGCCGTTGCCGCAACCAGGCCGGGCCGGAGAAGGCGGCAGCAGAGTCGGGAGTGAACGTGGACAGAACGGCAGGCCTTTCGCGCAAGGAGGCCCGGTTCGCGAGCCTCGATCCCATACTACTTGGCTGTGGGTCCGGACCGACCCGCCGGCGCTGGATCGTGGCCCGACGGCCGACCTTCCCGCGGCCTACGATTTGGCACATGACGCCCTCCACTGTTGACACCTTCGCCTCCGAGGTACTTGCCATCGAAGTCGACGGGCATGTGGCCACGCTGTGGCTCGACCGCCCCGAAAAGCGCAACGCCATGGGACCGGCGTTCTGGTCCGATCTGCCCCTCGCCATGGCCGCCATCGGATCCGAACCGGAGATCCGGGCCGTAGTGGTGGCCGCCCGGGGACCCCACTTCAGCGTCGGGCTGGACCTCGTGGCGATGTCGGGCCTGACCGGCCCGACAGCCACCGGCAACGGCGCCCCACTGTCCATGGCCGCGCGCGCCCGATCGGCCCGGGCCGAGATCCTCCGCCTGCAGGCATCGGTGACCTCGGTCGCCGAGTGCGGGTTGCCGGTCATCGCCGCCATCCACGGCTACTGCATCGGCGGCGGCGTGGACCTGGTGGCGGCTTGCGACATCCGGCTGGCCAGCGCGGACGCCATCTTCTCCGTCCGGGAGACCAAGGTCGCCATCGTGGCCGATGTGGGGAGCCTTCAGCGCCTCCCTCACATCATCGGCAAGGGGCACCTGGCCGAACTCGCCTATACCGGAAAAGACATCACCGCTGCCCGCGCCGAGCGGATCGGCCTGGTCAACCAGGTCAGCACCGACGCCGACGCGGTCCTGGCCGACGCCCGGGCGATGGCTGCAGAAATTGCCGCCAACTCGCCACTGGCCGTGCAGGGCACCAAGGCGGTGCTCTGTGCGGGCGAAGGGCGCTCGGTGGCCGCAGGGCTCGACTACGTGGCCACATGGAACGCCGGGTTCCTTGCCTCTGATGACCTCCTCGAGGCGATGACCGCTTTCATCGAGAAGCGCCCAGGCGTCTTCACCGGACGGTAGCCGGAGGACGGTCCTGCCGGCCGGCCGCTCAGCGCTTGCGGTTCCACCAGTGGCGCCCCGTCCGCCCCTGCAGCTCGTCCTCCTTGCGCACCTCGGCCACGATCTCGGGCCCGGCGGCATTGACGATGTCCTCTGCGTGGTCGAGCACACTTGCCGCTTCGTCGACGGGGACATCGGGCATCGTCTCCAGCTTCGGCTCGATCAGCGAGCCGTGGTCCCACCCGACATCGGCCATGCGGGGAGCGTACGACGGACAGTCGTCGGGGCACCTCCACGGCGCCTCAGGAGCCAGGTCGAGCACACAGAACCTGGCCGCCTCTCCGGAGTCATAGGTCCTGCTCTGAAAGTGCTTGCACTCTTCCCTCATCGACATCGTGACATTCTGCCTTTTCGGGGGCACGGCCGTCTCATCGGATGCGGACCTGCACCGCTGCGGGCTCCAGCGCACCCGCCTGATGAGCGGGACCGGTTCAGCCGACCGAGCCTTCCATCTGAAGTTCGATCAATCGGCTCCACTCGACGGCATACTCCATGGGCAGGGTCCGGGTGATCGGCTCGATGAAACCGTTGACGATCATCCCCATGGCCTGGGTCTCCGACAGACCGCGGCTCATCAGGTAGAAGAGTTGATCGTCCCCGACCTTGGACACCGTCGCCTCGTGGCCGATGCGGGCGTCCCGTTCGCCGACCTCCATGTACGGCTTGGTCTCCGACACGGATGTGTCGTCGAGGAGCAGCGCGTCGCAGCGGACGAAACTCTTGGCGTGCTTGGCGCCCTCGTCCACGTGCACCAGGCCACGGTAGGTGGTGATGCCGGCGTCCTTGGAGATCGACTTGGAGACGATGGTCGAGGTCGTCTCCGGTGCAGCGTGGACCATCTTGGCCCCGGCGTCCTGATGCTGGCCGGCGCCGGCATAGGCCACCGAGAGCACCTCCCCCGACGCCTTCGGCCCCATGAGGTAGACCGAGGGGTACTTCATGGTGAGACGTGAACCGATGTTGCCGTCGATCCACTCCACATGGGCCTCGGCTTCCGCCCGGGCGCGCTTGGTCACCAGGTTGTAGACGTTGTTCGACCAGTTCTGGATGGTGGTGTAGGTGATCCGCGAGCCTTCCAGCGCCACCAGTTCCACCACTGCCGAGTGCAGCGAGTCGGTGGTGTACACCGGGGCGGAACAGCCCTCGATGTAGTGGACCTGGGCTCCGACGTCGGCGATGATCAACGTCCGCTCGAACTGGCCCATGTTCTCCGCATTGATCCGGAAGTAGGCCTGCAACGGCTGGTCGACCACCACGTTCGGCGGGACGTAGATGAACGATCCACCGGACCAGACCGCCGAGTTGAGGGCGGCGAACTTGTTGTCGTTGGGCGGGATGATGGTCCCGAAGTACTTGCGCACCAGGTCGGGGTACTCGCGCACCGCGGTGTCCATATCGCAGAAGATGATGCCCAGTGACTCGAGATCCTCACGATTGCGGTGGAACACCACCTCGGACTCGTACTGGGCGGTCACTCCGGCGAGGTACTTGCGTTCCGCCTCGGGGATGCCCAGCTTCTCGTAGGTGTTCTTGATGGCGTCGGGGAGATCGTTCCAATCCTCCACCTGCCCGGATGTCGGCTTGATGTAGTAGTAGATGTCGTCGAAGTCGAGGTCGGGCATGTTGACGGCGAACCACTGGGCCATGGGCCGCTTCTCGAAGCGCTGAAGGGCCCTCAGCCGGAAGTCGCGCATCCAGTCGGGCTCGTTCTTCATCGCCGACATCTCCCGGACGATGGACTCGTTCAGGCCCTTCTTGGGCTTGAAGACATAGTCCTCCTCATCGGACCATCCGAGCTTGTATTTTCCGAGGTCGAGATCGGTGGTGGTCATGAGGACTCCTGGGTCGCCGTTCGGGAGTGCTGGGGATTTCTCCTACACAGATAGTAACAACCCTGCAGGCCGGAGCGAGCGGGTCCCCGATCACCCTGCCGGGGCAACGTGTCATCCTGGTCGGATGCCCGGCAACCACCCCTCAGACCACCCTCCCCCACCAGCCGGGCCACCGGTCCCCGAACGGCAACCGGTCGAACTGGTGGCACACGGCGACATCCGGATCGACGACTGGTACTGGCTCCGGAACAAAGATGACCCCGCGGTGATCGCACACCTGGTCGCAGAGAACGCCTACACCGAGGCAGCCATGGGCGGCACCGTCGGGCTCCAGGCCGCGCTGTTCGACGAGATCGTCGCCCGCATCGAGGAGACCGACCTCTCGGTCCCGGTCCGCAAGGGGCCGTGGTTCTACTACGGCCGCACGGTGGAAGGGAGCAACTACGGCATCCACGGCCGCCGGCCGGCCGACGTCGGCGTCGCCGAGAAGGGAGCGGCCAGCGCCGTAGGTGGGGATGCCCACGGAGGGGTTCCGGAAGGAGAGCAGGTCATTCTCGACGAGAACCTCCTGGCCGAAGGGCACGACTACTTCGCCCTCGGGAACCTCTCCGTCAGCCCAGACCATGCATGGCTGGTCTACTCCACCGACACCACCGGCGGTGAGCGCTACACCATGCGCTTCCGTGAGCTCTCGACCGGGTTGGAGTCACCGGAGTCGCTCGAGGACACGTCCTATGGGGTGGCCTGGGCCAACGACAACGCAACCGTGTTCTTCGTCCGCGTGGACGAGGCCATGCGCCCCTACCAGCTGTGGCGCCACCGGGTCGGCACCGACCCCTCGAACGACGTGCTGGTCCTCGAGGAGCCCGACGACCGCTTCTACCTCGGCGTCGGTCGTACCAAGGACGACCGGTTCATCCTGTGCGGCCTGGATTCCAAGGTGACCTCCGAGTTCCATGCACTGTCCGCGGACGACCCTCGGGGGGAGTTCACCGTGATCGAGCCCCGGCGACACGGCATCGAGTACAGCGTCGACCACGACCGGGGCGACGCTCAGGGCGGGAGCAACGACGGCCGCTTCCTCATCGTCACCAACGACGGGGCCGAGGACTTCCGGTTGATGGAGGCACCCGACCGGGCCCCGGACCGGGCCCACTGGCGTGAGGTGATTCCGGCACGCCCGGGGGTGAGGTTGGACGCGGTCGACCCGTTCGCCGACCACCTGGTGGTCTACGAGCGGGAGGGTGGGGAGACCCGGATACGGGTCATCCACGCGTCGACCGGAGCATCCACACCGGTGAGCCAGCCGGAGTCCCCCTCGACCGTGTGGGGAGGGGCCAACCCCGAGTACGACTCCACGACGCTCCGCTACGGGTACACATCGTTGACCACCCCGCGATCGGTCTACGACCTCGACCTCGACACGGGCGAGGCGGTCCTGCGGAAGCGGCAGCCGGTCCTGGGGGACTTCGACCCGGTCCGGTATCGGACCGAGCGCCGATGGGCGGCGGCCGAGGACGGGACCCAGGTCCCCATCTCCCTTGTCTACCGGCCCGATCTGGTCCCTGCCCCGGTCGCTGCCGGCCAGGAAGGGGCCGGAAGGCGCGGGGGCTCCGATGGAGCGCCGTGCCTCCTGTACGGCTACGGCTCGTACGAGGCCTCGATGGACCCGACGTTCTCCTCGCTCCGCCTCAGCCTCCTCGACCGGGGGTTCATCTACGCCATCGCCCACGTCCGGGGTGGCGGGGAGATGGGCCGCCGGTGGTACGAGGACGGCAAGTTCGCGGCCAAGCCAAACACCTTTACCGACTTCGTGGCGTGCGCCCGGAGCCTGGTGGCCGGCGGCTGGACCTCGCCTGACCGGCTGGTGGCCCGGGGCGGAAGTGCGGGGGGCCTGTTGATGGGGGCGGTCGCCAACCTGGCCCCGGAACTGTTCCGGGCCATCGTCGCCGAGGTCCCCTTCGTGGACTGCCTGACCACCATTCTGGACGAGACGCTTCCCCTCACCGTGCTCGAGTGGGAGGAGTGGGGAAACCCCGTGGACGACCCCGGGATCTACACCGTCATCAAGTCCTACTCGCCCTACGACAATGTCCGCTCGGTAGACGAGGCAGGGGCACCGGTGCGCTACCCGGACATCCTGGCGACGGCCGGCCTCTCCGATCCCCGGGTGGGATTCTGGGAGCCGGCCAAGTGGGTGGCCAAGCTGAGGGCCGCCAATCCGGAGAACAACGTGCTGCTGAAGACCGAGCTCGGGGCCGGCCACGGCGGCCCCTCCGGCCGCTATGACGCCTGGAAGGACGAGGCCTTCGTCTACGCCTTCATCCTCGACGCCCTCGGCCTCACCGACCAGGCACCGCTCCCCTGAGCTGCATGACCCTGGCGGCCGCCGGGCGGGCAGCACCCGAGCGCGCCCCCGATCCGGGCGCTTCAGCCGGGGGAGGTGGCCGCCGGCCCCGCTGGGATCGTCGTGGTCGCACTGGTCGAGGCCGCAGCGACCGGTTGGAACGTCGCCACGAACGGGGTGTGGAACGGCGTCGGGAGCACCACCGGCACGGTGCCGACGGTGAAGGAGACGGAGGCGGCGCCGATCTGGACGGTGGTGGGCCCGGTGGCCTGGATCACCTGGACGTTCCCGGCCTGGAGCGACCCTGTCCACAGCGTGGACCCCGAGGCCAAGGTCGAGGCGTCGATCCAACAGGGCCCGGTGGCCGTCACCGTGATCTGGAAGGAGTTGCTTCCGACCGGGTAGGTGGCGGACGACGCCGTCGACGACGAGGCGACGATCCGGCTGGGCAGCGTGGTCGGGGTGACCTTGGTCTTGGTCTTGGTCTTGTCGGCGTTGCCCCGGTTCGCTGAGCCGGCCGTCGTGGACGTGGACGCCGGGCCTGTTGTCCGGGTCGTGGACGAAGGCGTGGGGTGCGCCGAAGTGTTGGAGCGCCTGCTCCCGATGTACGCCAGCGCCCCGAAAAACACGAGGGCCGCCGCCACGAGTACCACCGCGGCCTTGCGCCGCGGTCGATGGTTCATCGAGTCGAGCGCCATCTTCTGGGCGCGGCCCGACCGGACCGCCGGTACCCCCCCGCCCGCGGTGCTGGAACGGTACCGGTCGATGGGGCGGGCGTCGTCGAAGATCAGGGGCGCGTCGGGGTCGGGAACGTCGTCCCTGCCCCAGATCCGAACCGGTGGCACCGCTCGGGTGGGTCCGGGGCCGGTCCCGGGGGTGGTCCCGTCGCCCTCCGCCCGGCCATCCCCTGCGGGCGCGTCGGCCACATGGCCTTCTGCCGGCCCGCCGGTCCGGTCGAAGGGCCTCGCTGTCGACGGTCCGACCCTGTCGGACAGGTGCTCCAGCGTCCCGAGAGCCGAGTGGTAGCTCCGCACGGAGTGCAGGTCGTGGCTTCTGGGTCGCCGGATCAGCCCCGCGGTCAGAACCCCGACGGCAACCAACGCCACTCCGATCAGGACGATCCACATCGGGACCATTCAACCCCGAAAAGGGGGCTCCACGGGCACCGGCGCCCAGATCGGCGCCGTCCGGGGTGGGTGGCAGGAGGCGCAACCGCCCGCCCTAGTGCTCAGATGGCGGTCACCGAGGTCATTCCCCCGTCCACGGTCAGGTGGGTGCCCGTGATGAAAGACGCCTCGTCGGAGAGCAGGAACCGGATGGGTCTGGCCACCTCGTCTGGGGTGGACACCCGCTGCAGGGGGGTCCGCTCCTCGAGCTGCGCGCGGAATCCGGGGAGCTCGAAGGCAGGTTGGAGCATCGGGGTGTCCACCGCACCCGGGCAGACGGCGTTGACCCGGAAGCCCTCACTGGCGAATCGTTGTGCGATGGATCGCATCACACCCAGTACACCGCCCTTGGACGCGCAGTAGGCGGTGAGGACCGCACTCCCGAACAGGCCCTCGACCGAGGAGATCAGGACGACGGCCGACCCCGGTCCGGCCTGGCGGAACGGATCCAGCAGCATGCGTGAGATCATCACTGGAGCCCGGAGGTTCACATTCAGGGTGGCGTCCCACAGCTCGTCGTCGACGAAGTCCACCGGCATCGGCCCCGACCTGCCGGCGGAATGGACGAACCCACCCAGTGAGCCCAGGGCGTCGGCGGCCTCGGGCACGGCCTTCTCGATGGCGGCGGTGTCGGCCACGTCCACGACCGCCCACTCGGCCACGACCCCGTGGTCCCGCCGGCAGATGGTGGCGGTCTCCTCGGCACCCTCGGCGTCGATGTCCCAGACGGCAACAGGCCGCCCGACCTCGGCGAGTGCCAGCGCCGTCGCCCTGCCGATTCCCGATCCCCCACCGGTGACCAGCACCCCGGTGCCCGGGGAGCCCAGCCGGTCGGGGGTGGGGGCCGGCATGCGCGCCGTGGAGGGTGCCATCTGCGCAGTCTGGCAGACAGGACGAGGCACCGAAGGGGTTCGCCAGGGCGACAGCGGCCCGCCCGCCCGGACCCGGAGGTGGCCGGTCAGGTACGGAGGCCCGCCCGAGGCTGCACGCCTGCCGGGATCTCCGACCGCAACGGGTTCGAACGGTCTCGGTCCGAAAGCACCGGATCGACGAGGCCCCAGTCCGCACCGATGGCCGGGTCGTCCCAGGCCACGCCCAGCTCGTCGTTCGGGTTGTAGTAGCCGTCCACCAGGTACCACAGGGCGAGGTCGGTCAGCGAGGCGAACCCATGGGCGACCCCGGGCGGGATGAACAGGCCGCGGTCGTGGTCGCCGTCGAGGTCGAGGGAGAGCGTGGCGCCATCGGTCGGTGATCCTTGGCGCAGATCGTGGAGGACCACGCGGGCGGTCCCCCGGAGGACGTACCAGTAGTCGGCCTGGTGCAGGTGGTAGTGCAGGCCCACGATCGCACCGGCCTGCTTCTCGGACCGGTTGGCCTGGGTCATCTCGCGACCCAGCGGGAACCAGCTCCGCCGGTAGGTCTCCACGAACCGTCCCCGTTCATCACCGTGGGCATCGGGCTCGACGACGACGACGTCGGCGATCACCTCGGACTGCTCGATCTGTGGCACCGGCTACTCCCCTTCCTCGTCGCGCTCGAGCGAGGCCAGCGCAGCGAACCCGCTGCGGAAGAACAGCAGCGGCGATCCCTCCCTTGTCCCGAGGTCGAGTACACGTCCCATGATCAGCTCGTGATCGCCGGCGTCGTGCACCAGCTCCACGGCACAGTCGACCCATGCCAGGCAGCCCTCGATCACCGGCGAGCCGCTGCCTGGCGACGGATGCCACTCCACGCCCTCGAACTTCCGCCCTCCGGAGACTGAGAAGGCACGGCCCAGATCCACCTGGTGCCGACCAAGGACATTGACGCAGAAGCTCCCTGCCCTGGCGATGCGAGGCCAACTGGTCGAGGTGCGGGCGGGGGCGACCGCGACGAACGGTGGGTCGATGGACAGCGAGACGAAGCTCTGGCAGGTGAAGCCCACCGGCTCGCCCTCCTCGATGCCCGAGACGATGGTGACCCCGGTGGTGAAGCGGCTCATGGCGTCCTTGAACCCGGCGGTGTCGAACACCACGGTCACTCGGCCCCCAGGTCGAACGACATTCCTTCGGCCGAGGCGATCACCTCGGACAGTGGCAGCTTCGATGCCATGCGCCGCGACTGGCGGAGTATCTGGTCGATCACCTTGTCCACATGGACCGGGTCGTGATGGAACAGGTGCAACTTGCGGGCCCCGGCCACACTGGCGACATGGACCGCGTAGGCGGGGGTCGAATGGCCCCAGTCAGAGAACAGGACGAACTCGTCCTCCGTGTACTGGGCATCGTGGATGACCACGTCGGCGCCGTCGCACAAGTCCATGACCCCCCGGTCCACGGTCTGGCGATCGACCGGGGCCTGGTGATCCGAGATGTAGGCCACGCTGCGACCGTCGGCCTCGACCCGGAAGCCGAGGGTGTGCCCGATGTGCGGGACGGCACGCACCTTCACCTTGATGGACCCGAGGGTCACGTCGTCGCCATCCCCCAGGTCATGGAAGCGCAGCTCGCCGCGGAAGTCGGCCATGTGGATCGGGAAGAAGGGAGGCTTGACCATACCGGCCATGGCGTCGTGCAGCGACTCCCCTTCCTGCCCGTCCTGCGACGGGCCGTAGATCTCGAGCACCGCGCCCGGGTCCCGCATCGGCGAGAAGAAGGGCAGCCCCAACACGTGGTCGTAGTGCAGATGGGTCAGGAACACATTGGCCTCGAGCGGGATGCCTGCGGCCTGGAGGGGGACGTTGAGGTAGTTGCCCAGGGAGCGGAGCCCCGTCCCCAGGTCGAGGATCAAGGGAGGTTCGCCAGGCACCTCGACCAGGACGCAGGAGGTGTTTCCCCCGTAGCGACGGTGCTGGTCGGACGAGCACGGGCACGATCCCCGCACGCCGAAGTAGGTGATTCTCACAGAAGGAGCAGGCTAGCCGCGGCGCCGGCCCGACCCCGAGGTACCCTCCGGGACATGGATCAACACACGGTGAATGCCAACGGTGTCGAGTTCGCCTACCTGGGCGAAGGCCCTGAGGACGGGCCGCTCGCCCTGTGCCTGCACGGCTTCCCGGACACCCCCCACACCTGGCGCCACCTGCTCCCCCGCCTGGCCGATGCCGGGTACCACGCCGTGGCGCCCTACCTGCGCGGATACGCGCCCACGTCGGTGCCCGAGGACGGCCGCTACGACACCGGGACACTCGCCCTCGACGCCTGCGCTCTCCACGAGGCCCTCGGTGGCGACGGGGACGCCGTGATCATCGGGCACGACTGGGGGGCGATGATGACCTACGGAGCGGCGGCCTTCCAGCCCGATCGCTGGCGGATAGCGGTCACCGCCGCAGTGCCGCCCCAGCGGTCGATGGGTGAGCGGTTCTTCGCCTTCGACCAGTTGCACCGCAGCTGGTACATCTTCTTCTTCCAGACGGCGCTCGCCGAGTACGGAGTGGCCGTCGACGACTTCGTCTTCATCGACCGCCTCTGGGCGGCCTGGTCACCGGGCTTCGACGGGTCCTGGGATGCCGCACAGGTCAAGAAGGCGCTGGCCGCTCCCGAAAGCCTGGGCGCTGCCATCGGGTACTACCGGGCAATGTTCGCCGGCCCGCCGGACGACCCGGAGGCCGCTGCCGCCCAGGCGGCCGGCAACACGACGGCCCCGCAGCCGATCCTGTACCTGCACGGCGCGGATGACGGCTGCATGGGCATCGAGGTGATCGGCCCGGTTGCCGACCACCTGGCACCCGGGTCGGAGGTCGTGGTCATCGAGGGAGCCGGGCACTTCCTCCACGTGGAGAAGCCCGACGAGGTCAACGACCACATCATCCGCTTCCTGACCGCCTAGATGATCAATTCCAAGGGATCATCTAGGGGAGGCGGAGCACTCCGCAGTCGTCACGGGCCACCAACCCGTCCCCGATGAGACTCTCCACCACCCGGGCAGCCCGTCCCGGCTCGTCCTCCCATCCCATCGCAGCCGAGACCCGGTCCGGAGTCACGGGCGCCCTCCGCAACGCATCGACGAGCCGGCCCCGACCCTGCCGGTCGGATCCGGCGAACACCGTCTGCGCCGTCGAGACCGCCGCCGAGCCCCGGGCGGGGTCCGGACCGCCCCGGCCGGCCGACGCCCATCTGCAGCGGGGCCGGATGGGGCAGTCGCCGCACCGGGGCCTTGCGGCAACGCACACCATGGCACCAAGGTCGAGCAGGGCCTGGCCGAACTGCCACCCGCCCCCGGCGGGCACCATGGCGTCCACCAGCGCCTGGGCCTCGGCGGGGCGCAGCGGCCGGCCGGCCACCGCCCTCGACAGCACCCTTCCGGCGTTGGTGTCCACCACCCCCATGTCGTGCCTGAAGGCGAAGGCCAACACCGCCCGGGCCGTGTAAGGGCCCACGCCCGGGAGCGTCAGCAGGGCGCCGAGGTCGGCGGGGACGGCACCGCCGTGTTCGGCAACGAGTGCATCGGCAGCCCGGTGCAGGTTGCGGGCGCGGCGGTTGTAGCCCATCCCCTCCCAGGCCCGCAGCACGTCGCCCAAGGGTGCGCCCGCGCATGCTGCCGGCGTGGGGAACATCTCGAGGAATCGGAGGTAGGCCGGCACCACCCTGGCCAGCTGGGTCTGTTGGGCCATCACCTCGCTCACCAGCACGGCCCAGGGGTCCCGGGTCGATCGCCACGGCAGTGCGGCTCGTCGGGAGTCGGCGCCCGTCGCGGTCCCCCACTGTTCGACGGCACGGCCGAGGGCGCGGACCTGCGCGGGCGGGCGAATCGCCCTCACCCCCTCGAAGCTCCCGACGGCGTCGCGTCGGAACGCGACCCGTCCCCGGGTCATCGGCCGGCCGTTCCGCTCAACCCCAGACGTCGTCCCCGTAGGGGCGGCGGCGCACCGGGGCGGCGGCCTGCTTCCAGACCATGACCTTCCGCCGGAAGAAGCACACTTCGTCGCCACGCTGGTTGAACGCCTTGGTCTCGACCGTCACCACGCCGCGGTCGTCCCGTGACTTCGATTCCGCCTTGGCGATGACCTTGGTCTCCGCGTAGATGGTGTCCCCGTGGAAGGTCGGCGCCCGGTGGATCAGGGACTCGACCTCGAGGTTGGCGATGGCCATCCCGCTGACATCGGGGACGCTCATGCCCAGTGCCAGGGAGTAGACCAAGTTGCCCACCACCACGTTCTTCCCCTGCACGGTCTCGTTCTCGGCGAACCAGGCGTTGGTGTGCAGGGGGTGGTGGTTCATGGTGATCATGCAGAACAGGTGGTCGTCGGCCTCGGTGATGGTCTTGCCGGGCCAATGGCGATACACGTCACCCGGCTCGAAGTCCTCGAAGTAGCGGCCGAAGGGGCGGTCGTAGGTGGTCATGGTGGCTGGTGTAGTACGCCGGGGCGGCCGCCGTCCAACGCCGTGGGTGTTCCACCGCCCGACGGCCGGGGGACCGGCGGGCGGTGGAACACCCGCGTGCCCTCGGACAGGAGCAGGTCGACCGCCACCAACGACCAGACCGCCACGTCGACCAGCGCCATCACCACGGCGAACAGGACCACCCGGTCGACCGACACCCCCAGCCACACACGGATCGTCGTCGTGCCGAAGACGTAGGTGCCGGCCACCACAACCAGGTTGCACGCCATGACCAGCCACAGCGCCAGGTCGCTCCCGATTCCCAACTGACGGCGCGACCCACGCAGGACCAGGGCACCCACGATCGCCACCACGGCGGCGACCGGCACGAGGTGGAGATGGCCCCCGAACGCATCGACCGTGGCATGAAGGCGCCCGTCGATGGTTCCGCTGCGTGGTCCCGTCGTGTCGGCGTCGGGCACCGCATGGAGGGCCGAGGCGAGGATCGGCCAGGCGGCCAGCGCCGCAATCCCCGCTCCTCCGGCGACCACCGCCGCCACCCGGCCCCGGCGCGACGGCGCCGCCCAGGCATATCGCAGGGACAACAGCACCACGACGGCACCTGCGGTAAAGGTCCCCTCCAACTTGATCTGGCCGGCCACGGCGACGCCGACCGCCGCCACCCCGAGGTTGGAGGGGCTCACGGGCAGGAACAGCCCGAACACCACCGCGAACGCAGCGGCGAACACCCAGGGCGCGTCGGCGAACCCGTTGGTGAGGTACCTCCCGGCCGATCCTGCGGCCGCTGTGCACAGCAGTGCCGCCACCACTGCTGCCGCCACGCCGGCCACCCAGTCCGGAACATGTCCGGTCCGCCGGGTGGCAGAGGTCGACACCCGGAGCATGGCGGTGCCCAGGGCGACCAGGGCGCAACCGTTGAGGACGCCGACCACGATCTGTCCCAGCCGGAACGAGGCGGCACTGCCCACCTCCATCCCGTTGGCCACCCAGCCGATGCCGGCCGCCGATCCGATGAGCGGGGGGAAACTCGGCTCGGCGAACTGGTAGGAGACATTCGTGAGTACGCCTCGTGCGACCCCGTGGCCGTGGACGAACCAAGCACCCCGCAGTACCCACAACATCCGGGCGTCGAAGCCGACATCGGGCACCGACAGTCCGCGCAGGGACCAGACGACCACGGCGATCACCACTGCCATGCCGCCGAGCACCGGCCACGACCACTCGCCGGCGTCCCGGCTCCACGGGCGCGAGCCCGGGCGGACGGCCCAGACGGCGAGGACCGCTGCCGCGGCCAGCGCAGCGAGCACGACGAACCACTCCCACAGGTCGCCGGCGATGGCCAGGCAGCAGGTCGAGGCCAGCGCGGCGATGGCCGCCCCGCTCAGCGGGGTGACGGCCAGGGCCACCGGCCGGACTCCGGCCAGCGCCATCGAGGGCAGTGCCCCCGCAAGTGAGAGCACGACCACGGTGCGCACGACGTCGGCGGTCATTGCCGGCCGGTGTGCTCGGCGGTCAGCACGAAGCCGCCGCACGATCCGGGGCCGCTGCCTGACGCGAGGTCCAGCGTCACCGAGGCCGGTTGGTCGCCGGGCGTCAGGGAGGCCCAGGCGGCAATGGAGCCTTCGAGGTAGATGACCTGCTCGAGGCCGTCACCCCGGATGTGCACGGGCTCGGACGGGGACACCAGTTGATGGGCCCGATCCGAAAGGCAGTCGAAGAGGCGTTCGTTGGCCTGGTCGGCTGACCGTTGCACCGCCTGGGCGGCCAGCGTGGAGGCCGACGTGGTGTGGACGGCGACCGTCCCGAGGACCGCAATCCCCGAGACGACCACTCCTGCGGCGAACCATCGACTCAGCCGGGATGCGCCGAGCCCGGCCACCGGCCTCGCTCAGTCCTGGACGGGAAGTGGCCGCGTCGTGAACCCCAGCACCCAGTCCGACTGCGACTCGCCATCGATGGCCATGCGCCAGGTGTAGCGGGTGCCGGGGGTCAGCGGCAGGGGGCCGAGGTTGACGGCCAGCGCCACGTCGATCGGGGATCCCTCGGGGATGCCCGGAGGGCGCCCCACGGTGAACTCCCCCCGCACCTCGACAGGATGCTCGCCGTCGGGAGTGTCGACCATGACCGGGCGCCCGTCCGCGTCCTCGAGGAAGAGCTCCCAGTGGTGGGGCGCCTCGGCTTCGTGCCAGCCCACATCGATCTTGAGTGCGATGGCCGAGGGCACCGGGTCGGGCCCGGTCATGCTCCACCCACCACCCAGCACATAGAGCTTGCCGTCGGATACCTGGGCAGCGTCGCACAACATCATCGTCACTCTCACGGAAGGTGAGGTTACTGGCTCCGATCTGGTGCGAATTTCGATGGGGTCAGCGGCCGATCTCCCGATGGCTGCGAGCGGGAACCTGCCGGCGGGGGGATTGGCCCCGTGCAGCACCTGCCACCCCCCGGGCGGCGGCCGGTAACGTGGCGCAATGGAGTTCCGGGGCCTGAGAGACGACGTCTACCGACGACCGTTGGCCACCGCTCTCGATCGGCTGGGCATCGGCCCCGGATGGACGTGCGTCGACGTCGGTGCCGGCGGGGGCGATGTGTCGGTGGCGCTGGCCGAGATCGTCGGGCGCGAGGGCCGGGTCTACGCGGTGGACAGCGATCCCAAAGCGCGCGACGAGGTGGCGGAGGCCGCCGCCGCGCACAGCCAGGTGCTGGCCATCACCCAGTCCGGCGAGGATCTCCGCCTCCCCGAAGCCGTCGACCTCGCCTTCTGCCGGTTCCTGCTCCTCCACGTGGTGGACCCCTCGGTGGTGCTGGCCCGGATGGCCGCCTCCGTGCGTCCCGGAGGATGGGTGGTGGCCCAGGAGCCGATCACCTCGGCCGGCCGGATCGGCGGCGAACCGTTTTCGATGCCGTCGGCCCGCCACCCCGACGTGGGCGCTCTACTGCCCTCGCTGGCCCGCGACGCCGGGCTGATCACGGTCGACGCCTGGGCCGAGGCACCTGCGGGTGCCGGGCCGGGGCCGGTGGCCGACTACCTCGAGGTCCTGACCGGCGTCGACCCCGGCGACGACCCCGTGGTGCTGCCCCCGCTGGTGACCGTGGTAGCCCAGGCGCCCGCACGCTGAGGCTGCCCGCCAGGGGAACGGCCGTGCCGATCGCCATCCACGGATCGGTAACCTTGGGAGGTGACCACCGAACCGCTCCCCTCACCTGATCTCGCAGCAGCAGCCGACGCCATCGCCGTGGCCCAGGCAGTCGTCGATGCCGGGATCTCTTCCATGGCCGCGGCGGGGGGGCCCGACGAGGTCCAAGTACTCGCCTACGACGTGGCCCATGCCGCCGCAGCCGTCCGCACCGCCGACGCGGTGCTCGCCTACGGCGCGCAGGGGGACATCGAGGCCCGGATCGCCTGTGCCTTCACCGCCGACGCGCTGGCCGACCTGGCGTCCCGCACCGTCGGCCGCTCCAAGGAGTGGGGCATCGGCGCCGACTGGTTGGCGCCCGCGGAGCAGTTCGTGGCCACCTACCGAGGCCCGGACTTCCTGGCCTCACTGGCCGAACAGCAGGGTCCCCGCCACCTCGATGCCGACTTCGAGCTGGTGCGCGAGACCTTCCACCGCTTCGCCGACGAGCAGATCCGCCCGCGGGCAGAGCACATCCACCGGGCCAACACCGACATCCCCGAGGAGATCATCACGGGAATGGCGGAGATGGGCGGCTTCGGCATGTCCGTTCCCGAGGAGTACGGAGGGTTCGCCACCGGTGGCGAGGCCGACTACCTGGCCATGGTTGTGGCCACCGAAGAGCTGGCGTGGGGCTCGCTGGGAGCCGGGGGCTCGCTCATCACCCGGCCGGAGATCCTCACCCGGGCCATCGTCCACGGCGGCACCGAGGAGCAGAAGCAGCACTGGCTGCCCCGGCTGGCCACTGCCGAGGTGATGGGGGCCGTGGCCGTGACCGAGCCCGACTACGGGTCGGACGTCGCCGGCGTGGTCACCTCCGCGGTGCCCACCGCGGGCGGCTGGCTGATCAACGGGGTGAAGACCTGGTGCACCTTCGCCGCCCGCTCCGACGTGGTCATGTTGTTGGCCCGCACCGATCCCGACAAGTCGAAGGCCCACCGGGGCCTTTCCCTGTTCCTGGTGGAGAAGCCCCAGGCTGACGGGCACGGGTTCCTCTTCACCCAGGCGGCCGGGTCCGACGGGCGGCCGTCGGACTCCTCGGGACGGATGGAGGGCCGGGCCATCGACACCCTCGGCTACCGGGGGATGCACTCCTACGAGGTGGCCTTCGAGAACTGGTTCGTGCCCGACGCCAACCTTGTCGGCGGTGACGGGGGTCTGGGCAGGGGCTTCTACCTGCAGATGCAGGGATTCGAGAACGGGCGCCTGCAGACCGCCGCCCGCGCCCTCGGGGTGATGCAGGCCTCCTACGAGGCGGCCCTCGACTACGCCCGCAACCGGGTCGTGTTCGGGGCGCCCATCGTCGAATATCAGCTGACCCGGGCCAAGCTGGCAAGGATGGCCGTGCTCATCCAGGCATGCCGGCAGTTCTCCTACGAGGTGGCCCGCCTGATGTCGAAGGGCGAGGGCACGCTCGAAGCGTCGATGATCAAGGCGTACGTGTGCCGGGCGGCCGAGTGGGTCACGCGGGAGGCGCTGCAGATCCACGGCGGCATGGGCTACGCGGAGGAGTTCCCGGTCAGCCGGTACTTCGTCGACGCCCGCGTCCTCTCCATCTTCGAGGGCGCCGACGAGACCCTGGCCCTGAAGGTGATCGCCCGCCGCCTGTTGAGCAACGCCGGCAGCTGACCGGGGCGCTCCTGCCCCGCCGGCCCCGATTCGCCGGCTTCAGCCTGACGACCGGCTCAGTCCGGCGCGCTCGCCACGGGTGACGAACTTGGTCGCCATCTTGCGGGACGCCTCGTCGATCATCTCGTCACCGAACATGACCGCACCGGCCCGGTCATGCTCGGTGGCCTTGCGGTAGGCGTCCAAGATGTGCCACGCCTTGTCGAACTGCTCCTGGGTGGGCGAGTACACCTCGTTGAGCACGCCCACCTGGTCGGGCGTCAGAGCCCACTTGCCGTCGTAGCCGAGCACCCGGGTGCGCTGGCAGAAATCGCGGAGGCTGTCGAGCTCGCGGATCTTGAGGAACGGGCCGTCGATCACCTGGAGCCCGTTGGCCCTGCCGGCCATGAGGATCTTGGAGAACACATAGTTGAAGTGGTCACCCGGGTATTCGGGGATGGCCACTCCGCCCGTCAGGACCGGCATCTCCATCGAGGCGGCGAAGTCGGCCGGGCCGAAGATGATCGTCTCGAGGCGGGGCGAGGCCGCACAGATCTCCTCGACATTGATCAGCCCGCGGGTGGTCTCGATCTGGGCCTCGATCCCGATGTGCCCGACCGGAAGCCCGCACTTCTTCTCCACCTGGGAGAGCAACAGGTGGAGGGCGACCACCTCGGCTGCGGTCTGCACCTTGGGAAGCATCAGCTCGTCGAGCCGCTCCCCGGCGTTGGACACCACTTCGATCACGTCGCCGTAGGTCCACTCGGTGTCCCAGGCATTGATCCGCACACACAGCACGCGGTCGTCCCAGGGGAGGTTCTTGATGGCGTCGGCCACCTTGGCGCGGGCCGCCTCCTTCTCCGACGGGGCCACCGAGTCCTCGAGGTCGAGGAAGCTCATGTCGGCCGGCACGGTGGGTGCCTTGGCCAGAAAGCGTTCGTTCGACCCTGGTGATGACATGCAGGAGCGGCGGGGCAGGTACCGGGAGCGTTCGGACATACCGCGATGGTACGGCCCAATCGGGGGCAGGCCAAAATGCAGGCCGGCGGGTCCGGTCAGACCGGTTGGGCCGGAGTGACGGAGTGGGCCCGGTCGGCCGCGATCTGGTCCTGGAGCACGTCGGGGGTCAGCTGCTCCGAGAGGAGCCGCTCGAACCGTGCCGGGTCGCCGTGGACGAACGACCGGCACAGCGGCAGGCCTTCCACGTAGCAGGTGAGGTAGGCCCGCCACGTCGGATGGGTCAGGAACTCGACCGCCTTGGCCGCCCGATCGGGCGAGAGCAGGCTCCATCGGGCCACTTCGCCGGTCACGGTCTCGCTGTCGGCGCCGTCCTCGTGGAGGCGAAAGGCCGCGTTCTGTCGGACGGCGCCCAGGGCCTCGCCGGCTTCGGACACCGCGGCGACGACCTCACTGTCGTAGCGGATGCCGAGCGGTGCCAGGTGGGAGGCCACCACCGCCTCGGGCCGTCGGCCCATCACGACCTCCAGGCCCAGATCGGCCAGGCCCTCGGCGAGCAGGCACTGAGGGGTGCCCACCAGGAAGATGGACTCCTCCCACCAACTCCGGCGTCGGACCAGTCCGACCTCCTTGCGGGCGTGCTCAGTGTGGTGCCCGGGGTACGACTCATGGGCCACCAGGTGGGCCAGCCCGGTCGACAGGACCGGGAGGTCGGTGTTGACCGCCACCCGGCTCTGCAGGTCGCCCAGGTAGTAGTTGAACCCGGACCAGGGCTGACCCGTGACCAGCTCGAACTCGACGTGCTCCCCCTCGGGCAGGCCGAACAGGCGCTTCGTCCGCTCGCGGAGGTCCTGCGCCAGCGAATCGATGGCCGCGCCCAGGCGGTCCACCGGCACGGCGTGCGACTCCCGCCACGCCACCAGCCGCTCGGCGAGCGGACCGGAGCCGGGTAGCACCCCGTCGAGCCTGCGGTGCGCATCCGAGAAGACCTCCTCGTCCACCCGGGTCGGGCGCACCCCGTAGCAGGCCTCCACCTCGTCGGCGTAGCCGATCGACTCCCCGGAGAGTCGCCGTGCCGTGGTCAACAGCCCGACGACCTGCGCCCGCAGCCAGTGCCGGCGGACGGACGGGGCGCCGGCACCGTCGACGGCTCCGATGCCGACGGTCGACCGGTCGAGCTCCCCCCCTGCGTCGATGGCGGCAATCAGACCCTTGGCCTCGGCCACCAGGCGCCCCGGTGCCGTCACCGGCTCGGCGGCGACCACGCCGGCCCGATCGGGCGGGCCGTAGTACGCGTCCACCAGCCCGTCGATGTGGCGACCCAGCCGGAGGCCGAGGGTCAGGTACTCATCGACGAGACCGGGCGCGGCCACTCCGGCTCAGTTCAGCCGCTCACGGAAGAAGGCGACGGTACGGTCCCAGAGGAGCTCGGCGGAGTCATGGTCGTAGGCCTCGGGCCGTTCGTCATTGAAGAAGGCGTGGCCCACCCCCGGGTAGTGGTGGAATTCGACATCCTTGCCGAGGCCGCGCAGCTCCGCCTCCAGCGCACGCGCCGCATCGGGTGTGAAGAAGTCGTCCTGCTCGGCAGCGTGGCCCAGCACCGCCGCGTCCAGCCGCGAGTAGTCGGGGCGGGCGTCCGCCCAGGGGATCACGCCGTAGGCCGGCACCACCGCCTTGACCGCGCCGGGACGCTGGGTGGCCAGCACCAGTGCCAGGCCGCCTCCCATGCAGAATCCGATCACGCCCACCTGTGATCTTCCGGTGCGGCGGATCAACTCGTCCACCGCACCGCTCAGGTCCTTCGCCGCCGAATCCATCTTGAGGGCCATCATCTCCTTGGCCGCCTCGTCCGGCTCGGTCAGCGGCACGGTGGTGCCGTGATACAGGTCGGGGGCCAGGGCAGAGAAGCCGGCGTCGGCGAACCGATCACAGGTGCGCTTGATCTGGTCCACCAGACCCCACCACTCCTGCAGGACGATGATCCCCGAGGTCGAATTCGCCCCGTCAACAGGGGTTGCGATATAGCCGTGGCCACTGCTTCCATTGCTCGGAAATTCGATGATTTCACCCATGGGCATCGACCCTACCCCGCCCGTGTCGACTCATGCTCCGACGATCGAACCGGCAGTCGGCGACGCTACCCGGAACAGTCGATGGGGCGGGGTGCCGGGGCGATTCTTTGGCAGTGAATGTCCAGGTCAGCGCCACACGAGGGGGGGGCGTCCTTGTGGTGGCCCGCTGATTGGAGTAGAACCTATGCACATATGACTCACGCCGAGCAGTACTCGACGTCCGAGCCAGGTGCCTGCCAAACCGCACGAAGCAAGCCGCGTAGACGGGTAGTTGCGTTGCTCGCGATGGCCTCCGCTTTGGGTGCGGCCTCGGCGGTGATTTGCACCTCGGTGCCGGCCTCTGCCGATCAGATCTCCGACGCCAAGGCGCAGGCTGCGGCCATCACGGCCAAGATCCAGTCCATCGACGCCCAACGGCAGGCGCTGACCGGACAGGTCACTTCGGCCGACTATCAGCTCTCGCAGTTGAAGGACCAGATCGCCGCCAGCCAGAGCCAGATGGCCGCGGACCAGGCCACGGTGGCCAAGGACCAGGCCCAGCTGCGGGTACAGGCCATCAGCGACTACACCAACAGTGGCACCAGCAGCCAGGTGACCCAGATGTTCACATCGAACGTCAACACCAGTGGCGTCCGCTCGGAGTACTCGGCGATCGCCACCGGCAACGTGACGACCACCGTCGATCACCTCCACACGGCACAGGCACAGCTTCAGGCGGCGCAGAGCTCCCTTGAACAGCAACAGGCACAGCAGACCTCTGCGCTCGACACCCTGTCCAGCGCAGAGAACCAGGCCTCCGCTCTGGCCAGCCAATACCAGGGCACTCTCAACAGCGTCAACGCCAACATCCAGGCACTGGTCGCGCAGCAGCAGGCCGCCCAGGCCGCCGCCGCCCAGGCCGCCGCCACCGCCGCATTCAATGCCAAGGTCGCCGCCGCCCAGGCCGCACAGGCCCAGGCCGCCACCGCCTCTGCTGCCCATGCCGCCGCCAACCGCACCATCACCAACGCCACCACGAGCGGCGGCAGTGGCGGAGGCTCATCGAGCGGCGGCGTCTCGGCCCCCTCGGTACCCTCCGCGCCTCCGCCGCCTCTGGCCGCCGGTGCCGCCGGTGCCGTACAGGCTGCCGAGACCATGATCGGCGTGCCCTACGTGTGGGGTGGCTCCACCCCGGCCGGCTTCGACTGCTCCGGCCTGGTCGAGTGGGCCTACGCCCAGGTGGGGATCAGCCTCCCCCACTACTCGGGGGGGCAGTACGACGACACCACCCACATTCCGTTGGCCGACATCGAGCCCGGCGACCTGCTCTTCTACGGCCCCGGAGGGTCGGAGCACGTGGCCATGTACGTCGGGGGCGGCTCGATGATCGAGGCGCCGTACACGGGCGCCACGGTGCATATCACCGGTGTCCGGACCGACGGTGGCTTCGTCGGCGTCGGTCGGGTCGGCTAGTTCGAGCAGTTCGGCTCGACGCGGGAGCAACTGCCCGTCACCGTCCACCGGAAACACCGCGGCCTCGACCACACCTGCTGCGGCGGGCCGCCGTCGGCCCGCCAGGTGTCGCCCGCAGCACCGGGCGGCGGTCATCCCTGATCGTGGGCGGCGAACTCCTCGGGTGGCATCTGACCCACCGTGCCGCCGGCCCGAGGACCGGGCGGTCGGGCGAAGCGGAACGGCAGGGCCTCCCGGCCGGCCTGGATCACCATCGCCTCACCCGTCTCCTCGCCCACGAGGCGGTCGAAGACCGCCTCTGACACCGTGGCCACGTCGATCAGGGGGAACCCGCTTCCCTCCAGTACCTCCCGCATTTCGTCGATCAACGGGGTGTCCACGATGCTCGGGCACACCGCGTTGATGGTGATGTGGTGCTCAGCCAACTGGGGCCCGAGCGACCGCACGAGACCGACGACGGCATGCTTGGTCAAGCAGTAGATGGGATCGGGTGAGAAGCCGATCAGGCCGGCCAGTGATGCGGTGGCGACGATGGCACCGCCCCCGCGCGCCGACAGTGCGGGGACCAACGCCCGGACGCCGAACACGACGCCGTCGACATTGACACCCACTGCTCGCCGGTAGATGTCGTCGGTGACCTTGGTGATATCCGCTTCTCCCGTCGTCACCCCCGCATTGAGGTGCGCGAGGTCGATGCCGCCGAAGCGGGTGACGACCGCCTCCACGATGCCCGGCCAGTCGTCGGATCGACCGACGTCGGCCTGCAGGGCCAGGCCTCCGAGCTCACCGGCCACGCGCTCGGCCGACGAACCGTCGAGGTCGACGACGGCCACTGACGCCCCGGCCTCGGCCAGGCGGGTGGCCGTGGCCAGCCCGATCCCTGATCCGCCACCGGTGACGACGGCGACCTTGCCAGATAGCGATCCCATTGCTCCCCCTTGTCCTGGCTCGTGCGCTACCGCACGGCGACCTGCAGCTGGTTGTGATCGGGGCGCCTGACCGGCCGGGTCGGTCGGCCGGTCTGCCCGGTGTCACCCTACCGGGGACCTGGGGCATACTGGGAGGGCGTCGATTGCGTCTCTGATCCGGCGCCCGTTGACCATGAGACCCACTTCCCCATGAGACCGATCCCCGTCGCGTTCCACATCTGGTTCCTCGAGGTGCACACCTACGGGATCGGGTTGGCCCTGACCTTCTGGTTCGGCCTGCGGTACACCGAGCGCAGAGTGCGCAACGCCGGGTATCCGTGGCAGTGGGTGACCGGCATGTTCCTCTGGGTTGTCGTGGCGGCGATCGTCGGAGCCCGAGCCCTCCACGTGGTCTCCAATTTCTCCTTCTACTCGCACCATCCGGCGCAGGTCTTCGCCATCTGGCAGGGAGGGCTCTCGTCGTTCGGCGGTCTCCTCTTCGCCGTGCCGGTCGCCATCGTCAGCTCGAGACGACGGTGCCCTCAACTCCCGAGCATGCGCTTCGCCGACCTGATGGCCCCGGTGCTCATGGCCTGCTGGGGTATCGGCCGCCTGCTCGGCCCCCAGCTCATGGTGGCCGGAGGTGGGCACCCGACCAACCAGTGGTTCGGCATGTACTACGCAGGACAGGTGGGCAAACGGCTCCCGGTGCCGATCTTCCAGTCCATCGAGGACTTCACCATCTTCGGCATCCTGCTTCTGGTCGAACGATGGCTGCGTTCCATCTCGCCGGTGCCGGCTGCGGTTGCCGCCGCATCGGTCGAGGAGGTCGGGGATGCGTCACCGGCCACCACTCCCCCCGCCCGGGTCCTGCCGCCTGCAGGCATCGTCATCGGCGTGGGCATGGTGCTGTGGGGCATCGAACGCTTCTTCGACGAACATCTCTGGCTCGGCGAGGACGGGCACCTCGGTTCATTGCTGGTCCAGGGCGCAGGCATCCTGCTGGCAGTCGCAGGGACGCTTCTGCTTATCTCCCGGATCGGACCGCTCCGACGCTGGAGGCGAGGCGAGGGAGGCGTGGGAGGCGTGGGAGGCGTGGGAGGCGACGGCCGGACCGACCTGACCAGTGGTGCGGCCCACGCGGACGAGCACGGCGACGCGAACCAGGACCCAGGGGGCGGAGCCGCTTCGGTCGGCGACACGGACGCGCCGGCCCCCATCGGGTCGGGCGTTGCCACCCAGGGGACACCTGACGAGGGCTGACGTACCTTGCTGGACCGGGACCGGGACCGGGTCCTCCGCCTCCGGCTCAGGCCGAGTCGGGTTCGGCAACGAGGCGTGGCGATGGTTGTCGAACTGGCCCGTCCTGATGAAGGAGGGGCCGAAGGTATTCCAACCCTCGCCCCGACCGACTGCTCGCCTTCCGTCAACCGTACGGACAAGCGCGGGCGAAGCGCCGCACTCCCGGCGACGGCACCCTGGACGAGGAGAGCGCCGAGCAGCCCCTGACCCGGGCAGGGGAGCAGTTCAGCCACCTGGCGTCCGGTTCAACCGCTCGAGGTCGGAGCCGGGGTGCTGGAAGCAGGGGTCGTCGTCGTGGAAAGCGAACCGGAGCCGGAGCTACTGGGATTGCAGGGGGTGGCGCCGGCGGAATCGCTCGCCGTCGTTGTCGTGATGCCCCGGACCACGGTCGGGTCGGTGGTGATGATCCCCATGTTGCGATCGTCGTTCGTGCTGGACGTCACGTAGTTTATGCTCCCCACGTACACCGTCTCTTCGTTGACCGAGAGGGCCTTGGCTTGGATGTAGAGCGGAGTCTGGCTGTAGTACAAGTGCACATGTACGCCACCAGCAATCAGGGTATCGAACCCATTGACATAGGAAGATGAGTGCGTCATCACCACGTCGACGGTGACCCCCTTCGCGGCATCGGCCACGAGAGCCTGCTCGACAGGCGTGCTGTCCAGCTGCTCGTTCTCGGTGTACAGCGTGGAGTCGGGACGAGCAGCACCTGTGAGGTTGACCAATCCTGCCCGTTCTCCCGGGGACCAGATCGATTCCGAGCCTACGGGCACCACGCCCCGGGTGGGCGGAGGACTCGTGTCGTTGAAGTCAGCATCGAACGTGACCGTGATCCCGTTCGAGTTCAGATCGTGACAGGCCGCTTGGTTGACCGCTGCGCCACCTCCACCTGCAGAGTCGCTGTTGAGCAGGACTCGCACCGCCACCCCTCTCTCCGCATCGGCAACGAGGGTGGCATCGGCCTGGGGATCGGACAACGCATACATGGTCATATCGGCGGTCTTCTTGGCTGACGAGATGAAGCCGTAGATGGGCTGATACCCGGCCTGTGGTTCCGGGATCAGGCTGTAGGTGCTGGTGGAAGCCGGATTAGGAGTGGTCGATGGCGTCGTGCCGGCGGTGCTGCATCCGGTGAGGATGACAGTGAGTCCCACGCCGAGGGGAGCGGCAGCGCTGCGGGAGCGGGAAGTGCGCGCCGGGTCACCTGCCCTTCCGGAGAGCGCATGACCGGCCCGCCGGATTGGTGTCCCGCCTGTCTCTCCTCGTCAGGCATCTGCCATTCCTGACTGCCCGAGCACTGACCGATGGCGCACGAGATGTCAAAGTGGGTTCGGACGGACGGGTTCCCACGACAGCCGCAAAGGGGCAGACTGGCCGCGAGTCGACCCGAATCGGGAGATGCCCATGCCGTCACAGATCGCCACCCTCAGCATCGACGCGGTGGAGCCATTGTCGCTGGCCCGATTCTGGTCGGCGGTGCTCGGATGGGAGCACGGGATCGACGGCGACGGCGACGTCCGGGTGGAACCGGCGGTCGGGCACCCGGACCACGGGGCGGTCCCGCCACTGCTCTTCCTCGCTGTTCCCGAGTCGAAGTCCGTCAAGAACCGGCTTCATCTCGACCTGCGCCCGGACGATCAGGAGCTCGAGGTCGAGCGCCTCGAAGCGCTCGGGGCCACCCGGGCATCGGTCGGCCAGACCGGGGACGAGGGGTGGGTGGTGCTGGCCGACCCCGAGGGTAACGAGTTCTGCGTGCTCGCAGTCTCCTAGGGTCGGCGCCGGACCGGCCGCCCTGCGGTCGGTCCGGCGACACCTACGATACGGACGCCGCCTTGGTCTCGGCTGCCTTGGTCTCGGCCGCCTTGGTCTCGGCCGCCTTGCGGTACGCCTCGAGTTGGTCGAGGAGCGGCATGCGCTCCTGCCCCACGGTCGAGTCCAGCCGCGCCGCGATCTGCTCGGGCGTCCACCGACCGTCCGCGTACACGGCCCGCACCTCGCGGGGCTGGTTCCACACGGCGATCTTCGGGCCGACCGAGGTGTAGACCTGCCCGGTCACGTGCCGGGCCTGATCGGACAGGAGGTAGACGACCAACGGCGCCACGTCCTCGGGATCGCCCATCTCCGCCAGCTCCATCGGGACATTGGCCGACATGCGGGTGCGGGCCACCGGGGCGACGGCGTTGGCCCTGATGCCGTATCGGTCGAGGCCGGCGGCCGCCGAGCGGACCAGCGAGACGATGCCCCCCTTGGCCGCCGCATAGTTGGCCTGGGCGACACTGCCGGCGAAGGCGCCGGAGGTGAAGGCGACCAGCGATCCGCCACCCTCCTGCTTGCGCATGACGGCCGACGCCGCCCGGAAGACGGTGAAGTGGCCCTTGAGGTGGGTCTCGATGACCGCATCCCACTCGTCCTCGGACATGTTGAAGAGCATCCGCTCCCGCAGGATGCCCGCGATGGCCACCACTCCATCGATCCGGCCCCAGCGCTCCACGCCGGCGCCGACGATCTTTTCACCGCCCTCGAGGGTGGTCACGCTGTGTGCCGCGGCAACCGCCTCGCCCCCGCCGGCCTCGATCTCGCCCACCAGGGCCTCGGCCACCTCGCTGGTGGGGTCTCCGCCGGCCAGCGAGACGCCGATGTCGGCAACCACCACCCTGGCCCCCTCTGCCGCCGCGGCCAGCGCCACCGCCCGACCGATGCCGCCGCCGGCACCGGTGATGGCCACGACCTTGCCCTCAAGGAATCCACTCATTGCATGCTGCTCCTCTGCATCGATTGTCCGCGGGCCCCGCCCGGCAGCGCCGGCGGCCTGCACGCCGGACCGCACCCAGGTGGCGGTTGACCGTATACGAGAACCTGTTCTAGCGTCCCCACCGGGACGGCGCCACCCCGGCCATCATCCTCGGGGCGGCCGATACGGGCGACACCGCAGGCCGGAGGCACGACCTGCGGGACGGCCCGAGAGGCCGGGACGTTCCGATCCGAACACCCGGCACAAGCCGGCAAAGCAACCGGCAATGACCGGCGTAGGGGAAGCAGGACATCATGGGCGATCTGGGATTCTGGGCACTGGCACACGAGGATCCGGAGCATCTGGCTCTGGTGGCACCCGACGGCGCCGAGTACACCGCCGGCCAACTGCTGGGGCGGGCCAACCAGGTCGTGCACGGCCTCCGTAACCTCAACCTCCAGCCCGGCGACGTGGTGGCCACCCTCCTCCCCAACTGCGTGGAGATGTTCGAGCTCTATCTGGCCGCCCTGCAGGCCGGGTGGTACCTGGTGCCCATCAACCACCACCTGGTCGGCCCGGAGGTGGCCTACGTCCTGCAGGACTCGGAAGCCAAGGCATTCGTCGCCCACGAGCGGTTCACCGACGTGGCCCTCGAGGCGGCGGAGGAGGCCGAGCTCCCCTCGTCGGTGTGCTTCGCCGTCGGCGAGATCATCGGCTTCGGCTCCTATGCCACCATGCGGGACAACCAGCCCACCGACGATCCCTCCGACCGCACTGTCGGCGACGTCATGAACTACACCTCGGGAACCACCGGCAACCCGAAGGGCGTGTTCCGACCGCTCAGCGGGGCCACGCCCGAGGAGATGGCCCTCGGTCTGTCGGGGATCCTGTTCCTCTTCGGGGTGCAGCCTCGGGAGGACAACGTCCACATCGTGGGCTCTCCGCTCTACCACACCGCCGTCCTGCGGTACTCGGGCGCCTCTGTCCACCTGGGCCACACCGTGGTGCTCATGGACAAGTGGATCCCCGAGGAGATGCTCCAGCTCATCGAGAAGTACCAGGTGACCACCTCCCACATGGTGCCCACCCAGTTCCACCGGCTGCTGGCAATGCCCGAGGAAGTCCGCACCAGCTACGACGTGTCTTCGCTGCAGCACATGATCCACGCGGCAGCGCCGTGCCCGGTGGACGTCAAGTACAAGATGATCGAATGGTGGGGCAACGCCATCGACGAGTACTACGCAGCCTCCGAGGGCGGCGGCACCCTGGTCACCGCCGATGAGTGGCTGCTCAAGCCGGGCACCGTCGGGAAGGCGTGGCCGATCTCCGAGATCGCCATCTTCGACGACGCAGGCAACAGGGTCGAGGAGCCCAACGTGATCGGCACCGTGTACATGTCGATGCAGACCGGTGACTTCTCGTACCACAAGGACCAGGAAAAGACGGCCGGCAATCGCATCGGCAAGTTCTTCACCGTCGGCGATGTCGGCCTGATCGACGAGGACGGCTACCTTTTCCTCCGCGACCGCAAGATCGACATGATCATCTCGGGCGGGGCCAACGTCTATCCCGCCGAGATCGAGAACGTCCTGCTGGGCATGCCCAAGGTCGGCGACGTGGCCGTCTTCGGTGTCCCCAACGACGACTGGGGCGAGGAGATCAAAGCGGTCATCGAGCCGGCCGAGGGAGTCGAGCCCTCCCCCGAGCTGGCCGAGGAGATCCTCGAGTACTGCGCCACCCGGTTGGCCAAGTTCAAGACGCCCAAGTCGATCGACTTCACCGAGGCCCTTCCCCGGGACCCCAACGGCAAGCTGTACAAGCGCAAGCTGCGCGATCCCTACTGGGAGGGTCGATCCAAGATCTGACCCCGCGCCGGCCGGGTCGGGCCGGACGTCACCGTGTGGTCAGTGATCGCCCCAGTCGGTAGTCGGTGACAACGTGCCCCCCGAACGCCTGGGTTCGCACACCGTCGATCTGCGACCATCCCTGTCGCTCGTAGAATGCGCGGGCCCGCCGGTTGGTGCCGAGGTGCCACAGCGTGGCCGTAGCGCAACCGTCGGCTGCCAGTTGTTCCAACGCACTGTCGTGGAGGGCCCGGCCGATGCCCAGCCCCCAGGCATGGGGCGCCAGGTAGAGCGTGTAGAGCTCAGCGGTGGCGGGCCCGGCATCCTCGTCCCGGCTCGGGCCCGCATGGGCGAAACCGGCCACCGCGTCCCCGACCTCGACGACCATCAGATGATCACGCGAGCAGGCGGCGATGGTCGCTTCCCAGTGCCGCGCCCGGTTCTCGACCGACAGGCCGGCGAGGAACTCGCTGGGCAGCAACCCCGCATAGGCCAACTGCCACGAGGCCACGTGGACCACAGCGATGGCCGGCGCATCGTCGGGCACGGCCTTCCGCACCTGCACCGGCCCGGGTTGACCAGAGTTCGCCGAGAACTCCTCCACCGACGCCGCCACCGCTCCTGGCGCTCAGGGAGAAGGCAGTTCGGCCGGGTCGACCGAGCCCTGGACGTCGGATGCCGCCCCCACCCGGATGGCCTCCGCCCGGATGGCCTCCAGCATGAGCGGATCAGCGCTGTCGACGTTCCCTTCGGCGATGGCGAGGAACTGCGATGGCTGGACCTCGATGAACAGCCCGTCGGCTTCGGCGGTCAGCAGGTCGCCGTGGTAGATCCCTGCCCAGGTGTGGACCTTGCGACCGTCACGGCCGAGGCACCGGGCCTCGATGCGGAGTCCGGTCCGGAGGGGTGTCGGCTTGCGATACCGCACCTTCAGGGTTCCGGTCATGCCCGGGTTGCCGGCCACCATGTTGGCCGCTCCCAGCACTTCGTCGAAGGTCTCGGCGATGACGCCCCCGTGGACACAGGTGGGCGGCCCCTCATAGGCGTAGTCGAACCAGGCCTCGGCCCGGATCTCGCGGTAGCCACCGTCGACACCCTCCACCACCCGGACCCGGACAGGCGGGGCGATGGGATTGGCCACGCCCATGATCGGGCTCGTCGGGAAGAACTCCTGGGGCTGGCGGGAGATGTCGGGCTGCTGGCGTGGACGTTTCGGCCCGGCACGGGCGGTGAGGCGCCCGCCGACGGCCTCGATGGCCTCCGCCGCCTCGATGATGGCGTCCTCGTCGAGCTGGGACGCCACCGTCATGGTGATGATCGGGCGCAGGGCGGCGGCCAATCGACGACGGGAGTCCTCTCCGGGCGGGTCGTATCCCGGGCGGTCGCTCACCGGCGTCTGAACTCGGCGGGCCGCTTCTCGGCGAAGGCCTTCTGGCCCTCCTTGGCGTCCTCGGTGGCAAAGATCGGCCAACCAAGCTCGAGTTCGATCTTGAGGGCCTCCTCCTCGGGAATACCCTCGGTGGCCCTGACCGAGGCCTTGATGGCCTCCACGGCGAGCGGCCCGTTGGCCCCGATCACCTCGGCGATCTCCAGCGCCGACTCGAGCGCGCTCCCGTCGGGCACGACCCGGCCGATGAGCCCGATCTCCTTGGCCTCCTGGGCCGACACCTCCCGGGCTGTGAGCAACAGGTCCATGGCCACGGTGAAGGGGATCTGGCGCCGGAGTCGCACTGTCGAGCCGCCCAACGGGAAGAGGCCGCGCCGCGCCTCGAAGACGCCGAACTTGGCGCCCTCGCCGGCGACGCGGATGTCGGTGGCCTGGAGGATCTCCGTGCCGCCGGCCACCGCCCATCCCTCCACCGCGGCGATGAGCGGCTTCTTCAGCGAGTAGTGGCGGAGCAGTGCCTTCCAGTGGAGATCGGGGTCCTCGGCCATTCGCTGCTGGACCGACTCCATGCCGGGCCCGGACATCGACTTCAGGTCCATGCCGGCACAGAAGGTGCCGCCGGCCCCGGTGAGGATGGCGCACCGGATGTCATCGTTGGAGTCGATCTCCACCCAGGCGTCGGCCATGCCGACCAGCATGGGCCCGGAGAGTGCGTTCTTCGCCTCGGGGCGGTTCATGGTCACGACCGCAGTCGAGCCGAAGCGCTCGTAGGTCAGGTGTTCGGTTCCGGGCACAGTGCTCCTTCCTCGGGGGCGGACCGGTCAGATCCGCTCGATGATGGTGCCGGTGGCCAGGGCACCGCCGCAGCACATGGTGATGAGGGCCACATCGGCGTCGGACCGCTCGAGCTCGTGGAGCGCTGTCGTGATCAGGCGGGCGCCCGTGGAGCCCACCGGGTGACCCAGGGCGATGGCCCCGCCGTTGACGTTGACCTTGTCCCAGTCCACCTCGTGGACCTTGCCCCACGACATGACCACCGAGGCGAAGGCCTCGTTGATCTCGATGATGTCGATGTCGGCCAGGGTCATCCCCGCCTTGCGCAACACGTCGGTCGTGGCTGCGATCGGACCGTCGAGGTGGTAGTAGGGATCCGAGCCCACCAGGGTCTGGGCCACGATGCGGGCACGTGGGCGCAGCCCGACCTCACCGGCCCGCCTCTGGGACATCCAGAGCACCGCCGCCGCACCATCGGAGATCTGCGAGCTGTTGCCGGCGGTGTGCATCCCGTCGGGCAGCACCGGCTTGAGGGCGGCCAGACCTTCGCGGGTGGTGTCACGGGGACCCTGGTCCTTGGTGACCAGCGTCTTCTCGCCGGTGGGGCCGTCGGGACCGAACACGGGAGCCTCCAGCGGGACGATTTCGCGATCGAACCTGCCCTCGGCCACTGCCACGGCCACCTTGCGCTGTGACTCGAAGCCCAACCAGTCGACGTCGTCCCGGGTGATGCCGTACTTCTGGGCGATCCGCTCGGCCGCCCCGAACTGGTCCGGCATGTCCCAGGGGAAGCTCTCGGGCCGCGACTTACCGGGGCCGTTGTAGGCGTTGGCGCCGAGCCCGACCCGGCTCATGGCCTCGACTCCGCAGGCGATGCCGGTGTCGATGGCATCACCGCTGATCAAATTGGCCACGAAGTTGTTGGCCTGCTGCGAGGATCCACACTGGCAGTCAACTGTGGTCGCCGCCACCTCGTAGGGGAGCCCCTGGCTCAGCCACGCCGTGCGGGTCACGTTGGAGGCCTGTTCGCCGGCCTGGGTGACACAGCCACCGACGATCTGGTCCACGTCGCCCGGGTCGACAGCGGCCCGCTTGACCAGTTCGACCTGGGCATGGCCCAGGAGCTCGGCAGCGTGGAACCCGGCCATCCACCCGTTGCGCTTCCCGATCGGGGTTCGCACTGCTTCGACAATCACCGGCTGGGCCATCGTGGTTCCCCCTTGGAGGTCTCGGGTAACGGGCTGGGTGCTTCGCGTGGACGTGGGCTCGGACCGTCGGACCGACCGAGCACCAGCGGCGCAAGTATAGAACTGGTTCTAGTAGCCACCCCGCCCCGAGGCTGCCCGGAGGCCCTGCCGGGCAGCCTCGGGGCGGTCGCCGGCGCTACGGGGCGTCGCCGGCCCAGTCGACCGACACGGATCCGATCTGGTCCGGGTGGTCCTTCATCCATCGGCGGGCGAATGGGCACAGGGGGACGACGACCAACCCGTCACGGGCGGCCCGATCGACCGCTGCCCGTACCAGGTGGCCCCCGAGGCCCCGGCCGCCCAGCGGACCGGGAACAGCGGTGTGCACGATCACCATCCGGTCGCCCTCGACCTCGTAGACCAGCTCTGCCACCTGGCCGTCGACGGTCGCCTGAAGGCGGCCCTCGGCGGGACTGTCCACCACGTCACTCATCAGGCGCTCACTCCCCCGGGACCACCGAGCCGGCTGTCCCGTCGAGACGGATCCCCCCGGTCAACCGCAGCCACCTGCCGACCATTCCCGACGGGTGCAGCATCTCCCCGCCTCACGGGACAGGCCCTGATCGTGTCCCCGTGTCGATGCCGGCCGCTGTCGTCGGTTGAGGCCCGACGGGCGCCTACTCGCCCACAGGGCCGGTTGCGGTCGACGGCACGGCCCGCCGGGCAGCACAATGGAGGCAATGAGTCAGCCCCGCTCCAGTGCCAGAGACCTCACCGTGATCGCCGTGCCCTTCTACTTCGGGAGCATGGCGGTCGAGTACGTCCTGCTGCGCCGACGGGCGGGCCAACGGGGGCCCACCGCCGCCGACTACGAGCGGCGGGACACGGTGGCCAGCCTGACCATGGGTGTCGGCAGCCTGGTGGCGCCCCTGGTCGTGCCCTGGTTGCTGCGCCCGATCACCCCGGGCCGGGGTCGATTCGGCAAGGCGTTCGTCACCGCGGTCGTGGGAGCAGCCGCCGTGACCACCGCGGCCGACATCGTGGCCCGGCGGGCCGCCGGACCCCACACGGGGGCCGAGCCGGTCGCCGTCGAGCCGCCTCAGTTCGCCGATGGCAACGGAGGCAGGGAGCTCCCCCCGATCGGACCCGGCCGACGGCAGGCGGCAGCCGCCCGGGCCTGCCGGATCGCCTCGGTCGGCGGAGTGGCGACCATGGCCATGGGAGGGCTGGCGGTGGCGGCCACCTGGGCCTCGCGCACGACACCCCAGCGGCTCTGGCGGCACCGGCTCCTGCCCGAGCTGCGAACGGGACCGGTGGCGGTGGCGCTGGCCGTCGTGGGATGGGACTTCATCTACTACTGGAACCACCGGTTCATGCACGAGAGCCGGTACATGTGGGCGGTCCACGTCGTGCACCACTCCAGCGAGCGCTACAACCTCTCGACCGCCTTGCGACAGCCGGTCGCCGATGCACTCGGGACCTCCGTGCCGTACGGCACACTGTGCCTGGTCGGTATCTCACCCGAGCTGGTTGCCACCGCCCGAGGGGTGAACCTCCTCTACCAGTTCTGGATCCACACCGAGGCGATCGGCCGGCTGGGTCCTTCCGAAGAGGTGCTCAATACCCCCTCCCACCACCGCGTGCATCACGGTTCCAACTCGCAGTACCTCGACCGCAACCACGGCAGCATCCTGATCGTGTGGGACCGGCTGTTCGGCACGTTCGAGCGCGAGGACCAACGCGTCGTGTACGGCCTCACCAAGAACATCGACACGTTCAACCCGGTGCGGATCGCAACCCACGAGTACGCCGACATGCTGCGCGACGTGGCCCGGTCGACCGGCTGGGGCGAGCGCCTCTCCTACGTGGTGCGGGGTCCCGGGTGGGCAACCCGGCACCGTACCGAAACGTCCGTCGGGTCGCCGGCCGTCGCCGGTGCGGAAACGACGGATGCCCCTGTTCTCACCTCATGACCGGTTCCAAGGGGACCGGACCAGGGCGACCCGACGACGACCTCTCCCAGCGCGAGCACATGCTTGCCGGCGACCTCTATCGCGCAGACGACCCGGAACTCGTGGAGGCGCGCCTTCGGGCCAACCGGCTGATCGACCGGCTCAACCGCGCCCCGGTCGAGGACACCGACGGACAACGTCGCATCCTCGGCGCGCTACTCGGCTCCCTGGGCACCGGAAGTGAGATCCGTCCGCCGCTGTACTGCGACTACGGCTCCTTCCTGCATGTGGGCGCGAGGACCTTCATCAACTTCGGGCTGATGGCGCTCGACGTGGCACCGATCACGATCGGAGACGATGTACAGATCGGTCCGAACGTCCAACTCCTGACGCCGACCCACCCCATGGACCCCGACCTGCGCCGAGCCAAGTGGGAAGCAGCAGAGCCGATCACCCTGGCCGACAACGTGTGGCTCGGCGGGGGCGTCATCGTGCTTCCCGGCGTCACCGTCGGGGCGAACACGGTTGTCGGAGCGGGCGCGGTAGTGACCAGGGACCTCCCCGGGGACGTGGTCGCCGTGGGCAACCCTGCCCGGATCATCCGCACGGGGCGGGAGCAGCCGTAGACGGTCGAGGTCGGCGCCACCGCCGTAGGCGTCGCAACCCGTCCCTTCGTACCGGTTGTGCATCGGTCGGCCGGGTAGCGTCCACCCACGCGCCTGAGCACGGTGATCCTCCCCATCGACCGGAGGGCGGATGGACGGCGGACCTGGCGCAGGGCCGAGGAGCTGGGCCTCCACGCCGCCTCCACGGATGACCATCTGTCCTGGCGCAGCTTCCGGGACCGTCCTCGGTTCGGGGCGATCCCGACCCTCGCCGTGGCGGCCGGCGTGACCGAACACATGCGGCTCAGAACCCTGGTGGCCTCACCGAACTTCCGGCATCCCGGCACGCTGGCCAAGGAGCTGATCTCGCTGGACGACATCAGCGAGGGACGACATCAGCGTCGGCCTCGGGTAGGGCGGGGTCGGTCTCGACGCCTCCTTCCCGGGGCAGGTGCAATGGTCGCCGACGGAACGGGTAGTCCGCTTAGGCGAGTTAGTGGCGCCTCCTGGACCGGCTCAGGAGCAGGACGCCTGAGCAGAAGGATGGCGACCCTCTCAATGAGGTTCGGGTCTCATGCAACTCAATCATGCAGAACGACAACATCGTGTGTGCGGATAGGACAATAGAGCTCAATCCGGCCGATTCGGTGCTGCATCATCAAGTTGGAGACGTACTCAGATTGGATGATGAAGATTTCCTTCGCCTGTCCGGGGCCTTCCGTGCGGAGATCGAGCTTGAATGCTCGTAGAATGACAGCGGCAAGGAGCCGGCGGAAGCCTCCATGGGGAACCCACGTTGAATCAGTGCCTCCTCAGCATCTACCAACCGGACGGAGAAGGACCTCCGCCGCCGTCCGTGAACCTGCAAGAGATCATGAGTGCCGTGGACGCCCTCAATCAGGGGATGAGGGCCACCGGCGCTTGAGTCTCTTCGAACGGACTCTTCCCTCCGAGCACGGCGGTCGTAGTCCGGGCACAGCACGGGGCACTGCTCACGACGGACGGCGCGTACATCGAGGGCAAGGAGTACCTGGGCGGCTTCTACATCGTCAATGCGCCCGACCTCGGCGCCGCGCTCGAATGGGGCCGAAAGGTCGCCCGGGCGACCACGCTCCCGATCGAGGTGCGTCCGATCCAAGGCGACGGCGTTCCGCAGTAGCGACTGCCTGCCCGCGGAGGGTCCGGCTGCGAACTCCGCAGGACCTGTCAGTCGGAGTCTTGCCAAGTGGGCCCACGACCATACGGACGACTGCCCCCACAGGGCGGAGAGTGCTCCCGCTCCGCCTGTGCCCTACGCTCCGTTCGCCCGCACTAATTGTGAGAGCAGCGTAGCCAGAGCGCTCGAAGACGGTTGGGGAGGACCCATGGCGGACCAAGAGCAGCGGACAGTCGGTACAGTCGAAGTCGGACAGACGGTGGAACACCTCTCTCCCCAGGAGCGCGCCGCCCTCGGCAAGGAGGCGCGGGCACGAGCACCCCGATCGTCGCAGGCGGAGTTCAGTCCAACGTCTTCGCGCCCGGATCCCGTCGACCTCCTGGAGCGCCAGGCGCGTTCACGGGTGCCCGAGCTGGTCCCGATCCGCTACGGGCGGATGCTCGTTTCGCCGTTCGCCTTCTTCCGCGGTGCGGCGCTGGTCATGGCGTCCGATCTGGCCACGACGCCACGTTCGGGATTACTGGCACAGATCTGCGGCGACGCCCACCTGAGCAACTTCGGCCTGTTCGCATCTCCGGAACGGTCACTGATGTTCGACGTCAACGATTTCGACGAGACCCTGCCCGGACCCTGGGAGTGGGACGTGAAGCGCCTGGCCGCCAGCGTGGTCATCGCCGCACGCGATCGGGAGTTCACCCCGAAGGAGGCGAGGACGGCGGCGATCGAGGTCGGCGTGAACTACCGGCGGGAGATGAACCGGCTCGCCGGGCTGTCCAACCTGGACGTCTGGTACTCCCGCATCGACGTGGCCCAGTTGCTCGCCGATCTTGAGGCGCAGGCCGACTCCACCCGGTCGAAGGCCGACAAGCGGATGGCCTCCCGTACGGGGAAGGTACTGGCCAAGGCCCGGACCCGCGACAACATGCAGGCCCTGGACAAGCTCACCGAGGTGGTCGACGGGCAGCGCCGGATCATCAGCGACCCACCGCTGATCGTGCCCGCCGAGGAGCTGTTCCCGCAGATCGAGAGCGACGCGTTGCTCGAGTGGCTCCACCGGCTGTTGCGGAGCTACCGCCGGAGTCTGCAGACCGACCGGCGCCACCTGATCGAGCAGTTCGAGCTCCTCGAGCTGGCCCGCAAAGTGGTGGGAGTGGGCAGCGTCGGCACCCGGGCCTGGATTCTGCTCCTCGTCGGCCGCGACACCGACGATCCCTTCTTCCTCCAGGCCAAGGAGGCAGAGCCCTCCGTCCTGGAGGAGTTCGTCGGCAAGAGCCGCTACGCCAACCACGGCGAGCGGGTGGTGGCCGGACAGCACCTGATGCAGGCGGCCAGCGACATCTTCCTCGGGTGGCAGCGCACCGAGGGCGTGGACGGGGTCACCCGGGACTACTACCTCCGGCAGCTACGCGACTGGAAGGGCGCGTTCGACATCGAAGGTGCGATCCCCGCCGGACTGGTCAAGTACGGCAGTGTGTGCGCCCAGGCGCTGGCCCGGGCCCACGCCCGATCCGGCGACCGCATCGCCATCGCCGCCTACCTCGGGACCGGGACCACGTTCGACCAGGCCATTGCTGAGTTCGCCGAGACCTACGCCGACCAGAACCAGCGCGACTACGAGGCACTCCAGCAGGCCGTTGCCAGCGGACGGGTCAAGGCGGAGACCGGTCTGTAGGGACCGGCACCGTGTCACCGATCGAGAAGGCCCACCTGTTGCCCTCGACCCTCTCGTTCAAAGCGGTGCCGGTCGGTGGCAAGACCGTCCGGGCGTCCACGACGTGATCGCCCGGCCCACCTATTGGGCCGTGCGGGGACTCGGCAGCGCGGCAGGCACTGCGGTCGCCGAGATCCTTGCGCGCGCACTGGTCCGTTCCGGGCATCCGCCCTTCGGCTCGTCCGGCCGCTCGAGCCACGCCCAGGCGGCCCTCAACGCTGCGATCGGGGACCGGCTGAGCGAGTCCGACTATCCGCTGGCGATCCGCATGGCCGCACGCACCGGGGGGCGCGACGTTCCCGTCGACCAGGAGGCGCCAGGTGAATGTCGAACTCCGGCCGTCAGCCTGAGGCCGCAGAGCAAGATACCGCCGAGCCGGCGCACCATGCGGGTCCCGTGCACGGTCCCGGCAGCGAACATCCCGACGGTGACAGTCAGTAGATTGCGGCGTTGCCCTTGCTGTTGACGGCCATGCAGGTGTCGGGTGAGGCACATGACACCGCCACCGTGGCCGAGTAGCCCCCGGGGAACACGCGGACGGGCTCAGACCACCGCCCTTGCTGCCAGTTCGCCGCCATGCCGCTGAGGCCGATGGCCGTGCACCGTGTGGTGGACGAGCACGATACCGAGTAGGCGAAGACCGCCCCGAAGCCGGGAATGGCGCTCGGGGCCGACCATCTCCTCCCGTCGAACGTCGCGTACGCACCGGAGTCGGCCACCGCTAGGCAGAACGACGTCGAGGGACACGACAACGAGATCATCCCCCGCGGGCCGGTGCCCGGGACAGTCGACCACCGCTGCCCACCGAAGATCAGCGTGAGCCCATTGAGATTCACGGCAACACAGAACCTCCGCGTCGCACACGACACATCCATCAGTCGATCGTCGAGCGCCCCGGTGCCGAGAGTCTGCTGCGTCGACCACGAGTGGCCGTTGAACGTCCCGAGGGTGCTCGTTGCACCGACAGTGTCGCTCGCACCCACAGTGGCGCAGAAGGCGACCGTCGGGCACGACACCTTGTAGCTTCCCTCAGGTCCGACGGATGCAGGCAGCGACCACGACTGGCCGCCGTAGGTCACCGCACTGCCGCCGGCAGACAAGGCGACGCAGTACGTGGTCGACGGGCAGGACACCGATGTCAGAGTCCCACCCGCACCGACGGGTTGGGGCCTCGACCACCTCCCGCTGTGCCAGAAGAGCGCCGAGCCGTTCTCGTCTACAGCGATACAGGAGGTGACCGTCGGGCACGACACGCCATAGAGGGACGAATCGTCGGATGACAGGCTGTTGGACTCGACCCGGAGCGGAGCCGACCAGGTTGCTCCGACCTTGACCGAACTGGCAGCCCCGCTGCATCCGGTCACGAAGATCGTCGCCACAGCGATGGCGAACGATCCAGCTCGAATTCTTCTTGTGCGTCGATGGGTCGTGGAAGGGCAGAGACGGATTGCGCCCATCAACCCTTCTCTTCGCTCACGCTCAAATCCTCCAACCCGATGAACTCTGGGCGTCGCTTGAAGGTACCCCATCGGACGACCCAAGGGATGGGAAGTCCTCCTCGGGACCATCGCCAATGAAAGCGATCCACCTGGTTGGCAACGACACGGTCCCGGCGTTCGGGCCAGTCCGTCGAAGCCCTCAGGAAATCGAAGCTCCGACCGGCGCAGGCAGCACGAGGCAGTTCCTAGCACCCGACGAGGGCTTCTTGTCGCTGTCGGCCCATCAATGGGCCCGATGGCTAGAGTTCGATTGGAACGAAGATGAAAGAGGAACTCATGGACGATGGACGCCCAATCTCGTATCAAGCCTTGGCAATCGGTACACCTGTTCTCAGTTCATCGGGGACGCCGTTCGGCAAGGTCAAGCATGTTCTGCAAATACCTGAATTGGACCTCTTCGACGGCATTGCAGTCACCACCAAGCATGGCTTGCGTTTTGTTGATCGAGATCAGATCTCTGACATCACCACTACGTTGGTGCGCTGTGCGCTCACGGATGACGAGGCCGCATCTTTGCCTGCACCTCGTGGCAGTCTCGTCCTACATCTCGATGCCGCACACGACGAGGGACCCTCCCTCACTGCTCGATTCGGACGCCTATTTGGGCGACCACACTGGAAAGAACTTGAATAGCTTCCGCACTGCCACCGTGATCGGACCGTCATCGACCCGGCGATGAAGTGGGCCGGGGTGCTGTGAACCTGTGTCTGTCATGTTGGGACGCCTTCCGGCCTGATTAGAACTCCGCGATCAGTGGAAGGTCGTTCTGGCCACCGCGCACTGGTGCGGTCGCGCTGCGATGATTCAGGACGTCAGGATCCTGCCTTTGCAACCGCCCGCATCAGGCCGACTACGTCGGCCCAATCGGCAATACTCAATAGTAGATGGCCGGTTCTGGTGCTCCTCGTCGACCGCGGAGAACCTCGAAGTCACAGCCCCGGTTCGCCTGCATGATGTTCTGGTCGAAGAGGGCACCCCAGCCCCGTTCGAATCGAGGCGGAGGCTCTGTCCAGGCCTCACGGCGTGCCGCCAGTTCATCAGGGCCGATGATCAGCTCGAGCCGTCGGCCGGGCACGTCGAGTTCGATGATGTCGCCGTCACGGACCAGGGCGAGCGGCCCGCCTACGAAGGACTCCGGTGCGATGTGGAGGACCGTCGTTCCGTGGCTCGTCCCGCTCATACGCGCGTCACTTATCCGGACCATGTCGCGCACGCCAAGCTGAATCAGTTTGTACGGCATCGGGAGCATTCCCCATTCGGGCATCCCGGGGCCACCCCGAGGGCCGGCATTCTGGAGGACGAGTACCGACTCGGCCGTGACATCGAGCTCGGGATCGTTCAATCGACGATCCAAGTCTTCCCGGTCTTTGAACACTACGGCCGGTCCCCGGTGTTGGCACAGGTCTGGACTCGCCGCGCTGACCTTGATGACGGCACCGTCCGGTGCCAGATTGCCGTGCAGCACAGCCAACGCCAGCTGCTGCACTGGATCGTCGAACTGCCTGATCACTTCTGGCTTGAACACGTGTGCCTCGGCGATGTTCTCGCCCAGTGTGTGACCGTTGACTGTCCGACACGACGTATCAAGATGTTGCCGAACCTGCTGCAGTAAGGCCCGCAGGCCACCAGCCTCGAAGAAGTCCTCCATCAAGAACTGTCCTGATGGCTCAATGTCGGCCAACACTGGGATCTCCCGAGCGATCTCGTCGAACAGTGACAATGGAACATCGATCCCGGCCCGCCCAGCGATGGCTGGGAGGTGGATCGTTGCGTTGGTCGACCCACCGAGGGCCATGGTCGCCACGACTGCGTTGCGGAACGACGCTGGGCTGAGAATCTCCGAGGGCCGCAGTCCGTCGGTGGCCATGGCAACGGATCGACGACCGGCGGCAGCCGCCAGACGCCTCTGATGAGAGTTGCCAGCTGGAACCGAAGAGGCTCCTGGCATCGTCATTCCCAGAACTTCAGCGATCGCTGTCATAGTCGATGCGGTTCCCATGACGTTGCACGTGCCCGGCGAGCAGGCATAACCGTCTTCGATCTCGTACCAATCGTCCATCGATATCTCGCCGGCTACCAACTCTTCCGAGTACTTCCATGCGGTGATGGCAGCACCCAGCCGTTTACCCCGCCAGTTGCCATGCATCATGAACCCGGCAGGCACAAAGATCGACGGAATGTCCGCGCTCACTGCGCCCATCAGCAGCGCCGGTGTGGTCTTGTCGCACCCGCCCAAGAGCACCGCCGCATCCAACGGGTGACAATGCAGCACTTCTTCGGTTTCCATCGCCGCCAGGTTGCGATACAGCATCGTGGTCGGCTTCATCAACGTCTCGCCCAAGGACATCACGGGGATCTCCAAGGGAAACCCTCCAGCCGACCAGACACCCCGCTTGACGGCGTCCGCCACTTCGCGAAGGTGGGCATGGCATGGATTCGCCTCCGACCACGTCGTCACGATTCCGACGACTGGCTTCCCGTCAAAGTCATCAAGCGAGAAACCTGACTGCATCGTTCGTCCTCGATGTTCGAACGAGAATGGGCCCTGGCCGTACCAGCGACTGCTGCGTAGCTGCACCGCCACAGCAGTGGGATCGACAACTTTGTCGTCCTTGTGAGGTCCCACATGGACCGCCCATCCTCCTCCGTGAGCGGAGGATCTTCAGCTCAAGACGAGCTAGCCGAACGATATATCACGTCGACCTCGGGCCGCTGATCGCGGCGCGGGTCGTGGCAGGGCAGGGCAGCAGATGCAAGCACCAGAGTCTGCGAGAGACCGTGATACGAGCCACTGAGCCGGCAGCGCAGGAGCGCAGTGCCGGAAACTGTTGAGCTGCAGGTCGACCACTCAAGAGTCCGGATGTCGGCACGGTTGGTCTTCGTACGCCTTCAGGACGCGCTTCGGAGCCTTCAACACCCACGACTCGGAGATGAGCTCACGGAGCTCGATGGTATCAACGGCGCCAAGGTTCACCAGCAACATCGGATGGCCGTCATAGTGCGGCGTCGTGAAGAACTTTTCGGGATCTGAGGCCAGGAGCAGCTCCTTCTCGCCCAGATCAGCGACGAACACGACAAGGCCCCCTTCGGCTTCGCTGCGGATCCGCAGGAACCCTTTGTCCTTCACACGGAACCCCGGAGTGCCGTACCAGGGCTTCTCCGTCGTCTCTGGGAGGGACAGTGCAATACGGCGGACATCATCCTCCGAAGCCACGAAGCCAGGCTATCGCTGCTTCGGATCACTTTCCTGCGCTCACAGCCGGTAAGGAGCAGATTGGCCAGACAGCCACAAGGCCGACGAGCCTTGGCGAGTTGGAGCTCTGTATGAGGAAAATCCTCAACCCTTGTCCGATCCTGGAGTCCTTTGTTCGGAATGTCCAGGAGGACTTTCCCAAAGAGGAATGAACCGGCCCCAAACGGTTGGGCGGGGCAGGCACTTCGGGGCGCCCGGCTCGTCTCTGCGAGCTCGAGGCGGGGCCGTGATGATCGATCTTCGCCGTCGCGTGGCTGTCCAGTGAATGCCGTGTGGTTCTCGGTGCGGCGGTACCAATTCCCTGGTGCCTTGTGGATGTGGCGAACTTGCCCCGCCGATCTCGGTCTGACCGATGGAGCGGTCACCGATGTCAAAACTGTGAAGGAATAACCTGCCCCCTCGGGCTTGTTGAGTGGTATGCGGTCGTGTGGGGGGTGGCTGCTTCACTCGAGCTCGACGGAGGCCCTGATGACCACAGCGACCGCAACGCAGCCGCCAGGCGAGGTCTCCCACAAGGAGGCCAACCACATCCGGAGATGGTGGATCCTCGTCGTGCTGGGCCTGGCCCAGCTGATGGTGATCCTCGACAACACCATCGTCAACATCGCGCTCCCCACCGCCCAGCACGCTCTTCGCTTCTCCAACGCCGACCGGCAGTGGGTGGTGACGGGCTACACCCTGGCCTTCGGCAGTCTGTTGCTCCTTGGGGGTCGCATCGGCGACCTCATCGGTCGGAAGCGTGCCCTGCTCATCGGGTTGATCGGTTTCGCCTGCGCCTCGGCGCTGGGTGGCGCATCGGTCAACTTCGCCATGCTGGTCATCGCCCGTTCCGTCCAAGGCGCTTTCGGGGCGCTCCTCGCCCCTTCAGTCCTCGCCCTCTTGACCACCACCTTCACCGTTCCGGCAGAGCGGGGGAAGGCGTTTGCCATCTACGGCGGTATCGCCGGGGCGGGCGGGGCCATTGGGCTCTTGCTCGGTGGCATCCTCACCTCCTACGCATCGTGGCGGTGGACCCTGTTCGTCAACCTCGCCTTCGCAGCAGTCGCCACCGTCGGTGCCCTGCTGTGGCTGAAGAACGACAAGGCCGCCGACCGCGACCCGCTGGACATTCCGGGATTACTTCTAGTGACCGGGGGGCTGTTCTGCTTGGTCTACGGCCTGTCCCATGCCGAGACCACCGCCTGGAGCAACCCCTACACCATCGGATTCCTGGTCCTCGGCGTCGTGCTCCTCGCCGCCTTCGCCTACCTCGAGACGCGGACCACCTTCCCGCTGCTGCCACCCCGGGTCGTGCGCAACCGGACACGTGGGGGTTCGATGCTGGCCATGCTGTTCGCCAGTATCGGGATCTTCGGGGTCTTCCTATTCCTCACCTACTACCTGCAAGGCACCTTGGGCTTCAGCCCCGTGAAGACCGGCGTCGCTTTCCTCCCGATGGTCGCCGCCCTGGCCGGCATGGCTCAGGTGTCCAACCGGGTGCTCTTGCCCAAGATCGGGCCCAAGATCATCGTGCCAATCGGCTTGCTCATGGACGCTGTCGCGATGTACCTGCTCCATCTGGTCGGTCTGCACAGCTCGTATGTCAGCCATGTATTTCCCTGCCTGATCCTGTTGGGCCTCGGATTCGGGCTCAGCCTCGCCCCCTCGTTCAGCACCGGCACCCTTGGTCTGCAGCCGCACGACGCTGGCGTCGGGTCGGCCACCCTCAACACCAGCCAGCAGGTCGGAGGCTCCATCGGCACGGCACTACTCAACACATTGGCTGCCGGTGCGGCCACCGCCTATCTGGTCGGAAGGGTCGCGAGCCCGGTCAACCTCAGAACGGCCGCTCTGCACAGCTACACCACGGCATTCCTGTGGTCATCCATCATCTTCGTGGCCGGAGCAGTGATTGCCGGGCTGGTGTTTGAGCGGGGGACCCTCAAAGCGCTGGCGGGCTCCCCAGCCGGGGCGGCCGAACCACCGCTGGCCCACGCCTAATTCACTGAAGAGGGGGACCAGAGGGACGTTGGAAGCAGCTGCCGACGAATTCCTGCGTCTCTTGTCCGCCGAACAGGCCGACCGTGCCTGATGACGCACGCCTGATCGTCAGCGGAATGACGCAGCAATGACACTCCGAATTTCAGATCTGAAGGCAGCGCAGGATGGAAAGCTGTCTGTGGGAGGGGCTCGTCACTGGAACGTCCCACAACAATGATTAGGCGATCCAGCGAAGATGCCCGAGTGGCGTGATCGTCTCCATGGCGTCGGCGATGGGGGGAACATAGCTCGGAGCGCCGGGCTCCGGTGACGGCGGCTCGGAGGGCCACCGATGTCGCTGGTTCGACCTGGCAGTCGTCGACCGGCTCCTCGACGGCGGTCAACGCCCGGCGCACTTCGTCCTCCTCCAGTGCTCCCCGATTCGCCTGCTCGCGTCGCCCGAGTTGGGCCACCGCGACCACCTTGGTCGTGACCCAGCCCCACCGCACCGCCCGGGTCCCCGCCACCCGAATTGCCTGGTGCTGGTGGCGGATCGACCCCTCCCCCACACCGCTGCGGGCCATGCGGGCGTGCCACCGGTCGACATCAACCGCAGTCAGCCGGACAAGTCGGACCTTGGCGATGGGACCGGTCTTGATCTGGCCGAACCGGCTCTTCTGGTTCTGGGCGGCCGAGACGGCCCACGTCGGCTCGTTCCGGTCGGTCCACAGGTCGACCAGCTCGCCCGTGGTGACCTCTCCGGCATCGGAGCTGCGGCGGACGGTGAGCCCGGCGTCCCCACCTGGTTGGCGTCGCGTTTGGTGCCCCTCACGGTCCGACTCACCTGGGTGGGGCGCCCCCTGGGATCACGGCCGGTGAAGGCCCGGACCTCCCACGCCACCGGAGAGCGTTCCCGCACGGTCGCCATGAAGTTCCACAACAGCGGAGTAGGGATCAAGGAGGGATGCGAGGTGGAATCTCGACCCGACGAGCGATCGGCCGGCGGACCCGAAAACCCTATCCCAGCAGCTTCTTTGCAATCACCACCCGCTGGATCTGGTTGGTGCCCTCGTAGATCTGGGTGCTCGGGTCTGGGGGTCCAGCAGGTCGCCCCCAGTGCGCTGACCTGCGGCTATTCCGGAGCGAGTCGTGCTGGATCCACCCAGTTGCGCTGAGTTGTAGGGATAAAGTAGGGATGGAATCGGTCCTCGGAACGAGGAACCACGGTGCTCAGCGCTCGACCTCTTTCACTGTCTGCTCGGCGATTCGCACCATGCGGGCAGCGGCGGTGACGGCCCCCTTCGCTTCGGTTGCAGAGATCGGTTCGGGGTCGTACTCCGCCCGGTTCTTCAGCGGCAGGAGTCGGCGGAGGTGAGGAGCTGCCTTCCGTCCCTCTTCGCCACCGACCTTCTCCAGGTGAGCCGGGGCCTGCGAGTGTTCTCCCTTCCAGACAACCGCTGCCCGGGCTGCCGCAATGGCGTCCGCGGCACCGATGCCAGCTTGGACCGCGTTCCCAGCCGCGGCCACACGGTTCCCGAGCTCGAGCGAGTCCTGGGCGGCCCGAAGAAACTCCCGGGCCTTGTCCAGATAGGCGCGGGCATCAGCAGCTGAAGCGGGTCTCGTCTGCGTCTGGCGGCGTGCAGCCGTCATGACGCGGCTCGGACTTCCGACGGGAAGGCGCCAATCAGTACGACTGCCTCTTCGACAATCGTCCGCCACGGTGCTCGCTCGCGACGGACCAGTCTCGGCAACTCCTCCACTGGGGCTTCGAGAAGATTGACCGGATTACCGGCGATCCGAGCCGCCCGGTCTGACCACTGGCCGAGCGCCGCCGTCCACTGGCCACCGTCGGCCTGAGCAGCGGGAGGCGGTACGACTAGCACGTCGACGTCGCTGTTCTCGTGCGCTTCACCACGAGCGAACGAACCGAATACTGCGAGGCAGGTCGGGACAGGTCGGACCTTCCTCGCCTCCCCCGCCAGACGAGCCAAGACACCCTGTCGGAGGTCCACGAGTGAAAGCACGGACCGTGCTGCCTCGTTCTCGCGGACCAGACGCACCAGGGCGGCAGCTCCCACATCCCGGCGCTCCACGAGCCCGAGACGTACCAGCCGGTTGAGTACGACGGTGGCCTGGTTGGCACTCACGCCCGCCAGCTCGGCAACCGACCGCATGGTCAATTCCGCTTCGGTCCGGGCCAGTACGGTCAAGACACGACCCTGCACGCCCGGAATCAAAGCCTCCACCGGATTCATGTAATCCATGGATCTATTATCGCACTTTCTCGCATATATGTGCGCTTTATTGCGACATTTCTTGGTCGCTGACCGGAGTCCGTCGCCCGATGCGTGGGCTCAGGCGTCGCCCCATGAGCTGCGTCGCTTGAAGAGCGCCTTGCGGGCTGCCTTGGCCACCACCTTCGTCGGGTGCACCTGGGAGACCGCCGTGAGCACCAGCTCGGTCATAGGTGACGGCGCCTTCCACATGCCGGCGACCACGTCGACCTGTCTTCCGTGGTCGCCGGTCAGCGCCAGCGTCGAGATCAGGCCGTCCGGCCCACCCTTCACCATGCGATATCCGAGAACATCGACGAACCCCGGCACGTCCGATGGGTCGAAGAGTTCCTCTTCCCCGACCTGGCCTTGGTCGACCAACCAGCACAGGGCGAAGCCGCGAGTCGCGGGTTCCGAAGCAAGCTCACGGACGTACGGCGTAGCCACGTCGGAACCGATCTCCGCAAGGATGGCCAGACCGAGGTTCCGCAGGACAGGGTCGTCGAGCTCCCGCACCGCGTTGGACATCTCGGCGGCTGCCTCGTCGGGCTGACGAGCGGTACGCCAGGCCATTGCCTCTCCGTAGGCGACCGAGATGTCTTCCCCGTCGGTGCCCAACAGCAGGTCCGTCGCGCCGCTGCCGGCGAATCGACCGGCGGCGGGGGTTTCGTAACCCGCGGCAGCGAGCAGCCGCCTCGCGCAGACCACACCGGCCGGGGTGAGCACCACCGATCCCCCCGGCCGCCGGCGGCTGTCACCCGGGTCACCGGTACCGATCCGCTTGACCACGCCAGCCAGCTCGAACGCGTCCACGATGTCGGTGATATCGGTCCTCACCCTCCGCGCCACCTCATCGTCTCCAATCTGGAAGCTGAACGCGTCGAGCACCACACCTGTGGCCGTTGCGGCAATGTCCTCCAGCGGGAACGCAGCCTGGGCCCCGTACGGTGCGATGAGAAGGTGGGCGCTCACCGAGTCGAGCACCTTGTCGACCTCGGGCCAGGTGAACCATGCGTCGGGGAACCGCTGGGACGTGAGCGGCCCGATGGCCAGCAGGGCATCAACCGCGCGGTCGAACGACCCGCCGAGGCCCTCAGCAAGCCCCACGCCGCGTTTGGTGGCGACAACCTTGCCGTGGACCACCCGCACGACGCCCGCCTTCTTGGCCCAGGCGAAGACCTGCCGGAGCCGGAAGAGCTCGTCTGAGCTGGTCGTCCGGAATGTCCGGTCCCCGATCTGCTCATCCATCAGGTCACCGGTTCCGAGCAGCTCGACCAGGGCCCAGGCGTCAGCCAGAGTCAGGTGGCCCTTCTGGGTCAGCTTGCGCCCTGCGCCGACGTAGGCGGCGAGGTCCCGAAACATCGCGAGGATCGGTGCCGCCTCCCTCGATGCGGCCACGTCGTCGTGGGCCGGCACCGCGACCGGCGGCAGGCTGCGCCGGGTCGGTGGCCCCGAGAACGCCGAGTCGGGCAGCAGCCGGTGGCGTTCCGCCTCCGGCCGGTCGTTGAAGCGCGCCATCCAGGCTTGGAGCTCGGCGGGGTCGGTCGTGTCGACCCCTTCGTCGCTGGCTGCGGTGAACATCGACTTGGCCAGGCCGAACTTGGAGCGGTCACCCATGGCCACAACGAACTCGTCGGCCAGCGATGCGACCACATCGATGAGCCGGTCGATGGCGGCCGACCCGGGACCGAGGAGGGCCTGGTCGTCGAGGAATCTCAGGAACGAGATCAGGGCCGGGGGGACCGTGATGCAGTCGACCTGGGTCACGCTGAGTTTCCGTGGGCACCACTCGAGGAGGAACTCGGCAACGTCACCGGTGCGCCACGTTGCCAGCTCTCCGCCCCCGTAGCTCCACTTCCAGTCGAGGGCGACGCCAGCGTCTCCAACCAGTGCCTCGATCTCCTCGATCGAGTACCGGTCTTCTCCCGCCAGCCAGCGGGAGAACCGACCGAGCAGCATCTCCCTGGCCGCTACGAATCCTTCCTCGTCCTCGTGGGCGAAATCGAGCAGCATGAGGCTGAGTTTTCCATGACCTGACGGGCCGCCGCATGTCCCGTGCTTCATGTGGGGATCGGCGCACGGAAGATTGAGGCCAGGAAATGAAGTCCCTGTTCCGAGTTCCGATTAGCCAGAATTGTGCGCACCACTTGGGCAGTCATCCTTCCGTGCAGTGAGCACGAACCAGGTGATCGCTACGCCTACGTGGTGGACCTTGTTGCTGGCGGATGGTGCCGTCGTCGAGTCAGGCCGTGTCAGCCTGCGCCTTCCCGGTGCTCGACCGAATCAAGCTGGACCATCCGACGATTGGCAATGGAGACGGCGATCTCTTCGACTGATCGCCCGGTGCGTTCGGCTGCAGCCCTTACGAAGATGAGGAGAGCGAAGAACGAGTAAACCCAGAGGTCATCGGTCTGCCACCACGCGGCATCATCCAACAGGTCGGGATAGACGCCGCCGTGGATCATGGCGGCAGCCGTTATGGCGTACTTGCTCTTGTAGTGCTGGTTCTTGCCGGAGAACCGGTGCTCGGGAAGGAATCTATCTCGGATCTTCTCGAAATCGATCGGGTTAGACGTGGTGGCCCCCGACTCATCGATGGCATCCGAGGCCAACTCGAGTAGCTCCTCGGCTGGAAACGTGTTGTGTCGAATGTGCAGAGCACCGAGCTTCTCGATGATTGGCTCGAATTCCGAACCCGACGCAAGACCGTTCAGGGTGACGAGGACGGCGTCATGCCGATCTTCGGCGGTGGGCTGCTTCTTCGGCGCCATAGTCCCAACGTTAGATCGACGAACTCAAGGCTGCAGATTTCTGCCCCGAGCCGGTGTTCGGGGGCACCCAGAGGACTCCGGCCAAGCACCATTGCTATGTCGACGAAGTTGTGCCGAACGATCCCTCCACTTCAGCCTTGATGACCACACCGTTCACGATCCAAAGATCAGCACGATTGCTGACCAAGTCTGAGGTGATGTTGGCGCAGGTGCCATCCTGGGCGACGACCCGTGTCGTCTGATGCGAGACCGATGCCGTTGTCTCCGCAGCTTTCAGTGACTTGCCGACAAGGGCACTGTCTGGCTCTGAACTGCCAGGCGCAAAGGTCGGGAGACATGCGAGCGTCGCTGAGCGAGTTCCGGCGTCGAGACCTGCTGTGGTGCTTGGCGCTGTCGTGGACGAAGTCGAACAGCTACATGCAATGGCGGCCACTGCGGTAAGTGCGATCCCTATCCGTCTCACCCAAACAGGCTAAACCCGCCTGCTGAGGCTTCTGGGTGCAGGCTGCCCGATGTGCCGCACTGGGTCACCGAGCCGGCAGCGATAGGGGGCAGTCGCAGATCGATTTGATCTGTGCGGCTGCACCCTCAACAAGCCGCCACCCGAGCGGGATTCTGGCGGATGTGGCCCAGTAGCGACATGGGCGGCGCGGTCGATGCGGGCACGCGTGCATGGGTCGTGCTCGCGTTGTGGGCCGTCGTCAGCCGGTGCTGGCGGCCAGGTCTTCCGCTGGGAGTAATCCCCTAGGCAGCGACCTCGGCGAGCAGGGCGTTGATCTGGGACATGCACGCCTTCATGCCTTCGGCCACGCCCATGGCGATCGCTTGCTCCATCCCTTCGAGCGAGTCGAAATGCGTGGTGAGGATCATGCGCGTCGTGTCGCCCGCCGCTTCGATGTCGATCTCCATGCGAGTCATGGAATTGCCGTCGCTTGGCGTTCCGTCATCTTCGACGATGGCGTCTTCGACCACGAGCCTGGTCGGTGCGTCGACCTCGATCACATTCCAGGTGCCGTCGAACCTTTCGCCGCCGTCGGGGCCGGACATGAAGTAGGTGATCGTGCCGCCCGGCGTGAGGTCGTGATGCTCGAAGGTGGACGGGAATCCTGGCGGACCCCACCACCGCTCAAGTAGGCGCGGGTCGGCCCACAGCTGCCACACGTTGGTGATGGACGTCTTGAACTCCGCAGTGATGACCATTGTCTTGGCCTCTGCGTTCTTGTCGACATTCCAAACGGTCATTCGCTTTCCTTCCCAGTGGTTTCGTTGAGGACGTCCTCGAACCGTTCGAGGCGGGCCCGCCACACCGTTTCGAGTTCATCGAGAAGCTCGTGCGCGCGGCGAAGTTGGTTGACCTCGCCGCGCACGAGTTGTTCCCGTCCGCTCCGGTGCTTTGAGACCAGACCGGCGTTGACCAGGACCTCGACGTGCTTCTGCACCGCGGTGAGGCTGATCGGATACAGCCGGCCGAGCTCGCTTACGGAGCGCTCACGGTCGAGAGTCTTCGTGACGATGTCGCGCCGTGTCGCATCGCTGAGCGCGAAAAACAACCGGTCGGTCTGTTTCTCGCGCTCAAGAGTGTCTACAACCATTTGGTTGTAGATTACACCTCCCGCCGACGATGTCAATGGGGCAGCGCTGACGGTGTTTGCCGGGGAGGTTGTCCCTGGAGGCGTGCCGCAGGGGTCCGTGACCGATGCCACGCATAACCACGCTCAGAGCCGGCGATGTGGGACGCGTTGGCCGTCCGAGACCAGCGCCTTATTGGGCGACCCTTGTACGCGTTGGCCAGATCTGCGGGAGTCGCCTCCAGTGCCTCGGTTGCCTCAAGGACCGACCGTAGCGACGGCATGCACTGTATGGTCCATGGGCATGGACCCACTGGACGCACACCAGCGGGCGCAGGACACCTTCGCCCATGTGCTTTGTGCGCGATCTCTGAAACCCGCGTTCTGTAATCACCGAAAACCGCGATCGGCGATCAGCGAAACCCGCGATCTGTAATCAGCCAAACCCGCGTTGAGCTGACTCCTGCGTTCCTCCTGGCCGGGA
>JBKQMB010000041.1:0-10042 GCA_052326605.1 Acidimicrobiales bacterium | reverse complement strand
GCCTCGGCCAGCGCCGTCGACTTCGGGACCGCTGCCGCCACCGTCACGGCTGACTCCGCCAGTTCGATTACGGCTACCACCCCGGCGGGCTCCGCCGGAGTGGTAGCCGTCTCGGTGACGACTCCCGGTGGCACGGTGACCGACACCAGCGCCTACACGTACGTAGCACCCACCTCGACCAACCTGATCCCCGACCCCGGCTTCCAGACCACGGCAGTCCCGGCCGACAACTGGGGATCGACGCTGGCCCGCTCCCAGGCTCAGGTGTATGCGAGCACGTGGTCGTTGGCCCAGACCACCACCTCCTCCAGCGGGGGCTGGGACCTCGACTCCAACCTGACCTGGTGCGCCCCGATCAGCTCGACCAAGACCTACACCGCCAGCATCTGGGTGCGCTCGAGCGCCGCTGTGACCGTCGATCTGAACCTGGACCTGCTGACCTCTGCCGGTAGCTACGTCAACAGCGCCAATGGCCCCAACGTTGCCCTCGTGGCCAACACCTGGACCGAGCTGTCCATGACCGGCATCAAGGTGACTTCCACCGAGGTCCTGGGTGGAATGGAGCCCAACTTCTCCAAGGCGACCAAGGGAACGGTCATCTACTGGGACGACATGTCACTTACGATCCCGTAGGCATGCCGGTTCTCGTCGCAATCCTCAATGGCAGCCTCGATGTCGCTTGCCAAGCATCGCCGCGAAGTGACGATCGAACACCTCTTGACGATGCCGTTCACCCGGCGTCTCCACCAGTCACCCGGCGGGATCTTCGGACCTGTGGACGTCAGGAGTCTTCGCTCAATTGGCCAATTGCGCCGTCCATTCGCCGGCTTGCTGCCCGGTCATGACATTGAGGCGGTTCCACGTGTTGATGGCCGCGATGCACACGACCAGCGCAGCCAGGGCCCCCTCGTCGTAGTGCTTGGCCACCTCGTCAAACAGCGCGTCGGGAACCGGTTCACTGTGATCGGCCAGTCGGGTTCCCGCCTCAGTCAGGGCCAAGGCGGCCCGTTCGGCGTCGGTGAAATAGGGGGTGTCCCGCCAGGCGGCCAGGGTGAAGAGGCGCTCGTCGGTTTCGCCAGCCTTGATCGCTCCGCGGGAGTGCATGTCCAAGCAGACGGCACAACCATTGATCTGGCTGGCGCGTAGGTTGACAAGCTCCAATGTCGTTTGCGGCAGACCAGCCTGGGTGGCCGCGTCATTGGCCGCCTTCGACAGATTCTCGAGGGCGTCGAGAACGCCGGGCACACTGAGGGCGGGATTGGGAATTCGCGATTGCATTGCTTCTCCTCGTCGAAGGGGTCGGGATGGGTAGTCATCCTCAATGACACCTGGCCCCGGAAGAGTGTGACCGTCGCACCCGAACACGGCGTTGAACAGCAGTGTTGGGAGCATCGGGTTTCCGGGTGGATCCGGCTCACCGTGCCCAGGGGCCCCGCCGGACAGCGCTAACGCTTGCGTCGGCCGTCGGTGACCCCACCCTTCGATGTCACATCGGCGGTCGCTGTGGGGTCATTGTGGTGACCGCCTTCAGCGAGGATGTGTGTAGTGGACGAGAACGACTGGCTGGCGGAGCGATTTGAGGAGCAGAGGACCCACCTGCGGGCCGTCGCCTACCGGATGCTGGGCTCGCTCACCGAGGCGGACGACGCTGTCCAGGACACCTGGGTGCGAGCCAGCCGGGCCGAGACGAGCGAGGTCGAGAACCTTGGCGGTTGGTTGACGACGATCACTGCCCGCGTCTGTCTCAACATGCTCCGCTCGCGCAAAGTCCGGCGCGAGGAGTCCCTGGAGGTGCATCTCCCCGATCCGGTCGTCAGCCCAGTGGGGGAACTTCAACCAGAGGAGGAGGCACTACTCGCCGACTCGGTCGGCCTGGCGCTCCAGGTCGTACTGGATGCTCTGGCTCCTGCTGAGCGCCTGGCCTTCGTGCTCCACGACATGTTCGAGCTGCCTTTCGAGGAGATCGCCCCCATGGTGGGTCGATCGCCGGTCGCGGCCAGGCAGCTGGCGAGTAGGGCACGGCGCCGGGTCAGGGGCGCCGAGATCCCCGACCCCGACCTGGCTCGTCAACGAGCGGTGGTCGATGCCTTTCTTCTGGCAGCCCGAGGTGGTGACTTCGACGCCCTGGTCGCCCTGCTCCACCCCGACGCCGTCCTGCGAGCCGACCTCGGCCCGAGCCGCCCTGCCGCGTCCACGATCGTTCGGGGCGCCGCGGCTGTCGCTAGGCAGGCGCGCCTCGGTGCCAATCCGGCGGCACTGCTCCATCCCGCGTTGGTAAATGGGGCGGCGGGCGTCGTCATCACGCTGGATGGGAAGCCGCACGTCGTCATGGCCTTCACCGTCGTCAACGACCAGGTCGTCGAGCTTGACATCATCGCCGACCCCGAACGCGTCCGTAGGGTCGCATCAGCTGTCCTCGGTGGCGGGTAACGCCACATGGCAGAGAGGCTGGGCATTGTGACTGGCGCCTGCAAACATCGAGTTGGACAGAGGCGAAGTCGAATCACACCATGTCGGGCTGCCCCAATCGTGCCGAACCGTCCCACCTGCCCGGCAGCGATCCGGGGCAGGGGCCCAGCCGTGTGGCATAGTCGTGGCATAGTTGTGGTATGACCCGTGTACGACTCAGCACCACCGTTGACGAGCAACTACTCGAAGACGCCCGGCGAGCACTCGAGGGCAAGCCTGATTCGATTGTCATCGACGACGCTCTGGCCGCACTGCTCGCACGCCATCGTTCGGCCAAGGTCGACGCGGCCTATGCGGCCTACGACGAACGCCCGCTGGCCGAGCAGGACGAATGGGGCGATCTGGCTACCTTCCGCCAGGCTGCGGCGGCGTCGTGAGCCCCATGCCCGCCAGAGGTGAGATCTGGTGGTGTGCGTTGCCCGGGATCGGCCGGAGGCCAGTCGTCGTGCTGTCACGCAACGCGGCGATTCCCCGCTTGCGTCGCGCCCTGGTCGCTCCGTGCACGACGACCATCCGCGGCCTGCCGAGCGAAGTCATCCTCGATCCCAGCGAGGACCCGATCCCGCGCCAATCTGCCGTCAACCTCGATTCGGTGGGGAGCGTGGCCATCGCCGTTCTGGTCGAGCGGATCGGACGCCTGGCGGACGTGAGGATGAGCGAGGTCTGCACAGCGCTCGAGGTCGCCGTCGACTGCGGCGGTTGACAAGCAACTGCGCCGGCGTCCCATCCAGCAGCCGGCGTTCAGTCATCCCTTGACGGGTCCAGGCCGTATGGAGATCTTGGGAGATGGCCCGACGCCACGTAACGCTGATCGCTCATGAGGCGCTGGCTGGACTCAGTACCGAAGGACTTCTTGCATATCGCGCTCGATTGCCCTCGCCAGTGGTCTGTCGCCCAAATGGCTTGATTGGTCGTGGCTACGCTGGCCATTGATCGCGGCGCCAGGGATGAGTTCGACACGACGGGAACGTCTAACTCGGAGACGCATCGCCACCAGACAAGGAGCACACCATGGGCAAACTCATCGTGACCGAGTTCGTGACGCTCGACGGAGTGGCACAGGCGCCTGGAGGACCCGACGAGGACCGCGATGGCGGCTTCGCTCACGGCGGGTGGCAGGCGCCACTGGCGGACCGGGAGTCGGGCGGGGTCATATTCGAGCAAGCGAGGAGCATGGACGCCCTGCTCCTCGGACGAAGGACCTACGAGATCTTTGCCGACTACTGGCCAAACGCTCCGCAGGAGATCCCGTTCACCCGCCTGCTCAACGGCGTCCCCAAGTACGTTGCCAGCCGCACACTCGCTGGCTCTCTCGCCTGGCAGGGGTCGACGCTCGTCGCCGACGACCTCACCGAGAACATCACCGCCCTCAAGGGGCGCCATGATGAAGTCCACGTCATCGGCAGTCTCGACTTCTTGCAGTCTCTGCTGCGCTTCGGCCTCGTCGACCGGCTGAACCTGTGGGTGTACCCGCTGCTGCTCGGCAGCGGCAAGCAGGTGTTCGCCGACGGGACCGTACCCACGGCGCTGCGCCTCATCGAATCGGTCACCTACCCGAGCGGCACGCTCCACCTCGCCTACGAGACCGCCGGCGTGCCCACGTACGGCAGCCTCGCCACGCAGGAATAGGACCCACAACTCCTCACCGGAGGTTCACGAGTCTCCCACCGGACTGCAACGTCCATGCCCACGCCTATCTCCGAGGTGCAGGAGCGTGGCGCTCGTGATCGGCAAGCGCCAATGGGTCTTCGCGACCGGCGTATCGGCCCTGAGCCGGCGACCCTGGGGCACCGGCTGACATGATCGTGGAATGGAGCCGCCCCCCTCGAGGTCGATGGGTCTGGGTGGCCGGCCTGGTCGTGGGGGTGATTGTTCGGAGGCACCCCACCCACTGGGCGGTCAGTGCTGGTCAGTCTCCACCACTCGGGCTCTACGATCACGATCTGCGCCACCAGTTTCGATGGATCTTCACAGCGCAGTGCCGCCAGATGGACCAAAGGGGGCAAGTGACCAAGTACACAGAGGACAGCTCCAATTTTGGAGCTGATGGCCCGTTCTTCCAGATCATTCGAGAAGGGCTTACGGACCTCGTTGATGGCGAGGACTACTTCGACCTGCTCGCTGACAATGTCGTCTTCGAGTACGTCATCTCTGTGCCTGGTTATCCCAAGCGGGTCGAAGGCCGGCAGAACATCATCGACCTGTACAGCGACTACGACAGCTTCCTGAACGTGCGCAGCGCCGACAATCTCCATGTCTATCGAGATCCGGTAGCGTCGGTCGTGGTCCTTGAGTATGAAGTCCACGGCGAATCTGTGCAGACCGGGCGTCCGTACGACAACCGGTTCGCTTCTATCGTCACAATCAGGGACGGCAAAGTGGCACGGTGGCGGGACTACCTAGACCCGGTGGCAGTGTTCGATGCCACAGGTTGGCCTGGAGTATGACTCTCCCACCTCCCACCTCCCGGCGATCAGGGACAGGGAGTGCGAAGATCGATGGATGCATGCGGCCTTGAAGCGGTTCAAACTCGGGACTGGGATTCTTGGTCCATTGGGTCTGGCTGTCTTGTCGACCGTGCTCGTTGGATGTTCGTCCAGCAGCGTCGTCACTGAGGCTTGCGGCGTGAATCCGGCGTCGTTCGGTCCTCTGCCCAGCCCAACGCCGCTCACCTCGAAGCCGCTGGCCATCCAGCTGCCGTTAAGCGAGCCTCGCTTCGTCGTCGTGGTTCAGCGGGGACAGCGGTTTCAATTGGTGTCGACCAGAGCACCGAAGCCCCCCATATCTTGCGCTCAGGGCATCTTGCGATCCGGCCAGCAAAGCACCCGTGGCGGCGGAAGCTCGGCGACATTCATCGCAATGAACGTCGGATGGGCAGAGGTGGTCACAAGCGTTCCCGTCTACGGCGGGAGCATAGAGCAACCGGTGCCAACCACCGTGCTCATCGAAGTCCGGCCCACGAAAACGTGAAGCCCCGCCCCGCCGATACGGGGCACCCGCTTTTCCACTCACATGAAGTGTCGGGGCGTGCACGCGCGATACCCTCGCCAGCAGGACAGCTCCGCCAATCGGTGGATGCGCAGCTCGTCAGGCTTGGAGGCTTCCATGGGAGAGATGGCGATTCTTACTCAGCTCGGGTCGATGAATGCGGCTGAGAAGCGAGACCTCTATCTCAAGTTCGCCGAGAGCGAACTTCAGGCGTCGATGCGGCGAACCTGGGCAGGTGGCCAGACTGCGCACGCTGCAAGGGCAAATGCTGCTGCGACCTTGGCCCTCGCGTTCACCCAAGAGGTGCGGGAGTCAAGCCCATAAGGCACCATCGGGCTCCGCTCGGGATACCCGCCATCATCCATTCTTCGGGGACAGTCAGGGAAGTAGTCCGAACGCCTCGATGTGTGCGGGCCGAACGACCGCGAAATAGTGCGGCTCCCTGCTCTACGGGGGCAAGCCCAACCGGGTTCTATGCGCCACGGTGAGACGCCACTGATGAAATCCGACGAGGTCCTTTAGAAAGCTATGACGAATGGTAAGCGTGTTCCGGCGGGGTGTGCCTCCACTGGGTCCGGAGTTCCAACGACCGACTGGGCGGCCAGGAAGGCCGCCACGGCGTCCGCCTCCAGGGGTCGGGCGTAGAGATAGCCCTGACCGCTGTCGCACTGCTCCCGTTGGAGCTGGGAGTACTGCTCGGACTCCTCAATCCCCTCGGCCAGGGTCTCGAGACCCAGGGTCTTGCCCAACTGGACCAGGGTGCGGATGAGGGCCCCGGACTCGGGTGAGTCGGCCATGGACGAGATGAACAACCGGTCGATCTTCAAGGTGTCAACGGGGAGCTGTTGGAGGTAGGCCAGCGAGGAGTAGCCGGTACCGAAGTCGTCGATGGCCACCCGGACCCCGGTGGCCTTCAACACGGTCAGGCGGGGCACCACCGTGGCCACGTGCTTCATGATGGCCGTCTCGGTGATCTCGATGATCAACGAGTGCGGGTCGAAGCCCGAGGTGGCCAGGGCGCAACGCACATCGTCGACCAGACGGTCGGTCTCCAGCTGGCGGGCCGAGACGTTGACCGAGACGTCGAGCTGGTAGCCAAGGGCGTGCCAGTGGGCCCCTTGGCGACAGGCCTCGGTGAGCACCCAGGCCCCGACCTCGCAGATCATCCCGGAGTCCTCCAGGACCGGGATGAACTCGTCGGGTCCCACCACCCCCCGGTCGGGGTGGTCCCAGCGCAACAAGGCCTCAACCCCGATGGTCTGGCCCCCGGCCAAGTTGAAGATGGGCTGGTAGACGAGGAAGAACGCTTCACTGGCCAGGGCGTCTCGAAGGTCCATCTCCAACAGGTGCTGGTCCTGGACGACGGTGTGCATCTTGGGCTCGAAGACCACGAAGCGGTCCTTGCCGGCAGCCTTGGCCTCATAGAGGGCGATGTCGGCGTCGCGGAGCAGCTCGGCGGCCGTCGGCCGGGAGCCCACGGCGATCCCAATGCTGGCGGTCAGGGTCACCGGCCCCCCCACCGATCCCTCCAGGTCGAAGGGGGCTCGGACTACCTCCAGCAGGCGTTCTGCGACCAGCTCGGGCCCGGCGTCCATGCTGGGGCCGTCGAGCAGCACCAAGAACTCGTCGCCCCCCAGACGCCCGACGGAGTCGGACTCCCGCATGGTCAGAGTGAGCCGCTCGGACACCGCCCGGAGGAGCTGGTCCCCGACTCCGTGGCCCAGGGAGTCGTTCACGCCCTTGAAGCCGTCGAGGTCGATGAACAGGGCGGCCACCTGGACCGGGAACCGTCGGGCCCGGGCCAGCAGCTGCTCGGTGCGGTCGAGGATCAGGGCCCGGTTAGGCAGGCCGGTCAGGGCGTCGTGCAACGCCTGGAAGCGGATCTGGTCGACCAGGCGAGCATTGGCGATGGCGATGGAGGCCTGGGCGGCCAATCCTTTCAGCCGCTCGACCAGCCTCGGGGTGATGGTCAGCCGCTCGGGATCACTGGTGACCCCGGCCACGATGAAGCCGATCACCTCGCCGGCCACGGTGATCGGCGCCGAGACGCTGGCCAGGGTGCCGACTTCCGAGAACGAACTCTCCACGAGGCCGCTCTCGGAGACCATGTACCTGCCTCCGCCCTTGAAGACCCGAGATCCCGCCTCGGACACCACCTCATCGGGGTAGCCGACGGAGCCGGCCAGCCGAAATTCCTCCGGTGTGGCGGCTCCGGCATCCCCATGGTGCAAGAAGACGGCGGCCCGGTCGCAGTCGATGACATCGGGCACCGCCCGGGCCACCTTCGATGCCATCTCGCCGGTGCTCACGATCTCAGCCAGCGAGGTGGACAGGCCCAACAGGGCCTGGGCGGTGTTGGCCAGGTGCCGGGCATCCTCCATGGCATCCGCCGCATCGAGGGCGGCGGCGGCCAGCTGGGCATAGGTCTCGAGGATGACCCGAACCTGTGACGTGAACAGGCCTCCGTCCTCGTCGAGGGCGAGTACGCCGTAGTGGTGCCGGACCGACGCAACCGCGATGGCAGCTATGCCTGGTCGACCGGCGCCTCCCTCCAAGAGGTCGTCGGCCATCGAGGCCGCATCGGCTCCGGTGAGTCCTTCGGAGTAGACCTTGCGAGGACTCCCCGATCGGGGCTCGAGTGCCAGCAGAGCGCCACTGGCGCCGACGGCGCGCAACGAGGAGCCCACGATCCCTTGGAGGACGTCCTCATAGCGCTCGTTGGAGGCCAGGTCGGTGACCATCGCCTGCAACTGCTCGAGGCGCGCTTCGAGCAGTTGCGCCCGTACCTCGAGATACTCGGCCCGCGTCGTCGCCTCGTCGACAAGCTCCCAGCGCACCCGGAACAGGCAGACCGCGTCACCACGGCACTGGCACTGCTCTTGGGTGACCTCGGCGGGGGGAAGTCCGAAGAACATGGGGATCTGGGCGTACTGTCGCGTCACGAACTCGCAGAACTCCGGGTAGGGCGCGTATCCGTCGACGAACCACTCGCCAATCGTCCACTCGTTGGGCCCGAGCTCGGTCAGCTCGTACCGTCGTATGGGCACCAGAACGTTGAAGCCGTCGCCGGTGGCCAGAACCGCTCCAGGAGAGCCGAGCGACTGGATGCTCTGGGCCAACTCTGTGTTCCCCATGCTCATCGGTGGCGGATGGTCCTTGCCGGCACAAGAGGCCGAGTCCAACGCAACCTTGGCCTCTTCGAGCAAACGCCTGAACTGCCGATAGGAGCTCCACGATCTCATGTCGTTGAGCTCGTCGATGGTGCGCGCTTCGCCGGCCCTGTGCAGGATGTCGCCGATCTCGTCCGCCGACAGAACCGAGGCCACGAAGTCCATCAGCATGGTTGTATAGAGACCCGAGACGTGGTGTTCCGCCACCGGATCCGCGCTAGTCGCCATCCTTGTAGTGTCGACCTCCTTTGCCGACAGCTTGAGCATCGATCCCCGATGTCGGGATCGCCCGCGCATGCCCCCCCAAGGTTCACTCGATTAGGAAAAGGGACTGTTCGGATTCTGGTGGGGTCGGTGAGTTCCATCAGTCGATGCACGGTCCCGGTCATGATGACCGGTGCTTCTGACCGACACCGACTGATGGAGACACCACCATGCCAGGCGCGCCGCTGTCCCTGCCTGAACGCGAGGAGATCTCCCTCGCGCTGATCGAAGATCGTGCGACGCCCTGGGCGGTGATCGGCCGGAGGGTCGAACGCCATCCGACGACGGTCATGCGGGAGGTCGAGGCCAACGGTGGTCGGAGCCGCTACCGCCCAGCCGTGGCCGAACGGGTCGCTGAGCGGGCCCGGCACCGAGTGCGTCCCTGTCGCCTGGAGGCTCCCGGCGCGCTGCGTGACCGGGTAACGGCGGAACTGAAGCTGGGACGGTCCCCGGAGGCGATCTGGGCCGATCTGGTGGCAGATGGTGCATCCGAGCGGGTGTGCGTCGAGTCGATCTACCGGGCGGTCTACGCCGGTGCGCTGGCGGTGACTGCAACCGAGTGCCTGCGCATGAGACGTCCGAGGCGACGGCGCCGCCAAGTCCGGTGCGAGTCCACGAGACCGGGCCTTCCCAACATCGCCGCCCGGCCGGTGGCCGTCAACGAGCGGGGCGAGCTCGGCCACTGGGAGGGCGATCAGATCATCGGCGCCAACAACCGCTCGTCCATGCTGTGGCTCACCGAACGGGTGACGAGGTTCTCCATCGGCGTGACGATGCCTGAGGGCTACGCCGGCGAGTCCATGCTCGCCGGGCTGTGCTGCGGCCTCGACCAGATCCCAGCCCACCTTCTGCGCTCGATCACCTTCGACCAGGGCACCGAGTGGGCCTGCTGGGAGACGATCGCTGCCACCTACGGCATCGACGTCTGGTTCTGCGATCCCCATTCGCCTTGGCAGCGTGGCCAGGTGGAGAACCTGAACCGTCAGTGGCGCTTCTGGTTCCCACGGGGAACCGACCTCGCCATCGTCGACCAGGCCGAGGCCGATCACGCCGCCTCAATCATCAACGGCCAGCGGCGGCGCAAGCTCGGATACGAGAGCCCCGCTGCGCTCTACGCTGAGGCCACCGTGCAGTGACGGGTGGAACTGGCC
>JBKQMB010000040.1:0-62452 GCA_052326605.1 Acidimicrobiales bacterium | reverse complement strand
TCGTGCATGCCCTTGGGGGTGCGGGCCGCAGAGTCGGCGCGCCCCGGAACCGGCACGGCGACCGGGCCCGGTTCGGATCCGGGCGCGGAGGATCCCGGGGTCACAGGAGGCTCCTCACGGTCGGGGTCAGAGTTTCTTGCCAGGCAGCTGACGATAGGCGTCGAAGACCCCGTCGAGATGCTTCAGCGCGCTGATCAGTGAGTGCAGGTGCGTCGGGTCGGCCAGCTCCACGTCGAAGGCCATCCGGCTGACCCGGTCCGGCGTGGTGGCGGTGCGGGCGGCGACGATGTTGAGGTGGTGCTCGGAGACGACCCGGGACACGTCGGCCAGGAGACGGGAGCGGTCGAAGGCCTGCACCTCGATGGTCGCCACGAAGACGCCGTCGTTGCCCCGGTCCCACTCGACCTCCATGAGGCGCTCCCGGGAGCGGTCGGCCAGCGCCGCCGCGTTGGCGCAGTCGGCCCGGTGCACCGAGACGCCCCGGCCCTGGGTCACGAAGCCCACGATCTGGTCGCCCGGCACCGGGGTGCAGCAGCGGGCCAGGTGGATCATGACGTCGTCGAGCCCCTCGACGTAGACGCCGGTGCCGGTGCGGCGCCCCTGCCGGGGCCGGCTGGTGCCCGGGAGCGCGATGGTCGGCAGCTGCTCGTCGGCCGCGCCGCCGCCCCGCAGCGCCTTGGTGAGGCGTTGCACGATCGACTGGGCCGATACCTGGTTCTCGCCGATGGAGGCGTAGAGGGCATCGAGGTCGGCCAGGTTCATGCCGTCGGCCACCTGCTGCAGCGCGCTCGACCCCAGCAGCTTGTGCAGCGGCAGGCCGTCCCGGCGCAGCGCCCGGGCCAGCTCCTCCCGGCCGTTCTCGATGGCGTCCTCGCGGCGCTCCCGGGAGAACCACGGGCGGATTTTGTTCCGGGCCCGGGTGGAGGCGACGATCTGGAGCCAGTCGCGCGACGGGCCGGCGGTCGGCGACTTCGAGGTGAAGATCTCGACCGTGTCCGCGCTGCTGAGCTGGGTCTCGAGCGGCACCAGGCGGCCGTTGACCCGTGCCCCGATGCAGCGGTGGCCCACCTCGGTGTGGATGGCGTAAGCGAAGTCGACCGGGGTGGAGCGGGCCGGGAGCGCGATGACCTTGCCCTTGGGGGTGAAGACGTAGACCTCGTCCTGCTCCAGGTCGAGCTTGAGCGCCTCGAGGAACTCGATGGGGTCGGTCGTCTCGTTCTGGAAGTCGACGATGCGCTGCATCCATTCGACCTCGGCCGTGGTCGAGGAGGTCTCCTTGGCCAGGGCCAACCGCTCCGCCCGCCGGTCGCGCTCGACCAGCTCGGCCCGCTGGGCGGCGGTGATGCCGGCGCCCTTCTTGCCCGAGTCCGCCCTGCCGTGCTCGCCGGGCAGGGACTTGGACCCGGACTCCTTGCCCCCCTTGCCCCCCCGGGTCTTGTTGCCCGAGGCGCCACCGCCCCCCGGGTCCTTGACCCCCTTGACGGACGGAGCGGGACCCCGGTCGGGCCGGGTCGGGTTCTCCTTGTACCCCCAGTGGGCGGCGATGCCATACTCGGCCCGGCGGTGCATCTCGTGGGTGCGCACCTGCACCTCGATCGGCTTGCCGTCGAGGCCGATCACCGTGGTGTGCAGCGACTGGTACAGGTTGAATTTCGGTGAATTGATGTAGTCCTTGAAGCGGCCCTGCACGGGTGGCCAGATGGCGTGGATAGACCCGAGCGCCGCCCAGCAGTCCTTTTCGGACTCGACGATGACCCGGATGCCCACCAGGTCGTAGAGGTCGTCGAACTCCTTGCCCCGCACCACCATCTTCTCGTAGATGCTCCACAGGTGCTTGGGACGCCCGGTCACCTCGGCAGCGATGCCCGAGGCGGCCAGTCGCTCCCGGACCAAGACGAGCACCCGGGCCAGGAACTCGTCGAGCATGGGGGCCCGGGTGGCCACCATCTGCTCGATCTCGGCATACCGCTTGGGGTGCAAGGTGGCGAACGCCAGGTCCTCCAACTGCCACTTCACCCCCTGGATGCCCAGCCGATGGGCCAACGGGGCATAGATGTCCAGGGTCTCCTGGGCGGTGCGGCGCTGCTTCCACTCCGGCATCACCGACAGGGTCCGCATGTTGTGGAGGCGGTCGGCCAGCTTGATGATCAGCACCCTCCAGTCGTTGGCCATGGCGACGAGCATCTTGCGGACAGTGGCGGCCTGCTGGGCCTCCTTCGAGTCGAACTGGAGCCGATCGAGTTTGGTGACCCCCTCGACGATGAGGGCGACCGCCGGACCGAACTCCTGCTCGATCAGCTCGGTGGTGACCCCGGTGTCCTCGACGGCGTCGTGGAGCAGGGCGGCGGCGACCGTCTGGGCGTCCAACCCCAGGTCGGCGACGATCCCGGCGACGGCGATCGGGTGGGTGATGTAGGGCTCGCCGGACTTCCGCAGCTGACCGGCGTGGGCACGGGTGGCCGTTTCGGCGGCGCGCACGATGATCGAGGTGTCGTCACCGGGGTGACGCCGGAGGAATGCCTCGACGACCGGCACCAGCAGGGCTGCCTCTGCAGGGGGCAGCGACGAGTTCACGAAGTACTCGTCGCCTGCTCTCGCGGCTCCCTCGGCTGGGACTGGTGTGGCCAGAGCCATCCCTACACGGTACCTGTCACGGCGGGTGGACCGGTCCGAACAGCCGGGGCGGGAGACCACCCGGCGCGTTGCCCGCGGGCCGAGGGACCCAGGGTCGCACAACTCCCGGGAACCGATGCTCCGGACGCACGCCTCAGCGGCGTTTGCCCTTCCCGCCCTTCCCCTTGCGGGGCCTCGGTGGGGGTCGATTGCCCCCGGGTCGGGTGGAGCCGGACGCCGAACGGCCGCCCGCACCCGCACCTGCGCTCTTCGGCGCTGGGGCCGAGGGGGACCCGGCGGCGCCGGTCCGGGGCGCCTCCCCTCCGCCGCCCTTGGGTGCCCCGCTCCCCGATCGCTTGCCCTCCGAGGCAGCACCCGGGCGGATCACGCCGGACGACTGGGGGCGGGCCCGACCAGAGGAACGGTTGCCGCCGCCGGCGGCGCCGGCCATGGCGGCAGCCGCCGCCGGGGTGAGGAGCGCGGCGCGTTCACCGCGGGACTCGAGGCGCTGGCGGATGGTGACGTAGCGGGGCTCCCGCTCCTTCAACAGGGCGAGCAACGGCGAGGCGATGAAGATCGACGAGTAGGCGCCGCTGGTGAGGCCGATGACCAAGGCGAGGCCGAAGCTCTGCAGCGACGAGGCGCCCAAGATCAGCGAACCGACCACCAGCACGGACAGCACCGGGACGATGGCCACCAACGAGGTGTTGATCGACCGGGCCAGCGTCTGGTTCATCGACAGGTTGACCATGTCCGAGTAGGTGATCCGACCGGACGCGCCGAAGCCTTGGGCATTGTCACGTATCCGGTCGAAGACGACGACCGTGTCGTAGAGCGAGTACCCGAGCACGGTGAGGACGGCGATGACCGTGTCCGGCGTCACCTGGAACCCACCCAGCGAGTAGATCCCGACGACGATCAGAATGTCGTGGAGCACGGCCACGATGGCGGCCAACGCCATCTTGAACTCGAACCGGATGGAGATGTAGAGGGTCACCGCGATGAAGAAGACGATCAGTGCCTCGATGGCCTTCTGCGTCACCTGGCCGCCCCAGGTGGGCCCGACATCGTCGAAGTTCACGTTGTTGGGCGACGTGTGGGCGGCCCGGGCCAGGGCATCCTGTGCGTTGTTCTCGATGGTGGTGCGCTCGGCGACCGACTTCGAATTGAGGTCGACCTGCACTTGGATCTGCTTCTGGCCGCTGATCTGGTTCGTCAGCTGCACCACGGTCGGCTGGGTGATCCCGGCCGACTCCACGGCCGAGGTGGCCTCGGCCACGGTGAGGGTCTGGGAGGAGACCAGCCAGGACTGGCCGCCCTTGAAATCGATCCCCAGGTTGAGGCCGCGGGTGCCGAGCGAGATGACACCGAGCACGATGATCAGGGCCGAGATGCCGAACCACCATCGCCGGTTGCCGATGAAGTCGAACGAGGTCTGGCCCCGGTAGAGGCGCTGGAAGATGTTGGGGCCCTTCGCACCGACGGCCTCGCGCTCCTGCTCCTCGGCGGCGAGCTCCAGCTCCTCGTCGAACGCCTCCTCGAGCTCGACAGCCGCCTCGTCCTCCTCCGTCGGGTCCGAGGGCCGGTTGCCGTTGCCGTCTCGTGGCGTCATGGCCGGGCCTCGGCAGTCATGCCGAGCCCGCTCGCCACACCCATGCCCTTGGCCTCGGTGGCGCTGCGGCTGCGGCCCAGCAGGATGACGAAGGGCCTGGTGAAGAAGTAGGTGACGACGACGTCGAGGATGGTGGACAGGCCGAGGAAGAGGGCGAATCCCCGGACCGGCCCGATCGAGATGAAGTACAGGACGGCCGCACCGAGTAGCGAGACGGCGTCAGCGGCCAGCACGGTGCGGAAGGCGCTGGCGAATCCGCGGTCCACGCTGGTGCGGACCGTGCGCCCTGCCCGGGCCTCGTCCTTCAGACGCTCGAAGTAGACGACGTACGAGTCGACGGTGATGCCGACCGAAACGATGAGGCCGATGATGCCGGCCAGGTCGATTGTGGTGTTGAGGCTCTGGCCCATGGCGGCGATGATCGCCCAGAGCAGTGCTCCGGTCACCCCCAGGCCGGCCACGACCACGATGCCCAGCAGGCGGTAGTAGAAGATCATGTAGAGCAGCACCAGGATCAGGCCCGCCAGACCCGACAGGAGCCCTGCCTGCAGTGAGGCTTTGCCCAACGTCGGCGACACGGTCTGCACGGTGAGGCGGTCGAGCTTCACCGGGAGGGCCCCGTAGGTCAACTCGGTGGCCAACGTCTTGGCCTGGTCCTCGGTGAAGCTGCCCGAGATCTGCACCTGGCCGTTGAACGACGAGAAGGAAGACTGCGTCGGCTGGGTGATCGGCGCCGAGACCACCTGCCCGTCGAGGTCGATCCCGATGATGGCGTGGAACTGCTCTTGGGCCAGGGCGTCCCACTGCTTGGCTCCGTCGCTGGTCAGCACGATGCTGACGGCCCACTGGCCACTGACCAGTTGGGCGGTGGCCGAATGGACGGCGGTGCCGGTGACGGAGGCCGGTCCCAGCAAGTAGCGCCCGCTCTGGCTCGACGTAGAACCGGGGAGCAGCACGGTGGCGCTCTTGTTGTCGTTGTCGGGCGAGGTCGACGGATAGGTGGCGAACTGGGGGTCCTCGCTGATGTTCGAGTTGAACGTGTAGCCGTTGATGTTGCTCGAGTTCGGTGTGACCGCCAGGTTGGCCGCGGTCAACTGCGTGGCCGCCGCGCAGGTGGGCAACGGGCCGGTCGAGGGGACCTTCCCCTTGGCCACCGTCAACGACGGGGCGTAGCAGAGAGCGGGGCGGAAGAAGAGCTGTGCGGTGTTGCCCAAGGTCGCCAGGATCTGCTGCGAGTTCTTCTCACCCGGAATGGACACCGAGATCTGGTTCTTGCCCTGGCTGGCAACGGTGGCCCCGCTGGTTCCGGCGTTCACCCGGTTGTTGATGATGGTGACAATGGTGTCGAGCTGGGCCGAGTTGACCGGTGTGTGCGTCTGGTAGACGACGGCCAGTCCGCCGTCTAGGTCGAGCCCGAGTTTGGGGGACCATCCGGCGGCAAGGGTGACGCTCAGGGCGATGACCGCCACGGCGATGACCGAGAGCAGGCTGATCCACAGGGAGCGCTTGTTCTTCATCAGGGGTCAGGTGGTCGGGGGAACGCCGGGACCGGCCGTGTCGTCGCCGTCCTGCTCGGCGGCGTGGGTTGCGTCTCCCACGGCCTCTTCGGTGTGGCTCTCGTCTTCGAACTCGTGTCCGGTGTGGTCCTCGGCGTCGGCGCCGTGGCCCTCCTCACCGGCATCCGACTCCTCGTGTTCCTCCGGTTCGTTCTCCGCTTCCGAGTGGTCCTCCGCTTCCGAGTCGTCCGGCACGTCCGAGTCGTCCGGCACGGCGGCATCCAGCCGGCGGATGACGTACTGCTTGAGCACCACGAAGGAGGCCCCGACGCTGGTCTCCAGCGTGACCCGGTCGCCGTCGACCTCGATCACGTACCCCACGATCCCCCCGGCGGTGAGGACCTCGTCGCCCACCTCGAAGGTGTTGGACTGTTCCCGGAGGGCCTTGGCCTTCCGCTGCTGCGGCCGGTAGATCAGGAAGTAGAAGCCGACCCCGACGATCAGGAGCAGATAGATGAAGGCACCGCTGCTCGACGACTTCGCCGCGGCAGCGAAGACGGGCGCCACGACGGTCAGGGCGGCCGTCATGGACGGTTCAGGGGGGGATGGTCGGTGCGCACAGCGCCCAGACTGTAGCCCAGCCCCCGAGCGGTCAGATGCCGGGCCCCTCAGAGACCCCAGACTGCGGCGGTCCTGGCCCGCAGCGCGTCGAGCCTGCCCTCGGCGATGGCGGTGCGTGCCTCGGCCATCAGATCCAGCACAAAGGCCAGGTTGTGGATGCTCAACAGGCGCCACGCAGTGGGCTCCCCCACCCCCAGCAGGTGCCGGAGGTAGCCCTTGGACCACCGGGCACAGGTGGAGCAGGCACAGGAGGGATCGAGGGGCCTGTCGTCGGTGGCGTGGACGGCATTGCGCAGGTTGAGTCGGCCGGCGCTGGTGAGCATGGAGCCGTGCCGGGCCATCCGGGTGGGGGCCACGCAGTCGAACTGGTCCACCCCGAGGGCGACCGCCTCGAGGAGCCCGACCGGGTCCCCCACGCCCATGAGGTAGCGGGACCGGTCGGTGGGCAGCAGCGGCACGGTGACGGCCAGTGCGTCGAGCATGGCGGCACGGGGCTCTCCCACCGACAGCCCTCCGATGCCGTACCCGTCGAAGTCCAGTTCGACGGTGCGGCGGGCGCTCTCCTGTCGCAACGCGGGGTCGGTGCCGCCCTGGACGATGCCGAAGAGCGCCTGCCCCTCCGGCCTGGCCTCGAGGCGCCGGTGGTGGCTGCGGGCCCGGCCGGCCCACGCCGCCGTCCGGTCCACCGCCTCGCGGAGCACCTCGCGGGTGGCGGGCAGGGTGGCGCAGATGTCGAGCACCATCTGGATGTCCGCACCGATCAGCCCCTGTGCCTCCACCGCCGATTCGGGGGTGAGCCGCACCGTGGCGCCGTCGTAGACCGACGCAAACGTGACACCGTCGTCATCCACCGCCGGGCGCAGCGAGTGCACCTGGTAGCCGCCGGAGTCGGTCAGCGTGTGACCGCCCCACCCGGTGAACCGGTGGAGACCGCCCAGTCGGGCGACGACGTCGGCACCCGGCCGCAGCATCAGGTGGTAGGTGTTGGCCAGCACCACCCCCGCACCCAGGCGCTCGAGGTCCGCGCTGTCGAGTGCCTTGACCGCGCCCCGGGTGCCGACCGGCATGAAGGCGGGGATCGCATACGACCCCCGGCGGGTGTTGATCCGACCGACGCGGGCCGCCCCGTCGGTGGCGGTGACGACGACCTCCGCCTTGGACGGGCTCATCCGGCAGGCCCGGGCGGGATGAGCGGCAGCGGCTGCCCCTTGGGGCCCCGACGGCCGACCACCATGGCGTCGCCGAAGGAGAGGAACCGATACCCCTCGGCCAGGGCGGTGGCGTACAGCTCGCGCCACACCGGGCCGCAGAAGGCCTCGACCAGCAAAAGGAGGCTCGACCGGGGCAGGTGGAAGTTGGTGATCAGGACGTCCACCACGCGGAACCGGTGGTCCCCGTGGATGTAGAGGCTGGTCCGGCCGGACAGCCTCCCCGTGCCGGCAGCAGATTCGAGGGCCCGGACGGCGGTGGTCCCGACGGCGATCACCCGGTCCGCCTCGACGCAGGCCGCCATGGTCTCCGCCGGCACCGTAAAGCGCTCGGAGTGGATCACGTGCTCCTCGGCGGTCGGGGCGGTGATGGGGCGGAACGTGTCGAGGCCGATGGCCAGGTCCACCCGCGCCAGGCGCGCACCGGCGTCACGGCACGCGTCGAGCAGTTCCGGGGTGAAGTGAAGCCCGGCGGTGGGGGCGGCGGCAGACCTGTCCCCCGGGTCGCCCGGTGCGGAGTACACCGTCTGGTAGCGATCCGGATCACTCAGAGTGCCCTCGATGTAGGGCGGCAGGGGCATGATGCCGGCCCGGTCGACCACCGTGGGGTCCAACAGTCGGACCAGTCGCCGGCCGCTCTCGGCCCCACCCACGGCCTCGCCCACCTCGACCACGGGCGTGCCCCCGGCCGACTCGAACAGCAGGGTCGGGGACGGTAACCGGCGGGCCGGCCGGACCAGCGCCTCCCACACCGCCCCCAGGAGGTCCACCGGCTCCAACAGCAGCACTTCCGCCCTCCCGCCGGTGGCCTTGGTCAGTGGCAGCCTGGCCGCCAGCACCCGGGTGTCGTTGACCACCAGGACGTCGCCCGGACCGAGCATCACCGGGAGATCGGCCACGGTGGCGTGGGCGGGGAGCCCGCCCCCGGCCAGCCCGGAACCCACCAGGAGACGCGCCGCGCTGCGGGGCTCGACCGGCCGCTGGGCGATTGCGGCATCGGGGAGGCCGTACTCGTACGCGTCCATCGACAGGCCGGCCGGCCGCCGCGACCCGTGGCCGCCCCGTACCTGCGGCCCCGCATGCGATCCGTGATCCGACCTTTCGGCGGCGACGTCACCCCGCTGCAGCTGATCTCCCATGAGGTCCGACATGGGCTACATGGTGGCAGACGGGGGTGCAGCCGCCGGGCCGGCGACGGACGGGACGACGGCGCCTGGTCAGAACGGCGCCTGGTCAGAGAAGCGTGGATTCCACCGGGGCCAGGCCGAGGTGGGCCCACGCCCGCGGCGCCGCCACCCGCCCCCGCGTGGTTCGCTGCAACAGGCCCTGTTGCAGCAGGTAGGGCTCATAGGCGTCCTCGATTGTGTCCGGCTCCTCACCGATGCACTGGGCCAGGGTGGTCAACCCGACCGGCCGGCCGGCGAATCGACGGCACAGGACATCGAGGATGGACCGGTCGACCTTGTCGAGCCCCAACTCGTCGACACCGAACACGTCGAGCCCCGCCACCGCCGCCTCCGACGTGATGCTGCCTTCGGCGCGCACCTCGACGAAGTCCCGGACCCGTCGCAACAGCCGGTTGGCGATACGGGGAGTGCCCCGCGAGCGCTCGGCAATGCGCCGGGCCCCCTCGGTGGTGATGGGCACACCGAGGATGCCGGCCGACCGGGTGACGATCGACTGGAGCTCCTCGACGTCGTAGTGGTCGAGCCGGCCGACGAATCCGAAGCGGTCGCGCAGTGGGCCGGCCACCAGCCCGGTGCGGGTGGTGGCCCCCACCAGCGTGAAGCGGGGCAGGTCGAGGCGGATACTGCGCGCGGTCGGCCCCTTGCCGATCAGGATGTCCAGCTTGAAGTCCTCCATGGCCGGGTAGAGGATCTCCTCCACCGACCGGGGCAGGCGGTGGATCTCGTCGATGAACAGGACGTCGCCTTCCTGCAGGTCAGTGAGGAGTGCCGCCAGGTCGCCTGCTCTGACCAGCACCGGCCCGGCGGTGATGCGGAGACCGACCCCCATCTCGGCGGCAACGATCCCGGCCAACGAGGTCTTGCCCAATCCGGGCGGCCCGGCGAAGAGGAGGTGGTCGACCGGCTGCCCGCGCTTCAACGCTGCCTCGATGACGATCTGGAGATGCTCGGTCAGCTGCCCCTGCCCGACGAACTCGGCCAGGCTCCGTGGTCGCAGCCCGGCCTCCTCCATCTCCTCGGCGGGAGCGGCCACGGGGTCCACCGGCCGGACTTCGTCGGGCTCCGCCGCCGACCCGCCGACCCCCACACCGGACGGGTCCGTAGATGCCAGCACTTCGCGCCGGGCGTCCGGTGTCATCGGGCCCGCGCCAGTTCGTGCAGAGCGGAACGTACGATCTCCTCGACCGACCCGAGGTCGCCCACCGCCTCCAGGGCGCCCCGGATCTCGTCGGGGCCGTAGCCGAGCTCGCCGAGGGCGGCCCGCGCCTCACCGCGTGGCGAGCCGGGCCCGTCGACCGTCGCACCGTCCCCACCCAGGGTCGGCAGATCGAGCCGGGCCTTCAGCTCCAGCAACAGGCGGGCCGCTGTCTTCTTCCCCACCCCGGGCACCAGGCACAAGGTGTCGAGGTCGTCCTCGAGCACGGCGGTGGACAGGGCCGCCGGCGACATCGAGGACAGGATGGCCAGTGCCAGCGAAGGCCCGACCCCATGGGCGCCCAGCAACGCCTCGAAGCATCGCCGCTCGTCGGCGTGGGCAAAGCCGAACAGCACGATGGCGTCCTCGCGCACATGGGTATGGACGTGGAGGAAGACCTCGCTCCCGAGGCCACCGAGCGAGGCCAGTACGGAGGTCGGCACCGAGGCCCGGTAGCCGACCCCTTGGACCTCGACGATCACCTCGCCGGGTGACGGTCGGTCGAGGAAGGTCCCTCGCAACGAGCCGATCACTGTGGCTCACCGGTGGCCGCCGCTACCGCCCGCCGCAGGGGCTGGGTGGTGAGGTGGCAGGCAGCCAGCGCCAACGCGTCGGCCACGTCGGGCGGCCGGGGTGGCTCCGACAGCCCGAGCACCGAGGCCACCATGCGCTGGACCTGGTCCTTGGTGGCGCTTCCGTACCCGACCAGTGCCTGTTTGACCTCGTTCGACGTGTACTGGGCCACTTCGCACCCCGACTCGGCTGCCGCCACCAGTGCAACTCCGGCGGCCTGTCCGGTGGCCATGGCCGTGCGGGCATTGACCTGGAAGAAGACCCGCTCCACCACCACCGCCGCCGGCCGATACTCGGCCACCAGGGACCGCAACTCGTCGGACAGGGTGCGGAGCCGATCGGGCAGGGGCATCGAAGGCGCCGTGGAGACCACGCCCCCCGCCACGGCGACCAGCGAGCCTCCGCGCCGGGTCACCACGCCGTAGCCGCACCGAGAGAGGCCGGGGTCGATACCCAGGACGAACATGCGTTCGATGCTACCCGGCCGCCACCGCGAGGGTGGTGATCCCCGCCGTCTGCACCATGGCGAGCAGGGAGAAGGCTCAGCCCTCGTAGGCGGCCATCACCGCGTCGGGGATGTCGAAGTTGGAGTACACGTTCTGGACGTCGTCATGATCGTCGAGGGCCTCGATCAGCCGCAGGACGCGCTTGGCCTCCGACTCGGAGGCGACCTCCACGGTGGATGTCGGGACCATCGACAGTTCGGACGCACCCGGCTCCAGCGCCGCCTCTTCCAGCGCGGCGCGCACAGCCATGAGGTCGGCCGGCGCGCTGGTGACCACCCACTGCTCCCCCTCGTCGGACAGGTCCTCGGCGCCGGCTTCCATGGCCACCTCCATCACCTGCTCCTCGTCGAACGTGCGCGGTAAGGAGATCACCCCCTTGCGCTCGAACTGCCAGCTCACCGCGCCCGGCTCCGCCATCGACCCGCCGTTCTTGTTGAAGAGGTTCCGGATCTCGGCCCCGGTGCGATTCCGGTTGTCGGACAGGCACTCCACGATCACCGCCACGCCGTCCGGGGCGTAGCCCTCATAGGCGATCGACTCGTACCGCACGCCCGCGAGCTCTCCCGAGCCGCGCTTGATCGCCCGCTCGATGGTGTCGATGGGCACCGACGCGTCGCGGGCCTTGGCGTACATGGTGCGCAGGCTGGCGTTGGCCGTCATGTCGCTACCGCCCTCGCGGGCCGCCACCTCGATCTGGCGGATGAGTTTGGCGAACACCTTGGCCCGGGCGGAGTCCTGCGCCCCTTTCCGGTACTTGGTGGTCGCCCACTTCGAGTGTCCCGACATGGCCTAGCGCCTCTCCTCTTTCGTCATCTCCACAAAGAACTGATGCAGCCTACGGTCACCGGTCAGCTCGGGATGGAAGGCCGCGACCAGCACGGGCCCCTGTCGGCAGACGACCGGCCGACGATGGTCCGGCCACCCGGCGGCCCCTGGCAGCGTAGCCAGCACCTCGACTCCCGGCCCGGACTCCTCGACGACCGGAGCGCGGATGAACACGGCGTGGAGCGGGTCCGCTCCCAGACCGGCCACTTCCACGTCGCACTCGAACGAGGCAACCTGCCGCCCGTACCCGTTGCGGCGGATGGTCAGGTCGATCACCCCGAAGCGGCGTTGGTCGGCCCGACCGTCCAGCACCCGGTCGGCCAGCAGGATCATGCCTGCGCAGGTCCCGAACACGGGCAGACCCCTGCGAAGCGCCTCCCCCAGCGGCTCGAACAGGCCGGACGACTCGAGCAGCAGCGAGAGCGTGGTCGACTCGCCACCGGGCAGGACCAGCCCGCGGAGGCCGGAGAGGTCGTCGGGCCGCATCACCGGACGCACCGTCTCGCCCAGATCTGCCAGGGCTGCCGCGTGCTCGCGCACGTCACCCTGAAGGGCGAGCACCCCGACGGTCATCGACGGAACCCCCGGCGCGCCCAGCCGGCGCGCCGTTCACCAACCACGCTCGGCCAGATGCACGCCGAGCGTGCCGATCTCCTGCCCGGCCATGGCCTGGCCCAGACCGGTCGAGACCTTCGCCACCAGGTCTGCGTCGGCAAAGTGGGCGGTCGCCTCCACGATGGCCCGGGCCATCGCGGAAGGGTTGCCGCTCTTGAAGATCCCCGATCCGACGAAGACAGCCTCGGCGCCCAGCTGCATCACCAGCGAGGCGTCGGCAGGGGTGGCAATCCCACCCGCACAGAAGAGGGGGACCGGGAGCCTGCCGGTCTCGGCGATCTCCTGGACCAGGCCGATCGGTGCCGCCAGGTCCTTCGCCCAGCCGTAGAGCTCGGCCGAGTCTGCTTCGGTGACCCGGCGGATGTCCCCCAGGATGGACCGCAGGTGGCGGACCGCCTCCACGACGTTGCCGGTGCCCGCCTCGCCCTTCGAGCGGATCAGCGCCGCTCCCTCGGAGATCCGACGCAACGCCTCGCCCAGATTGGTGGCGCCGCACACGAACGGCACCGTGTAGGCCCACTTGTCGATGTGGTGGGCTTCGTCCGCCGGGGTGAGGACCTCGCTCTCGTCGATGTAGTCGACACCCAGCGCGGCCAGGACCTGCGCCTCGGCGAAGTGCCCGATCCGGGCCTTGGCCATCACCGGCACGGTCACTGCGGCCTTGATCCCCTCGATGAGCGCCGGATCGCTCATGCGGGCGACGCCGCCGTCACGCCGGATGTCGGCCGGGACCCGCTCGAGGGCCATGACCGCCACCGCTCCGGCATCCTCGGCCACCTTGGCCTGCCCGGCATCGACCACGTCCATGATCACCCCGCCCCGCAGCATCTCGGCCAGGCCACGTTTGACCGTGAAGGTGCCGGTCGGGTGAGAGTCGTTCGCGTGATCGGTCATGGGCGCATTCTACCTCCGGGCGCGAATCCGGCCTCCCGGCGCGACAACGGCCGCCCCGGAACCCGGGGCGGCCGTCCGTCGCCACAGCGACAGCGTTACAGGGAACTAGGGCTGCAGGACCGCTTCGAGTTCGATCTCGATGTCGACCTTCTTGCCCACGACCAGGCCACCGGCCTCCATGACGGCGCCGAACGCGACGCCGAACTCCTCACGGTTGATCGAGGTGGACGCGCTGAAGCCGACCCGGTGGTTGCCGTAGGGGTCCTTGACCACGCCCTCGAGGACGACGTCGAGCGTCACCGGCTTGGTCACGCCCCGGATGGTCAGGTCGCCGTCGACCTTCCACTCGGTCGGGCTCTGCGTCCCGATGGACGTGCTGGTGAACGTCCACTGGGGATGGTTCTCGACATCGAAGAAGTCGTTGGTCCGCAGGTGGCCGTCACGAGTCTCGTCACGGGTGTCCACGCTGCCGGCATCGATGGTCAACGAGGCCTTGGAGTCGACCGGGTTCTCCGCGAGCTGCAGCGTGCCCTCAAAGGTGTTGAACCCGCCGCGCACCTTGGACACGGCCATGTGGCGGACGGCGAAGCCGAGACGGGTATGGCTGGCGTCTATGGCGTAGGTGCCCACTGCCGGGTACTCCACCCCGTTGACGGTCCTGCTGGTTACCTCTGTGGTATCTGCCATGACATCTCCTTGGGCTCGTTCCTCGAACTCACGTTGGTGCTCGAGTTGTTTGTGTCTACAACTATAGCAGGTGTATTTGTGGTCGCAACAACTGTGTCCGATCTTGTAGGATGGCACCATGGCGCAAGGGACTGCACGACAAGGGACGGCAGGTCGGGAGACGGAACGGGGGACGACGCCGGGCGATGAACGGCTGACGACCGTCGGCCTCCTATTCGAGTCCGCGGGGGGGCTGCGGCGCCTCTTCCAGCGACGCTTCGCGTCGGAGCGCTCGCTTTCGAACCAGTCCTTCGACGTCCTGATCCGCCTGGCCCGTTCGCCCGGCTCCGAGCTGCGGATGAGCGAACTTGCTGCCCAGACGTCGCTGACACCGAGCGGGCTCACCCGGTCGGTGGACCGACTGCACGAGCACGGCCTGGTTGCCCGGCGCACCTGCCCCGAAGACCGGAGGGGCGCCTTCGCCGTCCTCACGCCCGCCGGTCAGGAGCTGATGGACCGGGCCGTCCCCGAACACATCGCCCATGTCGGCGAGGTGCTGAGTGACATTTTCACAGCCGAGGAGGAGGAGACCCTGGCCTCCCTGCTGCGCCGGCTGCGCGACCACGTCCTGGAGGAGAACGCCGAATGGGGTCTCACCCAGGACGACGCCGACGTCTGTCCGTCGGCAGGTCAGTAGAGGGACAGGGCGGCGGCACGCACGCGGGTGTCGTCGAGATTGTCTTCCATCGATTGATCCGAGCCCCCGGCCAAGGGGTCGAACCACAGCCAGCGGGTGAGTGCCGCCGTGCGGCCACCCCCCGGTGGCCAGTCCGGCGGTGACCACGGACGATCCACCATGGTGTCCAGGGCAGAGCGGATGCCGGCTGGGTAGCGGACAACCGCTGCGGCTCGTTGGTCGGCAGAGAACTCGCGTCCCCGCCCGATGAGGTGGTGGACGGTGGCCGTACCGTTGGCGATGCCTCTGATCGCCGACCAGGGGACGGCGACGATCACCGCCACGCCGGCGAGCAGCGCATCGTGACGCTTGATGTGGACGAGCTCGTGGGCGAGCACACCCTCCAGCTCCACCAGGCTCAACGCCTGATCGAGCCCCGAGGTCACCACCAGCACGGCAGAGGCGGGGTCGCGACCCAGCGCCATGGCGTTGGGAACCGGACTCTCCACGACGGCGATGGCGGGTCGCGGCAGCCCCATGGTGGCGCAGAGCCCATCGACCAGATTGTGCAGTCGGGGCTGCTCCCACTCGCTGCTCGGCCGTGCCCCCACCGCCCGCGCCACCGTGCCGGGCGCAGTCCGGTACAACCACAACGAGAGCACCGCCACCACCAGGACGAATCCGGCCGCGCCGAACAACGGGAGCCCGGCCGACACCAGGACGAGGCCGACGATCAGCCCGGCTGCCGAACCGGGAAGGAGGCACAGCGTGATCGCCCGGCGGCGGTTGGACCGGATGGCCGAAGCCTCCTCGACCCCCTCCGGTCCCCGATCGACGGTGCCCGCCGGCGCTCTCGCCGGAACGGCCAGGTCGGAGCCGGGTCCGGTGGGTGTCGTGTCCGCCCGACTGCCGGAACCCCGGCCCGGACCGCCGCGATTCGAAGATCCACCACCGGAGTTGCGTCGACTTCCCGAGGAGGCCCGCGATGGTCCGCCACCGCTGCTCCTGCCACTACCGCGTCCGTCGCCGGAGGCGGAGCCCGCCCGGCTCTTCCCCCCGGGGGAGGTGCCGCTGCCCTGGCCACCGCTGCGGTTGCGCCCCTGGCCGGCGCCCTGGCCACTCCTTCGGCGCCCGTCCTGGCCGCCGCCCTGACCTCCGCCCTGACCGCTGCTTCCCCGCCCACCGCGACTGCCCCCTCCGCGGCGATTTCGGCTGCGGTCGCCGGATCCGCCGCCACTCGAGGCCGACCCGCCCTCCCGCGCACCGGGCACGTCGGGGCCCGGGGCGGCGCCGGGCGAAGCAGGCAGGTCCGGGGAGTCCGGTGAATCGCTCATCGTCCGAGCAGTGTACGGCCGGTCAGCCCCTGCCCCCGACCACCGACAGGTAGATGCCCTCGTACCGTTCGGCCAGACGGTCCATCGACCACTGCTCGGCGCGCTCCTCCGCCGCGTCCAGCCACCGGGTTCGAGAGGCAACAGGGTCGCCGGTGTCCGCACCGGGGCCACCCTCCTGCGGTGCCAGCCGGCCCGACAGCTCCCCGTCGACGGCCTCGGCCAGCGCGACGGGATCGCCGGGCGGTACCAGTACTGCATGGTCGCCGGCTACGTCCCGGTACCCGTCGATGTCGCTGGCCACCACCACGGTGCGTGCGGCCATCGCCTCGAGCAGCACCATGCCGAACGACTCCCCGCCCAGTGACGGGGCGCACAGCACGTCGGCCGCCACCAACCTCCGGATCTTCTCGTCCTCGGAGAGCACGCCGAGCCACCGGATGTCCGTTGATTCGGGATAGCGGTGGCGCAACGAACCGGTCTGCGGGCCGTCGCCGGCGATCCACAACACCGGTTGCACACTTCCGTCGCCAGCGGGGTCGTAACGCCCGGAGCGGAGCAGGCGTTCGAAGGCCTCGAGCAGCACCCCGAGCCCCTTTCGCTCTTCGTGCCGGCCGAGGAAGAGCAGGGTGGGGCGGTCGGTGGGCCATGGTTCGATCGACCGGTAGTGCTCCATCTCGACGCCGTTGAACAGCACTTCGTAGGTGCCACCCAGCGCATCGGCAGCGGTCGCGCGCGCCGCCTCCGACACTGCGCAACGGACGGCCAGACGGTGGGCCCGGTTTCGGGCCAGCGGACCCAGGAGCTCATAGAGCACGCTGCTGCCGCTCCTGTGGAAAGTGGCCACCACCGGTGGGAGCCCGCGACCGACCAACAGTCCGTAGGACAGGCCGGGGGCGAATGGCTCGTGCACGTGCACCACGTCGAACCCGGTCGACCGCAGGGAGCGGAGGGAGCGGAGCACCGCTCGCACCGAAAGGGTCACCGGGGCGAAGGACCCGTTGGCCGGCAGCGACACCGAGTGGCCGGTAGCCACCAGGTCCACACCGTCCGGAGCCGGGCCGGCGCCGTCGAGCGGGGCGAACACGGTCACCAGATGGCCCCGGGAGCCGAGCGACCTCGACAGCCCGACGACCTGCCCCTGGACGCCGCCCGGGCGCGACAAGCTGTACGGGCAGATCAGGGCGATGCGGAGCACCGGCCGCGCCGGCGGATCGGTGATGGGCACCGGCTGTTCACTCGGTCATGGATCGACGTTGCCGACGCCGGCTCCACTTGACGCCGTACATGGCATCGTCGGCCCGGCTCAACAGTTTCGACGGGTCGGTGTCGGGGTTGTCGGCGAAGACGCCGCCCACCGAGGCCAGCACGGACAGTGTGCGGCCGTCGATCCGATAGGGCCTGGCCAGCGCGGTCGAGATGCGCTCGGTGATGCGGAGCATCTCCTCCTCACCGCTCTCGATATCGCAGACAACCACGAACTCGTCCCCGCCGAGCCGGGCCACGGTGTCGGAAGGGCGCACGATGGCCGACAGTCTGCGGGCCACCGCGATCAGCATGTCGTCGCCCACGTCGTGGCCTAGCACGTCGTTGATCTCCTTGAACTCGTCGAGGTCCAGTAGGAACACCGCCACCCCGGACGAGGCCCCGCCCTCCGTGCCGTCGGGCAGCGTCGGGCGCTGGGCCAGGCCGTCGATGGCCTCCTGCAGTCGCTCGGCGAGGAGGGTCCGGTTGGCCAGACCGGTCAGCGGATCGTGCAGGGCCAGCTCGGCCAGGCGCTCCTCGTTGAGCTTCTGCTCGGTGACGTCGTGGATGGCCACCACGGCACCCAGCATCCTTCCCCCCTCGTCGACCAGGGCCTCGCCGTTGACGCTGACCTTGCGCTGCCCACCCTCATCGGAGTCGAGGATCACCTCCACCTCACGCAGCTGCTCGCCCGACATGGCCTGGATCAGCGGGTTCTCCTCCGGCTCCATGGCCGAGCCGTCCGGCCGGCGCAGCTGAAAGCTGATCGGGCTCCTCCCGATGGGATCGGCGCCCTCCGCCAGTCCCAGCAGCCGCCGGGCAGCTGGATTGCACACCGTGATCCGACCCTCGGCACCACACGCCACGATGCCCTCCTCGAGGGTGCCGAGGAGCACCTGCAGGAACTGCTCCTCACGCTTGAGCTCGTCAGCAGACTGGCGCGCCGAGGTGATGTCGCTGAACGAAGCCACCGCGCCGGTCACCCTGCCGTCGGAATCGCGAATGGCCTGGGTGTTGACCCGGACCCACATCGGTGGCCGACCCTCGCGCCGCAGCCCCCACACGACCCCAACCGATCGCCGGCCATGACCCAGAACCGACGGGATCGGCTGCTGTTCGCCGTCGATGAGACTGCCCTCGCCGTCGAGCAGCTCGATACCCCGGTGCCGGCTGATGGCAAGGAGATCATCGAGCTGCCGCCCCACCATCCGCACCCGGGGGGCCTCGAACATCACCTCGAAGGACTCGTTGACTCCGATGACGACCCCCTGCGCATCGACCGTCATCACGCCGTCGGCCAACGATTCGATGATGGTGGCCTGGCGCTGGTCGAGCGAGTGGATCCTCTGCTCGAGCCGCTTGCGGTCGGTGATGTCCCGGATGTTGACGACGATCCCGCCGATGGGATCGTCGAGATGATTGGCAGCCGTGACATCGAGGTCGATCGTCTTCCCGTCGGCCCGCACCGTCTGGATCTCGAGGGAGACCGACAGCCGGCGCCGGGCGACCAGGTCGTTGAAGAGGGCCCGCACCGGTTCGATGCTCAGCGAGTCGAACAGACCGAACGCGTCCTGGCCGATGACGCCGCTGGGGTCGTAGCCGAACAGCCGCTCCGCCGAGGCGCTCACGAAGATGAACCGGCCTTCGGCGCTGACCACCGCCACCACGTCGAACTCGTGCTCGGCCAGGGCGCGGAACCGGGGCTCTCCTGCCGATCCGTTCCGGTCGGGGATCTCCAGGTCGGGCACCGGCCGGGAAGTGAGGGCGCCATTCTCCCCCCGGTGGTTGACGACCACCGGGGGGCCCAACAGGCCGAGTTCGGTGTCGCCCGGAGGCAGTCGGCTGTCGAACTTGGTCACGCGCCGTCCTCCGATCGGTCCACCGGCCACAGGGGTTGGAACACGTGCCACTGCTCGGGTGCCCGGCGGATGATCCCCTCGAAGCGATGAGCGATCTCCTGGGTGAGCCGGGCGACGTCGGTGCGCAGCGTTCCCCGGCGGGACGTGTCGATCGGCGGGTCGATCACCGCCCGGTGATCAGGGCCCGGGCCGCTATAGACGACGCCGGTGGTCAGCACGGCACCCGACCGAAGGGCCAGCGTGGCCGGGCCGGAGGGCATGGTGGTGGTCTCTCCGAAGAACTCGACCTCGATGCCGGTGCCCTCGATGTCCCGATCACACAGCAGCCCGACCAGCCCGCCCCGCCGCAGCGTCGCGAGCAGCACACCGCCCGAGGACGAATCGAGGGGCACGATGGTCAGTCCCATGGCCGCCCGCTGCTCGACGAAGAACTCGAAGAGCTCAGGCGGCTCGAGCCGTTCGGCGACCGCGGTCATCGGCAGGTCCTGCGATGCCAGAAATGCGCCCCCATACTCCCAGCTCCCTACGTGCGGTAGTGCCATGACGACGCCCTTGCCGAGCGCCATCCCCTCCACCAGATACTGCATGCCCTTGATGAACGTACGCTGTTCCACCTCGCTCGGTGGAGTGCCACCGAGCCGGGCCCCTTCGACCCAGTACCGAGCGTAGGCCCGAAACGACCGTCGTGCCCACCGGTCGAGGATGGCGGTGTCCGAGGCATCGGCATCGAGCACTCGCCGGAGATTGTTCGACACCATGGCGCGCTGCTCGTGCCGGGCCCGGAACAGGACATCACCTACCAGGTTGGCCACTCCCAGGGCCACCGGCTCGGGCAGTGAAGCCAGGCATCGGCCCAGGGTCGCGTAGGTGCGGTATACCACTTGGTCCTTGTTCACGCGGCCTCAACTCGCGCCAGGCAACGGATGAAGGTGCTCAGGGATGCCGGCGACTGGCACGCTGGCGGATGCCCTGGCGGGCATGTCGGGCACGCCACGTCCTGCCCGACCGGCTGGCCAGCTCCCCCTGCCGGCGGGCACGCCAGCGGGACGGCGACGCCGACGAGGCGCGGCCACCGGCGCGGGCAGAGGTCCTCGCCCGCCGGCGACGTCGGGATGCGACCGGCGGCACCGGTGCCTCGGCGAGCCGCCACACCTTGGTGAAACGGCCCACCGCGGTGGCCATGGTGAGCGCCAGCATGAGCCACAGAACCGGTACCAGCAACGACGCCGAGAGGAAGCCGATTCCCAAGAGGATCATCCGCTCGGCCCGCTCCATCAGACCGCCCTTGGCCGAGATCCCCAGTGACTCCGCCTTCGCCCGCTGATAGGAGACCAGGGAGGTGGCGCCGAGTACGGCGAACGGCAGCAGTACCAGGTGGCCGGGGTGGGTCGACGCCAGATACCAGGCCACGCCGCCCAGGATCAGCGCGTCGGACACCCGGTCGGTGACCGAGTCGAAGAACGCCCCGCGGGTCGACGAGGTACCGGACGCCTTTGCCACCGGTCCGTCCAGCAGATCGTGGAGGCCGGTGAGGATCAGCAGGAGGATGGCCAGATGGAGATGCCCGGTGGCCACCGCCACGGCGGTGGCGGCAGCAGAGACCAATCCTGTGGCGGTCAACATGTCGGCAGTGATGCCGACCTTCTGCAGCTTGCGACCGACGGGGCCGGTACCCCGGTCCACCGTGTCGCGCCAGCGCCCGTCGAACATGGCATTCCCTTCAGAAAGCTCACCCAACTCTACCATCTGCTAGCTGGAGTGAGCGGTTGAGTCCCCGCACCCGACCGGGCCCGCCGGCGCCGGGGACCCGGGGCAGGTTCCCGACGTCCGGACGGCTGCGCCACCGCGTCCTCCCCCGCCTCGATCAGGAGCAGCTCGTGACGGGTGGGCCCCGACGTGAATGCAGCGGCCGGAAACCCCAGGCCGGTCGGGGACGCGGCCCCCACTCCATCACCTCCCGGCAGAAGGCGGCCGACGCTTCGAGACCCCTCACGTGGAGCACCAGGTGCCAGAGCTCTTTGACCTGCATCCCCACCCCTTGGTGTCATCGGTGCGCCGGTGTTGCAGCACCACGGAAGTGGACTCCGGTGCTGCTGATTCGATACCGGACGGTGGCCGGCCGTGCCGCCGGGGCGGTCACCCCGTCGATAAGGCGGGCCAGGCACCGTGCAGGCGCTGCCAGGTGTCCTCCAGGGTCTCGGGCAGCACCCGCACACCGGCCACAGCGGTCATGAAGTTGGTGTCGCCCACCCAGCGGGGCACCGCGTGGAGATGAAGATGGCGCGGGATCCCGGCCCCGGCGGCCTGGCCCAGGTTGGCCCCAAGGTTGATCCCCTCGGGGCAGAAGGAGGCCTCGAGCGCGGCCACGCCCCGTCGCAGACCCGACCACAGCTCATTTCCCTCCTCCTCGGTGAGCTCGCCGACCGACCGGACATGCCGCAGGGGAACGACCATCAGGTGGCCGCACGAGTACGGATAGGCGTTGAGCACGGCGAGCACGTGGCGCCCGACCCAGAGCACTCCGTTGCCGGCGCTCGGCGGGCCGCTGGCGGCGATGCGGCAGAAGACGCAGTGCTCGGGGTCGTCGAGTGGCGCGGGGTGGTCGTCCCCGACCGGGGCCGACACCGGCGAGCCGAAGGAGGACACGTACCCGCTCCTCCACCCGGCCCACAGCTGCTCGAGGCTCATGGCCTGGATTCGGGGACACGGCGTTCGGCGATCTCCCGCTCCAGCTGCTCGGTGAAGGCGACGACCTCCACCCCCCGCACGGGCCGCTCGCTCCCCCGTCGGTTGACGCCCACGGTGCCGGCCGCCACGTCGTCGTCCCCAACCACGAGGATATAAGGCACCTTCAACATCTTCGCCCTGCGGATCCGCGCCCCCAGTGGCTCGTCGGCCGGGTCGACCGAGACACGGGCCCCGATGGCCGACAGCCGGTCGGCCACCTTGCGGGCGTACTCCTCATGGTCATCCCGGACGCCGAGCACCCGTACCTGCTCGGGCGACAGCCACGTGGGCAGGGCGCCGGCGTAATGCTCGAGCAGGATGGCGAAGAACCGCTCGACGGAGCCGAACAGGGCCCGGTGGATCATGATGGGCCGGTGCCGGGCGTTGTCGGCGCCGATGTACTCCATTTCGAATCGCTGGGGCAGCTGGAAGTCGAGCTGGATGGTGGACATCTGATGGGTCCGGCCGACGGCGTCGCGGGCCTGTACGGAGATCTTCGGCCCGTAGAAGGCACCTCCCCCCTCGTCGAGGACCAACTCCAGGTCCATGGCCAGTCCCGCTGTTCGCAGTGCCTCGGTGGCCTCGTCCCACTCCTCGACTGAGCCCACCGCCTTGTCCTCGGGCCGGGTGGACAGCTCGAGGAAGAAGTCCTCCAGCCCGAAGTCGCGGAGCAGCGACAGGACGAAGGTCATCGTGGAGTGCAGCTCGGCGGCCATCTGCTCGCGGGTGCAGAAGATGTGGGCGTCGTCCTGGGTCATCCCCCGCACCCTGGTGAGCCCGTGCACGACGCCCGACAGCTCGTAGCGGTAGACGGTCCCGAACTCGAAGAGCCGGATGGGCAGCTCGCGGTAGGAGCGCTGCCGGCTCTTGAAGATGAGGATGTGGAACGGGCAGTTCATGGGCTTCAGGTAGTACTGGTGTCCGCCGTCCAGCTCCATGGGCGGGAACATCCCCTCGGCGAACCAGTCGAGATGGCCGGAGGTCTCGAACAGCTCGGACTTGGTGATGTGGGGGGTGTTGACGAACTCGTAACCGGCGGCCACGTGGCGCTGGCGCGAGTACTCCTCCATGAGGCGCCGGATGGTGCCGCCCCGGGGATGGAACACGGCGAGCCCCGAGCCGATCTCCTCGGGGAAGGAGAACAGGTCGAGCTCGGCGCCGAGCCGGCGGTGGTCGCGCCGTTCGGCCTCCTCCAGTCGGCGGAGGTGCTCGGCCAGCGCCTTGTCCGACTCCCAGGCTGTTCCGTAGATGCGTTGGAGCTGCTGGCGCTTCTCATCGCCTCGCCAGTAGGCACCCGCCACCCGCATCAGGGCGAAGTGGCCCAAGCGGCCGGTGGTGGGCACGTGGGGGCCCCGGCACAGGTCGGTGAAGGCCGGCGAATTCCAGTAGGTGGACACCGAGACCGCCGAGGCGCCATCGGCCGCAGCGTCCACCTCGTCCTGGCCGACCTCAACCGCCTCGATGATCTCCCGTTTGAACGGCTGTCCCTCGAAGAGCGCCAGGCCCTCGTCGATGGTGTGCTCATGCCGGACGAAGGGCTGGTCCTCGGCCATGATCTCCCGCATGGTGGCCTCGATGCGCTCGAGGTCGCCATCACTGAAGTGAGCGCCGCCCGGCAGTTCGAAGTCGTAGTAGAAGCCGTCCTCGATCACCGGGCCGATGGCGAAGTGTGCCCCCGGCCACAGGCGGAGGACCGCCTGGGCGAGCACGTGGGCCGTGGAGTGGCGCAGCACGTTGCGGCCGGCTTCGGAATCAGAGGTGACCACCGTCACCTCTGCTCCGTCCGGCAGGCGCTCCCCCAGGTCGACCTCGATGCCGTCCACGGTGGCCGCCACCGCGGCCTTGGCCAGGCGGGGACCGATCGACTCGGCGAGCTGGTAGGCAGTGACGCCTTCGTCGAACTCCTTGGTCGAACCATCAGGAAGTCGAACGGTGACGGCTGCCATGGGTCTGCCTTTCCGTCGGGTCGTGTCCATTAGGTCGTGAATCGTGCTGACCGTGCATCCGGGGCGATCGGTCGGAAGCCGCCTCTGGCCGGCCGGCCGTCGGCCCCTCGGGCGACGGGACTACAGGGTAATGCCCAGCAGGGCCGCCCCAGTGACGACCGGGCGCCCGGCCGCCGCCTCGGCGTCGAGGGCGCGCAACGCACCGGGTGTGTCGAGGTCGTCATCGAGGAACAATCGGACCAGTGCCAGCCCTTCGCCCCCGGTGCCGCCCGTGCCGTCCCCCGGGACCGACCCGCCACGTCCCGTGCCGGACGACCGCCACAGGTCGAGGCGGCGGGCGGCCAGGGGCATGTCCTCGGCCGTCCACTCCCAGTCGGGGCGGTAGTGGTGACCGAGCAGGGCCAGGCGCACCGCGGCGGGCTCCCACTCCTTCAGCAGATCGCCGACGAACACCAGATTGCCGAGGGACTTGGACATCTTCGTTCCGTCGAGCCCCACCAACCCGACATGGAGCCAGTGGCGGACGAACGTCTTGCCCGTCACCGACTCCGACTGGGCGTTCTCGCATTCGTGGTGGGGGAAGATGAGGTCGCGCCCGCCACCGTGGACATCGACGGTCTCCCCCAGTTCGCGGAGGGCCAGGGCCGAGCACTCGATGTGCCACCCCGGACGGCCCGGTCCCCACCGTGACTCCCACGACGGCTCGTCGGGCAGCGAGGGCTGCCACAGCACGAAATCGAGTGGATGGCGCTTGTTCGGATCATCGGGATTGCCACCGTGCTCCGCGGCCAGCTCCAACATGCGGTGCGGGTCGAGATGGCTCACCTCCCCGAACCGGGGGAAGGTGGCCACGTCGAAGTAGACGGCGCCGCCGGCCTGATAGGCGGCGCCCGAATCGAGCACCGAGCCGATCAGGGTGAGGATCTCGGGGATGGCCGAGGTGGCCCGGGGCTCCGACCACGCGGGGATCAGTCCCAGCGCGGCCATGTCGGCATCGAATCGGGCGATCTCCTCGGCGGCGAGATCGAGGTAGTGGACCCCGAGCTCACGGGCCTTGCGCAGGATGTCGTCGTCGACGTCGGTGACGTTCCTGACGCACCGGGTCTCGTGACCGAGGTCCCGCAACCTCCTCTGGAGGATGTCGAAGGTCAGGTAGACCTGGGCGTGCCCCAGGTGGGCCGAGTCGTACGGGGTGATGCCACAGGAGTAGAGGGTCACCAGCGGGCCCGGTTCCAGCGGGACGATTCCGCGTCGGGCCGAGTCGTGGAGGCGGACCACCGATCGCCCGGTCATCCGATCAATGATCGCCGAATCCGGACAGCTGGATCGCGGCATGCACCTTGTGGCGGATGTTCACCGTGATGAGCACCGCGGTGAACGCCTCGATGGGTGCTGCTTGGGACAGGCTTCCCGCGTCCACCCCGCGCAGCCCGTCGATCTTGTCGACCAACTCCACGGTGGCCGCCGCTCCCTCGGGGTGATCCGAGCAGACCAACACATCCCCGGCCAGCGGCGCGCTCAACATCTCCATCTCCGAGGCGGGCAGGTGGTGGAAGGACGCCGATACCAACGAACGGGGCAGCGCAGCCTGCAGGGCTGCAGCGACCGAGCCACGTGGCGGCAGCAGGGCGAGGAACTCGCGGCCCTCCTTGACAAGGGCGTTGGCCATCGACACCACCACCTTCCCCTCCAGTGCCGGAGCCAATGGCGTGACCGTGGCGATGACGCTGTCCCACGGTGTCGCCACCACCACCAATCCGCACGATGCAGTGTCCCCGTTCGACGCGCCGGCAATGGCCAGCCGGTGGTCGGGCCACGCCGCGACCAGGCCCTCGGCCACGGTCTCGGCACGGTGCTCGTCCCTCGAACCGATGACGATCTCCTCGCCAGCGGCGGCCAGCCGAACCGCCAGGCCCCGACCGGCAGGACCGGTCCCTCCCAGAATCCCGATTCGCATGGTCCCACCCTTGCACAAGGATTCACGGCCTACGGGAGGACCGGCTGTAGCCTGAACCCCGCATGGGACTGCTCGAGGGGAAACGGATTCTGGTGACCGGGGTGCTCACGGACGCCTCGCTGGCCTTCGCGGTCGCCCGCACGGCCCAGCAGGAGGGAGCCGAGGTGGTCCTCAGTGGTGCCGGCCGCGGCCTCTCCCTCACCAGGCGGACCGCTCGCAAGCTGCCGGTCGAAGCCGACGTGCTCGAGATCGACGTCACCCGACCGGAGCAGTTGGCGGCCGCCGGGGTGCAGCTCGCCGCCGGTGGGGACCGGCTGCACGGTCTGGTCCACGCCATCGGCTACGCCCCGCCGGAGTGCCTGGGCGGAGACATGTTCCGGGCCGGTTGGGACCAGGTCCAGGTCGCCCTCCACGTGTCGGCCTACTCGCTCAAGGCTCTGGTCGAGGCCTTTCTCCCGTTGCTGATCGCCGCCGGTGAGGGCGGCCGGACCGGAGCGTCGGTGGTCGGCCTCGACTTCGACGCCACGGTGGCCTGGCCCTCCTATGCCTGGATGGGCGTCTCCAAGGCGGCGCTCGAGTCCCTGTCGCGCTACCTGGCGCGGGACCTGGGTCCTCAGGGGATCAGGGTCAACCTGGTGGCGGCCGGCCCGGTGAAGACCATGGCGGCCAAGTCGATCCCCGGCTTCAACACCTTCGAGGACACCTGGGCGGACCGAGCGCCGTTGGGGTGGGACGTGCTCGACACCGACGTCGTGGCCCGGGCCTGCCTCGCCCTGCTGTCGGACCTCCTGCCGATGACCACCGGTGAGATACTCCACGTCGACGGCGGAGTGCACGCCGTCGGCGCCTGACGGCGGCGGGGCCGGTGACCTGTCCGCCCACACGAGCCACCCGGACGGAGGAATCGCCATGCTGACCCCGGACCGACTGCGTGCCCGCATCGTCGAGTACGTGGACGCGGTCAACGCCCGCGACCCACAGGCCATCGCAGCGCTCTTCTCCGAGGATGCGGTGCAGGCCGACCCGGTATCGAATCCGCCGAACGTGGGCCGTGCGGCCATCGTCGCGTTCTTCGAGGCCGGCATCGGTGCCAGCGATTCGTGGACCTTCACGGCAAAGGCCGTCCACACGTGCACCCGCAACGTAGCCATCGACTTCGAGATCCGCCTGGCCACCGGGGGGTCGACCATGACCATCGACGGCATCGAGGTCTTCGCCACCGACGACGACGGACTGTTCACCTCGGTCCACGCCTACTGGGACGATGCCGACCTGTCCTTCGCCTGACGGCACCCACGGCCCGACGGCGACGGCGCACTCCGGCGCGAGGGGCAGGGTCGGCCGGTGACCGACAGTGCCACTAAATTGGGGAACCTGATCGCCCGCTACGCGGAGTGCATCGACGGCGGCGACTTCGACGGAACGGCCGACCTCTTGGCACATGCTGCCGTGGGTGGCGGGGTCGGTGGGCCGCTTCTCACCGGTCGGGAGGCGATCCGCGAGCTGTTCTCCTCCACGACGCGTCTCCATCCCGACGGCACCCCGGGCACCAGGCACGTCACCACCAACCTCATCCTCGAGATCGACGAGGATGCCGGGACCGCCACGGCGCGCTCGTACTGGACCGTGCTCCAGGCGGTGACCGGCCTCCCCCTCCAGCCCATCCTGGCCGGCCGCTACCACGATCGGTTCGAGCGCCGGAATGGCGTCTGGTGGTTCTCGGAGCGCCGGTACCTGGTCGACCTGGTCGGTGACGTGAGCCACCACCTGTTGACCGAACTCCCGGACTGACCGGTCGCGGCCCGAACCGTGCGCCCGAGGGGCCGCACCACCGGCGGTCCGCCCGCTCCCTTGACCAGCTCGGGCAACCGCCCCTACGTTCGCCCCAGAGGTTCGGGCCCCTCCGGCCGGGACACCGTAGAAGGGGGAACCCGATGGGACGACTCGACGACACCGTCGCCGTGGTGACCGGCGCTGCTTCAGGGATCGGAAGCGCGTGCGCGGACCGCCTGGCCGACGAGGGGGCCACGGTGGTGACGCTCGATATCGCGGGTGCGGTGGACCACCTGGTGGACGTGCGGGACGAGGCGTTGGTGGAGGCTGCCTTCGCCTCTGTGATGGGCGACCACGGGCGTCTCGACGCCGTGGTGAACGCGGCCGGGGTGGCCGGGGGCGGCCCGATCCACCTCCTCGACGGAGACGAGTGGGACCGGGTGGTGGACGTCAACCTCAAGGGAACGTTCCTGGTCGACAAACACAGCGCCATCCACATGCTGGCCCAGGGCTACGGCTCCATCGTGAACATCGCCAGCATCGAGGGACTGGAGGGTACCGAGGGGGGCAGCGCCTACAACGCCTCCAAGGGAGGCGTTGTCCTGCTCACCAAGAGCATCGCCATCGACTACGGACGCCGTGGGATCCGGGTGAACTGCATCTGCCCCGGGGGTGTCGACACCCCGTTGCTGCGGTCGATCACCGAAGCGGACGGGATGGAGCTCTATCGCGACAAGTTGCGCGAGGAGCACCTGCTCGGTCGATTCGGCCGGCCTTCGGAGATCGCCGCAGCGGCCGCCTTCCTCGCCTCGGACGACGCCTCCTTCATCACCGGACACGCCCTCGTGGTCGACGGTGGGTTCACCGCGGGCCTGCGTGTCGGGCTGCTCGAACAACTCGGCATGTGACCGACGACGACCACCGATCCGACCGAGGAGCGAATCCATGGCGACAAGCGTGACCATCGACGGACCGGAGGCCGCAGCCTCGTTGCGCGCCCTGGTCGCCACCGAGACGGCGGAGTCGGAGCGGAAACGCACCCTCAACGAGCGGACGGTCGCTGCACTGTGGGGCAGCGGGTTGATGCAGTGGTGCAATCCGGCCGAGGCCGGCGGCAGCGAGCCGAGCTTCGCGGAGATGATCGACACCTGGATCGAGCTGGCGTGGCAGGACGGTTCGCTCGGTTGGATCGGGATCGCAAATCTGCCATCGGCGGCGGCCTGCGCCGCCTATCTGCCCGCCGACGGGTTCGACGAGGTATTCACCCGAAACGCGAACCGGGTCACGGTGGGCGGCCAGTTCTTCCCCAACGGTCTGGGCGAAACGGTCGACGGGGGATACCGGATCACGGGCGCCTGGAACTTCGGTTCCGGAACCGGTCACTCGCAGTACGTCGCCGCAGGGTTCATCCCGACGGTCGGCGGTGAGATGGTCGCCGGTGCCGACGGGATACCCCCGCTGCTGGTTGCGGTCATCCCCCGCGACGAGGTCGTGTTCACCGATGGTTGGCACGTGCAGGGGCTGAAGGGGACCGGATCGTACGACTACAACGTGACCGACCTCTTCGTGCCCGGGGATCGCACGTTCCCACTCTTCTGCCGAGCGCCGGAGCGTGGCTGTTCGGCAGCATTCAGGATGGGCCTGATCCCCATCACCGCGGCCGGCCATGCATCGTGGGCCCTGGGGGTGGCCAGGAGCATGCTCGACGACGTCACGGAGCTGGCCGCCACCAAGGTCCGCATGGGCGACGACGCGTCACTGGCCCACCGGGCCACGTTCCAACGGAACCTTTCGCACCACCTGGCCATGTGGAAGGCGGCCCGGCTCCTCGTGGTCACCACTTTCGGCGACGTCGAACGCAAGGTAATGGACGGCCACCCCCTCACGCCGACCCTGCGGGCCGACATGCGGGTGTCCGCCACCTACGCAACCGAGGCCAGCCGGGAGGTCGTCCAGTGGGCCCACCTCGCCGCCGGTACCACGGCCATCCGCGAGGGCACCCGCCTCGAACGGGCCTTCCGCGACATGTACACCGGCACCCAGCACGTGTTCATCGGCGAGAAGTCCTACACCGACGCCGCCAGGATCTACCTGGGCCTCGTCGACGACCAGTTCGGTTTCTGATCCGTACCGATCCGTGCGCTTCCGACCACGGGCGGCACCTCGTGGTGTCAGAGCTGCATGGCCTTGACCTCGAGGAACTCCTCGAGCCCGAAGGCACCGAACTCGCGTCCGTTGCCCGACTGTTTGTAGCCACCGAAGGGGGCCATCGGGTTGAATCCCCCGCCGTTGACCTCGACCTGACCGGTCCGCAGGCGCCGGGCGACCGACTTGGCCCGCTCGGCGTCACCGGACCACACGCCGCCTGCGAGCCCGTACTCGGTGTCGTTGGCGATCTCCACCGCCTCCTCCTCTGAGTCGTAAGGGATGATGACCAGCACGGGGCCGAAGATCTCCTCCCGGGCAATGGTCATGTCGCGGGAGACCGACGAGAACACCGTCGGCTTGACGAAGTAGCCCGTGTCGAGCCCGACAGGTGACTCGCCGCCGCCGGTCACCAGAGTGGCACCCTCGCCGATCCCCTTGTCGATGTAGTTGCGCACCCGGTCGCGCTGGGCCGCGGACACCAGGGGCCCGAGGCGGGTACCACCGTCGAAGGGATCGCCCGGAGTGAAGGACTCGGCGGCGAACCTGGCCAGCTCCTCCACTTCCGACAACCGTTCCCGTGGCACGAGCATCCGGGTCAGGGCACTGCAGGTCTGGCCCGAGTTGAGATAGCACTTGCCCACACCGTCGGGAACAGCCCGGGCCAGGTCGGCGTCGTCGAGGATCACGTTGGCCGACTTCCCTCCCAACTCGAGGGCGACCCGCTTGACGGTGGCCGCGGCCACCTCGGAGACCCGCTTTCCGGCCCTGGTGGAGCCGGTGAAGGAGACCATGTCGACGCCGCGGTGGCCGGCGACCGCCTCGCCCACCACCGGCCCGAAGCCGGTCACCAGGTTGAATACCCCGGCCGGCAGGCCGAGCTCGTCGAAGATCTCTGCGAGGACGAAGGCGTTCAGCGGGGCCACCTCGCTGGGCTTGAGCACCACGGTGCACCCGGCCGCCAGCGCCGGCGCCACCTTGGCCGCGATCTGGTGCAGGGGGTAGTTCCACGGGGTGATGGCACCGACCACGCCGATCGGCTCGCGGACGACAACCGAGTTGCCAATGGTCTGCTCCCAGGTGAAGTCGGCGGTCACCTGGGCCATCGAGCCGAAGGACGCCATGGGCAGTCCCACCTGCACCACTTGGGAGAGGACCAGCGGCATACCCACCTCGTGGGTGATCAGGTCGGCCAGCTCGTCCATGCGGGACCCCAGGGCCTGACCCACCCGGGTCAGCAGAGCGGTGCGCTCCTCGACGGGAGTGGCGGACCATGCTGGGAACGCGGCACGGGCGGCGGCCACTGCACGGTCGATGTCCTCGGTCGTTCCCTCGGGAACCGTCCCGATGACCTCCTCGGAGGTGGAGTCGATGACGTCGATCGAGCCCGTTCCGGTGGAAGGGACCCAGGCTCCGTCGATGTAGAGCTTGTCGCGCACAACGCTCTTCAATGGCTCCATGGTGATCCTTCGCGGTCCTAGGTTTCCGGACATCCTACGTCGGGCCACCTGCTCAGTCGCATCGTGTCCGGGCACCCGCGTCCGTGCGCCAACACAGTCCGTGTTGCATAACGTTTCCGATATATGTAGATTTCCGGGCAGCGCAAGACTGCGAGCGACGCCACGGGGGAACGTGTCCAAAACCCAAGAGGAACGGAAGGCCGACACACGGGCGCGGCTACTGGGGGCCGCCGCCGACCTCTTCGCCGGGCAAGGAATCGATTCGGTCTCGGTGGACGCCGTGGCCGAGGCCGCCAGTCGGACCTCGGGCGCGGTCTACGCCCACTTCGGCAGCAAGCAAGGGCTGCTCCTGGCCCTGCTCGACTCGTGGAGGGACTCGGTGCTCACCGTGCTGCTTGCCGAGGTGGCAGTGTCCGACTCTCCCCGTGGCCAGCTGCGTGCCGTGTGGGAAAATGTGGCCGACACCGCCGACGAGAGCTCCGGGCGGTGGTCGCTGCTCGAGCACGAGCTCTGGCTGCGGGCGGCCCGCGACCCCGAGGTGGCCGAGGTGGTCCGGGTGCGCAACGCCGAGGCCCGGCGCTACAGCGCCCGCCAGTTGGCCGGATGGGCCACATCGGTCGACTCCCGGCCGATCGCCGCTCCCGAAGGGATGGCCGTGCTGGTCAAGGCTCTCCTCACCGGGTTGGCCATGCAGCGGCGCCTCGACCCGGGGTCGGTGAGCGACGAGCTCGCCGTGCGAGGGCTGTGCTCGCTCATGGGTGTTCCCGAGCACGGGGCGCAGCTGTGCGCGCCGGCCCGATCGGGATCGCTCTCCCCGACCGATTCGAATCCCGCAACCGAGCATCCACATGAGGAGCCACTCCGATGAACACCGAGATCAGCCAGAAGCTGGGCATCGAATTCCCGATCTTCGCCTTCACCCACTGCCGCGACGTCGTGGCCGCGGTGACCAACGCCGGGGGGATCGGCGTGCTGGGTGCCATCGCCTTCACCCCCGAGCAGCTCGAAGTCGAGCTCACCTGGATCGACGAGCACGTCGGCGACAAGCCGTACGGAGTGGACATCGTCATCCCGGCCAAGTACGAGGGCATGGACGAGATGGACCCCGAGAAGCTCGAGGCCCAGATCCGGGCCCTGGTACCCGCCGAGCACAAGGAGTTCGCGCTCAGGATCCTCGCCGACCACCACGTCCCCGAGCTCCCCGAGGAGGATCGGCGAAGCAACGGGATGATCGGGTGGACCGCCGCCCATGCCGCCGGGCTGGTCGACGTGGCGCTCCGTCACCCCAACGTGAAGCTGGTGGCCAATGCACTGGGTACTCCCCCGCCGGACGTGGTGGAAAAGGTGCAAGGCGCGGGGTTGATGATCGGCGCACTGGCCGGATCGGTCAAGCACGCGCTCCACCACAAGGCCGCCGGGCTCGACTTCATCATCTGCCAGGGCTCCGAGGGTGGCGGTCACACCGGCGACGTGGGGAGCATCGTCCTGTGGCCCGAGGTCATCGACGCGGTCGCACCCATTCCCGTGCTGGCGGCCGGTGGCGTCGGCAGCGGACGCCAGATGGCCGCCGCCATGGCCCTCGGCGCCCAAGGGGTGTGGTCGGGAACGCTCTGGCTCACCGTCGAGGAAGCCGACATCCCACCCAAGCAGATGGAGACCTACCTGGCCGCCACCAGCCGCGACACCGTGCGGTCCCGCTCCTTCACCGGTAAGCCGTGCCGCATGTTGAGGAACGACTGGACCGAGGCGTGGGAGGCCGACGACACACCCGACCCCCTTCCCATGCCGCTCCAGATGATGGTGGCCATCGAGGCGGTGTCGCGGGGCCACCGTTACCCCGAGCAGGCCCGTGACGTGAACTTCAACCCCTGCGGCCAGGTGATCGGCCGGGCCACCTCCGTCCGGAAGGCCAAGGAAGTGGTCTACTCGATGGTAGAGGAGTACATCGAGGCCACCGAGCGCCTCCAGGCCGGGGTGACGGTCTGATCAAGGGGGGCCGGACCCCGTCGCCGAGAGAAATCTCCATGGGTGAGTTGCCCATGCACCTTGCATTTAGGTTACCGTTCCGTGTCATCCCACTGCGTGGGCACATCAGTCACCGTGAATGCGGCCCGACGATTGGAGCGTCAATGAGACGGAGCAGGCGAGTTGTCGGAGTAGTGGCCGCTATCGGCTTGGCAGCGGTCACCCTCGCTGCCTGCAGTTCCAACAGCACCAGCAGCTCGACCAGTAGCGGTGGCAGCACCACCGGCTCGGTCCAGACCGGTGGCACGCTCACCATGGCCCTCGACGAGAACCTGGCCGGCTTCAACGTCAACACCTCGGCGGCCAGCGAGTTCGTCCTCCAGGAGATCCTCGACCAGGTGTGGCCGCAGCCCTTCATCGTCAATGCCGCGCTCAAACCCGTGCTCAACAAAGAGCTGATCACCAGCGCGACGTCCGGCGGCAACCCGCAGTCGGTCACCTACGTCATCAACCCCAAGGCGGTCTGGCAGGACGGCACCCCGATCACCGCCGACGACTTCATCTACAACTGGCAGGCCCAGAGCGGCAACTCGGCCTACACCGACATCGGCGGTGCCACCTACGATGCCGCTACGTCGTCCGGCTACAACCAGATCGCCACGATCACCGGATCGAACCCCGCCGGCGGGGCGGCCTGCGACCCCGGCTCGGCGGCCGATCGCAATGTCGGGATGTGCCCCAACGGCGGGACGGTGACGGTCAAGTACACCACTCCCTTCGCCGACTGGCAGAGCCTGTTCGGCAACCTGGTGCCCGCCCACATCGCTCGAACCGTGGGGTGGAACACCGGCTTTTCCAGTCCCACCCAGACCATCTCGGGCAGCTGGTACGAGATCCAGAGCTACACCGCCAACCAGTCGGTTGTGCTGGTCCGGAACCCCAGCTACTGGGGCACGCCGGGAAAGCTGGACAAGATCGTCTTCCAGTTCTTCTCCGACGACACCCAGGAGGTGCCGGCGCTGCAGAACAACGAGGTGCAGCTGATCAACCCGGCCACGGTGAACACGGCGATCACCCAGAGCGCCGCCCAGGTGCCGAACACCACCAAGGTGACCGTCCCCGGCCTCGAGTTCGAGCACTTCGACTTCAACGAGGCCGACCCGTACCTGGCCAAGCTCCAGGTCCGCCAGGCCATCGCCTACGGCACCAACCGCCAGGAGATCATCTCCCACACCGTCGGTGAGGTGGCCTCGGGCATCGTCCCCCTGGGGAACCGGATGTTCGTCGCCTCCCAGCCGCAGTACGTGAACGACGGCTCCCAGTACGACACCGTCAATCCGTCCAAGGCGGAGTCGCTGCTGAGTGGGCTCGGGTTCAAGAAGGCCTCTGACGGGTACTTCCAGCCCAACTACGGGCCGCAGTCCGGCCAGGACCTGACCTTCACCATCCAGTCCACCTCGGGCAACTCCACCAGGGCCCAGACGGAGCAGCTGTTCCAGGCCCAGATGAAGGCCATCGGGATCAAGATCAACATCCAGAACTACGACGCCAACACGTTCTTCGGGACCAACCTCCCCAACGGCACGTACCAGATCGCCGAGTTCGCCTGGGTGTCGACGCCGTTCCCGTCGGGGAACCAGTCGATCTACTGCTCCTACACCAGCTCGAGTTGCGGGCAGAACTGGCTCCACTACGCCAACCCTGCGGAGGACAAGTTGCTGGCCGCCGGGTCCTCCGCCACCTCGGCCAGCCAGGAAACCACCGACTTCAACCAGGCCGACAAGCTCCTGTGGAACGACATGGCCACCCTGCCGCTCTACCAGAAGCCGCAGTACTTCGCCTGGTCGAACAAGTACGGGAACGTCATCCCCAATGCGTCGAGCACCGGCGTTCCCTGGAACGCCAACCTCTGGGGCCTCAAGGCCTCCTAGGCCCGGACGCCATCATCGAGTGACCGCACAGGGACGGGCCAAGGCCCGTCCCTGTGCGCATCTCCGGTGATTTCCCTTCCACCGCCCGATGCTCGCCTACATCCTCCGACGACTGGTCATCAGCATCTTCGTGCTGTTCCTGGCGACGATCCTGGTGTTCCTCCTTGTTGCCGAGTCCGGAGACCCTCTGGCCCTCCTGCGGGCCAACCCGAAGATCCCACACCGGGTGATCCTGGCCCGTGAGAATCTCCTCCATCTCAACGACCCGCTCCTCGAGCGGTACTGGATCTGGTTCTCCCACGCCATCCACGGGGACTTCGGGAACACCGTCGCCGGCCAGGCCGTCGGGCCACAGCTGGTCTCCCACCTGCTGGTCACCTTGCGCATGGTGATCCTGGCCACCTTGATCTCCATCGTGCTGGCCCTCGCCGTGGGCGTCTACGCCGCCCTCCGGCAGGGGAAGGTCGCCGACCACGTGGCCACTGTGACCAACTTCCTCTTCCTGGCCGCACCGGTGTTCGTGGTCGGGCTGCTCCTCAAGGAGTTCGTGGCCATCCCCATCAACGAGCACCTCAATCGGATCGTCTTCTACACGAACGGCGAGCAGAGCCCGACCCTGTCCGGGTCGTTCTTCTCCCGGTTACCCGACTATGCCGCACATACCGCACTTCCGACCATCACCCTCATCCTGGTCAGCTACTCGTCCTGGGCCATCTACCAGCGGGCGTCGATCCTGGAGACACTCGACAGCGACCACGTGCGGTTGGCCCGGGCCAAGGGCATCTCCCCGCGCCGGGTGCTGATGCGGCACGTCTTCCGCAACGCCCTCATCCCGGTCACCACGGTGATCGCCCTGGACTTCGCCGCCATCCTCGGTGGCGCCCTCATCACCGAGATCGTGTTCGGCTGGCAGGGCCTCGGGATCTGGTTCCTCAACGGGGTGAACGGCCTCGACATCAACATCACCCTGGCCTACCTGCTGGTCACGGCCACCTTCGTCATCCTTTTCAACCTGCTCGCCGACATCATCTACGCCTTCCTCGACCCCCGGATCCGGTATGACTGAGACCTCGGACCTGTCCCCGCGCCAACAGCGCCTCCGGAGGGTGTCCACCTCCGAAGTGGGCATGCACACCCTCCCCGAGGCCGTCCCCCCGGCGGGCTCGGACGACGAGGCCCAGTACGGGATGGCCGGTGATGCCAGAGGCCAGCTGGCCACAGTGGCGAGGCGCTTCATCCATTCCCCCATGGCCGTCATCGGCGTGTGCACCTTCTTCGGTCTGGCGGTGGCGGCGGTCCTGACCGAGATGTTCTGGACCTACAGCTACACCTCGATCACCAACACGCTGAATGCCCCGCCTTCCCTGGCGCATCCCATGGGCACCAACTCCATCGGCGGCGACGTGTTCGCCCAGGTCATGCACGGAACCCTCCAGGACATCGAGATCGCTCTGGTGGTGGCGGTGCTGGCCACGTTCATCGGGTCCACCGTCGGGGCAATCGCCGGCTTCTACCGCGGCGCCACCGACACCGCCCTCATGCGCTTCGTCGACCTGATCCTGGTGATCCCCGTCCTGGCCATCCTCATCGTGCTGGCCCACATCGTGGCCAAGCAGGCCAGCAACTGGCTCTGGTTGGCCATCATCATCGGCGCCGTCTCGTGGACCTACGTGGCCCGGCTGGTCCGGGCCGACTTCCTCTCCCTGCGGGAACGCGATTTCGTGGAGGCCTCCCGGGCGCTTGGCGCCTCCAACCGGAGGATCATCGTCCGCCACATGCTCCCCAATGCCCTGGGGCCGATCATCGTCAACGCCACCATCACTGTGGCCCTGAGCATCGTCCTCGAGTCGACGCTCTCCTACATCGGCCTGGGCATCCAGCCACCCAACGTATCCCTGGGGCTCCTCGTCGACCAGGGCCAGGACTCGGCCACCACCGAGTGGTGGCTGTTCGTCTTCCCGGTGGTAATCCTGGTGGTGCTCATCCTTTCGATCTTCTTCATCGGAGACGGCCTGCGCGAGGCCCTCGATCCGAAGAAGAACCGGGTGCGCGCCTAACATGACGGACGCCACGATGACCGTGGACCACCTGGTGGTCGACTTCTCGACCGGCGACGGAACGGTGCATGCCGTCCGCGGCATCAGCTTCTCCCTCGCCCCCCAGGAGGTGCTGGGCATCGTCGGCGAGTCCGGATCGGGAAAGTCCGTCACCGCCCTGGCGACCATGGGACTGCTGGCAAAGAACGCCACGGTGACCGGTTCGATCACCTACGCAGGGCGCGAGCTCCTCGGGCTCAAGGAGAAACAGCTGGCCAAGATCCGCGGCATCGGCATCGCCATGATCTTCCAGGATCCGATGACCTCGCTCAACCCGGTGTACACGGTGGGTTGGCAGATCGCCGAGGCCGTGCAGGCCCACCAACACGTCGACAAGAACGAGGCGATGGCCAAGGCCGTGGCGCTCCTTCAGCTGGTGGGGATCCCCAACGCCGAGAGGCGGGTGCAGGACTACCCGCACGAGTTCTCCGGCGGTATGCGCCAACGTGTGGTCATCGCCATCGCCATGGCCAACAACCCAGCGGTCATCCTGGCTGATGAGCCGACCACCGCGCTGGACGTGACCGTGCAGGCCCAGGTACTGGACTCCCTCAAGACGGCACTGGCGGAGACCAAGGCCTCCCTCCTGCTCATCACCCACGACCTCGGGGTCATCGCCGGCCTCGCCGATCGGGTCCTCGTCATGTACGCCGGCCGCCCCGTGGAGATCGGCACGGTCGACCAGATCTTCTACCGGCCGGCCATGCCGTACACCCACGGCATGCTGGGCTCCCTCCCCCGCCTCGACAGCCAGGGAGCAGAGCGCCTCCGCCAGATCCCGGGGGCACCGCCGTCGATGGTCGGAGAGTCGAAGGGGTGCCCGTTCGCGCCGCGCTGCCCGATGCGCGCCGACATCTGCGACGAGCAGGAGCCGAACCTGGCACCGGTCAACTCGAAACCCCTCGATTCCTCTGCAGCGGGGTCGGGCCCCGCAGGTTTGCCGCTCGACGAGATCGACGATGCCGGGCACGTGGCTGCGTGTCACTTCGCAGGCGATGTGGCCCGGCTGCCGGTGGCCTCGATGTTCCCCGACACGTCGGCAGACCACGAAGGTGTGGCACCGTGAGCCAGCAGGCCCCAGGGCCGCCCCTGCAGTTCGGAACGGCGGGTGATGGAGCGACGTCCGCTCCCGACGCCACCCGGGACAACGAGCCCCTGCTGTCGGTCACCGACTTGGTCAAGCACTACCCCAAGAGGGGCGGGGCGTTCGTCCGCCGTCAGGTGGGCAACATCCATGCCGTGTGCGGTGTCAGCTTCGACATCCACCGGGCCGAGACCCTCGGCCTCGTGGGTGAGTCGGGATGCGGCAAGACCACCACCGGGAGGGCGGTCCTGCAGTTGATCGAGCCCACGTCGGGCTCCGTCCGGTTCGACGGACAGGAGCTGGTGGGCCTGGGCGCCCGACCGATGCGCGACGCCCGGCGGGACATCCAGGTCGTCTTCCAGGACCCGTTCGCCTCTCTCGACCCCCGGATGCCTATCGGCGAGTCGATCGCCGAGCCGCTCCACATCCATGGACTGTGGGACCACACCTCGGGGCGGGTGCTCGTCTCCCATGCGCTGATGATGGTGGGGCTCGAACCGGGCCACGCCAACCGATTTCCCAACGAGTTCTCCGGCGGACAACGGCAGCGCATCGGGATCGCCAGGGCCCTGGTCCTCGACCCCAAGCTGCTGGTCCTCGACGAACCGGTGTCCGCCCTCGATGTTTCGATCCAGGCGGGAGTGGTCAACCTGCTGGAGGACCTCCAGCAGCGATTGGGCATCGCCTACCTCTTCATAGCCCACGATCTGTCCGTCGTACGCCACATCTCCCACCGGGTTGCGGTCATGTACCTGGGCCGGATCGTGGAGACCGGCACCCGGGCCGAGGTCTACGAGCACCCCGAGCACCCCTACACCCAGGCACTTCTTTCGGCCGTACCGGTGCCGGACCCCCGAAAGGAGCGCTCGCGAAAACACATCGTCCTCGAGGGGGACGTGCCCAGTCCCGAGGACCCGCCCAGCGGTTGCCGATTCCGGACCCGGTGCTGGAAGGCACAAGACATCTGCGCCCAGGACGTTCCCGAACTGGTCGACCGCGGTGGCGGCCACCCGGTGGCGTGCCACTTCCCCGAAACGGCCAGCGTCGTCTGACCGGCGGTTTCCCGCCGATGGCCGGCTCCTCGACGACCTGACCTGCCGGCGGGAGTCCCCCGTGGGGCTTGTGATGCACCGCACAAGTGTCGGCCGCGCCTGGTCGACGCAGGGACTCGGCGCATTCCCGACACCCACGTCGGCACCTGGCTGTTTCTTTTCGGTCCGCATGGCGCGATGATGGCGGGGCGGGCGGACTCGGCGGTCGCAACCAGGGGGACACTCTGCAAGGGGGAGCATCATGCTCGTAGCAAACCTGCTCGAGGCCAAAGGGACCGCGGTCGTGACGACCACCAGCGATGCCAGCGTGGGATCGGTGGTGGCCCACCTCGTGCGGCACCGGATCGGAGCCCTGGTGGTCTCCTCGGATGGGCAGCGGATCGAAGGCGTCGTGTCCGAGCGAGACATCGTGCAGCGGCTGAGCGAACTCCACGTCGATCTGCTCGACGAGGCCGTGGCCACCATCATGTCCACCTCGGTGCAGGTCTGTGAACCTTCGGACGACGTGGAGTCGGTCATGAACCTCATGACCGAGCACCGGGTCCGCCATGTCCCAGTCGTCGAGAACGGTCGACTGTGCGGGATCATCAGCATCGGCGACGTGGTGAAGAGCCGGATCGGCGAGCTCGAGAAGGACCGGAACGAGCTGATGGAGTACATCACCGCGCGCTGACTCCGCCGACGCGCCGCAACCCCGCGCTCGGGACGAGGATTTCGACGCCGGCATATGGCGATCGGCGAGACGGTCGCGCCCCGCCCTCCGTGGACAATGTGCCGGACCCGGAGCGTGGCGGCGGGACCTCGCTCAACGGGCCCGGCGCTATGGCATCAGCGGAGCAGCCGACCGACGTGCATCGGAAGGTTGCTTCAGACGTCTGATGCGCGAAGACGTCCAAAAGCGATGGTAGACCGTCTGACCCCACGGGGGCAACATCGGTTGCAGAATCTGTGTGCCAGTGGTGGGGCCAGGAGCGCGACACCGACGCACTTCCGCATGCGGCAACGCCATCGGGCGCGGGCTCGTTGGGTGCGGAAGCCAGCGAACTGGGCAGAAGATTGGACAGCAACCACGCGGTCGACACCTCGGAACCGACTCCCCTCCCAGGCGCCTGCGGGGTTTGCGGTTTCCTCGAGTACGAACCGACCGAGAGCATCTGGTGGCACCTTCCCGCCGAAGAGGACTTCTCTCGGGTCAGGTCCTGGCTCGACGGCAATCAAATGTAGAAAGCCTGTCCGGACACTTGCGATCCCACCTACCCCGAGGAATCTCCCTCGGGCCGTGCCGTCGGCCCCACCAAAGGTTGCCGGGGGCGGGTACCGACATCCGGATCCACTTCCTGACAAAGAAGTGCCGGGTCCGGAGCTCGGCGGCGGAACCTCGCTCAACGGACCCGGCAGGCTGGCACCCACGGCGTCACTGGCGGGAAGCTGTCCCCGGCCCGTTTCTCCCGAGGTGCGCGACTTTCGCCCCTGGGCATGTACCTACCTACCTGTACCAGGTTGAAATGGCCCTTTCTCGACTGTAGGGGTTCGGCGTCTGCCTCCGCAATACGGCCGGGCCATCTGCGGGCGCCGGCTCCCACCACGGTCTCCGCGGCGCGCGCTACGGTCAGATCTCGGCTCGTGACCCCTTGATCCATCGACCGGCAAGCTGCCGCAAGCTACCCCGCACTCGATCCAGGGTACCGACGGACATGCCTTCCTCGTGGGCCGCGGCAGCCAGCGAGAGGCGCGAGCAGTGTCGGGACTTTTCGAGCGTGAGGAGGGTGTCGCTCGACAAGGGCCGCGCGTCGCCATCGCCGGCGTTCTCGAGTGCAATAGTGACCTCGCCTCCGCTCTCGAGAACGTTGAGAGTGTTGCGATCTCACATCCGGTCGTCACAACCTGCAGAGTAGGTCATGTTCGACGACCTGGAACTTGGCCGCGAAGGTTCCGTCCACTCCCCTGCTCGGCGGCGGACGGTCGGCTGGCCCGCAGGCAGAAGTCGTCCGGTCGGCGGAGCGGGGCTGCCCCCGCTGACCGGTGCGACGCACCCGCCGATCGCCGGCTGGGTGCGGTTCCTCGAACGCGGCTCCGCTTCACCGTCCGTGCGGTGCCGATGATCGCTCCGGGCCCCTCCGCACCCTGCAATGATCTGCCCGGGGTCAGGTGCCGGTCCTCCCGGAGTCTGGGTGACTTGTGCAATGTCGCCCCGTCGGTGACTGCGGCGTCGAATCAGGTTCGACCCGTGGAATGTGTCCTCGCCCGCAATGCGGGTGGGAGAAAGAGGAGGCCATGGCAGAAGAGAGATGGGAAGAGATCACAATCGTCGAAAGGACAGCGGTCAAGGAGGTTGGCGACAGGATCGAGGTCGAGTGGAAGCTGAGCGCCAACCCCGATCTCGAGTGGGCGGAGATCTTCCAGATGGCAGCGACCTCGGACCGCGAAGGTCCCGTCGACTGGGTGATGGGCGCCGGTCCGGATGTGCTGGGCGCCGTCGTGCGGTGGTTCGTTCCGGACACCGCCATCGAGAACGCGGAAGCAGAGGTGAGACATCGACTGTCCGTCGCGAATCAACGCTTCGGAACGGGACAGGAGAGCCAGGGTGCCGGCGCGTGAGGCACCGGCCGGCACTCATTGGCCCCCGCTCGGCACCATTTGGGACATTGGGCACTTCTCAACGTGACCGGTGCGGAGTACAATCCGATTGAAGGATCCGTGAGGATCCGGAGGGAGGTGGCTTATTGATGCCTCACCAGGATGTTTCATCCTGAGAACGGACTGATGGGGATTTTCCGGGTCAGCATCCCGGAAGGCTCAGACAACAGAACGGGCAACCAACTCGGAGTGGGAGCGTTGCGACGGCACGGGGCCCGAAGGCTCCGCTGATTGCCATTTCCCCTTGAGGGTTCGTCTTCGGAATACAAGTCAAGTAGAGCGCCCGATCCCCGATAGTTCGTGGGACGGGCGTTTTCGCGTCTCGCTGTACACCACCAGGGACCTTTCGGCACCCACACCGGTCGACGGCATTGGGCCCTCAATTGGGGTCTGTGCCGCGGACCAACGGCCCGCCCATCCAGCCCTCGTTGCAGCTGCCGGATCCGTGGGACGCTGTGCCATGACGAACTTCGACCATCCGGGCCCGGGCTCAGGTCCAGACGCCACTCGGGCCGTCACCTGTGACATGGCGTTCCTCGTGTCAGAGCCAGCAGAGGTGGTCGTCCAGGCGGTGGCGTCGAGTTCGGCCGGCCACGTCGTACATGAGCACTTCGAGGTCCTGACCAACGGCGAGCCTCCTTCCTCACTGGCAGAGCTCCGTGACCCTGACGGGGCGACTATGCACATCATCCACTCGGATCCCGGTCGGCTCACGGTGAGCTACCGCGCCCGAATCCGGCCGGGCGCCGTGGGGTCCGCGGAGCGCCGCGGTGTCCCTGCCACAGCCGGCGCGGAGGGCCGGCGGCCCGCGGACCACGAGCGCCAGGTCTACCTCCGACCGAGCCGATACTGCCCGAGCGACCACCTCATCGGCTTCGCCGTCGCCGAGTTCGGGGCCGGTCCGGATACCGGGGAGCGCATCGCCGCCATCACGGAATGGATCCGGCGACGGATCGAGTATGTCCCGGGGTCGGGTACGGTGCACGACTCCGCGGAGCACACCCTCCTCACCGGCATGGGGACGTGCCGCGACTTCGCCCACCTCGGCGTTGCCCTCTGCCGGGCCACCGGAGTTCCCGCTCGATTCGCGGCCGTCTATGCGCCAGGGCTCTTCCCCATGGACTTCCACGCCGTGTTCGAGGCATTCGAAGAGGGGCGCTGGTGTGTCCACGACCCCACCGGCCTGGCTCCACGGCCATCCCTCGTGCGCATCGCCACGGGGCGGGATGCGGCGGACACTGCCTTTGCCGCGGTGACCAGCGGCATCGCCGACCTCGAGCGCATCGAGGTGTTGGCGATCGCAGAGCCCTCTCTGCCGGTGGACGACCATTCCCGGATCGTCGAACTCGACTGAGGTAGTGCGTGGCTGCTCCGTGGCGTTCGAAGACACCGCTGCCTTGCCCGGTTGAGGGCACAAGCGTTCGGCGACAGTGGATGCGCAGGATTTGCGGACGCATGGTCGGGGATACTCCGAGACCGACCCCGGCAGTTGACTTCCCGGCCATTCGCGTCGACGCCGCTATCTGACATCAGAGAGCAGGCGACCGTTCCTTGGTTTCTGCCTGCTCGTGCTCCTGGAAGTTCGAGATGCGGGACAAGCTGCGTTTGGAAGGGCTGACACTCACCGTCGAGAGCGTCGCCAAGTCGGTGGAGTTCTACGGCGGGGCCCTGGGGCTCGAAGTGGCCCATCACTGGGAACCGGCATTCGCCATGATCAGAGTCGGCGGAGAGCTGGGCGGGTCCATCGGGCCGATTTCCATCAACGAGGCGCGCAAGGAAGCCGCCGAGGTCATGACTCCGACCCACAAGCGGGCGATCCACATCGAGTTCCCGACCGATGACCTCGACGCTCTCTTTGAGGAACTGACTGCCAGGGGCGTGACGTTTCACGAGCGCCCCACGATGAGCCGTGGGAGCGAGTGATGACGGCATTCGATCCCGATGGGTATTCGGTCGAGATCGCCCAGGGCCGGCGACGTCGAGACGGCGATGTACTCACGCACTCGATTGCTCACGAACGAATGGAACAGCATACCAATCGACCCACGCGCTAGAGGACTCGAACCTCCGACTTCAGTCCGTGCGAATGCGGGCCCCAATGCCGTGGATCCACCTGGACGGTGCCATTGATCGGGAATATTCGACCTGACACAATCCCCCCTCAGAACGAGCCGCCAAGAGCAGCTCACGCATCGTCGATCCGAAGATACATCCGACCTCCGACATCTCCCTCGATCTCCCTGAAGGCGAATTCGGCGTAGAACGACCGGGCTTCTTCATCGATCGGATCGACGGCGATGAAACGTGCGGCAACTTGCGTGCCGGCGTCCAGAGCGACCCAAGAGCTGCGAACAAATAGACCTCATGAGACACATCTTCTCTATCACGGGTGTCCTGGTGGATCTCCGGCGAGCCAATCCCCTGGTCGCCTACCGTAGGGGCGTGCAGGCGGCGGAAAAGCTCCAGTGACCACCGAGAACGTGGCGATCCTGTTCACGGACATCGTGGGCTCGACCGAGCTGTCCCAACGCCTGTCACCGGAAGACGCCGACCAGGTCCGTAGAAGGCACTTCTCCATCTTGCGCCAAGCCATCGCCGAGGCGGGTGGCACCGAGGTCAAGAACCTGGGTGACGGGGTAATGGTGGCCTTCGGTTCTGCCTCGGCCGCCCTGGTCTGCGGGGCGGCCATGCAGCAGGGCGTCGAACGGGACAACCGTGGACGTGAGCACTCGGTGGGGCTGCGGGTGGGGCTGAGCGGAGGTGAGGTCACCCGCGAGGACCACGACTACTTCGGGGACCCGGTGGTCGAAGCGGCCCGATTGTGTGCCCTTTGCGAGAGCGGACAGGTCTTGACCGCCGACGTCGTGCGATTGATGGCCGGTCGGCGCAGCTCGCACACCTTTTCCCTACTGGGCCAGCTGGACCTGAAGGGCTTGTCGGAGCCGGTCAAGACCCTCGAGGTCGGCTGGGAACCGCTCGTCGAAGTCGAGGCGGCGGCGAAAGCAATGCCACCGCCATCACGCCTCGAGATCGGGCCGGTCATCGGGGTGATCGGACGCGACACCGAGGCTGCCGTGCTGGCCGACGCCTTCAAGCGGGTAGCAGCGGGCGAGGGACGCGAGATCGTCTTGATCTCCGGCGAGGCGGGTATCGGCAAAACCACTCTCGCCACCCAGGTGGCGCGCGTGGCATTCGATGCGGGTGCGGTTGTGCTGCTGGGTCGCTGCGACGAGGACCTCGGTGTCCCCTACGGGCTTTTCGTCGAGGCCCTCTCCCACTACGTCAACCACGCATCCGAAGAAGCCTTGCGCTCACATGTGCAGTCCTTCGGTGCGGAGCTCGCCAAGATGGTCCCGGCCCTCCGACAGCGCCTGGGGCAGCTGCCCGCGCCCCAGAGCGCCGACCCCGACACCGAGCGTTACCTCCTCTTCAACGCGGTGGTCGGGTTGCTCGGCCAGGTGTCCGACGACAAGCCACTCGTGCTCGTGCTGGACGACCTCCAGTGGGCCGACAAGCCCAGCCTCCAGCTTCTGCGTCACGTGGTGGCCAACACGACACCCCTGCGCCTGCTCGTCGTGGGCACCCATCGCCACTCGGAGCTCTCGAGCCCCCACCCACTAACCGAGGCCTTGGCCGCGCTGCGGCGCGAGTCCGGAGTGAGCCGCATCGAACTCTCCGGCCTGGATGACACCGGGGTACTCGCATACATGGAGGCGGCCGCCGGTCATGACCTCGACGACGACGGGGTGGGACTGGCCCATGCGCTGTATCGCGAGACCGACGGCAACCCATTCTTCGTCGGTGAAGTGCTGCGCCATCTCTCAGAGACCGGCGCCATCTACCAGGACGACACCGGCCGGTGGACGGCTGGCGTCGACCTCGAAGCAATGGCGATGCCCGACAGCGTGCGCCTGGTGATCGGCTCCCGGGTGGCCCGTCTGGGCAAGGCCGTCAGCCAGGTCCTACCGCTCGCCTCGGTGATCGGCCGGGAGTTCGACCTGGATCTGCTCACCCGCGTGACCGGGCGCACCGAGGACGAGCTGCTCGATCTCCTTGACGCCGCCGCCGCCGTGGCACTGGTAGGCGAGGTTGCCAACGCCCTGGGGCACTACCGCTTCGCCCACGCGCTCATCCAGCACACCCTGTACCAGGACCTGGGAGCGACCCGTCTGGCCCGGGCCCATCGGCAAGTGGCCGAGGCCCTCGAAGACCTGTGCGGGGACCGCCCCGGGGCCCGGGTGGGCGAACTCGCCTACCACTGGCTCAATGCAACCCAACCCGTCAACACCGCCAAAGCCATCAGCTACGCCCGCCAGGCGGGTGAAGCGGCACTGGCGGCGCTCGCCCCCGACGACGCCGTGCGCTACTTCTCACAGGCGCTCCAGCTCGTCGAGTTGGCACCGGGCGGCGACCCCCTTCTGGCCTGTGATCTGCGCGTCGGGCTGGGTCTGGCCCAGCGTCAGGCCGGGGTCGCCGCCTTCCGGGAGACGTTCCTGGACGCCGCGCAGCGGGCACGGGAGCTCGGCGCCACCGACCGACTGGTCCAAGCTGCCCTGGCGAACAACCGCGGGTGGTTCAGTGCGAGCGGGGTAATCGACTCCGATAAAGTGGCCGTGCTCGAGGCTGCTCTCAGCGCCCTGGCCGAAGACGACAGCCCCGAGCGGGCGCTAACGCTCGCCACTCTGTGCACGGAGCTCAGCTTCGGACCGCTCGAGCAACGCCGGGCCCTGGCCGACGACGCCAAAGCCATGGCCCGGCGGCTGGAGCATCCGGCCACACTCATCCGGGTGCTGGGTCTGCTGAACAACCCACTCCAGATTCCCTCCGCCCTGGACGAGCGGATGGCCGATGCGACAGAGGCCCTCGCGTTGGCCGAGGCCATGGGGGATCCCGAGGCTCTCTACCACGCAGGGAGTAATAGCCAGATCAATGCGATGCAGGCCGGAGACTTCGAGTTGGCCGCCCGCTGTCTCGACAGCCTGCGGACGCTGAGCGAACGCCTCCGACAGCCGACGTTGATGTGGATGACGGCGTTCAAGGAAGCGGGCGAGGCACTCATGGCCGGTGACCCCGAGCGGGCCGAACAGCTCGCCACAGCCGCACTTCAGATGGGCACCGACAGCGGTCAGCCCGACGCCTTCGCCATCTACGGATCCCAGTTGATGTACGTCCGCAATCAGCAGGGACGCCTTGGCGAGCTCGTGCCGCTCATCAACCAGGTAGTCATCGAGAACCCGGGCCTCCCGGCTTTCCGCCCGATACTTGCGTCGGCTCATCTCGAAGCGGGAAACGATGCCACCGCGCTCGAGCTACTCGACTCGGCTACGGCCGACGGGTTCGCATCGCTCCCACTCGATTTCGTCTGGATGATGGGAATCACCTTTTACGCTCTGGTGGCCGTCGAGCTGCGCGCCACTGGGCCGGCCCAGAAGCTCTCCGACCTGCTCGCCGCCTATCACGGGCAGATCCCATTTATCGGCACGCTCGGTTTCTCCCCGGTCGCTTTGGCCCTCGGCGGACTGGCTTCGGTACTCGACCGCTACCAAGAGGCCGAGGCGTATTTCGTCGAGGCCACCGAGATCACCAGTCGCGGTCGGATGAAGTTCTGCGCGGCGCGCACGCAGCTGGAATGGGGACGGATGCTGGCCGCTCGAGTAGGACCGGGTGATCTCGACCGGGCACGCGCGCTTCTGGAGCAGGCGGGTTCTGCGGCTGCCATCCACGGATATGCCAGCGTCGAGCGACTGGCGAACACCGCGCTCTCGAACTTGACCTGACTCACCGGGACGCGATGATCGGCATGATCTGTTACCGACCCCCTGATGCCCGCGCACAGTCCGCTCTGTACCGTAGGACACCGATCGGTCACTTTCGACCAATCCAACATCCCAGCTGCGCCGCATTTTCCCACCTGGCCGGCGATCGGGGACACACTCAGCCCGACTGGGCTGAGTGTGTTGGGACATCTTGCCGCCGACCGCGGATCAGCTGTGCTTGCTCCAGTGAACTCCAACTCGATCGACCGACGAGTGCTGCCCCCGATCATCAGGCGAAGGAGGGCAAGTGGCCGGCGATCCGAACAAGGAGGTCATGTATGCCTTGGGACCTTCTCCCCTGGCGCCGGCTGGGAACATCTGTGACGCTCGTTGAGGGAGGCGAGCATATGGAGTCCGGCTGCCAAATACACGCAGGTTCGTTTCCCTGGTACCGATCGCACTCACGCGCGGCACTTCTCGTCGCATGCGGGCTGTTTGCCGTGGTCACGGTGGCTCGGCTCTTCGCTAACGGTACCGGAGAGGCCGTTGACATCCTGTACTCACTTCCCATAGCCCTCTTGGCCGTGTCGTTTGGACTACGTGGTGGCCTGATAGGCGCTGCGATCGGTTTCTTTCTGTTCGCTATCGTCGAACTGGCCGATGGGGTGGGGGATATCGATGCCACAGGATGGATCGCCCGTGCTGCAGGTCTGCTGTTGCTAGGCGTACTCCTTGGTCGTGCCACAGACCAGATCGAATCAGGCCAGTTGCGCACGATGGCAGCTCAGGAGGAACGTCGTGTCTTGGCGGAGAGGGCCTGGCGCCAGGCCGAAGCACTTGAGATCAGCGATTCGATCCTTCAGCACCTTACGGTTGCCAAATGGATGGTGGAGACCGGAAGAAACGAAGAGGCGATCGAGATCTTGACCTCAACGATGGCAACAGGCGAACGTATGGTCGCCGATCTGCTTCCAATGCGTCATGGTGACGTCGATCCCGAGTTCGTAATCAGGAGTTCCGAAGGCAGATCCTCATGATGCCGAACAATTGATAGCGCTTGGTAGACCACCGAGGTTGCCGGCCCATGCCGCCTTAGTGTTTGCCGGTCGGCCGTGGACCCTCTCGGCCCGTCTCTCGGCCGCGCCCACGGCGCCGACCCAATCCGTCGCATTCGGCCGCACCATCGTGTTCGCCATCGGTGGCGACGGCCAGCGGTACCTCGGGGCCAGCTGGTCCTTCCCCGAGGAACACGGCACCTGGAGTATCGCTCGGGAGGCCGCAGTCCGCATGGGCATCGACGGGCACCTCCCCGCCGAGCTCGCCCTGGATCTCCTGGTCGTGCCGTTCGTCACCCCCGGACGACGGCGACTCGACGTGGACGTGAACGGCCGGATGATGGCGCGCTGGGCCTTCCTCGGTGAGTCCTGGAGATGGAGCCAGCGGGTCTGTCCCCCGCCGGTCACCCCGACCTCTGGCTGGTCATCCGCCGACCGAACACCCGAAGTCCTTCGGCGCGGACACCGGTAACCGGCCACTCGGGCTCTCCCTCTATTCGCTCCGGGTCACAGGGGCAGAGACCGACGGAGCCTGCCCGCCGCCCTGACCGGACCGAACACCACGTGAGATCGGGACACGATCAGTTGCAACCAACGCTGGACGCTCAACCGTCAAGGCCGCTCACAATCATCCCAATCGATCAACCACGGATCGAATGGAGCCACACTGGAGGCCGGCAGGTCCGGAAGTAGCCGCCTCCCGTTGGGGAGTCGTTCCGTCGCCGTCTGACTTCCCACTGGCATGGGCTCGACCCCGAGACGAGGAACTCAACCACGTCGCTGGACCAATCGGGGTCGACGCATATGCACTGTAAACTCCGCCGATGGCGACATTCAGCTGCTGCACCATCGTTGCTCGCAATTATTTGCCGCGCGCCCGCGTGCTGGCAAATTCTCTCAAACGGCACCACCCAGACGTGGAGTTGCGGGTACTCGTGGTCGATGGTGAGCCAACCGAGTCTGCCACAGATGAGCCGTTCACCATGCTTTCGCTGCATGATGTGGGACTCGGCAATAGACTGGGAAAAGAGATGGCCGCCATCTACTCTGTCCTCGAGTTCTCGACTTCTGTGAAGCCCTGGCTACTCACGCATCTCTTGAAAGAAACCGACCAACCGGTGCTGTATTTTGATCCCGACATCGAGATTTTCGGAGGGGTGGGACACCTTGCGGATCTCGCCACGCTGCACGGTGTGGTGGTCACCCCTCATCACCTCCAGCCACTGCCCCGTGACGGCAAGACGCCCACCGAAGCCGACTTCCTGGCTGCGGGCACTTACAACCTCGGCTTCATCGGAACCGGGGTCGGTGCTATCGAGAGTGGATTCCTGGAGTTCTGGCGGGAGCGCCTTCAGCGCGACGGTCTGGTCGACTACGCCAACATGATGTTCACAGATCAGCGGTGGATTGACTTCATCAACTGTTTTCCGCACCACGTGGTTCGCGACACGGCCTGCAACGTGGCCTACTGGAACATTGCTCAACGCTCTTTGGCCAGACAAGCTGAAACGATGTTGGTAGACGGGCGACCCTTGGTGTTCTTTCACTTCAGCGGGTTCGATCCGGCCAGACCCCACCTCTTGTCCGTGAACCAAGGGGAGCATCCACGAATTTTCCTCAGCGAACACCCGGTGCTGGCAACTCTCTGTCAACGCTACCGCGCCGAGGTGGCGTCCGAGGGTTACTTTGACGACCTTTCCACTCCCTACGGGTGGAGCGCGACGTCCTCTGGTCTGGTCATGAGTCCGGTCTACCGCCGCGCCTACCGAGATGGCCTGATCGAGGCCGATCGAAGGGATACGAGCCCGCCACCCAACCCATTTGAGAATCCAAGCGGATTCGAGGCGTGGATCGACAAGACAGAACTAGGCGAGACCAGGCTGCCCATCTACTTGCATGCGCTTTGGACCCTCCACCAGGATCTGCAGTCGTCATTCGTCGAACCGCTGACCAACCCTCTCAGTGCGCATGCATTCTGCCAGTGGGCAATCGGTGATGACGATGTGAGAATGACCGAGATTCCGGGAGAGCTCCGAGCGCGCTTGGCATCTCGGATTGCACAATGCGAGGCCGCCAACGCCGATATTGGAGACACCATGTCGGTGCGGCCCGGCCTCAACGTCTTGGGCTATTTCAACGCGGAGTTGGGTGTTGGCCAAGCAGCAAGACTGTTGTTGCAGGCAGCCGGAGCGGCAGGTATTCCGACGAGTGCGATGTCGTGGCAACCGACACACGGCTGGAGTGCTCACCAGCCGGGCAATGGATGGGACGACCGCTGTTCGTTCGATACCAATGTATTTTGCATCAACGCCGACATGATTGGCAATGTCCAGACAAGCCTTCCCCGCTCCATGTTCAGCAAACGTAGCAGCGCCGGTGTCTGGTTCTGGGATGCCGAGCAGTTTCCCGACCATCTCCGGTATTCATTCGAGCTCGTTGACGAAGTGTGGGCACCAAGCATGTTCACCGCCGACGCACTCGAACGGACGGGGCTTGGGCAGGTGGTGCCCATGCAGATGCCAATTCCCGTCCAGACCTGGAGCACCTCACTCACCCGCCAGGACCTCGGTCTCCCAGAAGGATTCCTCGTGCTGTTCACCTTTGACTTCGCCAGCATCCTCGAACGCAAGAATCCGCTTGGCCTCATCGAGGCATATCGCAGGGCCTTCGGTCCCGATGACGGGGCGCATCTCATCCTCAAGAGCGTAGGAGGTGCGCACCATTGGGAACAGATGGAGCTTCTCCGCTCATCGATCGATCGGCCCGACATTCTTTTGATGGATGGCTACGTCCGTTCACACCGGATCAAGGCGATGATGGAGCTGTGTGACTGCTATGTCTCTCTCCACCGATCAGAGGGATTCGGATTGGCGATGGCCGAGGCAATGGCTCTGGGGAGGCCGGTAGTGGCTACCGCGTGGTCGGCAAACGTCGAGTTCATGGACGAGGACACCGCGTACCTGGTCCCCGTCGGCCTGGTCCCGATTCCAAACAACGTCCCCGTCTACGGCGGACTGGGCCGATGGGCCGAGCCCGATCTTGATGTCGCAGCCGAAGTACTCCATAGAATCTACGAAGATCCATCTGGAGCTGCCGCACTGGGGGTGCGGGCCCGTAACCACATCGCGAGAACTCGTGACCCCGTCCTGGTCGGAGAACAGCTCTCGGCCCACGCTGAACGCCTACGACGAGCGCGGCGGTTGGCGGCATGACCGAGTCGAGTGGACGGTCACCCCAGAATGGACGCGCGACACCGTCGGGCCTACCGCCAACCTCGGTTGATTCCGACGTCGACGTCATCATCACGACCCAAAATGATGGCGAGCGACTGAGTGAGTTCTTGACCAATCTACCAATGTCCGACATCCGCGAGTTGTTCATAGTCGACGATGGCTCCACTGAGATTGACACAATGAGTGTACTCGACCGTCTTGAGGCCGAAGACCACCACGTAGTACGGCAGGACTTTCGAGGCGCGAGCCAGGCCCGAAACCTGGGAGTTCACATTTCCCAAGCGCCGTTTCTGCTCTATCTCGATACCCAGACTGCTCCATCTGGGGGATTTCTGGCCAAAGCATCGGCCAGACTGAACGGCGACTCGTCCATCGGCGCCGTGTATGCCGATGGACAACGGCACGGCAATGGTGAGCAGATCGTGATCACCGAATACGATCCCTCTCTGTTGGTGACCGACACTCAGTTCAAGCCTTTTGCACTATTGCGTCGTACGGCGATCGAAAAAGTGGGGGGCTGGGATGAGCGATTGGAATCCGGCCAAGATCGGGACCTCTTCTTGGCGCTGACCGAGGCGGGTTGGGTATTCGCCAAGCTCGCATCGCTAGGCTTTACGAGCTTCGCCGAAGACGGACGGCCGATTCCCTCGTCCGATCTCGCCATCACGCTGCCCGACATGCTTCGGATAGCCGACAAGCACCGTGCGCTCTACGCTAGACACCTCACTTCGGTCATTGCGACCTATGAGTCAGCCCTGGCTGTGGCAGCCGATGCGTTGTCGGCAAGGTCGAGCGGGGAGTTCGTCACCGATGCCGAGGGTACCGCGCATGACCTGATGGACCAGCTGGCGGCGGCTCGATCAGACCTGGCCAGATCGGAGGCTGACGGCGTTCATGCCCGGAGCATCCTTGCCGATTTCGACGCAGCGCGAGTCGAGGCCCAACGCCAAGCCGAAGAGGCCAAGCTCCAAGCCGAGGAAGTCCAGGCCAAGCTCCAAGCCGAGGAAGTCCAGGCCAAGCGCCAAGCCGAGGAAGTCCAGGCCAAACATGTCGCACTGGAGGAGCAGTTAACGGCGCTCCATCGAGAGATCAACGCAATTCACGCCACGAAGTCCTACCGCTTCCTGCGTGTTCCTCGACGTCTCTACGGAGCGGTCCGGTCCCGTCTCCGCTGAAGCGGGAATTGGCTTCTGCGCATTGCCGGCCCCATGCATGTGAGCAGGGAGCATCTGCGCCCGGCCAGCGCCTTCAGAACCCTCTGTGTCAACCTCCCACCATCAAGTCGGTGCCGGGAGTGTGCTGCGTCGAAGTCCCTCTCTGGCCCCAGTAAGGAGGTCGGAAGTCGGCTTCGACGTCCTAATGGGCGATGCATCCAAGCCGGTCCACGGCTCAGGCGCCTCGCTCCCTGATCGGTGGGAGGCCCGGACGTCGACCCACTCCGGCACTCGGTCTCGCTGGATCTGAACCGGCAGCCCCGAGGTCGAGTCACGCGACGATGAGGTAGATGCTCTTGCCGATGAGCCAGAAGCCGAGTGCCAGGGAGACGACGATGATCACCTGTTCGTTGTGGGTGTTCACCCAGTTCATTGTGGCTTCCAGGAACGCCTGGGTCTTCTCCGGTCGCAACCCGGCGTAGTGACCACGCTCGCGTAACTCTCCCCAGACCTGCTCATTGGAATTCCCCACCTGTGAACCCCTTGGTGACCTGAGGGTCCACCACCGAGGGTGGTCCCCTCCTGAGGCTTGTGGTGTCCAAGCCCCAAGCCCAGGAGGAGACCCTCTCCATGTTCACAGGAGAAGAAGACGTGGAAGCGCATGCACTGCAGAAGCAGGGCTGGTCGATTTCGGCCATCGCCCGGCACCTCGATCGGGACCGCAAGACGGTCCGCAGCTATCTGGCAGGGAAGCAGGTCCCCGGCGAACGACGAAGGAGCGAACCTGATCCCTTCGATCGGTTCGTCCCCTATCTGGAACAGCGGTTCGCTGACGACCCACACGCATGGGCATCAGCGCTCTTCGACGAGGTCGTCGCCTTGCAGTTCCCCCTCAGCTATCAGAGCTTCACCCGGGGCCTCCGCTCGCGGAACCTCCGGCCCCACTGTGAGGCCTGTGCCGGAGTGTCAGGTCGAGCCACCATCGAGATCCTCCATCCCCCCGGACATGAGATCCAGTGGGACTGGGACGAGCTCCCCGAAGCACCCTGGGGAGGTGATGGGCACCTGTTGGTCGGCTCGCTTCCGTGCTCGGGGAAGTTCCGAGGTCAGTTCTGCGAGTCCGAGGACCAGCCCCATCTGATCGAGGGAATCGACGGCGTCCTGCATCGGCTCGGCGGCACGGCCAAACGCTGGAGGGTCGACCGGATGGCCACGGTGATCAGCCCGAAGACCGGCAGGGTCCAGACCAGCTTCCTGCCGGTGGCCAAGCACTACGGGGTCGGCGTCGATCCGTGCCCGCCTCGACGGGGGAACCGCAAAGGAAGTGTGGAGAAGTCCATCCACTACGCCACCCAGCGTTTCTGGCGGACCATGACTGCAACCACCATGGAGGATGCCCAGGTCCAGCTCGACCGGTTCTGTGAGCACATCGCCGACAAGCGCCCACGTCCCGTGGCCAAGCTGGAGACCATCGTCGGGATCGAGGCGGCTGCCGTCTTCTTGGTTGACAGAAGCCGAAAGCGTCCGCTGGTCTCCGACCTCGCCGGCTTGGAGCCGTTGGCCCCGTTGCCGACAGCTCCTTATCCGACCACGGTCCAAGTGACCCGCAAGGTCGGTCCATCGGCGCTGGTGGCCTTCGAAGGCAATGCCTATTCGGTGCCTCCAGGCCTACTCGGAGCCGACGTGTCGGTCCGTCATCGACTGGGGTCGTCCGCCATCGAGATCATCTCGGCTTCCGGGGCACGGTTGGCCGGACATCGTCGTGAGACGCCGGGGATGGGGCGCGTCGTGCGTGAAACGACCCATCACGCGGCCTTGGAGCACCAGGTGCTGGCGGCCTTCACCACCGATGCCCCCTGCAACCGGAAGGTCAATCGACCCCCGACACCCGAGGCCCGCAACGAAGCAGCCAAACTGCTCGGCCTCCTCCACGACGACGACATCGTGGTGGACCTCGGCGAGTATCAGCGGCTGGTGGAGTCGATGGCCGACCACGCCCACGGGGAGACGGCATGAGTAACGACTCGATCTATCAAGAGTTGCGCTCCCACCTCACCACCTTGCGCCTGGCCGCTGCGGCCGAAGCCCTGCCCGGGGCCCTCGATGCGGCACTGGCAGAGAAGCAGTCCCACACCGAGTTCCTCAAGCGTCTGCTCGACGTGGAGGTCGACGCCACCATCACCCGGCGGAAGGAGTCGCTCGAACGCTTCGCCCGACTGCCCGCGCCGTGGTCGCTCGAGGACTTCGACTTCGATGCCCAACCATCGGTGGACCGGGCCATGGTGACCGAGCTCGCCACCCTGCGGTTCTTGGAGGACGCCACCAACGTGTTGTTGATCGGCCCACCCGGCGTGGGCAAGACCATGTTGGCCATCTGCTTGGCCCGGGCATCCATCGAAGCCGGCTATCGGACCTATTACACAACGGCGGCCGACCTGGCCGCTCGGTGCCACAGGGCAGCCCTCGAGGGACGGTGGGCGACCACCATGCGGTTCTTTGCCGGACCCCGCCTGCTCGTCATCGACGAGGTCGGTTACCTCCCGCTGGCGTCGGAGGCTGCAGCTGCTCTGTTCCAGGTCATCAGCCAGAGATACATGAAGAGTTCGACGGTGCTGACGACGAATCTGGGCGTGGGGTCCTGGGGCAAGGTCTTCGACGATCCCAATGTCGCCGGCGCCATGCTGGATCGCCTGTTGCACCGCAGTGTCGTGTTCAACATCGACGGCGAGTCCTATCGGATGAGGACCCACCGGGCGAGGGCTGAGCGGCTCACCAGCAAGGGGGGCGGACGATGAAGTACTGCCACCTCGAAGACGACGCGTGGATCGTCACCTGCCCGATCTGCGGAAGAACCCGACCATCAGCTGACGGCCAACCAGTCGACCGGCCGATCTACTGCAACGTCAACTGCTACTTCCTCGGACACCGCTTCGATCGACCGGCAGCGAAATGGGGTGACAGCTCGACCCCCGCCACGTAGAGTCACAAACAGCCAGAACCGCCAAGGGGTTCACTGAGGAATTTCAGTGAGCGACTCTGGGGAATTTCGGTGAGCGCCATCAGTAGATCTCCAGTGCGGCGTAGGTGGCCACGGAGAGCGAACAGAACGAGACCAGAGCGATGTAGCTCCCCAGGGAGGTCAGCTTGGCTTCGGTGATCACGGCCACACCGGCTGCCACGAGGCCCCACGGCTGGACCAATGGTCCGAGGAGCATGGCGAAGCCCGGTGACATGTTGTCGATCCCTGCCTGCCACTTCGGGGTCTTCTTCGGCTACTTCGGCCTACTCATGAGTCGCCACCGGCGTGAGGCGATGATCACCAAGGCGACTCCGATAGCGATCTCGACGGCCAGCGCCGCCAACGTCGGAGCGGTGCTGGGCCTCGGGGGGGTTGTTGCCTGTGACCAGAAGTGTCAGGGCGACGACGACGGCCAGGGAGAGCAGCCATCCGAAGATGAAGGCAGCCCCCTTTCGGACGCTACCGTTCGAGGAGAGGACCAAGACGAACGCTGTCAGCGGGATGGGCTCAAGGGTGATGGCCAATCCGATGAGCAAGAGATCAAGAACCACAGAAGTCCGCCTTCCCTCCTGGACCTCCGACAGATATGGCAAGAGCGCGCTTCCGTGCGCTGCTTACCCGGGAGGAATCGCTGCGACTGCAGTCTCCTCGATTGAATCTACGACGGGGGCATCAGGATTGAGTCCGGCTGCCTTCTCAGCTTGCCATCGCATCAAGGAGAAGATGGTTACCAACGCAAATCCCACGATGACGTAGATCCCAAGGATGATGCATGCGGTCGTGATCCCGTTGCCATTGAAGTAGAGGGTATTGCGGATCAGGACGAGTCCATTGCGTGGCGGGAGTAAGGCACCCAGGGACTGCCAGAACGGAGGCAGGTAGGCGACTCCGTTCGCCCCCCCTGTCGACGGGTTGCCGAGAAAGACAACCACGACGAGCGTGATCAGGGTCCCGATGGGACCGATCATGCTTTGCAGCGTTGCTGCGAGCAGCGCGGTGGCGAAGCAGATGAAGACGAATTCGGGCCAGAGAATCCAGAAGTTGGTCCCGATGTCTGGATACCCACCGAGCAGCGGCCCGGCGATCAGGTCGATCGCGAGACCGGCGATCACTGCGTATCCGAGGAGCACGCCAACTCGCCAACGGCGCGCTGCGGTCTTCGTGCGTTGCATGGCCATCGTGGCCCCGAGGTAGCCCGCCAGCAGCAGCACAAACACGGAAACGATGGGTACGACGCCCTCGGGGTCCTGTGGGGGCAGCTTGTTGACCGTCATGACCTGTATCTGAAGGCCCTGTGCTCTCGCAGCCTTCTCATACGCGACCGGCAGGTCGAGGGACGCTTTCAGGCTGGCAGCCTGAGCCACGATCACCGTGTTCGTCTGTGAGACGAAGCCCCCGTAGATCGTGCCCTGGTTGATGGCCTGCTCCAGGTCCGCTTGGCTGGCGTACTGATGGATCTGCAGATCAGTACCCTCCTGTACCGCCGTAGTCAATGTGGAAGGTCCGGTCACGCCCCACGGAAGATTGTGTGCGACCGGAAGGTGCTCCGCTGAAATGTAGGTGGTCGCCATGATGCTGACCAAGACCAGAGCGATCAGCAGGCCAATCATGAGCTGCTTCGTTTGCGAAGTGGAGCCTGGCGACGGTGACGCTTGCTCAGCGTCCACTGAACCAGAACCATTCGATGGTAATCCAGACTCAGCCGTGCCCGTGATGGGTTCTGCCATGGCGGCCTCCTTTCCCGTGCGACTCCATGTTCATACCAGGGATATCTGGTCCAGTCCCGGTTTCCTGGAGGCGGAGTTGGCAAACGTGGAGGGGATTGGCTCTGCTGCATTGATGGATCTTCGGGCGCAGGCTGACCAGAACGGTTGAGAAACGGCACTCACACCACTTGCGTGAGCTCGTCGAACGGCGCGGCAATGGCGAATCTGGGACGTGCATCGATCTGAGCTTGAAGTGTCCTTGTCGCAGACCCTGGATGAAGGCGTGGATTCTGATGATCACGGTGACGGTCCGGTCACGTTTGAGGCACCACCTTGGGCGCCGTCTTGACTTGACTCGTCCGTGGTCAGCTTCGACCCTGTTGTTGGCGCATTGGGTGGAGTCGCGAAGTACAGCCGGCAGGGGTCGGCAGTCACCCGACCAGGCCCTGAAGGGGAGGGGCACCGATCCGATCCAACGTGGGGGATCTACGATCCCCCGGTGGGGTATGACAGCGACGGTGCACTGATGGCTCAACCACTGGAAAGCAGGATCGACCATGACGGGGACTGAGGAAGCAACCACTCCCGGGCCACTCGCTCGCTACGAGCAGAACATCATCGATCGGATCGCCAATTTCAACGATCCAGGGCAAGAGTGGCGGCGCTTGTTCTCGGAACTGCTCGGAACATTCCTCCTGGTCATGGTGGCTGCTGGAGGGGGGATGATGGGCCGGGCATTCCCGGGAGCGATCGGACGATCGGCGGCCGTTGTGGCGCCAGGCCTGATGGTCATGGCGATCATCTTGTTCATGGGGAAAGTTTCCGGTGCCCACCTGAACCCGGCGGTGAGCATCGCCTTTGCTCTACGTCGAGATTTCCCTTGGAGACGAGTGCCCGGGTACATCATCGTCCAGTTGATCGGTGCGACGCTCGCTGCCCTCGTCCTCCATGCCGTGATCACCGTCTCCGCCACGTACGGGTCGAACTATCCGGCTCACGGCCATTCTGACATGGCGGCCTTCTGGATGGAGCTTCTGCTCACGGCCGGACTGGTGAGCGTGATCCTCGGCACGGCATCGGGCGCGCAGAACATCGGGCTGTTCGGAGCACTCGGGGTCGGGGGTTACATCGCCCTCGCCGGGCTGTGGGGAAGCCCGATCTCCGGGGCGTCGATGAACCCGGCCCGCACCTTCGGCCCCGATCTGGTCAGCACCACCTTCACCGGCTACTGGATCTACGTTGCCGGGCCCCTCGCCGGAGCCATCCTGGCAGTCATCATCGCCTTCGTTCTCCGTGGTTCAGGGGGAGGGAGGTCGGGCTCCGGTGCTGCGCAGGGAGACCTGTTCACCGAGACCTACGAAGTCGGAAAGTCATGAACGGGCATCGCTAGGGTCGAGCGGAAGGTTGGCACAACCGGAGCCTGACCCGACCTGGCGTCGCTTCGCTTCGCTTCGACGGTGTGCCTCTCTGGCATTCGACGGCTGCGTGAAGTCACACGGTGTCGAGGGAAAAGTAGAGTCCCTCTGCCCGACCTCAAACAGGCCGGCTCCGACGGCGGATCCTGGGAGAACGGGTTACCGGTAGCGCCACTGCACGGCGCAGTCTGCGGACCGCTCCGCGTTACCCAGCGACAGGTCGATGCCATTCCGAGTCGACAGGATCGCCGCCGATGTTCGGTTCACGCACCAGGGCAATCGAGATCGATCACCTATGCGGTGCCTTTGGCGGCCGGTCGCTCCAGCAGACGAGCTATCTCATCGATACTTCCAAGCTGGCTCGTGTCTGCAATCGCAAAATGGCTGCCTACAAGCACAATTGTGTAGTCGCCGCCCGAGGCACTCCACCCGTGCACCGGTGTCCATTGTGCAGGCGTCAATCCGCCTAATGAAATCGCCAATGCGCTGAACATCGACTGAATCGCTGAACAGAAGGTCGACAGCACCGCCATCGCGGCCGGCACCTCGAAGAACAGGGGCTCTGTCTTGTGCTCAGCCAAACTCCAGTCAGGACCAAATCGGCCCGCAATCATGACACCCTTCACTGCGATCAAGTCATCAATCTCACTCATGTGCCTCCTGTCTGTTGCTTCGCGGTATCCGCTGGACTCCCACCTTTAGCTGCGGCCTTACGGCTCGCGACGATGTACTTCACACCCTCCATGGTGAGATACGCGGTTACGACTGCGATGAGGACCGGTGCCGTCTGGAGCCCACCCAACTGCGAGACGAACGCAGCGAGCAGCACCACCGTGAACGGTGCGGCGACGAGGGCTCCAGGGACGGCGGCGAACACGCAGGTGAACGCCAATCCGAGGGGCACACTCGGGATGAGCTCGTGGACGAAGACCCCGGCAGTTCCCCCGATGAACAGTGCCGGGAAGATCGGACCTCCGATGAATCCGCTCGCCTGGCTCACGGCAAAGGTGAAGATCTTGGCGAGCACTATTGCGGCCAAGAGCCCGACGCCCAGCGTGCTCGCGTCGTGAAGAACGGTCTTCAACTGAGCGCTACCGGTGAAGAGGGTCAGAGGCAGGAGCACACCGACGACCCCGAAGAGGACGCCTCCGAGAGTGGACCGCGCAATGTGCGGGATGCGGGCGAACAAGCGCGTCGCCAGTGCCATCATCAGGATGAGCACTGTCACCACCACCGCCGAGAACAAGCCGAGGGGCACTCCTGCCAGGAGCTGCCAGTCCTCGAACTTGTACTGCGGCACCTTGTAGATGTCGAGGAACAGGGCCCCGCCAATGGCGAAGTAGATCCCGAAGCTGATACTCGAGGCGATGATCGATCCGAGCAGCGTCTTGGTGAACTTATCCCCGCCGGGTCGTCCGACTTCAATCAGCAACATCACCACGATCACCGGGCTCGACAGCAGTCCGCCGTACGCACCTGCCATTCCCGAAAGCACGTTCACGCGGGAATCCTCATTGCCCAATGCTCTTCGCTCGGCGATCCAGGTGCCGACTCCGCCACCCATGGACCCAAGTGCCTTCTCCGGACCCAAACTCGCCCCTCCGATGAGCGAGACGGCGGAAATCGCCACGGTTGCCGGCACCAGCCGGGCGTCGAGCTGACCGGTCTTGATCTCGGCGATGATTCCCGGAGTCTCCTCGGGCACGTGCAGCATCCGATGGAGCAGCCCGACAACGAGACCAGCTGCACCAGTCACGGCCACCCACCACCAGTGGCCACCGAGCCAATGCGGGTTGGAGTCAACATTCCACTTCTCTCCCTGGCTGAGGAGACCCAAGAACACGAGGCCGGCGAAGCCACCGAAGATACCGAGCACGGCCGCGTACCCCATGAGAGGCCAGAAGCCTGCGGACTGCGTGACCGGGCGTGGAATCGGCGGCTCGGGTGTGGTGCTCACGGGTTGAGGGCCTTTCTACCGCGACTCGTCGAGGGCTGGCTGATGAGTCTCTCTCGCACCGGTTTCCATGGCAACCATCAGCCACATCGATCCGGTGAGCTCCTCAGTCGTCAATGGTTCGATGTCCGTTTGACCCGGGCACTCATTCGGGGCTCCCTGACGCGACTGGGCGCTGGCGACCGATCTTGACTGCGCTGACCACCCCGCGTATGACGATGCCGATGACCACAAGGTCCAGCATCATCTGGACCGTGACGATGGTGCGAGCAGCCTGACTAGCGGCCGCAATGTTTCCGAACCCCACTGTAGAAAATACAGTGGCTGAGAAGTACATGGCGTCGATGCGACTCAGGTTCACTCCGAATGCACCGGACTGTGCATGCGCCATGAGGAAGTAGACCGAAGCGAACAGGAGAACGTAGACAGGAAGGGCGAATGCGAGAGCCTCCACGGCGCGGACGCCAGGGTGCTCGGACCGCATGATCCTGCGGATCTGCCAAGCAATGACGGCGAAGAGCGCGAGTCCGCCGAAGATGAGTTCGAGAACCGCCGCGACGGTGACTGCCCGATCCATCGGCATGAGGAAGTAGATGGCCACCACTGCGACGACGGTTGCAATGGTGTGCAATGTTGCGCCGAAGACGAGCCGTCTCCGTTGAGGTGGAGTGAGTTCCTCGTACGGGACGAACGACCCATCCGTGGTCGACGCTCCTCCTGCCGGCATTGGCTCCAACTCCTCCCACAGGGCTCTCGCACTGTCGGCTACTGATCGGGGTTGCCGACTCGTAGGGGGCAGTTCCCCTTATGAGTCGGCGGGTGCTGGTTCTACCTCTGGACGCTGATGAAGTCGAACCGCCCTGGGTTTCGTAGTGACATTCCCAGATCGAGATTGGCTGGCCTAGCCAACTTCCACAGCACGGGTGACGTAGTAGATCAGTGTTCCGACACGATCAAAAGGCACCAGCCAGGCTTCACCCATCCACTGTGATCACTGCGGCTGAAATTGTCGATCAGTGCGTAGATGATCACGAAAATGAGTACGACGACCGCGGCAAAGAGGAGCAGGCTCCAGAAGATGCCCAAAAGCGGGTAGGTGTATGCGAACCTGCCGCTCCTTAGGGGTTTTGGATTCTTGAGTTCATATGTGCTGCCGAATCAAGGTGCGGGGGGATCTTCGATCAGCTGATCTCGTCGGCGGCTTCCCGGACGACTTGACCTCAGCGATCGTGTCGAGCCACCGGCGCCAGAGCGGCGCCGGTGGC
>JBKQMB010000039.1:0-6396 GCA_052326605.1 Acidimicrobiales bacterium | reverse complement strand
AGGCGGCCGAGGAGACGTCATAGAGCACGAGCGTGCCCTCTTCCAAGTGACGGGCCGCGAGGGCGTCCTCGATCTTGTTCTGGCGGGGGCCGAGCCAGTCCATCGCCTCGTAGAGGTCGTTCGAGTCCGCGCTTGTGAGGGAGAGCACCTCACCCAAAGACGAGCTCGCCGTCTCTTTGCGAAGACCGCGCGCACAGGCGAGCTTGGAGGAAGGATCGATCACCTGGGCGACGAGCATCGCCGAGACGAGGTCGCGTGACCGTGAGGGATCAGGGTCGATCAGCTCCTCCAGCCCGAGGCGCCGGAGCGCCCCGAGCACCGCGGCGACATGGCCGTGCGGGAGGCTGCGGACGATCTCGAAGCTGTCCGCGATAGATACCTTCGGCGACAGGCCCCGCAGCACCGCGGAGAGCGCTTCGACCTTTTCCTCCGGCCAGTGCGAGAGGTTGGCGAGCGTGCGGTTCTTAACCTTGCCGTCCTCGCGATAGCTCTCCCGCAAAAGGATCGCCGGAGGCGAGCCCCGATTCGGCACCCTCGCCACATACATGCCGACAACTATATCACATCAGTGTAGTTAGCGTCAAGAATTACAAGACTTCTGCTCTAGCTAGGGCCTTCATTACATGCCTACGCTGTTACCACCTCGAAGGCATAGAAGTGCTGCTCACGATCTCGCGATGGTGTCCGCGTTGGGGTGCTCAGGGTGAACTTCGGTCTAGCAGGACAAATGCAACTTGAGAGAATCTAATTCGGGTTGCACAGCGCAGCCGAGAGCTCTTGGGCGGCCCTTGTCGTGGCGAGGTTGAACTGCGAGACGTCCCAGCCGTACAGCGTGACCAGTGCCCCATGCGCATTGACGTAGTCGTTGAGAACTCCGGCCATGAGGATCAGTGTTTGCTCCAGCGGAGCGGCCCTCGTGGCGCGCCTTGAAGGCTCTGACTCCGGGCCGGCAAAATGCAAGGCGATCCCGTGCGGCGCGCCGTGCGTGGGTGCTGACGGGCTCCGATAGAAGAGGAGCATCGTTGTCTCCCGATCGATCCCCTCGATGCGGAGCGGGCTTTTCGCCGCGTTCAGGAGCGGCCAGAGCAGATCGATGGCCGCGGGAGGCGGTCCGGTTACACCCAGGCCGGCGGGGCGCGCAGGTCGTCGATTTAGACCGAGAGTCCATGGTCCTCGCGACACGGCCCGCTCATCCCGCGTCCCCTGCGATCAGGGACGTAAACGGTGAATTCCCCATTCAGTTTCCTCGCGAGCTTCGAGAAGATCCCGGACGACTGTCCCGCGCCATGGAGTAGGACAACCGAAGGGCCAGACCCCACAACGCGATAGCCAATTGTGGTGCCGTCCGGAGCGACGACCGCTCCGATCGATTCTGACAGAGCCAAGGTCACGCGTGGATTCTCCCAGCCTGCTTGCCCGGTTGCAGATCCGGCGATGTGGGACGCTCTGGGAGCAGGACCCTTCTACTCGGGTGATCATCGAGCCTGAGGATGGATGGTCTCTCCTCGGGCCAACAGCTCGACAAACTGGCCAATGCGCCTGGAGCGGGTTTCGGGTTTCTTGGCGTTTCCGATCCTGTAGAGGATGGCGTACCGATTCGCACTTGTGAGCATTTCAAACATTGCATTTGCGCGAGGATTGGCACTCAGGGCAGTGACGAGATCCTCCGGCACCTCAATGCTGGCTTGCCCAGCGTAGGCGGCCTCCCATCGACCGTCCTCTTTCGCCTGCCGCACCTCGTCTTCGCCGGATCGATGCATTCGGCCGGTGGCGATCAGCCTTTCAGCGATGGCAGCGTTCCGTTGAGACCACGGGCTGCGAGCTTTTCGAGGCGTGAAACGTCGTCGGAACGTAGCGCTGTCACGACGCCCTAATTGACCATCAATCCAGCCGAAGCAGATCGCATCGTCAAGCGCCTCGTCGTACGAGACGGTTGTTGGATCGACCGTTCCCTTCTTGGCCAGTACCAGCCAGACACCCAGTGAATCGGCGTGATGGGCGCTCAACCATCTTCGCCATTCGCCGGCGTCCCTGACCGTTAGCTCTGGGAGATCCACGGCGTTCACCGTATCCCCCATGTGCCGGTCGGTCACGGAGATAACGGCCGACTAACCGGCGATATGGGGCAGGCGCACACTTCGATCCTCCGTTTCGCAACATATCCGGATGACCACGAATTCCACGATCTGTCATCACTCTGGACGCAGCAACGATGCCGTGCTGGCCTCATGGGAGAAGAGCCTCGTAAGGGACGTAAGTAGCGCGCCCACGACCACCAGCCCAACTAGCCCAGCGCCCAACGAGATCAGGGGCACGACGGTGACCGGAACGACACCGAGCGACGTGGCGAAGCCAGCCCAAGTCAAGCGTCCGGCGACGATACCGAGTGGCAGCCCGACAACCATGGCGACCAGCAGCACCGTGAGGGTCTGCCAGGTGATGATGCTGCGGAGCTGGCGACGGGTCAGGCCGAGGGTCTGAAGCACAGCTAACTCCCGTCGACGGCGTCGGGCGCTCGCCGCCACGGCTGCCGAGAGCGATATTACTGCGGCGACGCCAAGGGCCACGGCCAGGACCAGCGGCTGACCACTCATCTGGTTGGCGTTGACGATCGCCGCTCCCAACACGCGTGGCTGCTGATACACCCCCCCGGACGGGGCCCCGAGGTCGGCCTCGACGATGGGGCGCACCACTGATTCGGGTCGAGTTCCAGGAGCCAGATCGATGGCCACCGTGGAGGGAATGGCGGAGACGGCCTCGTTGGAGGACGTGTCCAGAGAGTGCAGGCCTTCGACGGAGAGCAGGGTCGCCTCGGAGAGCATTCCCCCCGTGCCCAGGGAGACGTGATCGGTCAGCCCCACCCCGATCGAAGGCAGGGTGACGACCCCGACGACCTTGAGCCGGCGCGTCGTCCGACCGGAGCCCACAGTGACAGTGTCCCCCACATGCTTCCCGAGCTGGCGCAGGGTCGTCGCGCCGAGCTCGATTTGGTCAGAGCCCTGTTCCGGACCCGTCCCAAGGTGGTATCGCCCCGAGGCGTCAATGGGGCGCCCACTGACGGTGGGGGGCTCAACGGATCCACGGTGGATGGCCAGTCCGAGCACGGGCACGGTCTGACCGTCGATGAGGAGTTGGGTGAAGCCGAACGTCGACCATCCGGTCACCCCGTGGCGTGCGTCGACCAGCCGGTCGAGGCCGCCGTCGCCTCCCTGGAACGAGGCCGGATTGGCGGAGTTCAGGAAGTTGCCATAGCCCCCCTGGTTCTGGATGAGGACGTCCCAGTTCCAGCCGTAGCGGTCGGGATGGGTCACCAACCCATCGAGGCTGGCTCCGAAGACGGCCGCCGTGACGACCGCCAGGACGGCGACGATGGCTCCGGCCAGATTGGCCCGGACCGCCGACTTGCGGCCCCCCTCCGGGGGCTCGAGGGCGAATCGAGTGCCGAGGACGATCACCCGGGGGAGCCCGGAGGCGTCGGCGGCCTGGGCAACTCCCGAGGGGGCGGGGGTTCTCGTCCCGATGCGAGGACGAACGGAGCGCCAGGCCGTCCAGCCCAGCAGACCCAACAAGGCGAGGCCGAGGAGCAGGCCGTCCCCCACCAGCACCGTGCTGTCAAACTGGGCGCCTCGGACAGGGTCGAACTGCCGAACCGGCTCGAGGGGGGCCAGGGGGGAGAGGGCCACTGCACCGGCCACGGCCAGCCCTATGCCGGCTAGGACGGCCAAGGCAGGACCCAGTCCCGCGGTCAGTGCTGCACCCCGGCGGGTGAGACCGAACGCCCGGAGGGTACGGAGCGACCCGGCCAAGCCTTGGAGCCACTGAGCCAAGCTCTGACCGACCAGTACCAGCAGGGCCAGGGCAGCCAGCCCACCGAAGACGGCCAGGGCGACGGCCTGGGGCCGGATGGCGTTCTGAACCTGACGGTGCACAGTGCTCAGTCTTCGGACTTGGAAGGTGTAGCCGTGGCCGACCTCAGCGGTCAATCGTCTGAGGGCCGATTGGAAGGCCGGCAAGCCGGCGGTTCCCCGGGTGAGTCGGATTCCCACCCACGAGTAGGCGATCTCCCGCTTGAACCGGACGGTGGCCGCCTGGGACAGGGTGGCTCCATTCTCCTCGTCGAACTGGTCCACCAGCGCTGGCTCCGGTTCCACGACCCCCGTGACCCGAAACGAGGCCGAACCGATCGACTTTTGGGTCTCGGCGTCGTAGAGCTCGTAGTGGACCGTGCCGCCCACACCCACTCCGAAGAGCTTGGCAATACTTGGCGTCAGAGCGATCTCGTTGGTGGACGCCGGATTGGGCATCCTTCCGGAAAGCACGGTCAGGGTATCCAGGCGGTAGTACTCACCATCGACGCTGCTCGAGACAGAATCGGTGAGAAACGAGTCGTCCACATGGCCATGCACCACCGGGTTGGCGTCCATGCCGACGAAGGCAGCGCTCGACCGTACGCCCGGCAGGTGCTCCACCCGGGCGATGAGCGACCTGTCAGGGGAGGGGATGTTGACCATCACGTCGCTGGAGTGGACCCCCTGCAGGTAGCGCCCGTAGGCCGACTCGGTCCGACGGGCACCGGCCAGAGCGGCCATCGACACGCCACCCAGCAACCCTGTGAGGAGGACCACCACCAACGCGGGACGCCACGCCGTCCGCCAGGTGGCCCGCCACCAGTACCAGGCCGGAATCACCCGCTTTCGACTCCAGACTCAGCTCGGAAGGAGGCACGGATCCGTTTGACATCGGCGAGGCAGGCGAGCACAGGCGGCCCTACTGGGCCCACGATGACGGCTAGGACGATGATAAGGGCTGACCCAGCTCGGCCATCGGCTCTGGCAATCATCCCGATTGTGTCCACTTCACTGCCCTTCACTAGATCCCGTCGATAGCAAATTTCGAGGTCGCGAGTCATTGAACTGCCTCAGCCGGCGACTGGCAATGGGGATGGGCTCACTCGCTCAGGGGTGGTAGCTTCCCTGCCTCACGCACCGACGCTCATCGCCATCACAACCGTCGTCGCCTCGGGGATGGACGATTCGGACAGGATCGGCGCATGTGTGAGCTTCCTACTGTCTGGTATTGGTCAGTTGACTAAGAGCCTGACTCAGGGTCGTCCGTAAGCCGGTGGGGGGTGCCCCCGAAGTGCCGTTGTGGGGCAGGCAACTTCCGCGAGCATCAAGACTGCCATCCGCATCGAGCCGGACGGCACTCGAGTGTCTTCCGCTCTTGAAGCAGAAGACGGCTCCTCTCGTCCCAACATGGAAAAACTCATCAATTGAAACCAGTACTCAGCTTGGAAGGCTGAGGACTGGATCAAAGGCATTCTCAGCCGCGGAGCTGAGTACGTCGTGCGCTTAAGCCTGGATCGACCGAACGACCACCTGGAGGGGCGGCGGATCGTGTGATCTGCTCAGCTGAGGAACTGCCGCATGGGAATCTGAGTTGCAGCGGTTGTTGAGCACCGAGCAGCTGCACGCAGGGTCGACAGCGGAAGCGATGGAACCAAATCCGAACCGCATCCGTTGACCGCCCCACTCCCAGTTCTTGGGCAGTCGACGTTGGAACATGTCCGTGCTATCCTTACTTTCCATTGATGTTAAGGAGCACGACGATGGATGCTGCAGCAAAGGTGACGTCGAAGGGGCAGGTGACGGTGCCCAAGGCGGTGCGAGAGGCCCTCGGCATCAAGGAGGGTGACGAGATCGTCTTCCGGGTCGAGGGCAATCGAGCCGTCGTCGCGCGCACGCCTGACTTCTTGGATCTGGCGGGGTCGATTCGAGTGCCGGCAGCAAAGCGGAACGTGGCCTGGGACGAGGTGCTTCGACGTACACGTTCTGAGCGAGCCGCACCCCGAAGGTGAGCGCCTTCGTCGACACGAACATTCTCGTTCGGCACCTGACGGGCGAGCCGCCGGACATGGCACAGCGGGCCACTCGCTATCTCGCTTCGGAGCGTGGCCTTCTTCTGGCGGATCTCGTCGTCGCCGAGACGGTCTACGTCTTGGAATCCTTCTACGAGGCGCCTCGTGGCCAGGTGGCCGAGGCGATCCGCTCGTTGATCGCGTTCGACTCCATCGTGTGTGTCGATCCTGCACTACTACTCTGCGCGGTCGAGGTCTACGAGACCGATCGACTCGACTTCGCAGAGGCCTATCTCGTTGCGAGTGCCGAGTCCACCGAGGTCTGCCGCGTGGCGTCATTCGACAAGGCCATTGATCGAATCGACACCGTGGAGCGAGTTGAGCCGCCTCGGACCTGACTTGCGGAATAAACGCCGGCGGCGAAGGCGGCGGCCGCTGTCGATCTATGCGCACGTCCTGTCTGGCATGACAGGGAACAGTCTCCGGGGATCCCAGGCCAATGCATCCACAATCAGGATGTTGCATCTGCACAACGAAAG
>JBKQMB010000038.1:0-15895 GCA_052326605.1 Acidimicrobiales bacterium | reverse complement strand
CCCCCCGGAGAGAGGTTGGCGAGTGCCGCGTGGAGTCGAGAGACCACGATGTTGCGGAGTCTGCCGATCTCGTGGTTCCTCTTGGCCAGGAGGCGGAGCACTTCTGTGTGGTTGGCAGGCTCCACCGAACGGAGGCCCGGCGACCGCAGGGCGGCAATGGCCACCGAAAGCGCATCGTTCGGGTCGTTCTTGTTGGACCGACCCGTGCCGAGCACCCTCACCCTCGAGGCCAAAGTTGCCGGCACGTCGAGGACATGTTCGCCCGCCTTCACCAACTGCTGGGACAGCAGGTAGCCCAAGCCACCAGCCGACTCGACAGCCCAGGTGCGCTCGCCGAGCGGTTCCGCCCAGGCCAGCAGCTTCGCTGTCTGTTGGCACGTAGCTCGCACTCGGATCTCGGCCAGTTGCCCTTCGTCGCAGCCGATGGCTACTGCCGTATGGGACGCCTTGTGGGGGTCGATCCCGATGATCACTGTCATGAGTTCCTCCTTCGTGGTCGGGTAGGACCGCGAGGGCACTCCTGGTTCGGATCTTGTACTTGTTCCTCTTTCGAGCCACTCGCGGCAAGGACCGGACGGGAAGCTCTTCGGTAGAAAGCCAGTCGGCCACAGCCGACGGCAGGCACTTAGCGAGCTACCCCATCCGGACCTCTAAACGCTACGAACCAACCGCAGTGTCTGCCAATAAGTCTCAACCAGGCACTTTCAGGCGACCCCTCGATACGACCACAATGGCGATATGGACTCCGCCCCAGGCGATCTGCGGATCGACACCGTCGGCCAAATCATCGAGGGCGACCAAGCCAGACGGTTCGTCGTGGTGATGCTCGGTGAGTGCTACTGCGATACGTGCAGAAAGGTCCCGTGAGCTTGGAGATAGGCGGCGCAGCCCTGAATCCACTCGCTTCCAACATCACCCGTAGGCACCTCGTTGCGGGACGCCCACAGATCACACTGAGCAGTTGGTCCTGATGCCAACTCCGTCATGCCAGCCGATTGCTCCTGAGCCGTGTTGTACCCATCCTTGTAGGAAGCCGATTCGCCCCCATGGAGAGCGTGAGTCAATACCACCAACGTAATGACGACCGCCACGGCCACGATCAACAGAGCGCCAGCCAGGTTGGTCTTCGGAACCCGAGTGCCCACCTCGTCGGATGGACATGGACTCCCGGATGGCTGTTGCCCGTAGTTCGGATGCGACTCTGATGGATACCAGTTGCCGTCCGAAGCCAACCACCACCCCGGCCCTGGCGACGTATTGCTCACATTGTGCCGATTCTCCATGAGGGACATATCGGAGTCAAATGTGCGCATCTGAAGAGATTGTGCGGGTATCAGCCCACCTGCCGCGATGACCAAAGTGAAGACCGTGCGCCCCATCAGCACTTCTGCCATACCCCGGACTGCGGGTTGCCGAGCCTCGCAATACCGGATCAGAAATGGCTCCGTCGGACCCTGGCTGGTTCATGCACTGCCTTTATCAGCACTTCCTGGCAGGGCATCGGGGACTTCGGGTCTCCCTCGATTACAGGAATGGACTCCCATCTGCCCTTGGAAGATGCGTCTGTTTGCCCTTCGAAACGCTCGGGTCGAGGACGAAGGGTCGCCTGCAGGTAGGTCGAGCCAGCTACAAGCTGCTCGGGAAGTATGAGAACTGCTCAAAGAAGGCTCTCGGATACGCGACGCTGGCGGACAGCTTCCACTCCCGGCTGAGCAGGGCCCAGAAGAAGCCGGCGGTTACGTCAGTGAGCCTGTCCAGAATGGACATACCCGTCATCTGCTCAAAGACGCTGTAGTCACTGGCCGACTGCATCAGCACCTCAACCTTGAGTGCATCCCACACCATCCCCCTGACATGCAGAATCCAGGTTGGGTTGTCGCTTTCGGTGACGGCGTCTCGGCCGTCCCTCCATAGTTCCGCAGTCTTCATGAATAGTTCGACCCTCTCAGTTCCGGCTCCTACCGAGGTTCCGTAGAAGTCAGGCTGCACCAGATCAATGCTGCCACCGAGTGTCATACCGACGAGTCGGTTCCAGCCAAGTATCTGAATCCCAGCAGTCGCGGTTGCAGGTGTGAGAACCACTCGAGTGTCCACGATCCGATCAGTGGTTGGGATCGATGTCGGCTCGTTAATCGTCATCAGGCAGAGTTGGATCGCTGCTGTAGACAAGGCTGCGTGAATCGCCATGGCTTCGGGATTATCTAGGTCATTGCTGACCATCATGGACATGCGACCCAACTCACGACCTGCTGTCGTGATGGTGCCCTTCAAGCCCTGGAGTTGTTTTCTCGAAAGATCCGCCATCGCTCCCGACCTAAGTCACTCAGGTACACATTCTCGACAAACTTGCGGCAACTTGATCAATGCACCACCAGCTTGACCACGTCACCAATGCTTGTCGGTGTGTGCCCGAAGAATGGGTCCACCGTTGGCCCCGGCACTTCCGAAGAATCGATTGTGCTGCGTTGCCATCTGACTCGCAGACACGGCATATGGATAGTCGAAACCAACCCTGTGATCACCGGGGCAAGCCTGGCACTCAACAACATGGAGGCTGCCGTCCATTTTCGCTACTGCATGATGCTCGATCATTCCGTTACAATACATTGCGGCCACCGGACCGAGGCTGACCCCGATGGATGTCCCAGACCGTCGGGTCGGTGGGACACTCCGCCGAGACCGATCGACGGCGGGACGCTGCTGGTGGGGCGCCCGTCTGATTGACTCTTGGCATGGCGAAGGCTCGGCCATCCCCCGACCCCGAACAGGTGAAGCAGTTCAAGCAGCTGCTGATGCTGAGCACCGTGGGCCTGATGGTCGTTTGGCTACTGGTCTGGGCGGCGTACTCCCACGGGGCAGTGAAGGCACTCGGACTTGCTATCGGCACGCCGGTCCTGCTCGGGTTGGTGGTCGTCGTGATGCGACAGAGGCGAAAGCTCTGACTGCCGTCACCCTGCCCCCGTACACCGGGTAGTCGGCACATTCGTTGCGTCGGTGAGAGGCTTGTTGGATGACCGACCGGGAATCGCCAAACGAGCAAGCCTGGGGGTGGATCGATCCTCAGACCGGGGAACGCATCGCAATCGATCCCGAAGCAAGACGAAAGAGTGTCGGATTTCTCACTTCTATCCCTGGTGCCTTGGAGTACCTGGAGGCCGAGGGCGAGAGAATGCGCAATCGGCCTCCCACCATCACTCTGATGCCAGAGTACGGCGTTGAGGTACCCCTTTGGCCCCAGGAAGAGGAGACCGATGCTCTCATGTCTGAGGGACTTGTGGCGAAGTTGAAGTCCTGGCAGGAGCTCTTCGCCTCCAACTTTGGTCAATCGGGTTGGACTTCCCAGGAGGTCAAGTTTGAGTGGCTTGAAGAGGCCGTAGCCCTTGAGGCCGAGCTGCGGGAGGAAGTAGCGGGCCGAGTCGAAGTTGAGGTCGATCTGTGGCCCGTGAACCCTGGCCATCTGCACACGTCCCAGCTCGACCGTCCCCCACCGACCTGACTGGCGTTGGGTATCCCACATCACCGGATATGTGCCCCTTCAAGACGATGGCTATGCAGACGGCCGCAGCTCCACGTTGACCTCGAGCCCGAGCGCCGTAGCCACCCGCTGGAGAGTTGTCAGCGTGGCACCAACGCCGCCGGACTCGAGACGATCGATAGCCGCTTGGCTCGTGCCCATGCGACGGGCGAGTTCGCGTTGACTGAGTCCAGCGGCTTCCCTGGCGTCGTGGATGCGCTCGCCTACGTCGGCGGCCAGCTTGGCTTCGGCGAACGCTCGGTCGTACTCGACACGTTCGGTGGTCGACATCGCATCGAGCTTCTTCCCTTTCAGCTGCATCCAACTGGATCGGGTCATCCGGCCTCTCCTTCGACGATGTGGCCCTCGGCTATGCAGCGAGCCATCGTCAGTCGGGCCCGGGCCACTTCAGTTCGTTCGTTCTGGCGTTGCTTTCGAAATGTGGTCAGCAGCACGATCCGCCTACCTCCAGGGAAGAAGAACGTGATCCGCTGGGCCTTCTGGTCCAGATCGAACCGGAGTTCGAAGAGGCCGTCTCCGAGCGACCGCGATCGCGGCATCCGGGTAGATGCACCGTGCTCGGCCAGGTGCTCGATCCGAGACGCAACGATGGCGAACTGGCCAGCCGCAAGCGACTCCAACCACCGTTCAACCTCCGGCTCCAGCTCGATGGACCAAAGTGACACCACAAATGATGTCACCCCTCGGACCGGGAATCAAGGGGGTTGACCTTCGAAGATCCGAGCGACCACGAGTAGAGCGCTGATCAGCTGCAGCGTTCAGGTGCGCGCCAGGCATCGAGGACGCGTTGGATCTCGGATCGCACCTGATTGCGAGCGTCAGCCCGCGGCATCCCAGACATGAGGAGTTGGTCATAGCCGGTGTCCTCGTGCCGCACGGACGCCACCACAGCAAGCGTCACGGCGTCAGGGTCCAGTGCGCGGCCAGCAGAACTTCTCCCAACCCGGCCGCTGCTTCGGGTTCCAGCATGGACGGCAATGGCCTTCGCCCTCGCTTCCGGACAGCCAGGGAACAGTCGAGTGATCTCGCTGCCGAACGCAATCTGGAACTCGTCGTCCTCACCTCTTCGGTGTTCAGCCTCGCGCTGGCGACGTCGTTCCCTCGCAACGTCGTCGGCCAAGCAAGCGACCTCGGCTCGAGCGAGCGCGTCCTCCTCGACAAGCACGCCCTGGCGCTCGTAGCGGCCTCTCGATCGACTGAATCTCACGACCACCGCCGAGAGTGCGCTCGCCTTCTTGGCCCGGCGGGTGAGTGCGGCGTCACCGGCCGCCAGGTATACCAGGTGGTCGAGGTCCGCACATTCGAGACAGAGCGGCCCGTCACCCTCCATGAACAGCAAGTCGCCACTACCGCCACACTCGCCACAGGCCCATTCCTTGACCGGCGAGATGACGACGAGATCGGGAGCCCGACCCTGCTGTTCGGCCAGCCGTGCCCTCTTGGCCTCGGAAAGTTCCGGGGAGATCCAATGAGTCCTGTAGGCAGCTTCGATTCGAGGATTCCCGCTCTTGGAAAAGCGCAACGGACGACGGTCCCTGGAGCGCGCTACGTAAGCGGTCTCGCTGGGATGCAGCCCCTCAGCCCGAGCCCAGCGGCGAAAGGTGGTCATGGCGGTCGAGATCTTCGAGAGGTTGGCCGTGACCTGGCTTTCCAGGTAGTCGAGCCTGCCCTGACGCCATCGTTCGACCTGGGGTGTCGTCAGCCATCCCATTCCAATGAGTACGTCGATGGCCGTCACGTAGTGATGGTCGGCCAACGCCGCGTCTGCGGCCTTGATCACTCGCTGGTCGAGCTTGTTCCCAACTGCCGTGCCCACGGTGAGTAGTTTCGACCAGCCGAAGAACGGTGTCTACTGGCGAAGATCTCCGGATGGCTTTCGGAGGCGCATCCATGGGGCTACGTGGCAATCCACAGCGAGCCGAATTGTCAGAAGGGCCGGCCGACGGCTGCACGCACGTCGAGCACGCCTTCGGGTGCGCTTGAAGCCATCAACTCGCACCTTGTTCCTCGACGAGGGCTCGGAGCGTCGCGGCATCCTCGGCAAATGTGCTGGCCAGTTGCGTCAAGGCGCTCGAGGAAAGTCCGGGTGCGGTCACGACGCCCTGGCCAATCATCTCCGAGGTCGCATCCAGCAGTCGAGCGCTCCGAGTGAGCGCGGCCCGTGGAAGCAACACCGCATCGTCGGAAATGTTGGAACGTTCGCTCTCAATCTGACCGAACAGCGAGACCAACTCAAGGACACCGTGGGCACCAACCGTGTCCTGACCATCGATCCTGAGGTGGCCGGCTTCAGCAAGAGCTGCCAGGGTCCGTCCGACGATCGGGATGTCTACGGTGATGGTGCGAGGCTCACCAAGAAGGTCTGCTCCGGGCTGTTCGTCCACCAATTCAATCGCCGCACGGCGAGCAATCTCGCGGAGAGCATCCTCAGTCATGTAGCGGCGGGCACTCCGTTCGGAGATTCCCAGCTGGCTGACGACCGTCGCGATTCTCTCCCGAATGAGGTCAGCAATCGGGGCTCTCCCGATGACGAGGTGAAACTGACGGAGTTCATCGGTGACCACGTCAACCAATGATTCGATCGAGCCGTCCGAGGGCGGATCCAGCTGGTCATAGATCTCATCCCACCGGCGTCGCTTTGACGAATTGGTGGCATGGTTCGCCTCCATGGCGACAGCGTCGGTCAGCTCCTCGAAGTCGTCCTCGGTGCCAAACAGCTCCACCCCGTCGGAATGAAGCCGAGCACGGTAGATCATGCGCTCACAGTCCCGACCGACGAGCAGGTCGTCGAGCATCAACTGATAGCCGGACATCGAGATCACCGCTCGAACTTCACTCCCGGCAGTGTCGGTGTCAGATATCGCAGACAGATCGTCATCCGAGAATTTCCATCCGTCGATCACACCGGCTTCCCCGCACTCCGGACACTCCCAATGGATCCGAGGAGGAACTTCCTGAAGACTCACGACAAGGAGGCCAGGACAGGGGCTCCGCCCTGGGCGCCGACGGCAGGGGAGGACAGTTGGATGAGGGACAGTCCTTCCATCAGCCGTGGCCGCTCGCGTGAGACGGCGCAAGTAACGAGCCAGGCGAACTGCCGGTGCGGGGGCCTCGGGGTCTAGTTCAACGCCATCGAAGTGGCGAAGATCGGTCGTGTAGAACACGGCTACCGACAATAGCTACCGAAAGTGACCACGCCTCCTCAGATGCTGCGTCTTGCCGGCGGTTATGACCGAGCCTGGCTGCCCTGCGGCCGCCTGACTTGGGTTGCGCCCATGATCCGGTGTTAGGGGGCAGGGGTCAAGGCATGCCCAGGCTGTCGGCAAAGTCTTGATTTTGCCCCATGAGAGGGCACTGCGCTGCGACGTGGCCCCATCGCCCCAACAGGCCTGTGTGGTCCGTGCCAGCAGGTCGGGGCGGAACTCCGGGGTGAAGGTAGAACTCGTCTTCGGCGTCCTTCAGGTGGGCGATCCCGTGTTTGAGCACTAGGGCATCGAGCATCGATGCCCAACGAACCTTGTCCAGCGATTCGAGACCAGGGGTGACGAGGAAGGCTTCGAGGAATAGTCGGAGGCGGACCGCTCTCGGACCAATGTGGAGCCCGCTCGACAGCGGCAACTTCTCCACGATGATGAATACGGGTGGTCTGAATGGCAGATCCCCGATGAGCGATGAGGGGATGGCCGGAGGAGGGAATGGAACCGTCCCCGGTAGACATCGCGACAAGGTCGCGAACCTGTACCAGTCGAAGTCTGTAGGTATCAGGACTCGCCCGGACAAAAATCCCAATGCGCTGGTGTCGGTCCACCATGGTCCGCTAGCCAACGACTTCTTGAGGCTAGTGAGTTGGTTCTCGTCGGGCCCGTAGATCTCCTCTGCCGCCCACTCAGCGGAACACCGATTGAGTTCACTCGTCTCGTCATCACTCAGTAGCCTTGTACTGATGTCCGAAGCGACCCAGCGAATGCCCCTTGCGAAGGCAATCACTCTGTCGACTGCAGGCACTACCTGAATGGCGGCCCGAGGACCGAATGGCACAATGATTCCGGGTGTTTGGCGTCCGTCGAGTCGACCAGCAAACCAGCCGCGATCGTTCAGAACGAACCCCGACTCGCCGGCTGGGACGAGGATCGTCCATTTGCTGGTCATGACCTGCGCGAGCAACCGCTGTAGCTCAAGCCACGCGACCCGTGCCGCGTTGCCCTCTTCGTCCATCCCTTCGACGTCGCGAAGCCATGGCGTTCGGCGTTTGTGTCGATCTCGGAATTCGGGAGTTCTCACCAAAGTCGAAGTGACGTAGGGCACCAGGACATTGGCCCAGGTGTCAGCTGACAGGTCGGTTGGGTCTCGCTGGAGTTCGTCGAGGACTCCCGGCAAACTCCGTTCGAAGCCTTGCCAGGCTTTCTCTGCATCGAATTCCGGGGCGCCATCCTCCGTCTCGAACGGATGCTCGTAAAAGTCAACGATGTATCCGACGGTCTTGGCCGTTCGGCGATACGGCCGATCAGTCCCGAGATGCAGAACGTGAACCGGGGAGTCGCGTCGCCTGGGCCTCGGGGCGAAGGAGAACCGACCGATGACGCTCGCTGGGATGAAGTGTTCCCGGATGCCCTCGGCCATTGCGCCAACTTAGATCCGTCGTCCGAGACGCCCCCAAAGTCGGGGGGGGACTGCCTCAAGTTGAACTAGCAACGAAACTCGTTTGCAAGGTCTCGACCCATGCCCGGCGGTGTAGGACAGTGCTGGGGCTCAGGGACTAGGCGCTGCCCTTCCGACCCACCAGCCAGTAGATCGCCGAGTTTCCCATCTGGAGCGGAGTGAACACTCGCCAAAACCAGCGTGGTCCACGGAGCTGGGCATCACTCCGTTGGCTGAGATCTCGCAGTGTGATCGCCGTCACAATGACGTGGAGAACCACCAAGGCCACGAGGACCGGGCGGCTTGGCTTCCAACGTCTCACGAGTTGATCGTACTTCCGAACACCATCCCCTCCACCCGGTGTTCGGGGACGGTGCGATTCAGATTCGGGCTTTGGCGCATCGCATCGAGGGATTACATGCTTCTCACAGAGGACGCTCGCACAACCTGCATGCTTGCATGAGCACCACTCGAATCAGGCGCAACGCGTTCGACCTCCGTCATACTGGGTATGTGCCGGACCAAGGCAGCCCTCAACTTGCTCGATTCGGCCACCCATGGCCGAGTATCGCCCTACTCGCCTTGCCCACAGGATCGTTTATCTTCTTCCTGATCATGGGCGTCTACTTACTGGGCGCAACAGGACCGAACAGCTCGGCCCCGCACGTCACGGGGTTGTTCTTCATCTTCTTGGCGGTGCCGTATCTGATCTTCTACGCCGTCCTCTTGGCCCATCCCTCGAGGTTTTGGCGGGTTGTCGTGGTGCGCCCGATGGAAGTCTCGCTTCCCGATCCCAAGTGGCGTCACGTGCCGATCAACGACATCACGGGGGTCGCGCTGGTCAAAATCGTCCGGGTCCGAGGTCGAAAGGCCGGAGTCTGGACGCCGATGTTTTGGCGTCGCGATGGCTCAAAGGTGACGGTCGGTGGCCTGGGATTCGTGACTTCCGCAACCGACCCGTCGCTGACGGAGGAAGCACTACTCGTCAAAGACGTGTTCGAAGAGATCCACCGCTACCAGGGCCCGGCTGGACCACTGGAAACTGTGGCCGCTCAGAAGAATCCTGACTTCTCGCCGTATAGCTACTACGACCAGGTATGGGATCCGTCGGTATCCGAGGTGAACGCCAATCGCGACTCCGTCCACTGGTACAGCGATCTCGGAGAGAACCAGAGCACCCTTTCAAAGCCAAGGGCCATCGTTCTCCAAGTCTGCGGGGCAATCGATCTCGCGAGCGGGCTATTCCTGCTGATTGCTGGCGTTGGCTTCGCCGCGGCTCTGGCATTGCACGGCACCAGCGCGTTCCATGGATCGGACGGCAATCCTGTCCTTTTCGCCATCATCTTCCTGGTGCTCGGTCCGCTCATCACGTGGTGTGGCGTCATCATGATCAGGAGAGCCCGCGTCGGACGCCCGCATGCCGGTGGCCTCGAGGGCCTGCTCCACGACCCAGTTCTTGCCTTTGAGGCACATCCGATTATCACGGCGCGGAGCAAGTGGCGATTGGTCGCTCTGACGGCATCGCTTAGCTTCGTTGGCCTTGTGGTGCTTGCAGGAATCACTCACCCTCATGGTGGCGTCGACACGGCTCTGGGGATCGCAGCTTGGCTGCTCATCCTCATCTTGATTGTCGCCGGTGTGCGTTCAAGGATTGGCACCGTTCGGTTGAAGCGGCTTGTGAGAGGCAGGACGGCCAACGGTCCGTGCCAGGGCTCAGTGAAGCCTTCTAGCATCACAAAGGCTCCATCCCAGGACTAGTCATCTTGGACCTGCCGGAGACCATTCACTCATGAACCGGCAAATGGATTCGATCCCCCATTCGGGAAGGACACAGGTGCCCCACTCGTGCCGTTACACGGGTGATCCTTCAGGCTTCGGCTTCGATCATGGAAGCACGGATGGAGGTTCCCGTCCAGCGCGTCTGTGCGCGAGAAATGACGATCTGAGCTTCGATCTCAACTCCGATCATCGTGGCGGTGAACCGGTAGTTGGGGCTGAGCATTCTGTCCGAGGGGCTTGTCCGTTGTCAGGCCGTCGATCAGCTCTTGAAAGATGTGTGTCCTCTCGAAGTCGGCCTGTTTGACCGCGTTGTCCTTCTGGCGACGCAGGATCGGAATGAACTCCGGTCCGGTCTCGAAGAACCCGCAGCCCTCACAGATGGTCTGGTAGGAGCAATCGAGCTGGGCGGGTCGTGTGCAGCGTCCGTTGCCCAAAAGGCGGGGGTGGCTCCGGGCAAACAGGCGAGCCTCCTCATCGACAACGGGAGCGCCGGTCGTGGTCTCCACTGCCTGGGTGGCACGGAAGTACTGCTCGGCGACGGCATCGTTCGAGATGCGTGCGTAGACGAGGGTCATGCGCGGTGAGCGATGACCCAACATCTCGGCGATGGCTTCCAGGCTCATGCCTCGGTTGATCAACTGGGTGGCGAGCGTGTGGCGCAACTGGTGGGGATGGACGTGTCCGGTGCCCGCCCGGCGTGCCACCGCGGCCACGTAGCGGTGGATGGTCCGGCGGTCGAAGGCCTGGCCGTCGTTGCGGACGACCAGAAGACCCGAGGGACTCGGACCCCGCCGGGCCCGGTAGTCATCGATGAGGTCGACGAGGACCGGGTGGAGGGGGACGTTCCGGTCGTTGTGGAGCTTCCCAACCGGGATCCGTAGCCAGTGGGCACCGCTCAAGCGGAACACGGCATCGTCGCGCAGTGCACCGAGCTCGCCGGCCCGCATGCCGGTGCGGGCCAGCAGTTCGACCATGAGGCGCCGGCGCCGGTCGGGGTCCTCGGCCAGGGCGGCCATGAACTTGGCGGCGGTGGGGTCGTCCAAAAAGCGCGGCAGGGGCTCGTCCCGCTTGGGGAAGTCCCCGGCGAAGATGGGGACCCTGCGTGGGGCGTCGGCGTACTCCCATTCGATGATCCGCTCGAAGAAGGTGCGCACCATCCCGAGCTTGTGGCAGATGGTGGCGACCGCCGCCGGCTGTCCGGGGGACTTGCCGGGCCGGGCGGCCAGGGCGAGCTTGAACGACTCGATATGGCGGCGCGAGACATCGGCCACGCAGACGCAGGTCGGGTCGGTCTCGATGAGGTGGCCGGCGAACACCCGCAGGGCGAGGTCCGCCGCCTCGACGGTGGCCGGGCGGGACGAAACAGCCAGCTGGGACAGGTAGTTCTTCATCGTCGAGGCGAGCTGTTCCGCTCGGGCGGTGATCTCTGTCCACGTCCAGGTGCCGCTGGCGCTACGTGGCCCCAACCGGGACACCAGCTCGTGAGATGAGGCGGACCGAGTAGGCAACTTGGACACCGATGCGCCGCTCATGACAGCGCCTCCAGCGCGAGGCTGGCCTCGACAGCATCGGCAGCGGTGCGGTACTCGGCGGCCAACCAGTCCGACCCGAGGTGCAAGTAGACCTGGGTCGAGGCGATCGAGCGGTGTCCGGCTTGGGCCTGGAGGGCCTCGAGGGACATGCCGGCCTCCCGCAGTCGGGTCAGGCAGGTATGGCGCAGCTCGTGGCAGGTGCCGTGTTCCAGCCCGGCTCGTTTCCTCGCCGCGGCCATGATCTCGTCGAGACCCTCCGAGGACAGCGCCATGCCACGGCGGGGCCCCTTCAACACGACAAAGAGTCGGTCGCCCGGTGCGTCGATGGGTCGCTCGCACTCCAAGTAGTCGGCCAGGGTGGCAAAGAACGTGGGCGACATCGGCACCAGGCGCTGGTGGCCACCTTTGCCCTCGGCGATGAAGACCCGACACTCGCCGAGGCGGATGTCCTCGAGCCGGAGCCCGAGCACCTCGCACCGGCGGAGGCCGCCCAGGAGCATCGCTTCGACGATGGCCCGATCACGTCGGGTGCGCAGTGCCGCCAAGAGGGCGGCCGCTTCCTCGGGATCGAGGATCCGCGGCAGACGACGCACTCCACGCACCAAGGGTGCGGCCCGGAGCTCTCGGCGGCTGCGCCGGGTGGGCAGGCCGCGAGGCACCGGGTTCACCGCCACCGGCGTGTCGGCGCGAGTCACCAGATACCCATAGAAGGCAGAGACCGCCGCCAGGCGGCGCATGACCGTCGCCGGTGCCAGCCCCGATCCCGCGTCGGGGAAGTGCACGACGTTCTCCGCACCTGGCCGGGGTTGTTGTTGTTCGGCGACGAAGGCCATCACGTCCGCCGGCGCCACCTCGACGGGGTCTTTGGTGACGACGGTGAAGAACGCCTTCAGATCGTGCGCATAGGCGCGCACCGTGTTCGGCCGGGCTCTCCCGGACGCGAACTCCAAGAAGGCGTCGACCAGTTCATGACCGAGCTCATATCGATCGCCACCGCCCTCGCGGGCGACGCGCTGCAACTGCGGAGACCAGACCACGGCAATCCTCCTTGTCCGAGCCTCCGCCCGGGGAAATTCTCCCCGGGCGGTCAGCCGAACTGGCGGATCACCCGTATAAGTCGATCACCCGTATAAGTGCCGGTAGGGGACGCTTTCACCCATGTAGTCGCGTTATTGGGACGGACCGGGAGAATTCGTAGATCGGCAGTCCCGCCGTGACTCGGTTGGCCGACCTTTCCAACGTCACGCTCAACGTCACCCTCCCTGGTCACACCGCCAACTTGCCGCGAGGTGATGGAATGCTGGACAGCGATGATGGGAAGGACAGCAGTCGCAGCTGAGATTCAGTCCCAGAAGCCGGTGGGGCGACGAGCCCGCGGACGTTCGGAACTGCGCCGCCGAATGGCCACGCCCTCCCGGATCGGCAGGTATCTCCGCTCACCATCGGAAGGAGTCTCCAGGTTCGAGTCGCGCGACTGACTCGGCGTCGCCATGCGTCGCTGGTTCACTCGGAGTCCACCGGGCGGCCCGCCGACGATCCCGCGTCACACCCCCTGAATACCTTGAACACGATTGCAAGGGGTGTCCCTTGCCGGTGAGAGGGAGTCGTCGTGGCCTGGATGCGGATGATGGGAGCGGACTCTGTCGCCTACCACCGCGAGACCATCATCGAGCGCGGCGACGACTTCCCCGGGGCCGCCCTCGAGTACTACGCCTCGCGCGGTGAGACCCCGCTGCTCTGGGGCGGATCGGGGGCTGCGTCCCTCGGCCTGGTCGGTCCTGTCGACAACCCGTCCTATGACGCCCTTTACGGACCGGGCGGGGCCCGTCATCCTGCGACCGGTGAACGCCTGGTCAACGCCAGGCGCCCGGGCATGGAACTGGTCATCGCCGCCCACAAGTCCGTCGCCGAGTTGGGAGTGCTCGGTCGAGCCGAGCACATGCACGCCATCATGGATGCCGAGCGGGACGCCACGCTCGCCTACCTGGACGACCTGACCAGAGAGCGGGGCGGACGTCGTGGCGTGGCCGCGATCCCGACCGCCACCACCGGCCTGGTCTACGCCCATGCCCGCCACGCCACCACCCGGGCCGGCGATCCCGGGCCCCACGACCACGTACTCATCGCCAACGTGATCGAGATGCTGGACGAAAAGGGCGGCACCAAGGCTCCCGACACCACGCTCTGGCGGGAACACCTCCATGCCGCCACCATGGTCGGCCGGGTGGCCTCTGCCGCCAAGGCAGTCCAACTCGGCTACGGCATCGAGGCCGATCCCGGGCCCTCGGGCAAACTCGGGCACTGGAAGGTCGCCGGCATCCCCGACGAAGCACTGGCCGTCCACTCCAAGCGCTCTGCCGAGATCAGCGAGGCCGTGGCCGAGAAGGGCTTCTCCACCTACCAGGCCCGCCAGGTGGCGGCCCGGGAGACGAGGAAGCAGAAGCGCCACACGTCGGTCGAGGACCTGTTGCCGAGGTGGCGGGCCGAACTGGCCACGGCCGGCTTCCCACCCGAGCAGCTGATGGCCGACATCGAGCAGGCCGGACTCGCCCACCAGCGCCAGCACTCAAGCTCTGAGATCCTCGACAACCGAGCCCTGGCGGCGATGGCCGAGGACCTGTTGGGACCGAACGGGATGCTGTCCGACCGGAAGGTGTTCGCCAAGCGGGACGTCATCGTGGCCGTGGCCCCGTCGATCTATGGCCTTCCGGTGACCGAGTTGGACAAGGCGACGACTCGCGTCCTGCGCGATCCCGACGCCATCCCCCTGGTCGGCGTGCCGAGAGCCTCCGAGCGGGCCTATGCCACAGCCCATGTGATCGCCACCGAACTGGCCATCGAACAGGCCGTCGAGCGAGGTGTGGAGGACCGGGAGGCGGCCAGGGTCTCGCCCGAGGTGGCAGCTGGTGCGGTGGGCCGCCAGAGCGCTGACCTGGGGTCTCCACTGACCCCCGGCCAGCAGGCGACAGTGCTCGGGATCGCTACCTCGGGCCGGGGGGTGGAGCTGGTCGAAGGTGTGGCCGGGTCGGGCAAGACGACCGTCATGGCTGCGGTCCGGGATGCATTCGAGACCAGCGGCTTCACCGTGGTGGGCACCTCGACCTCCGGACAGGCGGCGAGAACTCTGGGCCGGGAGGCCGGACTGTCGGAGTCCCGGACGCTCGCCTCCCTGCGGTGGAGGCTCGAACACGACCAGATGCGGCTCACTCGAAGCCATGTCCTGGTGCTCGACGAGGCAGGGATGGCGGCCGACCGGGACATCTCCTTCCTGCTCGACCAGGCCCGCTTGGCCGGAACCAAGGTGGTCATGGTCGGTGACGACCGCCAGCTCGGTGCCGTGTCGGTGGGTGGGGCCATGGGCGCCCTGGTCGAACGCCACGGCGGGATCGTGCACACCCTCGATCAGAATGTCCGTCAGCGTAACGATGCCGAACGGGAGGCCCTGGCCGAGCTGCGGGCCGGCAACGTCACCCGGGCCGTCGGCTTCTACCTCGACCAGGGACGCGTCATCACCGAGCGAACCCGCAACGAGGCAATGGACACCCTGGTCGATCAGTGGGCCAGCGACGTCATGTCCGGCAAGGACGCCGCCATGTTCGCCTGGCGGCGGGCCAACGTGGCCGAGCTCAACCGCTTGGCCAGGGAGCGCATGGCAGCCGAGGGCCGACTCTCCGGGCCCGAGCTGGTGGTCCCCGGGGGCGCCAGCTACGCCGCCGGCGACCGGATCGTCACCCTGGCACCGGCAGCAGGAGGACAGGTGGTCACCTCCGAGCGGGGCGTGGTCACGGCAATCGACCTGGAGGAAGTGCGCATCGCCGTCGAGATGGAGGACGGCAGGCGTCACTGGTTCGAACAGGAAGAAATCGGACAATCCAAGCTGGCCCACGGCTATGCCACCACGGTGCATCGGAGCCAGGGGGCCACTCACGACATTGCACATGTCTATGAGGACGGCGGAGGACGAGAGTTGGCTTACGTGGCCATGAGCAGAGCCAGAGAGGAGACCTGCGTCTACCTGGCCGCCGACGACCTCGACCAGGCCCGAGAGGACCTCTGTCGCAACTGGGAGACCGAACGACGCTGGAAGTGGGCCATCGACACCGGCTCGGTCGACTCGAGCGCGCCTCGGGTCCCGTCGGCAGAGATCGCATCACTGAGACAACAGGCGCTGCAGGCGGAACGGGACGCCCTGGCCGCCGCCATCCCGAAGACCCTCACCTCCCAGCTCCGTCAAGCTGAATCCGATCTGAGGTCAGCCACATGGAATCTGGAGTCGCAGCAGAGGGAGCACGGGAGGCAGTCAGGCGGCGAGCTGGGCCGAGCCGCCGGCGAACTGGTCTCCGCCAGGCAGCACGCCTTCCGGAACGAGCTCGAGGCCAAGAACAAGGACCGCCCGAGAGGCATCCGCCGG
>JBKQMB010000037.1:0-24224 GCA_052326605.1 Acidimicrobiales bacterium | reverse complement strand
TTCTCCATCACGATTGCGCCCCCCGAGTTGGTCCCCGAGTAGCCGACGGCGCTGTATTCCAGCCATGAATGGTTGATGGTGATGCCGCACACCTGCTGGCACGCCCCGACGTACTCACCCGAGTCGTGGAAGTTGCTGGCGTAGGTCGGGTTCCAGGTGGCCGGGCCCGCCGAATCCGAGGAGAAGATGCCGTACTGGGCCGCGGTGGTCTCGTTGCCGTAGTACGTGGAGGTGGCCGTCAGGTAGCTCCCCTCGTATCCGTGCAGGCCGATCTTGGCGCTGTCGGCTCCGCCGTTCCACCAGATCTCGTTGCCGGAATCGCCGCTGCCGCCGAGGAAGTTGCAGGCGGTGAGGTTGTCGACTGTGACATTGTCGGCCTTCCACACCACGATCCCGTTGCGCCCGACGGTCTTGCCGCTAGCGTCGGTGGGACCGAAGGTCTGCTCGCTCGGATCCGAGCTGCAGGCACCGGAGGCGCCGGCCTTGGTCCCGTCGACGATCACCGTCGAGCGGTTCATACCCCTCACGTGGATGTCCGGCGTGGAGATGATCACCCCACCTGCGTAGCCGTGGGTGGGGTCGAGCCCGGTTTCCGATGCGTCGGCGGTCTCGTGGTAGTCGCCTGGTGCCACGAGGATCCAGTCTCCCGGCTTGGCCGCGTCGACCGCCGACTGAATGGTCTGGTACTTGCCGGCGTGCCCGTCGAACGTCCCCACCAGGAGCACGTTGCCGCTGGCACCCGTGGTGGTCGACGAGCCCGACGACGAGCCGCACGCGGACAGCAGCCCGGCTCCCATCACGCAGGCGCCGAGCAGAACCGCTGCCCGCCGCCTCCGGCCCGGCTCCTGTCGCGCCCCGCGTCCGATCCTCGAACTCCGTCCGCGACCGTCGGCCATTGCGCCTCCCCTTCCCCCACATGCCCGCCCCTGACGCCGGGAGAGTCCCCGGTCGGCACGACGAAGGGATCGTAACAGGACGGGCGCGCCGCGCTCCGGATCACGTACGCACCGTCCCGGGAGCCGGCTACCGGTGGAGAAGGGACACCGCCGTGCCGCCCAGCACCACCCCTCCGAGCACCCGGCGCCAGGGGTTGACCCCCCGGATCAATTCGTCGAGGGCCCAGATCACGAGGGCTCCGGTGGCCACATCGCCCAGGATCCGGCTGACCTGGGCGTGGCTGTGGAGCACCCAGGAGGCGACGATGGCCACGCCGAAGACGACCAGGGGGACGTTGGGCATCTGAGCGATGGTGATGCGATCGGTGGACCGGTTGGTGAACCACCACTCGAAGGAACCCGGTCGAAGCTTGTAACCGTCAGGTCGGTTGATCTCCCTCACTCCGTTCCCGTGTCTGCCGGTCCCCGTCATGGCCGGTGCCTCGTTGACCGGCACCCGGTGCCCGGGGGCACCACACCGATGGTGGCGCATCCGGGCCTGGAGCGCCAGACCGGACGAGCCGCTCGTCGACTAGTATTGCCTGGTCGCGCTCAGTGGTCTGGTGGCCTTCGCCGATGGTGACCCCGGCCGATCGCCACCCGCACGCCAGCGCACAGCGTCGTGCCCACCGACTCCGGCATCCTCCCGTTGCCGGCAACAGCGAAGGAGCCATCATGACCAGCGATCAGCGCCGACCCGACTTCAAGGTCGCCGACATCACGCTGGCCGAGTACGGCCGCAAGGAGATCGACCTGGCCGAGCACGAGATGCCCGGCCTGATGGCCATGCGCGCCGAGCACGCGGCCGACCAGCCCCTCCGGGGCGCACGCATCACCGGGTCGCTGCACATGACCATCCAGACCGCCGTGCTCATCGAGACCCTCACCGCCCTCGGGGCCGAGGTGCGTTGGGCCAGCTGCAACATCTTCTCGACCCAGGACCACGCCGCCGCTGCGGTGGCGGTCGGCCCCGACGGGACCGTCGACTCCCCCCAGGGGGTGCCGGTCTTCGCCTGGAAGGGCGAGTCCCTCGAGGAGTACTGGTGGTGCACCGAGCACGCCATGCTGTGGCCGAACGGGGGACCGACCATGATCCTCGACGACGGTGGTGACGCCACCCTGCTCGTGCACAAGGGCGTCGAGTTCGAGAAGGCAGGCGTGGTCCCTGACCCGTCCACTGCGGAATCCGAGGAGTACGGCGTGGTGCTCCAGCTCCTCACCAGCAGCCTGGCCGAGGACCCCACCCGGTGGACCACCATCTCCGGCGGGATCAAGGGGGTCTCCGAGGAGACCACCACCGGCGTGCACCGCCTGAACGAGATGGAGCAGAGCGGAGAGCTGCTCTTCCCCGCCATCAACGTGAACGACGCGGTGACCAAGTCCAAGTTCGACAACAAGTACGGCTGCCGCCACTCGCTGATCGACGGGATCAACCGGGCCACCGACGTGCTCATGGGCGGCAAGGTCGCCGTCGTGTGCGGATTCGGCGACGTGGGCAAGGGATGCGCGGAATCGCTGTGCGGGCAGGGCGCCCGGGTCGTGGTCACCGAGATCGACCCGATCTGCGCCCTCCAGGCCGCCATGGAGGGATACCAGGTGGCCACCCTCGAGGACGTGGTGGGCACCGCCGACATCTTCGTCACCACCACCGGCAACAAGGACGTCATCACCGCCGATCACATGAAGCAGATGAAGCACCAGGCCATCGTGGGCAACATCGGCCACTTCGACAACGAGATCGACATGGCCGGCCTGATGGCCCTCGACGGCATCGAGCGGGTCAACATCAAGCCCCAGGTCGACAAGTGGGTGTTCCCCGACGGCCATGCCATCATCGTCCTCTCCGAGGGCCGCCTGCTCAACCTGGGCAACGCCACCGGGCACCCCAGCTTCGTGATGTCCAACTCCTTCACCAACCAGACCATGGCCCAGATGGAGCTGTTCAACAACGCCAACGACTACGAGAACAAGGTCTACGTGCTGCCCAAGCACCTCGACGAGAAGGTGGCCCGGCTGCACCTCGATGCCCTCGGTGTCCGTCTGACCACCCTCACCAAGGAGCAGGCCGAGTACATCGGCGTGTCCGTCGACGGCCCCTACAAGCCCGACACCTATAGGTACTGACCCCCTGGCCGCTGCGCCACCGGCAGATGAGGGGAGCCAGCGTGTGAGCGTGTCCGACCTCGAGGTGACCCGGTACGAGGTGTCCGACCGGGTGGCAACCATCACCCTGCACCGCCCGGAGCGACTCAACGCCTGGACGGCGCAGATGAACGCCGAGTACCGCCGGCTCCTGGAGCGGGCGTCGGCCGACCGCGGGGTGCGGGTCATCGTGGTCACCGGTGCCGGTCGCGGGTTCTGCGCCGGTGCCGAGTCCGAGGACCTGGCGGGACACGTCGACCGGGGCGCCTACGACGCCGGAGCACCTGCCGACCTGGCCACGCCGGGCTACGGGGTGCGTCCCGAGTTCGACGCCGAGCTGGCCTACCACTTCGGGATCCCGAAGCCGATCCTCGCCGCCGTCAATGGACCGGTGGCCGGCATCGGGTTGGCCCTCGCGTGCTACTGCGACCTCCGGTTCGCCGCCAGCGGGGCCAAGTTCACCACCGCCCACGGCCGGCTCGGGCTCCCTTGCGCCTTCGGCCTGGCCTGGCTGCTACCCAAGCTGGTCGGCCTACCCCGGTCCATGGATCTCATACTCTCGAGCCGGACGTTCACCGCCGAGGAGGCGCGCTCCTTCGGGCTGGTCACCGACGTCGTTCCCCCCGAGGAGCTCCTCTCCCACGTGACCGAGTACGCCCGGATGCTGGCCACGTCGGTCTCCCCCGCCTCCCTGGCCGCCTCCAAGCGCCAGGTCTACGACGCCTTCCATCTGAGCGCCGCCGAGTCGGTCCGGGCCGCCGAGGAGCTGCTCAGCCCGATGATGGCCGGCCCCGACTACCGCGAGGGCGTGGCCGCCCTGCGCGAGAAGCGGCCGCCGGTGTTCGGGGACCCACGGGACGCTGACCTTCCGCCCGTTCCGTCATAGGCCGCGCCCCGCCCGGTACCCTGCCGATCCGAAGACCCGGCGCCGGCACGGGATCATCACGGCCTCGACAGGGACTCCTCGGCTCGGCGCTCCTAGCTGTCGGCGGTCTCCAGATCGAGCAGGTGGGCGAAGCGCTCCTTGGCCTCGGCTCGCCGGGTGGGAACGTGCTCGGTGGGGACGTCGACCGGTGTGTAGCCCTTGAGCGTCCTGCGGGCCACGGTCACCTTGTGGACCTCGTCGGGGCCGTCGTAGATGCGGGCGGCACGCGCCGCCCGGTACATCGACTCCAGCGGGAGGTCGGTCGAGAAGCCGAGGGCGCCGTGCACCTGGATGGCACGGTCGATCACGTTGTAGAGGACGCCGGCCCCGTAGTACTTGATCATGGCGATCTCCACCCGAGACGCCGCCGCTCCCTCGTTGTCCATCTTCCACGCGGCGTACAGGGTCAGCAGTCGGGCGGCCGTCATCTCGGCCAGCGAGTCGGCCACCCAGTTCTGGATGGTCTGCTTCTCGGCGAGTAACGAGTGGTGGATGGTCCGGGACACCGCCCGCTCGCACAGCATGTCGAACGCCCGCTTGGACTGGCCCAACCACCGCATGCAGTGGTGGATCCGGCCGGGGCCCAACCGCAGCTGGGCCAGGAGAAAGCCCTCGCCCTCGTTGCCGACCAGGTTCTCGTAGGGGACCCGGACCTCGCGGTAGACGATCTCGGCGTGGCCGCCGAACCGGCCGAAGTGCTCCTCGGGGTCCTCCATGGTGGCCACGTCGCGGACGATGTCGACCCCCGTGGTGTCGACGGGAACAACGATCATCGAGCAGCCCGAATAGGGGTGCACGTCCGGGTTGGTCACCGCCATCACGATGAGGAAGTCGGCCACCGAGCCGTTGGTGGTGAACCACTTGTGGCCGTCGATGATCCACTCGTCCCCGTCGCGGACGGCCCGGGTGGTGATCATGGTGGGGTCCGCTCCGGCCCCGGGCTCGGTCATGGAGAACCCGCTGCGCATCTTCCCGTCGAGTAGGGGCTGGAGCCACTTCTCACGCTGCTCCGCCCGGCCCGAGTTCTCGATGCCGATGGCCAGGAGCTCGGCGTTGCCCGAATCGGGCGCGTTGTTGCCGAAGACCCACGGGCCGTAGGGGGTCTGGCCCAGGATCTCGTGCATGAGACCCAGACGGAGCTGACCGAACCCCCCGCCACCGAGCTCGGGCGGAAGGTGCGAGGCCCACAGTCCGCGGGCCTTCACCTGCTCCTGAAGGGGCTTGACCGCCTCCACCATGGTGTCGTGGCTCAGGGAGAGTGTCTCGAGGGGGAAGATCTCCTCACGCACGAACTGGCGCATCCATGCCAGCTGCTCCTCGAACTCCGGTTCTGTAGAAAAGTCCCATGCCACGATGGATCCCCTGTCGTCCGTTCCGGTCGGTCGCGCCGGGCCACTACCGTAACGGGATGCCCGGCGAGACCGCTGCCACCCCCATCCGTACCACCGTCACCCTCTCCGCGCCCAACCGGGACCGCGGCCGGTCGGAGCCCGAACGCCCGGAGATCGACTCGAAGACGGCCCGCGCCCGGCTGGGCGCGGCCGAGACGGTCCTGCTCGAGGAGAGGCGACTGCTCACCACCGCGGAGCTGGCCGCCCTGGCCGAACTGCCCGACCAGTGGGTCACCTCGCTGGCGGCCCTGGCCCACCAGGTCCGGCTGGCCTGGTGCGGCCCCGAGGTCGAGGTCGAGGGCATCCTGTCGGCCAAGACCGGAGGGTGCCCCGAGGACTGCCACTTCTGCTCGCAGTCCTCTCGGTTCGACACCCCGGTCAAGGCCACGCCCTTCCTCGACGCCGACGAGGTGCTGTCGGCCGCCGAGGAGACCAGGGCGGCCGGGGCCTCCGAATTCTGCATCGTCCTGGCCGTGCGCGGTCCGGACGAACGGACCATGGTCCGTATTCTCGAGCTGGTCCCGATGATCCACGAGCGGACCGGGCTCAACGTGGCGGTCAGCGCCGGCCTGCTGACCGACGACCAGGCCCGGCGCTTCGCCGAGGGAGGCGTCCACCGCTACAACCACAACCTGGAGACCTCCCGGTCGTTCTTCCCCAACGTGGTCACCACCCACACCTGGGAGGAGCGCCAGGACACCTGCCTCCTGGTCCGCACCCACGGCATGGAGCTCTGCTGCGGCGCCCTCATCGGCATGGGCGAGACCGACGCCCAGCGGATCGAGCTGTTGGCTCAGCTCCAGGAGCTCGATCCCACCGAGGTGCCGCTCAACTTCCTCAACCCCCGCCCGGGCACCCCGCTCGGCGAGGCCCAGCCGGTGGCCGCCTGGGAGGCCATCCGGTGGATCGCCCTGTTCCGCCTGGGGCTCCCCGGCGTCATCCTCCGCTACGCCGGAGGGCGGGAGGTCACCCTCCGCGAGCTCCAGTCGATGGGCATGACCTCGGGTATCAACGCACTCATCGTGGGGAACTACTTGACCACCCTGGGCCGCTCCCCCGAGGAGGACCTCCAGATGCTCTCCGACCTCCGCATGCCGGTCGGCGCCCTGACCGGCATACTCTGACCGTCCCGCCGTGACGATGACCGGCACCGCCCCCGAGGCCGACCGGTTCTGCACCGGCTGCGGGTCAGCGACATCCTCCTGCCCGGGGTGCGGCCGAACGCTCGACCCCCCGCGCTTCTGTCCCGAGTGCGGACGGCGGCTCACGGTGGCGGTGAGCCCCGCCGGCTACCGGGCTGGATGCCGGGACCACGGGGAGCTCACCGCTCGCTGAGGCGGCGGTCGGCCCCCGCTCCACCGGCCCGGCCGCGTACCGGTGGGTGCGGCAGTCGGCCTCCGTCCGTCCCTCTCCGGCTACGTTGCACCGATGGGAGCACTGATGGCGTCCGTGCTCCCCCTGGCCCTCGGGGCGGCCATCAGCCCCACCCTGCTCGCCTTGCAGCTGCTGGTGCTCTCCGGACCGACCAAGCGGCTGGCCCGCGGATGGGCACTGGCCGCGGGATCGATGTTGGTCCTCGCCGCCTTCTCCCTGCTCGGGTTCACCGTCCTCAACCACCTGCACCAGGCCGACCACGGCCACCACTCCCTACGCGGTGCGATCATCGCCTTCGTCGCCGCCGGACTGCTGGCCGTCCTCGCCCTCCGCTCGCTGCACCACCACCCCACCTCCGGCGAGGAGCACAAGGAGCGGACGGCCGGGCGCCTGGGCACCGCCCCCACCTTCTGGTTCTTCGGAGTCGGTGCCGTGGGCATGCTGGTCAACTTCTCCACCCTGGTGCTCTTCCTCGCCGCCCTGCACGAGCTCACCCGCTCGACGGTGGGAACGCTCGACCGCACCGTCGTCTTCGCAGTGCTCTTCGTCGTCACCCTGCTGCCGGTGCTCGTCCCGGTGGGCCTGGTCACCGTCCTCGGCGACAGGGCCGACCCCCCGTTGAACGCCGCCCACACCTTCGTCGCCCGGCACGCCCGCGCCATCGGCATCGCCGTCGAGGTGGTCTTTGCCGCCTACCTGGTGTGGAAGGGCATCGGCGAGCTGCCCTGAGCGGTACTCCCCCACCCGGTGCTATTCGGCAGGGACCTTCCAGCCCCGGGACTCGGCGATCTCCTTGCAGGTCGGGCAGAGGGGGTAGCGCTTGGGATTGCGGCCGGGCACCCAGATCTTCCCGCACAGCGCCTTGACCGCTGTCCCGTTGACCATGCCCTCCACCACCGAGGGCCCCGCCGAGATGAAGTCGCCCTTCTCCGGTTTGAAACCTTCGAGCACGATGTGGGACATCCGCTCGTGGTCGCCGTCGAGCTCGGGGTCGACCTGGGCCGGGGCCAGTGTGATGCCTGCTTCGGTCATGGGACAAGGATCGCGCACCCACCGGCGGACCACACGCCACCGCCGGTGGGACGTCGCCAGAGAGAGCCACCGGCCGTCCGGTGAGCGGCCCCCGGTGGTCACCCAGGGAGCGGCCTTGCCCCCGGCAGCCAGCCCCTACGCTCTACTCATGCCCGTACGCACCCTCGTCCTCGCCTCGGGCTCCCCGGCGCGGCTCCGGCTGCTCCGTGATGCCGGCTTCGACCCCAAGGTGGTGGTAAGCGGGGTCGACGAGGACGACATCGAGGGCACCGACACCGTGACCTCGGTGACGCTGCTGGCCGAGCGCAAGGCCCGGGGGGTGGCCGATCCGACCGGTGACGCCATCGTCGTGGGATGCGACTCGCTGCTCGAGTTCGACGGGATCCCGCACGGCAAGCCCGCCTCGGAGGACCAGGCCCGGGAGTGGCTGCGCTCGATGCGGGGACGGTCGGGGACGCTCTACACCGGGCACTGCGTCATCGACGAGTCGACCGGGCGCCACGTCACCGAGGCGGTGGGCACCACCGTGCGGTTCACCACCACCACCGACGCCGAGCTCGACGCCTACCTCGCCACCGGCGAGGCGATGGCCGTGGCCGGCGCCTTCACCCTCGACGGCCGGTCGGCGCCGTTCGTCGAGGGGGTGGACGGGGACCCGGGCAACGTGATCGGCCTGTCGCTGCCTGCGTTGCGCCTGCTCCTCGCCCGGCTGGGCATCTCCATCACCGACCTGTGGGCCCGGCGGCTGCCGTGACCGCCGCCCTCACCGCCCTCAAGCTCGGCGCCGTCGCCGTCGAGCCCCCGGTGGTGCTGGCCCCCATGGCCGGGGTCACCAACATCGCCTTCCGCCGGCTGTGCCGGACCTACGGGGCCGGCCTCTACGTGAGCGAGATGGTCACGGCGCGGGCCCTGGTCGAGGGAAACGCCAAGACGATGGGCATGGCCTCTTTCGGCGACGACGAGCCGGTGCGCAGCGTGCAGCTCTACGGCGTCGACCCCCGGGTGATGGGTGACGCCGTGCGCCGGCTGGTCGACGAGATCGGCGTCGACCACATCGACCTCAACTTCGGATGCCCGGCGGCCAAGGTCACCCGGCAAGGCGGCGGGGCCGCCCTCCCCGTCCACCGACGGCTGTTCCGAGCCATCGTCGGGGCCGCCGTCGGGGCCGCGGACACGGTGCCGATCACCGTCAAGCTCCGCACGGGGGTCGACGGCGACCACCTCACCTTCCTCGACGCGGGCCGGATCGCCGAGGGGGAGGGCGTCGTCGCCATCACTCTCCATGCCCGCACCGCCGAGCAGCTCTACTCGGGCCGCGCCGACTGGCAGGCCATCGCCGAGCTCAAGTCGGCGGTCACCTCGGTGCCGGTGTTGGGCAACGGGGACCTCTGGGAGGCTCCAGACGCTCTGGACATGGTGGAGGCCACCGGGTGCGACGGCGTGGTGGTGGGCCGGGGCTGCCTGGGGCGGCCGTGGCTCTTCAGGGACCTGGCCGACGCCTTCGCCGGGCGGCCGATCCACGCCCCGCCGTCCCTCGGCGAGATCGTCGGGATGATGCGCTCCCACGTCGAACTCCTGTGCGACGCCTTCGGCGAGGACCTCGGGGTCCGCCAGTACCGCAAACACGCCGGCTGGTACCTGACCGGGTTTCCGGTGGGATCGGCGATCCGGCGGTCGCTGGCCCAGGCCGGCTCCCTCCCCGAGGTGCACGGGCTGCTCGACCGGCTCGATCCGGTACTCCCGTTCCCCCCCGACGCGGCGCGCATGGCCCGGGGTCACACCAACGGCCCGAGGCCGGTGCACCTGCCGTCGGGCTGGCTCGACAGCGTCGACGACCTCACCCCGCCCTCCGGAGGCGAAGTGCTCGTGTCGGGGGGATGACGACCGACGCGGACGGCACGCGCGGACCTCCGGCTCGACGTACCCGGCGGGGGCGGCGCCACGACCACCACCGATCGGGCGCGGGTCCGCCGGTGTGGGAGACTGGACCCGGTTGATCACGTCGGGCTTCCCCGACGCCGGACCGGAGGAACGCTCCGATCGTGGCGAGATCACCGCCCCCTCCCATGATCGTCGGCTCCTCCCTCACCATCGAAATCGGTGACCGCACCCTGCTCCGTGACGCCTCCTTCGTCGTGGGCGCGGGCGAGAAGGTCGGCCTGGTCGGCCGCAACGGCACCGGGAAGTCGACATTCATCTCGGTGGTCATCTCCGAGCCGGGCCGCAACGTGCGGTCCACCGGCAATGCCCGCATCCGCGGCACCTACGGGTACCTGCCCCAGGTTCCCGAGCCGCACGGCCTGGGCCTCGAGCCCAACGGCTTCTCCCATGTCCTGTCCGGCCGGGGCCTCGACGTCCTCGACGACGCCCTCAACAAAGCGCGGACCCAGATGGCCAAGGACCCGAGCACCGAGAACATCGAGCTCTTCTCCGACCTCGAGGAGCAGTTCCGGGAGAACGGCGGCTACGAGGCGGAGTCCACCATGGCCCGGCTGGCCGACGGACTGGGCCTGCGCCAGGAGCTCCTGCTCGAGGACATCGAGAGCCTCGCGGGTGGCCAGCGCCGCCGGGTCGACCTGATCCGCATCCTGTTCCAAGGGCCCGACACGATGATCCTCGACGAGCCCACCAACCACCTCGACCTCCCGGCCAAGCGGTGGCTGATGGAGGAGCTCGAGAGCTTCCCCGGGGCCATTCTGGTGGTGTCGCACGACCTCAAGCTGCTCGACCGCTCGATCAACAAGGTGCTCCACCTCTCCGACGGCCGCCTCCACGAGTTCAAGGGCACGTACTCGTCCTACATGGTGCAGCTCGAGGCCGACCAGAGCCAGCGCGAGCGGGCCGCACTACTCGAGGGCAGGGAGATCAACCGGCTGTCCACCCTGGCCGACTCCATGCGGGGCAGCACCAACCGGCGGGCCCGCATCGCCAAGTCGATCGACAAGCGGGTGGAGCGCCTCGAGTCGACCAAGACCGAGGTCCACAAGCGCGAGAAGAAGAGCTCGTTCAAGCTGCCCACACCGCAACGCTCGGCCGAGGTCCCCCTGCGGGCCACCGACCTCGAGGTCCGGTACGGGAGTGCCACCGTGCTCCGCAAGGTGAACTTCCACTGCCGGCGGGGCGACCGGGTGGTGATCGTCGGGCGCAATGGGGCCGGCAAGTCGAGCCTCCTGCGCTGCCTGGCCGGAGTGCAGCAGCCGACCGGCGGCGAGGTCACCGTGGGGGTCAACGTCACTCTCGGCTACTTCGCCCAGGAACACGAGCAGGTGAACCTCGAAGTCAGCGTGCTCGAGAACATCGACGACACCATCCTGGTGCAGGAGACCGAGCGCCGGGCCCTGCTCGGCTCGTTCGGCATCGCCGGCAAGGCGGCCCACCAGATGCCCAAGACCCTGTCAGGAGGCGAGCGGGCCAAGCTGGGCCTGGCCATGCTGGCCGCCGGGCGGGCCAACGTGCTCCTCCTCGACGAGCCCACCAACAACCTCGACCCGTCCTCCATCGAGGCGGTCGGGACCATGCTCAGCAAGTGGCCGGGCACCATCGTCGTGGTCAGCCACGACCGCGCCTTCGTCGACGCCCTCCGACCGACCCACTGCCTCAAGCTCCCCGACGAGGTCTTCACCCACTGGAGCGACGACTACCTCGACCAGGTGGAGATGAAGTAACCCCCTCGGGGCAGTTCAGACGGTCGGCTGCGGCGCCCTGCCGTTGCCCGCCACGTCGGTGTCCGCGGGGCTGCCGGCGTCCTTCATGGCGCCGACCAGTACCTGGGCCGCCCCGACCAGACCGGCCGCCTCGTAGGGGACCACGACCTTGGCGTTGGGCGACGTAGCCACGGCCTGCAGGGCCCGGAGCTGCATGATGGCCAGCGTGTTGGGCTTGATCAGCGCCTCGTCGATGGCCTCGAGGGCCGCGGCCTCGCCCTCGCCCCGGAGCTGGGCGGCGCGCTTCTCGCCGTCGGCGCGCAGCTCGAGCACCTGCTTCTGGGCCTCGGCGCCGAGGATGGACGCCTGCTTCTGGCCCTCCGCCTCCAGGACGGCAGCCTGCTTGCGTCCCTGGGCGCTGTTGATGGCGGACTGCTGCTCGCCCTCGGACTTCAGGATGGCGGCGCGCTTGTGCTGCTCGGCCTCCTTCTGCTCCGACATGGCCTGGAGCACGTTGGTCGGCGGGGTGATGTCCAGGATCTCGATGCGGTTGAGGCGCACGCCCCACTTGAGGGTGGCCTCGGCCATGTGGTCCTGCATCTTGGAGTTGATGGTCTCCCGCTCCGACAACGACTGGTCGAGGGTCAGCTCGCCGAACACCGCCCGCAGGGCCGTGCGGGCCATCTGGTCGATGGCCAGGCCGAAGTCGTTGACCTCGAACAGCGCCAGCTTGACGTCGGTCACCTGGCAGAAGATGGTGGCGCTCACCCAGAGGGACACGTTGTCCTTGGTGATGACCGCCTGCTGGTCGCCCGTGCGGGGGAACTCACGGACGTCCACCTTGTCCATCCGGTCGGCCAGCGGCATCAGGATGTGGAGGCCGGGCTGGTAGATGGTCCGGAACTCACCGAACCGCTTCACCACCCCGACGCAGCCCTGCTGGACGACCTTGAGACAGGACTTCAGGAAGACGACGATGAAGGCGAAGATGAAGAAGCCCACCACCGCCACTCCGATGGACATTGCCGCTGAACCGATGATCATGGCGACCACCTCCCAGTCCCCACTGTAGGCACCACGGGGAGCCGGCGGATCATCGCCCCGAGCTCAGCCCCGATTCGGGCCCCCGGGCCCGGCCCCGGACCCGCACGGGCCCGAGTGACTCCTGCTCAGGACTAGTCGGTCGGGTACACGACCAGGAGGCCGCGATCCACGTCGGCCACCACCACCGTCGTGCCCTTGGCGATGGTGGTCCCCGGAAACAGCGACACGGCATACCACTCCTCGCCGCGGGTGAGCACGGAACCGGGCTGGTGCCGGTCGGTGACCTTCTTGGTGACCACCGCCGTCTCGCCGATCATGCCCGAGACACCGTTCAGCATCGCCGACTCCTGTTTCCGACCTCGACTACGAGTCCACATACACCCACAACCACCAAAGCAAACCTTCCTTCATCAGCACTATACGGCCTCGGCCCATTTGCCACCCACCCCGGTCGCCGCCCCTACGATGCCCTACCGGCTCGGTTACCGTGGGCCATGGCCCCCAACCTGTCCTCGCTGACGCCCGTCACAGCGCTGACCGCCCGCAAGACCTGGCGCACGGTCGAGCCGCTCCACTCCATGATCTACTTCGCGCCCGAGGCATCCGAGTCGTACGCCCGCCTGGGCATCAGGCAGGAGGCCGGGTACTTCGCTTCCCGATCGGCTCCTATGGGAGCGGTCTCCGCCGAAACGGTCATCGCCACGTTCTTCAACTTCAGCCCCGCACTGGTCCGGGCCGTGATCCCCGAGGTGTGGAACACCGCAACCCCCGGGTCGGTGCTGCAGGCACGGATCGAAGCCGCCGATGCCACCCTGGCCAGGATACTCGGTGAGGGGATCCGGTCCCCCCAGATAGGACGCGCCGCCGAGCTGGCCCGCAGGGCCGCCGAACGCGCCTGCGAACGGTACGAGGGGCGCCCGCTGTTCGCCGGGCTCGCCGGACTCGACTGGCCCGACGCGCCCCACCTGGTGCTGTGGCACGCCCAGACCCTGCTGCGCGAGTTCCGGGGCGACGGGCACGTCGCCCAGCTGGTCACCCACGACATCGACCCGGTCGAGGCGTTGGTCATGCACGTCGCCTCCGGCGACGTCCCGGTGTCGTTCCTGCGCGACACGCGGGGCTGGTCGGACAGCGAGTGGGGTGGAGGCGTGAAGCGGCTGGACGAGCGGGGTTGGGTGCACGCCGTGGAGGTCGGCAGCTCGCACGCGGCGTCAGGGCTCACCGAGCAGGGGACCGCCGTCCGCCAGGAGATCGAGGATGCCACCGACCGGATGGCGATCCACCCCTACGAGGCCATCGGAGAGGACGGGTGCGCCGAGCTGCGGGCCCTTGCCCGCCCCTTCAGCCGCGCCGTGGTGGACACAGAGGGCTTCGGCTTCTGACGACAGGGAGGGATCATGCCCGTGCTCACCCGTGATGGCGACGTCTACCTGCTCAACCTCGGCGACGGGGAGAACCGCTTCACGCCGGAGTGGATGGCAGCGGTTTCCGAAGCCTTCGACGAGGTCGAGCACGCCGAAGGCCCGCGGGCGCTCGTGACCACGGCGTCCGGCAAGATCTGGTCCAACGGCCTCGACCTCGACCTCTTGCTGGCCGACCCGCGCGGGTCGGGCGCGTACATCGCATCCGTGCAGACCCTGTTCAGCCGGCTGTTGACGCTTCCCGCTCCCTCGATCGCCGCCCTGCAGGGCCACACGTTCGCCGCAGGGGCGATGCTCGCCCTGGCACACGACACTCGGCTGATGCGAGCCGACCGCGGGTTCTTCTGCCTGCCCGAGATCGACCTCGGCATCCCATTCACCCCGGGCATGGCGGCGCTCGTCCAGGCGCGCCTCCCCCACCAGACGGCCCACGACGCCATGATCACCGGAAGGCGGTACGGCGGGCACGAGGCGCTCGCGGCGGGGATCGTGTCGGGTGCGCCGTCCGAGGACGAACTGCTACCGGCATCCATGGCGGCCGCGCGTGAGCTGGCCCGGAATGCCGGCGCAACACTGCGCACCATCCGCACCGAGATGTACAGACGACCACTTGAGCTGCTCCACCAAGGCGTCGACCCCCTGGCCATCGGAGCCACGGGCTCCGACTGATCGCCCCGGCATGCCCTGCCTGCCTGCCTGCCTGCCTGCCTGTCCGCCCGCCGGCCCCGTTCCGGTCGAATGTGCTGTCCAGGGAACCCGTCGGTACTGTGGGCCGGTGCAGATCACCTTCGCCGGCTCCCCGCGCTCCTCGATCGGCATCGAGTGGGAGCTCGAGCTGGTCGACCGCGAGACCGGCGAGTTGCGGTCCGGTGCCACCGAGATCCTCGACCTGTTGGCCCGTCGCCTCGGCACGGAGCACCTGAAGGCCAAGCACGAGCTGCTCGACTCATGCGTGGAAGTGATCACCGGCGTCTGCGGCACGGTGGGCGAGGCCCTCGCCGACCTGGACGGGACCGTCCAAGAGGTCCGCGAAATGGCGCACACCCTGGGCCTGGAGCTGATGTGCTCTGGGTCCCACCCGAGCACTGATTGGGCCACGCAGCAGATCAGCCCGATGCCGCGCTACCGCCAGCTGATCGATCAGATGCAGTGGATGGCCCGTCAGCTGCAGATCTTCGGAGTGCACGTTCATGTGGGCGTGCGTTCGGGGGAGAAGGCCGTGCCGATCGTCAACGCACTGACCGCCTACGTGCCGCACCTCCTGGCCCTGTCGGCCTCCTCCCCCTACTGGATCGGCACCGACACCGGGCTCGCCTCCTACCGCTCGAAGGTGTTCGAAGGCCTGCCGACGGCCGGGCCCCCGTACCAGCTGTCGGGATGGCCGCAGTTCGAGGACTTCATGGAAACGCTCATCGCAGCCGGCACCATCTCGTCGATCCGCGAGGTCTGGTGGGACATCCGGCCGCATCCCGACTTCGGCACGGTCGAGTTGCGCATCTTCGATGGGCTCCCCACGCTGCTCGAGGTGGGGGTGGCGGCAGCGTTGAGCCAGTGCCTGGTGGAGATGCTCAACACGCAGCTCGACCGCGGCAACACCCTGCCGGTCCCGCACGACTGGATCGTGCGCGAGAACAAGTGGCGGGCGGCGCGCTACGGGCTCGACGCGGACATCATCGTCGACGAGCACGGGAACACCCGGCCCCTCAGGGAGTCCGTTGTCGAGCTGGTCCATGAGCTCGGACCGGTGGCCGATCAGCTCGGTTGCGGCGAGGAGCTGGCCGCGGCCCACGAAGTGCTCGCGCGCGGCCCCAGCTACACACGGCAGCGCCGGGTGGCAGAGCGGCACGGCGGTGACCTGAGCGCCGTGGTGCACTCCCTGGTCGAGGAGATGCGGACCGGCCGGCCGGAGGCCGGATGACCGAGGACGGCCATGTTGCCTCCGGGGCGGAGCCCGCATGGGTCGGTCGTGCCCTCGAGGGGGTGGTGGAGCCCATGGTCGAGCTCCGTCGGGACATCCACGCCCACCCCGAACTGGCATGGCAGGAGGTCCGTACCTCGGCGCTGGTCGCGGACGTGCTGAAGCGGGCCGGTCTGGCTCCCTCGATCCTTCCGGCGGGTACCGGCGTCGTGTGCGACGTGGTGGGGAAACCCGGGGGTCCCCTGGTGGCGCTGCGGGCCGACATGGATGCTCTGCCGATCGACGACGAGAAGTCCGTCCCCTACCGCTCGACCGCGCCGGGCGTGGCGCACGCCTGCGGCCACGACGTGCACACCGCCGTCGTGCTCGGGGCCGGTCTCGGTCTCACTCGGCTGGCGGCCGCCGGCGAGCTCCCGGGCCGGGTCCGGCTGGTGTTCCAGCCCGCCGAGGAGGTCCTCCCTGGAGGAGCCCTGTCGGTGCTGGAGTCCGGTGCCCTCGAGGGCGTGTCGCGGGCCTTCGCCCTCCACTGCGATCCCCGGGTCGACGCCGGATCAGTCGCCGTCCGGGCCGGCCCGATCACCGGGGCGACCGATACGGTGACGGTCCGCCTGTCCGGGCCGGGCGGGCACACCGCACGGCCGCAGCTCACCGTGGACCTGGTCTCGGCCCTGGCCGATGTGCTGGCACGGACCCCGGCCCTCCTGTCACGTCGGGTGGATCCCCGTGCCGGCCTCTCCCTGGTCTGGGGCCGAGTGGCGGCAGGGTCCGCGACCAACGTCATCCCCGAGCACGGCGAGGCATCGGGCAGCGTACGCGCGCTCGATCCGACGGCATGGGAAGCGGCGGCCGACCTGGTCCCCGAGTTGATCCGGGAGATCGCCATGCCCTACCGGGCCCGGGTGGAGGTGGACTACGTGCGTGGTGTCCCCCCGGCCGTGAACGACGCGGAGGCGACCGTGGAGTTCCGCTCGGCCGTGGCCTCCGTGCTCGGCCCGGCGGCAGTGCACGAGGCGGAACAGTCTATGGGCGGCGAGGACTTTGCCTGGTTCCTCGCACGGGTTCCCGGAGTGCTGGGCCGGCTCGGTGTGCGTCACCCCGGGGCCCTCGAGGCGCCCGATCTCCACCGCGGGGACTTCGACGTCGACGAGTCGGCGATCGCCTGTGGCATCCGCGTCATGCTGGCTTCGGCCCTGGGTGCGCTGGGGTCCCCGTCACCGGCCGACCAGGCGGCACGCGGGTAACCGCTCCCGGGCCCGGTCCTCAGGTTCCGACTTCCATCACCAGGTCGGCGAGGAACGACTCCCTGCCGGGGAGCGTCACCACCCGGTACCCACTGCGGGCGGCCAACCATTCGCGGTTGCGCCGATGGATGTCGTGGTGGCCGTCGAACCGGTCGAGGATCACGATGACCGGGATCCCCGGCTCGGGTCCGGTGACCGTGGCCAGGGCATCCATCGACAGGCGGACACTGTTGATGGTCCCGAGGCCGGCGTCGGCCACCAGCACCACCACGTCGGGTCGCAGGGCGGCCACGAAGTCGGTGGTGTCGCCGTCCGCTGCCTGTGGCGAACGCACGCCCCCGGCCATCTCGACCACGCCCACGTGGACCGGAGCGGACGGCCATACCATCTCGTCGACCAGATCGCCCACCGTGAACGGCGGCAGGCCCAGGGCCTCGGCCGCCATCGGAGGGGCCATGGCCCGGTGGTATGAGCGGGACGGGTGGCACACCGTGGCGGGGTGCTCACCCGAGGCCGCCCCCAGCACCTCGGCGTCGGTGGCACCGCCGAGCCGTCCACCCTCGCCGTCGATGTCGAACGCCTGGGCGGGCTTGCGGGCCGCCACGCTGAGGTCCCGCCCGCGCAGCTCCCGCAGGAGCCGGTCGCACACCCACGTCTTGCCGACCTCGGTCCCGGTGCCGCACACCAGGGCGATCCGCTCAGGACGCACAGCCGGCACCCATCCGCGAGGGTGATCCCGCCGCCGCCGGTGTGACCGGTCGACGCCCCGGCACGGTCGGCCCGAGCCCGAGCCCCTCCAGGCCCTGGAGCAGCCCGTCGACCTGCCGGTCGGTGTGGATCGCCGACAGGGTGATCCGGAGCCGTGAGGTCCCCGCCGGCACCGTCGGGGGTCGGATCGCCGGCACCCACAGCCCCCGGGCGGCCAGCCCGGCGGAGGCGGCGACCGCGTCTGCCTCGTCACCGATGATCAACGGGATGATCGGGGAACCGTGGCCGCCCGCGTCGACGGCCGCTGCCACCCGTGCCACGAGGCCGGCCAGGCGTCTGCGGAGGGCATCGCCCTCCGCAGAGCGAACGACGCCGAGGGCGGCCAGGGCCGCGGCACTGTCCGCCGGGGTGGGTGCGGTGGTGAAAATGTACGGGCGTGCACGGTTCACCAGCAGCTCGACGAAGTGGCGCGGGCCCGCGACGAAGCCGCCCAGGGATCCGAGAGTCTTGGAAAGCGTGCCCAGTCGCAGGATGTCCACCGGGGGTCGACCCGTCGGACCCCGCCCCGCCACCGCCACCCCTTCGGGCAGCTCGGGGCCGAGCACCGCATGGGCCTCGTCGAGCACCAGCAATGCGCGGTGCCGCCCAGCGACGTCCACCAGTCCCTCGATGTCGACCACATCCCCGTCCATCGAGAACACGGTGTCCGACACGATGATCGACCGCACCGACGAGCGGGCCAGCGCCGCGTCGAGCCTGCCCAGGTCGCCGTGGGGGTACACGGTGACCCCCGAACGCGAGAGCCGGCACCCGTCGATGATGGACGCATGGTTGAACTCGTCGGAGAAGACCCGGGCCCCCTCCGTGGCGAACACCGAGAGCACCGAGAGGTTGGCGGCGAAGCCGGTGGGGAACACCACGGCCTCCTCGCACCGCTTCCATGCCGCGAGCTCGGACTCGAGGGCGACGTGCACCGGGCGGGTTCCGGTCACCAGGCGCGAGGCGCCCGAGCCCGAGCCCCAGCGGTCCAACGCCTCGTGGGCGGCGGCCACCACGACAGGGTGCGAGGCGAGTCCCAGGTAGTCGTTGGAGGCGAAGCTGACGACCGGCTCCGGTTGCCCGGCCCCTCCGCCGGCGGCCGGCGAACCCCCGAGAAGGCCGGAGGGACCCAGGGCGTCGAAAGTGCGCGGCGCACGCCACTGCCCGGACGCCGCCACCACGCCGCACGCCTGGTCCACCCAATCCGACCAGGGAGACTTCGTCGTCACATCCAGGTCGGTAGCGCCGTGGCCGTCCGAGGCGCGTGCGCCGTTCATCCGTGGTCTCAACCGTGGTCCTCGGCCCACACCGCCCCGATCGACCGGCCCAGCACGTCGGTCACCCGGTCGATCTCTTCCACGGTGGTGGTCAGCGGCGGCATCACCACCACCACGTCGCCGAGGGGGCGGAGGAGCACACCCCGCTCGACCGCACCCGCGCACACTCTGCGGCCCCAGCGCACCGAGCCCGGTGGCGCATCCAGCTCGACCCCTGCCATCAGCCCCCGCTGGCGGATTTCCCTCACCCCGGGCAGCCCCTGCACGGTGTCGGCCAGGCGCGCCGCCAGGTGCTCGGCCACCACGGAGACATTGTCCAACACCTGCCACTCGTCGAACAGTTGGAGGTGGCGGAGAGCCACCGCGCAGGCCAGGGCGTTCCCCCCGTAGGAGTGGCCGTGGTAGAAGGTCGATTCGCTGAGGTCGGCGCCGTTGAACGCCTCGAAGACCCGGCCGGAGGCCACGGTGACCGAGAGCGGCAGGTAGCCGCCGGTGATTCCCTTGCCCAGGCACAGGAGGTCCGGGCGGAACTCCGGGCCGGCCCACTCGGAGGCGAACAACCTGCCGGTGCGCCCGAACCCGGTGGCCACCTCGTCGCAGATCAGCAGGACGCCGTGCGAACGGCAGGCCTCGCCCACCGAGGCCAGATCGGCAGGATCGGCCACCAGGATCCCTGATGCCCCCTGCACCAGCGGCTCGATCACCACGGCTGCCAGCGTGTCGGCATGGGCCTCGATGCAGCCGATCATCTTGGCCGCCCAGTCCGGCGAGGCATAGCCCGGAGTGCGGATCACCGGGAACCGGAGAGGGTCGAAGATGGAGGTGCCGAACCCCCCGTCACCGAGGGAGAGGGCGCCCACGGTGTCGCCGTGATAGGCGTCACCGAGGGCGAGGAACCGGTTGTGGCCCGGCTCGCCGCGATTGACCCAGTACTGGAAGGCAACCTTCAACGCCTGCTCGACGGCGACGGCGCCATCCGATCCGAACAGCACGTGCGGTTCCTGCACCGGTACCACGGTGGCGAGCGCCTCGGCGAACTCGACCGCGGCACGACTGCCGTTCCCCAGCAGCGTCGCGTGGGCCACCCGGCCCAGTTGATCGATGACGGCCGCGTCGAGCTCGGGGACGTGGTGGCCGAGGGTGTTCACCCACAGCGAGGAGATGCCGTCGAAGTACCGCTTCCCGTGGACGTCGATCAGCTCCCGGCCCTCGGCACGGTCCACCGTCACCGGAGCGTTGCCGGGGTAGGCGGCCATCTGGGTGAACCCGTGCCAGACCACCGCTGCGTCCCGTGCCACCCACGAGTCGGCCGCGGGGGTGGAGGGCATCGCGCTGGCCATCCGGTGAGTCTTGCCGACGCGCGAGAGCCGGTCGAACCGGGGGCCGACACGGGGCTCCGACCGCGGCGGGGCATCTCCCGCCACGCAGCGGGCCGACACTGTGCCGGTAGGCTCCGCACATGGATCGGATCGGTGTGGTCGACACCATGTTCGCCCGCTACGACATGGGTGCAGAGGCAGTCGACGAGCTGGAGGCGTGCCCCGGCTTCGGCACCACCTTCGAGGTGGCGCGCAGGACCGTCCCCGGCTTCAAGGACCTGGGTGTGGCCTGCAAGCGGCTCATCGAGCAGGAGGCCTGCCTCATCGTGGTGGCACTCGGGATGCCGGGCAAGGCCGCCATCGACCAGGTCTGCGCCCACGAGGCCTCCCAGGGGATCATGCAGGCCCAGCTGATGACCTCCACCCACATCCTCGAGGTCTTCGTCCACGAGAACGAGGAGGAGGATCCCGAGAAGCTGGCCGTGGTCTGCATCAACCGGGCGCGCAAGCACGCCCTGAACGCCTATTGGATGCTCTACGAGCCCGAGCAGCTCACCCGGAATGCCGGCCGGGGCATCCGCCAGGGGTACGAGGACGCCGGCCCCCTCGTGGGCTGAGGGGCCCCCTCGGCGATCGGGGCACGGAAGGCGGCGGGTCAGGGGTGACGGGTCAGGCCGGCGGGTCGTGGGGCAGGCCCAGCGTGCGCTCGGCGATGATGTTCCGCTGCACTTCCGACGTCCCGCCCCCGATGGTCAGTGCCGGTGCGAAGAGGAACCCGTAGCTCCACAGCGCGTCGGGCCACGGGGATCCCTCGGTGCCGGACCCGTCCGCCGGCCGCGGGCCGACCGGTCCCGACTCGGCCAGCATGCCCCTGGCCCCCGCCAGGTCGCGGGCCAGGGCCATCACGTGCTGCCCGTGCTCGTCGGCCAGCGCCTTGCGCACCGATGCCTCGGGGCCCGGCGCGACGCCCGAAACCGCCGCCGACACGGTGCGCAGGCGCAGCAGGCGGAGTAGCTCGCCTTCCGCCCACACCCGGGCAATCCGCTGGCGCACCAGGGGGTCGGTGGCTCCTCCCCCGCGCCGCACGGCGTCGACCAGGTCGTCGGCGGTCGGCCCCATACCCCACAGCGAGCCGGCCCCCGAGAGGGACACCCGCTCGTTGCCCAGGGTCACCTTGGCCAGCGACCACCCATCCCCGGGCGCGCCGACCATGCCGGCCGCCGGCAGGTGCACCTCGTCGAGGAATACCTCGTTGAAGGTGTGGGCGCCGGTCATGTCGAAGAGCGGGCGGACGGTCACGCCCGGGGCGTCCATCGGACAGATGAAGTAGGAGATCCCCCGGTGCTTGGACGCCTCGGGGTCGGTGCGGGCCAGCAGGATCCCGTACTGGGCGGTGTGGGCATAGGAGGTCCAGACCTTTTGGCCACGGACGATCCACTCGTCCCCGTCGAGCTCGGCCCGGGTGGTGAGCGAGGCCAGGTCGGAACCGGCACCCGGTTCGCTGAACAGCTGGCACCAGATCTCCTCGCCGGCCAGGAGAGGGAGCAGGTAGCGCTCCTTCTGTTCGGGGGTCCCCGCGAAGAGGATGGTGGGGCCCGCCCACCCGATCCCGATGGCGTTGTCGGGTCGGTGCACGCCGGCCCGCCTGAGCTCGTCGTCCACGATCAGCTGGAACGTGGGGTCGGCACCGAGCCCCCAGGGCTCGGGCCAGTGCGGGGCGACCAGCCCCCGGTCGGCCAGCTCCCGACCGGTCGGGGTCGGATGAGCGCCGAACCACTCGCGGAGCGCGGCGCGGCGGGGGTCGTCGTCCGTCGGCAGTGCAAAGTCCATGCATGCCAGCGTAGGCTGCACTCTTCCGGGCGTCTTGTCCCGGCGGCCGAGCCCCGCGGGGCCGGGCGCCGCCAAGGCGACCGGTCGGGGCGGAGCGGCGTAGCGCCGACGAGGGAGAGCGCCAGGACGGCGGCCGGGGCACCCGGCGCCGTACCCGGGGGATGAGGAGCCGAACGTGAGCAAGTGGAACTACGCAGACGTCTGGGAGGTCGTGGCCGATGAGCTGCCCGATGCCCCGTCCCTGACCCAGGGGAGCCACACGCTGACCTGGCGCGAGCTCGACCACCGCGCCGACAACGTGGCCCGCTGGCTGCTCACCGCCCACGTGGCCCACCAGGACAAGGTGGCGCTGTACGTCTACAACTGCTCCGAGTACCTCGAGGCCACCTTCGCCTGCTTCAAGATCGGCCTCGTCCCCATCAACACCAACTACCGGTACGCCGATGACGAGTTGGTCTACCTGTGGGAGAACGCCGACACCGTGGCCGTGGTCTTCCACGGGGTCTTCGTGGAACGGATCGAGGGGATCCGCCATCGGCTGCCGGCTATCAGGAGCTGGCTCTGGGTCGACGACGGGACCGCCTCCTGCCCGTCCTGGGCAGTGCCCTACGAGGAGGCGGCGGAGACCACCGGGGTCTTCCACGAGCCCGAGTGGCCGGAGCGGGTCCGGGCACCCTGGGGCCGCGGACCTGACGACCTCTTCATGCTGTACACCGGCGGGACCACCGGGATGCCGAAGGGGGTCATGTGGCGCCAGGACGACCTCTTCGCCCGCGTCAACGGCAGTGGGTTCCGCCGCTACCCCGAGGACGGAGGGCTGGACGGCGTCCGGTCCGAGCTGGCGAACAGCGGCCGGGGAATGACCCTCTTGCCGGCCTGCCCCCTCATGCACGGGACCGGCGGCTTCACCGCCATGGAGTGCCTGAGCGAAGGCGGCCGGGTGGTCACGCTGCCGTCGCGGCAGTTCGACCCGGTCGAGCTGCTCGACACCGTGCACCGCGAGAAGGTGAACGGTCTGATCATCGTCGGTGACGCCTTCGCCAAGCCGATCCTGGCCGCGCTCGACGCCCACCCCGGCCGATGGGACCTGACCAGCCTGGTGGGGATCATCTCGTCCGGCGTCATGTGGAGCGAGGAGACCAAGCAGGGCCTGTTGGGCCACCACGCCGGCATGCTGCTGGTCGACGCCTTCTCGTCCTCGGAGGCCATCGGGATGGGCACCTCTGTCTCCTCGGGGACATCGGCGGCGCGGACCGCACAGTTCACACTGGGTCCCGACGTCCGCGTCATCGACACCGATGGCCGGGACATAGAGTCCGGATCCGGACGGATCGGGGTCCTGGCCCTAGGGGGGCGCATCCCTCTCGGCTACTACAAGGACGACCAGAAGTCCGCCGCCACCTTCCGCACCATCGAAGGGGTCCGCTACTCGATACCCGGCGACTACGCGGAGGTTCGGGAGGACGGCTCGATCAAGCTGCTGGGCCGCGGCTCGGTCTGCATCAATACCGGCGGCGAGAAGGTCTATCCCGAAGAGGTCGAAGAAGTGGTGAAGACGATGGATGGGGTGATCGACGCCGTTGTGGTGGGGATCCCCAACGAGCGCTTCGGCGAGGAGATCGTGGCCGTGGTCGAGCTGCGGGCCGGGCGGGCGACCGGGTCGGTCGCGCCCGAGACGGTCATCGACCACGTCAAGTCGAAGCTCGCCGGGTACAAGGCCCCCCGTCAGGTCCGCTTCGTGGACACCATCGGCCGCTCGCCGTCGGGGAAGGTCGACTACGCGCGGCACCGGGCCGAGACGGCCGAGTGGCTCGGGGTCGACATCGGCTGAACCGGGGCCACCCCCGGCAGCTAACCCCAATACCGTTCAGTTAGTACCACAATGATGTAGTTTGGGTGCATGCCTCGTGCGGGATGGGTGAAGCCGGTCTCGGACCGTCGCCTGTCTGACCTGGTGTCGGTGGGCCTTCTGACCAAGGTCTTC
>JBKQMB010000036.1:0-86643 GCA_052326605.1 Acidimicrobiales bacterium | reverse complement strand
TCCGGGAGGCTGCCGAGTGGCCCGGAGGCGTGGCCAAGCGGGTGGGCTGGCGTCCGAGCATCAACCTGACCGAGGTGTGGCGCAGCTATACGACCCTGACCGACCGGCACGGCCAGATGGCCTTCGTCAACACCGTGCGCTCGGTGATCGACATCGCCGGCCAGCGGGTGAGCGCCCATGACCGGCTGTACCTGGCTGCGGCGGTTCCGACCCTCATCGTCTGGGGCGACCGCGACCGGATCATCCCGGTGGAACACGCCTACCGTGCCGCCGAGGCCATCCCGGGGGCCCGGCTCGAGGTCCTCAAGGGCGCCGGGCACTTCCTGCCGTGGCGGGACGCCGACCGGTTCCTCCCTGTGCTCGAGGACTTCCTCAAGTCCACCACGCCGGCCAACGTGCCCGAAGATCAGTGGCGGAAGCTCCTGACCAGCGCGCCACCCGACGACGAGTTGGAATAGCGGCATACCGCCGAACGCAGGCGCACCGCGTGCGGCCAGCCCGCGGACACCTCGGCCCCGAGCCGGTGGACGAGGGCACTCTGCTTCCACTGGTCGGCGGCCCCGTCGTGTGTCTTCCTGCGAGCCGAACCCCTGGCCGCCCACGGTAAGGACGTGCAGGCGGAAGGGGACCCTCGGTGACCGTCCAGGGCGTCGCGGACATCGTTGTCACCATCGCTGTCGAACGGATCGATGGCCATGTTGCCCACGCCGAGCAGGGTGTGCAGTGAATCGGGGAACCTCGCCGACCCATGTGCAGGAAGTCCTTGCCACCGACGATCGGGTGCTCCGCAACTACTGGGTCACCCAGACCTACTCCGACCTCGCCGCCGGGCTGGCCGAGCTGGTCGATCCGGACACCGCGAACTGGTGCACGTTCGGTACGTGGGCCTCGTGCACGGTGGGACAGAACCTCCGGGGCGAGGATCTGCCCGAGTGGCTGCACGACCGAGTGGTCCTCGACGACGGCATCATGGGGGCGGTGCACGAGGCCGACGAAGGTCATGGATGCGACCACGTCGCCCGCGCATTCGACCGCGTCACGCCCGATCCGCTCGCGCACGCGTGCTCCAGGTCACCGACGAGCTCAAACAGGCATAGGGGATGACCACGCCGTAGGTCCCTTCGCCGGCGCTTCGCTCTGGGGGCCGTGGCCCGCCGCAACCACGCCAGGGGGCGGGCGGATCCCGCTGCTTCGGAAGGCGGCTGCCGGTGTCACCCTGAGCGGCTTTCCAAGGCCTCGGCTACCGTGGTGGTCGCATGCGGGGAGGTGATGCATGACCACCGAACACGTGGCGATCCTCTTCACCGACGTGGTGGGCTCGACGGAGTTGTCGCAGCGCCTGTCGCCCGAGGGCGCCGACGTGGTCCGCCGGGGGCACTTCTCGATCCTGCGCCAGACCCTGGACGACGCGGGTGGCACCGAGGTGAAGAACCTGGGTGACGGCCTCATGGCGGTCTTCGGCTCGGCGTCGGCCGCCCTGGACTGTGCGGTGGCCATGCAACGAGCCGTCGAACGCGACAACCGCGACCATGAGCATACGGTGGGCCTGCGGGTCGGGCTCAGCGGAGGGGAGGTGACCCGCGAAGAAGACGACTACTTCGGTGACCCGGTCATCGAAGCGGCCCGGCTCTGTGCCGCCTGCGGGAGCGGGGAGATCCTTGCCGCCGACGTGGTGCGATTGATGGCCGGTCGGCGCAGCCGCCACAGCTGCCGGCCGGTCGGGGAACTCACCCTGAAGGGACTTCCCGACCCGGTCCCCACCGTCGGCGTGTTCTGGGAGCCCATCCCCATCGGAGAGACCGACTCCGGGACGACCGTCCCGCTCCCGGGCCGCCTGACCGTTCGCCCAGGAGTGGGCGTGCTCGGACGGGAGGCCGAACTGTCCGTGTTGACCGGCGCCGTCAAGCGGGTCGCCGCGGGCGATGGGCGCGAGGTGCTGCTGGTCTCGGGCGAGGCCGGTCAGGGCAAGACGACCCTGGTGGCCGAGGCGGCCCGGTGGGCGTTCGACAGCGGGGCCTGTGTGCTGTTCGGGCACTGCGAGGAGGACCTCGCCACGCCTTATCAGCTCTTTGCCGAGGCGATCGGTCACTATCTCGCCCACGCCGCCGAGGGCCGGCTCCCGGATCTGCTCGAGGCCCAAGGGTCCGAACTGGCCCGGCTCGTCCCGGACCTGGTCGGAAGAGTTCCGGACCTTCCGCCGTCCAAGGCCACCGACTCCGACTCGGAGCGCTACCTTCTCTTCGCCGCCGTGGTCGCCTTGTTGGCCAGGGTATCGAAGGACCAGCATCTGGTCCTCGTCCTCGATGACCTCCAGTGGGCGGACACGGGGAGCATGATGCTTCTCCGCCACCTCGCGGCGGCCGACCCCTCCGTGCGGATCCTCGTCCTGGGGACCTATCGCGACAGCGAGTTGTCGCATGCCCATGAGCTCCGAGAGACGCTGGGGGTGCTCCGGCGACACGGTGGCGTCTCCCGCATCGCGCTGGCCGGATTGGATGACCACAGGGTGGTGTCGTTCATGGAGGCTGCCGCCGGTCACCGTCTCGACGACGCCGGGGTGCACCTCGCCCACGCGGTCTACCGCGAGACCGACGGCAACCCGTTCTTCGTGAGTGAAGTCCTGCGTCATCTCTCGGAGACCGGGGCCATCCGTCAGGACGCGACGGGCCGGTGGGTGTCGGAAGGCGGCCTCGAGCAGATGGCCCTGCCCGACAGCGTGCGCGAGGTGATCGGCGGCCGGGTCGTGCGACTCGGTCAGCACGCCGAGCACACGCTGGCGATCGCCTCGGTCATCGGTCGGGACTTCGACCTCGTCGTCCTGGCGAGAGCCACCCTGACCTCGGAAGACGCACTGCTCGACATCCTGGACGCCGCCGGCGCCGCATCCCTGGTGCGGGAGGTGACCGGCGCCCCCGGGCACTACAGCTTCGCTCACGCCCTCATCCAACACACCCTGTACGAGGATCTGGGACTGACCCGCCGGGCCCGGGCACACCGGCTGGTGGCCGAAGCGTTGGAGGACCTCTGCGGCGACCACTCCGAGAGAAGAGTGCGCGAACTCGCTCATCACTGGGTCAATGCCGGCCATCCCATCGACCTGGCCAAGGCCATCGGGTACTCCCGCCAGGCGGCCGACGTCGCGCTGGACGCCCTCGCCCCGGACGACGCCCTTCGGTACTACACCCAGGCCCTCGACCTCTGTGCCGAAGACGACGACCCGGATTCCGTTCTGTTGCTCGACCTCGCCATCGGGCGCGGCGCGGCCCAGCGCCAGACGGGCGACCCGGCCTTCCGCGACACACTCCTCGACGCAGCACGCAGTGCGGCCGCGGTCGGCGACACCCGGCGACTCGTTGCTGCGGCACTGGCTAACGATCGCGGCTTCTACAGCGCGATCGGCGCCATCGATGCCGAGAAGGTCGAGATCCTGGAGATGGCTGCCGATCTGCTCTCCACGGACACCTCCGATCGGGCGCTGGTGCTCGCGACCCTGTGCTCGGAGCTCGCCCACGGCAGCCCACTCGACCGACGGCAGGCCCTGGCCGACGAGGCCGTTGCCATCGCTGAGTCGTCGGGTGCCGATGCCGTCATCGTGCGTGTCCTCAACCACCTGCACGTCCCGCTCCAGGTGCCGTCCCTGCTCGAGCTGTCGCTGAACCGGACGGCCGACGCCCTGGTTCGAGCCGAGCGGATCGGTGACCCCGTGCAGGTGTTCTGGGCCGCGCAGTGGCGCGCAGAGGCTGCCGCCCGCGCCGGGGACATCGATGAGATGGACCGCTGCATTGCCATCCACGGGTCGATGACCGAGCAGCTCGACCAGCCGATCTTCAACTGGGGGCACACCTTCGTGCGTGCGCTGCAGGCGCAGATCGTCGGAGACACCGACCGGGCGGAAGAGCTGGCGACCGAGGCACTCCGGATCGGCACCGAGTGTGGTCAACCCGACGCCGCCGTCATCTTCGGCGCACAGCTCATCGTCGTGAGCGGCCAACGCGGGACCATGAGCGATCTCGCGCCACTCATCGAACAGATGGCCGCCGAGGCTCCCGACATCTCCCGATGGTTGTTCGCTTCACTGCTGGCCAAGGCCCATGTGGAGGGAGACCGCACCGACGATGCCAGTCGCCTACTGGAGGAGTTCGCGGCCGCAGACTTCGACCTGCCCCAGGACCAGATCTGGATGACCGGCATGGTCGATTTCGCCGAGGCCGCCATCGAGTGCCGGGACCCGAAGTACGCCGCGCCGTTGTTCGACCGGCTCGTCCCGTGGGCCGATCAGTTGCCCGCCACCGGCGCCTCGGCCCTCGGCCCGGTCAGTCACTATCTCGGCGGACTCGCCACTGTCCTCGGCCACTACGACGAGGCGGACGCCTACTTCGCCCAATCGGCAGCGATGAGCGACCGGATGGCTGCGACGTTCTTCGCCGCCCGGACAGAACTTCTGTGGGGAAGGATGCTCGCTGAGCGCGGGGCCCCCGGTGACACGGACAAGGCTCGGGACCTTCTCACCCGGGCGCATGCCACTGCAGCGGCCCACGGGTACGGGACCGTCGAGCGACGTGCGGCCGCTGCCCTTCTGAGTCTGCACTGAGCGCTGCATGGAGGGCAGGGCCGGCACGTGCGGAAGCTGCTGGCCAGCGCGGCCACGCTGATCCCAGCGACCCGTCCGCGAGCGCTTCGGAAGCCACGGCTCCCTCGGCGACAGCGTGGCGCCGTGAAGCACTCCAAGCGACTGTGTGGCGTCGGACTCGTGCTGGTGCCGTCGATCCACTCCGGCCATCGCCCCGTAGACGTTGGGCGAGCGGTGGGCGCAGGTGGGACGTGGGCGGTAGCGAACCTGCAAGATCCTCCGTCCCGACGGGCATCCACCTGCTCTATTGGCATCCCGATCACAATATGGGCGTCCGCTCGGGCGTACGAAGTCAAGGAGAAAGCAATGTTCGATCCACGGAAGTTGATCGCAGAGTTCATCGGAACCGCGATCCTGGTGTTCGCGGCGGTGGGTACTGCGACGCTGTCCTTCGGGTTCAAGCTGTTCGGGACGAGCTACTCGGCAGGGGTGGTCACCACTGCGTTGGCGTTCGGCCTGGTACTGATGGCCCTCGTCTATGCGATCGGACCGATCTCGGGCTGCCACGTCAACCCAGCGGTCTCCCTCGGGTTCGTCATTTCGGGACGGATGAAGGTGACGGAGGCGCTCGGCTTCTGGGTCGCCCAGATTGCCGGCGGCATCGCCGGCGCTTACGGTCTGTGGGCCGTGTTCAACGGTTCGCCGATCTATTCGAAGAGCGTCCAGGGTCTGGGTGCCGACGGGTACGGCAGTGCCTCGAAGATCCAGCTGGGTGCCGGGGGGGCATTTGCCGCCGAGACGGTGCTGACCTTCATCTTCGTCATGGTGATTCTCTTCGCAACCTCCAAGGTTGCCCGCGAGGGCATGGCCGGTCTGGCCATCGGGGTGACTCTCGTCTTCGTCCACCTGGTCGGCATCCCGCTGACCGGGACCTCGGTCAACCCGGCCCGAAGTATCGGTCCGGCCCTGGTGGTCGGCGGCACCGCTCTCCATCAGCTCTGGCTGTTCATCGTCGCCCCACTGGTCGGCGGGTTCATTGCCGCCCTTGTCTACGGACTCATGACCAACCAATCGACAATGGATGTCCCAGCCGATGCAGTACCCCCCGACACGGAGCTGGCCTGATTGGCAGAGGCAGCCCCGCCTCGAGGCTGATGCAACGGCCAGCGCCTCGAACCCCAACGTTCCTGGGTGCACCCGGAAGCACCACCCAACCGGCGCTGGGGGTACCCGTTCCCTCCGATCCATGGGACGTCGATGAGCGCAGGTGTTCAGGGTTGAGCGGCGCCCCCGAGTCTTCCCACCGGCGATTGGCGGTTCGGGCGTCCGATCACCATCTCTTCGACGCACTGCTCATTCGAGTGAAGGATGGAGGTGGTAAATGGGTGCCGACCCGACGCGACGGAAGAGTTCAACCATCGACATCGACGGTTTGAGCGTCTACTACGACATGCAGGGTGAGGGCGACCCTCTGGTGCTCCTGCACGGAGGGATGGCCACCAACGCCACCTGGAATGCGCAACTGGACGGTTTGGCCCACCACCACCACGTATTCGCCCCGGAACGTCAGGCACACGGGCACACCCCGGACCGAGAGGGACCGCTCACCTACCAGGCGATGGCACAACAGACTGTCGTGTTCATCCAACTGCTCGATCTTGCACCTTGCGACCTCCTCGGATGGAGCGACGGTGGAATGATCGGGTTTCTGATTGCGGCCCAGCACCCTGAGCTCGTGCGCTCGCTCACCATGGTGGGAAGCGGTTACGCCAGCTACGGGTATGTCGCTGGGGCAATCGAAGCGCTCATCGCGCTACCGGCCGACGACCCTGAGATGGCAATGTTCGCCGCCATGTATGCCGAGGTCTCCCCGGACGGGGCGGAACATTTCCCCGCCGTCTGGGACAAGGTGCGCAAGATGTGGGGTGAACCGTTCGACTGGTCGAGCGACCTCGAAAGGATCGCTGCACCTGTGCTGGTCATCGTCGGCGATGACGACTTCATCACCGTTCCGCACGCCGACGAACTGGCCCGCCGGGCGCCAAACGGCCAACTCGCCGTGATCCCCGGGGCATCTCATGTCGTACCGATGGAGAAGCCAGACCTGTTCAACCACCTTGTGCTCGACTTCTTGGACCATCCCGAGGTCGAGACGTGGCTCCCGCTCCGGCGCAGTCCGGTCGACTGACCCTTCGGATCTCCGGCGACACCCGAACCACCGGTGCCGGACGGGGGCGTGGTCCGGGGCTCGCGTCTCCATCCGTGGCGCGCCTGCAGGAGGCTGCTCACCCGATCGCGGAGTTCGTCATCGCCTGCAGCCAAATGCCCTCCCGCCGGCCGGTCGATCGCCGGTTCCCACCGTGGGCCCAACCACACGATGACATCGACGCCAACTTGGCCTGCCCTCCGGGACGCGCCACCGGGTACTGGGCCGTCCCCCTGCTTCCGGCGTCCCGTGCGCCCCGTGCGCCCCGTGCGGCCCGTGCGGCCCGTGCGGTCCGGGAACACGGGGCCGGCATCCGGCGTTGGACGAGGTGACCGCCACTTCGAGGAGCAGCAATGACCGACGCAGGTAGGATCGCACCGACCACCGAGCGGGCGGTCGCCGAATTCTGGTTCGACCCCCTCTGCCCGTGGGCGTGGATCACGTCGCGGTGGATCCTGCACGCGTCCGAGGTCCGCCCGATCGACGTCCAGTGGCACGTGATGTCGCTGGCCCACCTCAACGCGGACAAGGAGGACCTGCCCGAGGAGTACCGCGAACTGATGGCCGAGGCGTGGGGGCCGGTCCGAGTCTGCATCGCCGCCGAGCAGGAGTTCGGGCCCGAGGTCCTGCTGCCTCTCTACACGGCCCTGGGCAACCGGTTCCACCTCGAGGGCAAGCCCAAGGATCGGGCGACCATCGAAGAGGCCCTCACCGAGGCCGGGCTGCCGACATCGCTGGCCGATGCCGCCGACACCGAGGAGTTCGACGATGCCCTGAAGAAGTCGCATCACGCCGGCATGGACCAGGTCGGCAACGAGGTGGGCACCCCGGTGATCAGTGTGAAGGGCGTGGCAATCTTCGGCCCCGTCGTCTCCCCGGCACCCAAGGGTGAAGCGGCCGGGGTCCTCTGGGACGGCGTGCTGGCGGTGGCCGGTACCGAGGGCTTCTTCGAGCTCAAGCGCAGCCGGACCGCCCCGCCGATCTTCGACTGACCACCCCGGCGTCGAGGTCGCTTCCCGGCGGGAGGTGAGGCCGTCAGCGGAGCAGGGAGAGCACCAGCAGCCCCTGGGCGAGGTGGTAGGTGACGTGGACGGCGAGTGGTCCCCGGCGGATGGGCCGTACGAATCGGTCGAGGGCCAGCAGGGTGTCCGACAGCAGGAACAGGCCGGCCCCGAACGCGGCGAGGAGGATGCCGACGTTGGTGGCGAGGATGACCATGACGGCGATGGCGAGGATATAGAGGCAGACCGGCGCAATCAGGGCGTGCCGGCCATGGGCGGCGAGCGACCGGATCAGGACGGTGCACGGCGCGGCCTCGACGACGGCGACCACCGTTGCTGCCACCAGGAGCCCGAGCGCCGAGAAGGAGAACGGCGGCGTGCCCGCCGGTGAAGGCGGCTGCAGCAGGCCCACGATGAAGAAGACGTGGCCGACCAGGAACGCGGCCAGTCCGGGGACGAACAGGTCGCGGGGGAGCATCAACAACACGTCGCCCAGCAGGCAGCATGCGAGAGCCGCCACGAACCACCACCGTCGGTCGACCAGATCGATCCGGTCGCTCGGCAGCACTGCGGCGGCGGCGGTCAACGCGGCCAGCACCGTCGGTTTGGCGGCGTACATGAGCCGCCGGTCGGTGGTCGCCATGGCGAACCAGTCGGCCACCGCCGCCGCCGCGGCGATCCCGGCGAGCGTCCAGAACAGCGTCACACGCCAGACCCTATCGGCCGGTCGACGGTGTGGCCTGGGCCGACGTGGAGCGGTCGAGCACCACGGGGCGGACGGCGTACAACAAGGGGCGACAACGCCGGGGAGGGTCGTTGCGAAGGCGGGACGCGGACGAAGTCGGCGCTGTCATTCCCGACCATCCACCACTACGGAATTGCCTGTGGTTAGGGTTTTTCTGCAAGGAAGGTAGGTCGAGGAGTTGATGCCTGTGGTCCTTGTGGTCATCATCGCGGCGGGATGGATCGTCATATTGGGCCCCAGCATGCTCAAGCGACGGGCACACAGTGGTGCCGGCATCAATTCGATCTCTCATTTCCACCGCCAGTTGCGGGTCCTCGAGAACTCCGGACCGAAGCCGATCGTGGCGCCGGCGTACCGGCTCCACACCGTCCCCGGCGAGCGCGCCGCGAGCAGCGGCACCCGCTTCCCCGAGGGAAGTGCGGTCCCCGTCCTGACAGTGGTCGGAGCCAAGGAGCTGCCGCGGCCCGCCTTGGCCTTCCTGGGTGAACCGCCCGAAGATCCGGCGGACGGCCGCCGTTCCGCCGTCACGCCCCCGCATGCCGGAACCGTGGCGACCCAGGGCGCCATCGACGACCTCGACCGGGGGGCGGGACGGTTGGGCGCCGAGCTCCCGGCCCGGTCACCCGACATCCAGGCGCGTCACCTCGCCCGCCGACGCAGACGCGACACCCTGGGCGTGCTGGCCATGGTCTTCCTCCTGACCTTCATGGTCGGCTTCGTCCCCGGTGCCACCGTGGTCTGGGCGGTGACGGCGCTGTCCGGTGTGGCACTCGTCTCCTACGTGGTACTGCTGGTGCACATGCGGAGGTTGGCCGAGGAGCGCGAGCGGAAGCTCCACTACCTGCGGCCGCCGGCGGGCGACGGGACGGATCCGCGCCGTTCGCCCGGGATGCCCGTCTACAGCAGCGGGCGGTACGCTCACCCGTCGAACGGAGCGGCAGCGGTCCGCTGAGCGGAGCGCCGCCGTCAGCCGAGCTCGGTGCCGACCACGGACACGAAGGACACCATCTCGCCCGGGTAGCCGCCCAGGTTGTGGGTGAGGGCGAGGGTGCGGTCGGTGTCGATCTGCCGCTCGGGGGTGGCTTCCCCGCGGAGCTGCAGCCATGTCTCGAAGAACATCCGCAGGCCCGACGCGCCCACCGGGTGGCCGAAGCTCTTGAGGCCCCCGTCGGGATTGACGGGTAGTTGGCCGGTGCGATCGAAGGTGCCGGCCAGCACCTCCTTGCATGCCGTGCCGCGCTCGGCGAACCTGAGGTCCTCCATCAGCACCAGCTCGGTGGGCGTGAAGCAGTCGTGCACCTCGGCCATGGCCAGCTGGTGGCGCGGATCGGTGATGCCGGCCTGGCGGTAGGCGTCCTCGGCGGTGAGGGCGCACTCGGGAAACCACGTGTAGTCGTACTCGGGATCGATGAGGCCCGCGCCGCTGCCGGCGGCGAACGACAGCGCCTTGATGTAGAGCGGCTTGTCGGTATAGCGGTGGGCGTCCTCGGCCCGGACGACGATGGCGGCAGCGGCCCCGTCTGCCACGCCCGCGCAGTCGAACACCCCGAGGCGGCCGGCGACCCGCGGGGAGGCGCAGATGGTCTCCGTCGACACCTCCTTGCGGAACTGGGCGCGGGGATTGCGGGCCCCGTTCTGGTGGTTCTTCCACGAGATGCGGGCCAGTACTTCGGTCATCTCGTCCTCGCCGACTCCGTACTTCTTGCCGTAGGCCGGAGCCACCATCGAGAACATGGCCGCGGCGGTGAGGGTGCGGGCGGTGCCGTCGTTGGGGATGGGGAAGGCGTTGAGGCCCTGGTACCCGGAGTCCTTGACCTTCTCGGCCCCCACGGCCATGGCCACGTCGTAGGCCCCGGAGGCCACGGCGTAGGCGGCGGCCCGCAGCGCTTCGGAGCCGGTGGTGCAGTAGTTCTCGACCCGGGTGACCGGCTTGCCCTCCAGCTGCAGGGGCCGGGCCAGGGTGATGCCGCTCATGCCCGATTGGGCAGTGCCGAACCAGTAGGCGTCGACGTCGTCCTTGGTCACCCCGGCAGAGGCGAAGGTGTCCTCGGAGGCCTCGACGATCAGGTCGTCGAGGCCTTTGTCCCAGTGCTCGGCGAATCGGGTGCAGCCCATCCCGACGATTGCCACCCGGTCCTTGATCCCGTGCGATGCCATCGTGTCTCTCCTCGTTCCTCGGGCGATCCGGTGCGATGTCCCGCGCTGCCGGGCGATGCGATGTGGTTGCCGCTCAGGCGCCGGCGGGCGCGGATCCGCCCGTGCCCGCGGCCCGGGACGGCTTGGCCTTCCAGAAGTAGTCGTGGATGCCGTCGGCGGTGAACAGCTTCCGGAACGTCATGGTCACCCGGTCGCCGGTGTCGACCGTGTCCGGGTCGACGTCGGTCAGTTCCACAGGGAACCGCCCCCCGCCGTCGAAGTCCAGCACGGCGAAGACGATGGGGGGGCTCGGCGAGTAGGCCAGCCGGTCGATGGTGTAGGTGGCGATGGTGGCCTCGGTGTCGGCCCGCTCGACGGGCTCCATGTCGTCGACGGCCCCGCCCTTCATCGACACCCGGGAGGGCGGCAGGTGGATGGCGTCCGAGGAGCGGTCGCGTGATCCGACGAAGCCGAACTTCCAGTCCTCGTTGCGCCACGCCGCGGTGGAGGAGACCCTCTGGGGCTCGGGGCGACGGGGGGGCTCGGGGGTGACCATGCCCCGCCAGGCCAGGAACTTGCCATAGGGGAGTTCGGCCCCGCCGGCGATCTGATCGGCCACGGACTCGGCCGGCACCCACGAGGCCAGGGCGTCGGTGGTCCGGAACAACAGGGCGTCGGCGCCGTCGGCCAGGGCCACCACGGCGATCACCTGACCGGGTCGGGCTGCCTCCAGCATCGAGGCCAGCACCAGTCCCGGATGGGCGGCCCCGGTCTGGCCCACGGTGGCGGAGAGGTCGTCGGACAGCGCACCGTCCCGGACCGCGAGCTTGCGGGCGAGGGCCCTGGCGGCTCGGCCGTGCATCCCGGTGACCACCACCTGATCGACCTCGTCGGCGGTGAGCCCGGAGGCTTTCAACGCGGACTCCCAGGCCTGGGCGCCGAGCGGGACGTACCGGGTCTCGCCGAACCGCTCCTCCCACACCCTCGACCGGCGGTCGCCTGCGGTCCGCCAGCGGTCGAGGAACTCGTCGGTCGCCGATGCGCCGCCCAGGTACTCGGCGACCACCGGAGTACCGGGGGTTTCGTCCCCGATGAGCACCGCGGCCGCCCCGTCACCCCCGGCCGACTCGTCGGCCGAGGTGGGAAGGCCATCGCGCAGATCGGACAGCACCACCAGGGTGGTCCCCGACCCGTTGGCCGCCAGCGCGGTGCGCAGCGCGCCGGTCCCGGATCGGAGCGCGCCCCCGAAGTCGAAGGCAGCCACATGGGCCGGCTGCCGCAGGGCGGCGTGGATTGTGGTGGCGTTGGTCTTGTCCAGATAGGCGGGCGTGGCCGTGGCGAACCAGATGGCGTCCGGGCCGGCGCCCGGCACCGGCCGCAGGGCCAGGCGGGCCGCCTCGACCCCCATGGTGGTGGTGTCCTCGTCATGGGAGGCCACCGACCGGCTGCCCTTCCCGCCGCCGGTGCCGAAGACCTGGGCCACCGCCGAGCGCTGGAGGCGCCGGTACGGCACGTACCCGGCAATGCTGACGATGCCTCTCATGGTGGTGGCGTTCCCTTCGTCGTGACGGCACTGGCTGCACCCGGGCAGATCGACCGGGACGCGGTCGGGCACTCCCCCCGGCTGCCCGGGAGGCATGCGGCCGGGACGGTGCCCGGATGACCTGGTTGGATGACCGACGCTGGCCTCGACTGCTTCCTCATCCTATGATGCACACAGTATCTGACGGTCAGTCAGGAAACCACTGCGGCAGCTGCCGCGCCCGCACGATGGAGGCCGGACCATGGACTTCGAGTTCACCCCCGAGCAGCTCGAATTCGTCAAGGAGGTCGAAGCGTTCCTCGACGACAACGACGATCCCGAGGTCTTCGACGTCACCCGCGAGAACATGGCACAGATCGTGGACACCCCACTTCGCCGCCAGTTCATGGCCAAGGTCGGCGAGCAGGGGTGGCTCGGCATCACCTGGCCGGAGGAGTACGGCGGATCGAACGGTGACGGGATCTTCGAGTACCTCTTGAACGAGGCGTTGGCCGCCCGGGGAGGGCCCCAGATCGGCAAGGGCGTGGGCATCATCGGCAAGACCATCATCAGCCACGGGAGCGAGAGGCTGAAGCAGGAGTTCCTGCCCAAGATCCTGCGCAACGAAGTCGAGTTCGCGGTTGGCTATTCCGAGCCCAATGCCGGCTCGGATGCCGCCTCCATGCAGCTGAAGGCCACCCGCGACGGGGACGGGTGGCTCCTCAACGGGCAGAAGACGTGGACCACGTCCGCCCACTTCGCCGACTGGTACTGGGTCGGGGCCCGCACCGACCCCGACGCCCCCAAGCACCACGGGATCAGCCTGTTCCTCGTGCCGATGGACCATCCGGGGATCACGGTCAAGGGCATCTGGACCATGGGGGACGAGCGCACCAACGAGGTCTACCTCGACGACGTGTGGGTCTCGGACGACTATGTGGTCGGCGAGCTCAACAAGGGGTTCCAGTACATCTCGGAGGCCCTCGACCTCGAGCGATTCACCCTGTTCACCTACTCGCCGACCGCCCAGCGACTCGGCCTGCTGACCGAGTACGTCAAGACGGCGACCCGGGACGGCGTGCCCCTGAAGGACGACGCAGTGGTCCGGTCGCGGATCGCCGAGCTCCACACCGAGGCCGAGGTGGCCAGGGTCCTCGGCCTCAAGTTCGTGTTCGCCTCGTCCGAGGGCGGCGCCCCCCCGACCTCGCAGGCATCCGAGTACAAGCTGTTCACCACCGAGTTCTCGCGTCGACTGGCCGATGCCTCCATGGACATCGCCGGGCCCGGGTCCCAGCTGCGGGTCCGCGACGAGGATGCCCCGATGAAGGGCCGGTCCGAGTCGACGTACCGCTACACGGTGATCGACACCATCGGCGGCGGGTCCTCGGAGATCCAGAAGAACATCATCGCCCGTCGCAAGCTCGGCCTCCCGAAGAACTTCTGAGCTCCTCTACGCCTGTGACCGGACAGTCCACCACCTCTGCCGTCGCGCCGTCCGTGGCCCGGTCGGAGCCGGGCGCGGTGGACACCCGCACCGGGCCTGGCGGGCCGCTGCGCGGCATCACCGTCCTCGACCTGTCCACCGTGGGCCCAGCGGCGCGTGCCACGCGCCTGCTGGCCGACTACGGGGCAGTGGTCATCAAGGTGGGGGCGGTGCCGGGGCGCGGCACCGCCCCGATCCAGCCCCCGTTCTACGCCTACAGCGGCTCGCGCCACCTGCGGCACACGTCCATCGACTTGAAGGACACCGACGGCCGCCAGGCCTTCCTCTCGCTGGTGGCGACGGCCGACGTGGTGGTGGAGAGCTTCCGCCCGGGGGTCGTCGAGCGCCTGCGCATCGGCTTCGACGAGCTGCGTGCCGTCAACCCGGGGATCATCCTGTGCTCCACCACCGGCTACGGGCAGAGCGGGCCCCGCTCGGCATGGGCGGGGCACGACATCAACTATCTGGCCGTCGGCGGGTACCTGGCCACCACCGAGCCCCGCGCCGACGGTGGCCCGCCGGTACCGGGCGCGACCATCGCCGATGCCGCCGGCGGGGGCATGCATGCGGCCATGGCGATCATGGCCGCACTGATCGGTCGCGCCGGCGGCGGCCCGGGCGTGCACCTCGACGTGTCCATCGCCGACGGCGTGCTGTGGCTCACCTCCCTGGCGGTCGACGAGCACCTGGCCACGGGGGCGCCGGTCGGTCCGGGCCACAACATCATCACCGGACGGTACGCCTGCTACGACACCTACCGGGCCGCCGACGGCAGGTGGCTGGCGGTGGGCGCCATCGAGCCCAGGTTCTACGCCAACCTGTGCCGGCTCCTCGGGTGTGAGCAGTGGTCGGACCACCAACTCGACGACCGGGCCCAGGACCGTATCCGGGCCGACTTCCGGTCGGCCTTCGCCACCAAGGACCGGGATGCCTGGGTCGCCGAGCTGGCCGGCGCCGACACCTGCGTTACCCCCGTACTGTCGGTGGCCGAGGTGGTCGGGGACGACCAGTACGCGGCGCGTCACGCATTCGTCGACGCCGAGGAGGCGTCACCGGGCGGCCGCGATGGCGTGCCGACCCGGTTCCGCCAGGTGGGGCCGGTGCTGGCCGGCATGGAGGGGGTGGGTGCCCCGGTGCAGATCGGGGACCCGGCCCATTCGGACACCGACGAGCTGCTGGCGTCCGCCGGCGTGCGCCCGGAGCGACTGGCGGAGCTGCGGACGAAAGGGGTGGTGGCATGAGCGCCATCGGCGTGGCCGACATCGAACGCCTCATCGGGGTGGGGCAGTACGAGGAGGAGGGGGAGTTCCCCGTGGAGCAGGGCTATGTGTGGACGACCTGCGCCTCGGTGGAGAACGGCAACCCCCTGTTCTGGGACGAGCAGGTGGCCGAGGAGGTGACCGGGGGGCCCATCGCCCCGCCGACCATGGTCTCGGTGTGGTTCCGCCCCCACCACTGGGCACCGGGGCGCACCGCCCAGGCCCTGCCCCTGCAGATCCACTTCGACCTCAAGGAGGGTCTCGGGCTGCCCGAGGCCGTCATGAGCGACAACACCATCGTCTTCCACGAGCCGGTGCGGCTGGGTGACCGGCTGCGGACCCGCCAGATCCTGCGCTCGGTCAGCGACGAGAAGACCACCAGGCTCGGCACCGGCCGCTTCTGGGTCATCGACGTGGAGTACCACAACCAGCGCGGGGACCTGGTGGCCGTCGAGAGCTATACCGGCTTCGGCTACCGGCGCACCGAGGCCGCCGGTCCGGCGGGGGGTCGATCATGACCACCACCACCCGGCTCCTGCACGACGACGTCTCCGTCGGCGACCACCTTCCCGAGCTGGCCTATCCGGTCACTGCCACCACCGTGGTGCTCGGTGCCATGGCTGCCCGCGACTGGCGCCCGATGCACCACGACAAGGACTTCGCCGTCAACCGCAACGGCACCCGTGACATCTTCCTCAACACGCCGAACCAGGCGGCATGGTTCGAGCGGTTCGTCACCGACTGGACCGGGCCGTACGGCCGCCTCCAGCGGATGAACTTCCGGATGCTGGGTTCGATCTTCCCCGGCGACACCATGGTGTTCCGGGGCGAGGTGACCGACGCCGGCGTCGACGAGACCGGATGCGGTTGGGTGGTCGTCGACATCTCGGTGTCGGTCGACGACGACCCCAAGACCACCTGCAAGGCGCGGGTGGCACTGCCGGTCACCGACGACGACAACCCCTGGGAGCGCACGGGCGATCGGTGGCTGCCGTGATGCCCGCCTCCGCTCCGTGCGGCGTCGCCGGCCTGGCGCCCACCGCATCACCGGACGACGCATCACCACACGAGGAGAGCCGACCATGTTGGACCTGAGATTCAGCCCCGAACAAGAGATGCTGCGCGAGACGGTGCGCGGTGTGTGCGCCACCAACAGCCCGCTTAGCGTGGTCCGCGAGCTCGAGGACGACCCGATCGGCTACTCGCCCGGCCTGTGGAAGCAGCTGGGCCACCTGGACCTGATCGGCCTGCAACTGCCCGAGGAGTACGGCGGTTCGGGCATGACCGCGGTGGAGGGAGTGGTCGTCTACGAGGAGTTCGGTCGCTCCCTGGCACCGTCCCCCCACTTCGTCAGTTCCGTCCTGTGCGGTGGAGTGCTGGCCCGGTCGGGCAGCCAGGGCCAAAAGCAGCGATGGCTGCCGCCCATCGTGACCGGTGAGGCCATCCTCACTCCGGCGTGGCTCGAGCCCGAGAGCGGCTTCGGACCCACGGGCGTGCAGATCCGGGCGGTGCCCGACGGCGACGGCTTCGTGCTCTCGGGTACCAAGCGCCACGTGGCGTTCGCCCGTGCTGCCGCCTGCCTCGTGGTGCTGGCCCGCACCGGGGATACCCCGACCGATGTCGACCTCTTCCTCGTCGACCCGTCGGCCGAGGGCGTCACCCTCACCCAGCAGCTGACCATCGCGTCGGACACCCAGTACCGGGTCGACTTCGACCGGGTGCGAGTCGACCCGGCGGACCGCATCGGGGGAGCGGGGAGCGGGTGGGCCACCTGGGACACGGTGATGCACGACGGGATCATCCTGGCCGGTGCCCAGGCCGTCGGCGGCGCACAGTACGCGTTGGAGATCACCGTGCAGTACGCCAAGGACCGCCAACAGTTCGACAAGCCACTCGGCGCCTTCCAGGCCATCGCCCACTACCTGGCCGACGGGTCCACCAGCGTCGACGGCGCCGAGGTGCTCGTCCACGAGGCCGCCTGGGCGCGGTCCGAGGGACGCAGCGTCGCCAAGCTGGCCCCGATGGCCAAGCTGTACGCGTGCCGAACGTTCCGGGACGTGACCGCCACCGCCCAGCAGATCTTCGGGGGGATCGGGTTCACCGTCGAGTTCGACATCCAGCTGTACTTCCGGCGGGCCAAGCAACTCCAGATCTCGTGGTGGGACACCCGGTACCTCGAGGAGTTGGTGGCGGTCGCGGTGCTCGACGACTGACGGCGCAACTCTAGCGGCGGGGATCCCGCCCGGCGGAAGGCGCGGCGAGCCCGGGACGTCGGTCCGGCGATTTGACCCGGGATCCCGGTACTCCACAAGCGCCCTCCGGTTGCGCTACGGTCAGTGCTGCGACCGGCGAGAGTCGCAAACCGAGATCCAGGGGGAGACGGTATGGCAGCGCAGACGTTGGACGCGAACGCTGGGACGACATCGGGACACGGAGCCCTGTTCCGGTTCTTGTTCGTCCACGAGATCGACGAGTACCCGGACAACAGGAAGCGCACCGCCTACCTGGGACTGGCCGTGCTGGCCACCATCGTCCTCTACTACACGTACTTCACCCAGACCGGGGTGACCCCCAACATCCTGCAGTACTTCCACATGTCCTTCGCCTTCTACGTGTACATCGTGGTCGTCTCGAACCTCATCGGGGCCTTCGCCTCGCTTCCGGCCAGCAAGACCGACAAGTTCGGCCGGTCCAACGTGATCATCTACGGGCTGCTCATCGTCGGGCTCCTGGTGGCCGTCGGCGTCCCCCTCTGCAAGACCGAGTGGCAGTTCGCCATCGTCATCTGCGTCCTCGGCCTGGTCGAAGGCGCCATCCTGGTGGCGACGCCGTCGCTGGTGCGCGACTTCAGCCCGCAGCTGGGCCGGGCCTCGGCCATGGGGTTCTGGACGGTGGGCCCGGTGGCCGGCAGCCTGCTCACCAGCATCGTGGCCACCCACACGCTCGACCACTTCATAAGCCACAACGGCGCCAGCGGATTCAAGAGCCAGTTCATCATCTCCGGAGCGTCCGCCCTGGTCGTCTTCGTCCTCGCCATGTTCTTCATGAAGGACCTGTCCTCCAGGCTCCGCGACCAGTTGATGGTGTCCCAACGGGACCGGGCGCTGATCGAGGCCCGGGCCCTGGGCCTCACCGACCAGGAGGTGTTCGCGGCCACCACCCATCCTTGGCGCCAGATCCTCAAGTGGGACCTGGTGGGCTCGGCCATCGGCATCTCGCTCTTCCTGCTCGTCTACTACGCGGCCTCGGCCTTCTTCACCATCTACTGGGCGACCGTCTTCAAGAACCCGAACGGCCTCAACCTCACCACCGGCCAGGCCAACGGGTTGAACGCCTGGTTCTGGTGGGCCGACCTCGTCGCCCTGATCATCTTCGGTGTGCTCTCCGACAAGTTCCGGGTCCGCAAGCCGTTCATGCTCATCGGCGCCATCGGCGCGATCGTCATGCTCATCGTCTTCCTGCATCAGGCCGACAACGCGCACACCGGGCACAACCAGCTGGTCCTCATCGAGGTGCTCCTGGCCGCCTTCATCTCGTTGTGCTACGCGCCGTGGATGGCCGCCTACACCGAGATGGTCGAGGCCAAGAACCCGGCTCTGGTCGGTACCGGCCTGGCCCTGTGGGGGTGGATCCTGCGCCTCACCGTGGGGCTCTCGTTCCTCTTCCTGCCCCTGGTGATCAACTCGGTGAACCCGGTGGTCGACAACACGCCCTATGCCACGCCCGCCATCCAGTCGTTCATCGTGGAGCACCCGGCGTCGGTGTCCTTCGCACAGGAGCACGCTGCGTTCCTCGGGGTCCTCAACACGCCGACCAACAAGCCGATCGTCGCCGCCCTGTCGGCCAACCCGTCCATCCCGAACATCGTCGCCGCCACCAAGGCACTCGGAGCGGCGAACTTCGCCCTGGTCGTCAAGTACCAGACGCAGTTGAAGACGCTGGTCGTCCCCTACGAGACGCAGCTCAACTACCTGGCGGCCCACCAGAGCCAACTAGTGGCGCTGCAGAACGGCGTGGCCAAGTCGCCCAAGCAGTGGCAGCACTGGTTCTGGGTCTGCGTTGCAGGCATGGTCCTGTTCATCCCGACCATCTTCTTGAACCACGGCCGCTGGAGCCCGGCCAAGGCCCGTGAGGACGAGGAGCAGCACGAAGCCGACGTGGCCGAGGAGCTGCGCGAGCTGCAGGGGGCCAACGCCTAGGACCTGTCGGCCCCGTCCTCTGTGCGCTGCGGAGCGTGTGGAGGATGCGGGTCGTGTCCGGTCCCGGCGACCTCGACCCCGAGCGGGGGGACGGCCCAATCCGGGGCGGCGGGGGATCCGAAGCCGAGAGGGACGGTGCTGCTCGTAGAGGTCCTCCACCGGTAACCGACGTGGTCTGTCGAGCGTGCGACACCGTGTTGCACCGGCGATCTACGGTGGGGACCGTGGAGACCGCTGGGGAGCACCCGCCGGGTTTCGCCGTCGTCGACGTCGAGACCACCGGCTTCTCGCCCGAACAGGAGCGGATCGTCGAGGTGGCCGTGGTGATCCTCTCGCCCGCCGGCGAGGAGGTCGACACCTTCTGCACGCTCGTTGACCCGGGGCGAGATCCTGGGCCGACCCACGTCCACGGCATCTCCGAGGAGATGCTGGTCGGAGCGCCCAACTTCGCCGAGATCCACCCCTATCTGGCCGACCGGCTCTCGGGCAGGGTCATCGTGGGCCACAACGTCGACCGGTTCGACCTGGCCTTCCTGTGGTCCGAGTGCCGGAGGGCCGGGGGCGAGGCCCTGGTCCCCGGCAACGTGGCGACGGTGGACACCCTCCGGGTGGCTCAGCTCCACCTGGGACTGCGGGGCAAGGCCCGGCTGGTCGACTGCTGCGACCACTTCGGTCTCAGCTGGGACGACCACCACAGTGCCCTGGGCGACACCCGGGTGACCGCGTCGCTGTTCCGGTCGATGAGGGAGCACCTGGGCGATGGTCCCCTCGGCATCGCCGAGCTGCTGCTCGCCGCCCGGGCCTGCACGTGGCCCGGGGCCTCGGGACAGCGATCGATGACCCGTGGACGGACCGGGTCGCTGACCGGCTGAGGCGTCGGCGCAGGCCCCGGGCTCGGTGAGTCACACCGCGACGATCTCGACCAGGCCTTCGAGGCCCCGGAAGTCCTCTTCGTCCCGGGTGTGGAGCGGGAGCCCGGTCGAGCAGGCGGTTGCGGCGATGAGGAGTTCCAGAGCGCGAGGCCCCGTCGGCTTGCGCCCTGAGGACGCCGAAGCTGCGTGGAAGCTGGGTGGGCCCGAGCCGTCCGAGGTCGATCACGTCCGCCGCTGTCGTTTCGCAGCTGGCGCTGGGTGCGCCTACGGCATCGCCTCCATGGGGGGCGCCATCATCTCCCGGTGGCGGGCGCCGGCCAGCATCTCGCCGGGCTCGCCTTCCGCCCGGGTGCCTGCCACCAGGGGCGAGCGGGCCAGGATCACCGTTCCGGTGACCAGCACCGCCAGGGCGGCCACTTCCAAGGTCACCCACAGGGGCCCGGCGCGGAGCCGGTCGGCGAAAAGGGTGATCCCGAGCACGATGCTGACCAGCGGGTTGAGGGTCACCAGCGTCGTGCGCGACGCGGTGATCGGCCCGGCGTGTAGGGCATTCTGGAGAAGGAAGACCGTACCCAGCCCGGTCACGGCGAGCATGTATGGCTGGGCATGGGTGAGCACGTGCCCCCACCCCTCGGAGATGTAGGTCGTGGTGGCCTTGGTCAGTGCGGCCCCGAACGCGGCGGTCACCGCGGTGGCCGCCCCGAAGGAGGCCGCCCGCCACCATCGCGGGCCGCGCAGGGCGGCGACGATGAAGCCGGTGATGACGGCGATCAGCACGACCGAGGCGACCACCCACGAGCGGGTGTCGGGGATGGCATGGCCGCCGGCGGGCGCCGCAGCCAGGAAGAACCCGCCGAGGCCTACCACGATGATCACCGAGCCCATCCACTCCTGGGGACCCAGTCGGTAGCGAAACCAGACGCCGAGGATGAGCATGAGGAAGAGGAGCTCGGTGGTGAGCACGGGCTGGACCACGCTGAGCTCACCGAAGCGCAGGGCGGTGGCCTGAAGGGCGAACTCCACCAGCATGAGGCCGAAGCCGATGAGCCAGATGCCCCGTCGGATGGCGTGGGCCATGAGGCTCATCCTCAGGGTGGTCGACTCCGGGGCCGACTCGACCCCGATCCGCTGGAGAACCGATGTCAGGGCGTTGACAAAGGCGGCAGTCACTGCCAGGAGGTAGGCCACGACCCCCGTTGTACTCGCTACCGGGCACCTCTGCCGACCGCCGGGAGCCGGGGCGCTCGGCGCCCCGGGAGCGCCCCGGTGATCGTGGGGAGAAGGACCCGCCCCATCGCGAGAGCTTCGACCCCCGTCCATGCCGGCACGTCGATGACATTGGAACGTGTCGGGCCGAAGCTGCCGCCATGCCATGGTGCTGGGAGTGATTCCCAGCACATGATTGCTCACGCCTCGCAACTCCTCCGGCCGGAACAAATCCGACCTCCGCTTGTGATGAGAACGATTCTCATTTATAGTGCGCCATCAGACGGCTGTCCACCCGTCGCATGGGAAGTGGACCGCACCAACCGAGGAGCCGATCACCGATGAACGTTGCCATCAACGCATCCGCCGCCCACCGTTCCCCCAACCACTCCGGTCGGTTTGTCGGCCTGATCCTCACCGCAGTCGCTGTGCTGTCGACTGCCTGTGCCACCTCCACGTCCGGCAGTCAGCCGTCCGGCGCCGGCACCAAGAGCGAGGGCAAGGTCATCCGAGTGGTGGCGGCAGAGAACTTCTGGGGCAGCATCGCCAGCCAGTTGGGCGGGATACATGTCCGGGTGGTGAGCATCATCACCAACCCGAACACCGACCCTCACAGCTACGAGCCGACCGCCGCCGATGCCAGGGAGATCGCCGGGGCCCAGTTCGTGATGGAGAACGGAATCGGATACGACCCTTGGGTGAGCCAGCTACTGGGTGCCGATCAGACCCATCCGACGGTGCTGGATGTCGGCACCGTCGTCGGCGTGGCCGACGGCGGAAATCCGCACCTGTGGTACAACCCGGCCGATGTCCAAGAGGTCATCCGTCGGATCGTCTCCGATTATCAGGCACTCGATCCAGCCGACAGCACGTACTTCAACGAGCAGGAGACCTACTTCGACACTGTGGCCCTGAAGCAATACAACGCCACCATCGCCGCCATCAAGGCTCGGTACTCCGGCACCCCCGTAGGAGCATCCGAGTCGATCTTCGCCATGCTGGCCCCGGCTCTGGGCCTCGACCTCGTCACCCCCCACGCGTTCCTGAAGGCCATCAGCGAGGGAACCGACGTCTCAGCAGGCGACAAGGAGATCATCGACAATCAGATCAAGAACCACCTCATCAAGGTCTACGTCTACAACAGCCAGAACGTCACGCCCGATGTGCAGGCCCAGTTGGCCGAGGTCAGGGCGGAGCACATCCCGTATGCCACGATCACCGAGACCCTCGCACCAGCGAGCTCCACGTATCAGGCGTGGCAGACCAAGCAGCTGCTGGGCATCGAAGCGGCGTTGGCTGAGGCAAGGCGACGTTCCTGACGCGGTGATCGCCCCACCTACGACTGGGGAACAGCCGCCTCCGACGTCGGCTGGCCGGCGTTCGCCCACGCCGACCATGCCTGGTACCCACCGATCAGGTCGGTGACGTTCCGGAACCCGAGGGCGAGCAGCGACTCGGCCGCGAGTGACGACGCGTACCCCTGCGAGCACGCCACCACCACCGGTTGGTCGACTCCCGTGACGTCGGGCAGTCGGTGGGCGCCGTTGGGGTCGAGGCGCCACTCGAGCACGTTGCGCTCGACGACCAGGGCATCGGGGAGGGGGCCTTCCTCCTCGCGCTGGGCGGCGGGCCGGATGTCGATGATCAGCCCGCCCGCAGCGGTCACGTCGGCCAGGTCCTCTGGCGCGGTCCGGCCGATCCGGCGGCGGGCGCTGGCCACCAGGTCGTCGGCGGAGGGACTCACGCGGGGTCGTGGACGCCGGTGGTGTCGAAGGGCCCGACCGGCTCGATCTCCTCGGTGCGCACGGCTTCCGGCCGGCCGCCCCGGTCCAGCTCGTAGTAGGTCATGGTGGTCAGGCGCGGCCCGTACACGTGCACACTGACGGCATCCACCATACCGTCGTTGTTGACGTCGTGAACGTAGTGGGACCCGAACTGGCGGTGGTCCCCCGGTCGTAGGTAACGGGTGGTCCTGGTGGCAGCGCCACGGCGGTCGGCCTCCACCGCGACCTCTGTCAGCACTCCCTCGACCACCACCAGCGCGCCGTGGGACGGTCCGTGGTCGTGCAGGTCGATGCGCCCTCCGGGCGGCCAACCGATGGCCCAGGCCTCGAAGAGATCGGTGGCGGCCAACAGGATCCAGGCGCGCTCATCGAGGCCGCGCAGACCGGTGATGCCGCCGGCCGAGACGGCGAAGCCCTCGGCGATGGCCAGGAGATCGACCTGCCGCCCGGCCCGGGGGGACTGGTCGTGGAGCACGGTTGGCTCCCGGGGGCGAGGGACCCTCGATCCGGCATGCGGTCTCCGGGGACGACGGGGGGACCGGTCATCAGTGAGAACCGCTGCCGGATCGAGGTAGGCGAATGCCATACGGTCACTGTAGTGAGTGAAAGACGACTAATCAAGTCAACTTTCTAGATTTAGGGCGGAGCGGCCGCTCAGGAGCCCGCCGCACCGTCGATGACGTCGTCGTCGAATCCCTCACCGGGTGATGCCGCTCCGGGCGTGCCCGCCGACATGTGCAACCCGAGGGTGTAGCCCTCCAGGAAGACGTCCGCCTCCCGGTGCCGGGGGTAGCGGCTCTCCAACTCGCGGAAGCGCGGCGAATGGTTCGGCTCGATGAGGTGGGCCAGCTCGTGGACGATCACCGCGTCGAGCACCCAGGCCGGAGCGACCCGCAGCCGCTCCGAGACCCGGACCTCTCGGGTCCCGATGGTGCACGACCCCCACCGCTTGTTCTGTGTGGTGGACCATCGGATCGACGATGGCTCCACCCCGTCGAGGTAGCGCCGGCCGAGCGCGCCGGCCCTCTCCGCGAGGTGCGCGTCCGAGGCGTGCAGGTGCGGCCGGTGCCGCGCCAGCCGGCCGGCCAGGCTCTCGACCATCCGGTCGCGATCGGCGCCGCGCAGGTGGGCGGGAACCACCACCACGATGCGGTCGCCCTCCCAGTGGGCGCCGGCGGTCTTCTTGCGCCGCCTGCTGACCCTCACCTCGATGTGGGGGTCGAACAGCGTGGGATGCTCCGTCGCGTAGTTCACGGTCGAAACGGTAGGGGCAGGGTGTGACCGCTCTGTTGGCATCGGTGCGCCTTCTCCTTGTCGAGTTCGGTCCTGCGGTTGCCGTGCAGTGTGGCCCGGGGAGGGGGCTGCGCCCGGGCCGGTCGGGCTATTCGGGCTGCGGGCGCCGGCCGTACGGGGCAGGCGCCACCGCCTCGGAGGCTTCCTCGGTCAGTTCGTCCGATGGCGGCCGGATGGCGCGCCACAGGGCGCCGCCCAAGATGCCGCCGACGACCGGGAAGACGATGTAGAAGGGCAGCTCCTTCGTCTTGGTCTTGCCGATGACCAACAGGCCGAGGGTCACCGCCGGGTTGACGTGGCAGCCCGAGATGGAGCCGATTGAGTACGCGGCGACCAGCAGCGAGACGCCGAAGGCGAGCGCCACGCCGATGATCCCGAACGACCCCTTGGGGAAGAAGGTTCCGGTGGCCAGAATGGCGGTGCCCGCGCCTCCGACGACGAGGATCATCGTCCCGATGGCCTCCGCGATACCGATTCTGAGGCGACTGTCCACGGCGTTACCTTTCGATCGGCAGTTCTCGATCGGCAGTTCTCGATCGGCAGTTGCGGGCAGATCGCCCCAGCCCGGGTCGCCGGTCCGCTGCTTGGGGAAAATACTAGGCACCCCGGGGGTGGACGACGGGGACCGTGCGCGGCCATGGTGGCAAACCCCGCCGCCGACGGCCCGCCCGACGCCCCCGGCCCGCCGCCGGTATCGGCCCAGCTCGCGGGCACTCCCGAATGGGAGATCGAGGTCCGCGGCGGTACGATGGGAGGGTGCATCGATACTTCACACCCCGCTGCATCGGGTTGCATGTGACGCTGCTCGTCCTGTTGCCCGCCTTCGCCTGGCTCACCCGGTGGCAACTGGACCGTGCCCTGGGCGGCAACACACTGAGCTGGGCTTACACCGTCCTGTGGCCGTTCTTCGGCATCTATGCGATCTACATGTGGTGGCAGCTGATCCACGACCAGCGCACCGTGCTCCCGCGACAGGGTGCCCGGACCGTCGCCACCGAAGGGCCACCCCCCGCAGATCACAAGCAACCCGGTTGGGCGCTCACCGGGGGTCGCCGCAAGAACATGGCCATCGCCGCGGCCTTGCCCATCGACGAGGAGGCCGGGGGCCGGGGCGAGCGCTTCGCTTCCCAGACCCCCGAGGAGGCCGCGGAGCTGGCCGAGTACAACCGTTACCTGGAGGAGCTGAACGCGGCCGATTCCGACCCGGCACGCCCGTGAGCTGCCGCCCCGGACACACCGGCCCGGCCCGGCGGGCGCGCCGGTGCCGCACCGCCACGGAGAGGACCACATGCACGGAGCGCTGATCCGCTATCGGGTGATGGCCTTCGTCGTGGGGACCGCGCTGCTCCTCTTGACGGTCGTGGTGATCTTCCAGCTGCTCGGGGTCGACGTGAAGGTGGCCGAAGAGGTGGTTGCCCCTACGCACGGGTACCTGTACCTGGTGTACCTGGTGACGGCGGCCGACCTGGCCCGGCGAGCCCATTGGCGCCTGGGCCGGATCCTCTTGGTGGTGGCAGCGGGCTTCGTGCCCTTCCTGGCCTTCATCGTGGAGCACCGGGTCTATCAGCAGATGCAGGCCGAATGGGCGGCCGAGGCCGCCGAGCAGCCCGGCGGCCTCGCCTCGGGAGCGCCGTCCGAGGCGGATGCAGCAAGCGGGGCCTGAGCGGGCGGACAGGCAGGGGCCGGTTCACCCGCCGTCGGTCAGCGGGCGCCCCGAAGCAGGATCCCCGGGCGGGCGCCGGTGTCGTGACCGTCGGCAAAGGTGGTCACACCGGTCTTGATGGTCTCGACGTACCCGGTGGCGTCCTGGAGCAGGCGCTTGCCACCCGCCGGCAGGTCGGCCACCATCCGGGGGTTGCCCAACTGCAGGCGCTCGTAGTCGATCAGGTTGATGTCGGCGACGGCACCGACGTCGAGCGTACCCCGGTCGCCGAGCCCGTAGAGGCGGGCCGTGTCGTGGGTCTGCTTCTTCACCATCCACTCGAGGGGGAGCCGCTCGCCGCGCACCCGGTCGCGGGTCCAGTGCGTGAGCATGAAGGTGGGCTGCGACGCGTCGCAGATGACCCCGCAGTGTGCCCCGCCGTCGCCCAGGCCGGACGCGGCACGGGGGTGCAGGAGCATCTCCCGTGCCGGATCGAGGTTGCCCTCGGAGTAGTTGAGGATGGGGACGTAGAGGAGGCCCCGCCCGTCGTCCTCGAGCATGGCGTCGTACGCCACCGAGAGGGGGGTGCGCCCGGTGGCCGCGGCAATGCCCACCAGCGACCGCTCGGGCCCCGGTTCGTACTCGGGCGGGCTGCCCAGGATGAACGTGGTGCGGTAGGCCTGCTCCATGCGCTCGGCCGTTGCCGGGTCGGGCACCCACGACTCGATGGCGCGCCGGACCTCAGGGGTCCGCAGCGCGGCGATCAGCTCGTCGGGCTCGAGTCCCTTCGCCTTCAGGATCTGGTACTCGGGGATCTGGTCGAGCAGGCAGTAGGTGGTGAAGTGCCCGGACAGGAGCCCGAAGCCCCGGCCGGCCACCTGGGGCCAGAGGTCGGCGCCCTCGGACACGGCGCGCAGTGATTCGTCCATCAGCTCGCGCCACAGCTGCGGGGCGGCGTCCACCTGGACGAGGGCGAAGGTGACCGGACGGTGGATGGCAGCGGACAGCCGCCGCATCCAGTCCACCTCTTTCTTCGGTGCGATGACGTCCTCCCCGGCGGTGCCGGCCGGGGCCAGCTCGAAGATCCCCGTGCCGAGCTCGCCGAGGGCGCTGCCGATTCCGAAGAGCTCGTCCTCGGCGGCATAGGTGCCGGGCACCGGCTCGCCGTCGATGGCCCGGTGGGCCAGGGTGCGCGAGGTCGAGAAGCCGAGGGCCCCGGCGGCGATGGCCTCCTTCACCACCTGCTTCATGGCACGGATGTCCTCCGATGTGGCCGCCTCGTTGCGGGCCCCCCGGTCGCCCATCACGTAGGAGCGCACCGCCCCGTGGGCGATCTGGGTGCCGACGTCGATCGTCCACCGCCGTCGTTCGAGGGTGTCGAGGTACTCGGGGAACGTCTCCCACTCCCACCGGATGCCCTCGGACAGGGCGGTTCCAGGGATGTCCTCCACGCCCTCCATGAGCCCGATGAGCCACTCGTGCCGGTCGGGCATGGCCGGGGCGAAGCCGACGCCGCAGTTGCCGGTGACGACGGTGGTGACCCCGTGCCAGCTGCTCGGGGCCAGGACCTCGTCCCAGGTGGCCTGGCCGTCGTAGTGGGTGTGGATGTCCACCCAACCCGGGGTGACCAGGAGGCCGTCGGCATCCACCGTGCGGGCAGCGGCCTCACCGGCGAGGGATCCGACGCCGCTGATGCGCCCGTCGTCCACGGCGACATCGGCGGTGCGTGCCGGCGCTCCGGTGCCGTCGACGACCTTCCCGCCTCGGATCACGAGGTCATGCATGTTCTGTTCCCCCTTGACGACTGTCCCCGATGGTGGCACGGACCCATGGCGTACGCAATGGATGCTCAGTGGGGGCGTCGGCCGGACGTGCGGCCGACGAGTGCTCATCGAGGAGGGATCGAGTAGGTGACCTGGGCTTTCGCCACCACGTCGACCAGGGCCATGAGGGACGGGCCGGACACCGTGCCGCCCGGACGGCTGTCGGCCTCCCCGACCGGGAGCCGCAACCTGATGCCCGTGCCGGTGATCCCCTCGACGAGGTAGGGCACCACCGCGCTCGGGAAGGCGCCGGCAAGGGACTGCTGCAGCTCGTCGGTGCTCATCGCCGGTGGGGTCGTCATACCCTGGGCGACCGTAGTGAGGTGCGGCGCCCAGGTTCGACCCGGGGCGCACGTCCGCCGCATCGGCGACAGAATGGCCTGGTGACCACTGCGGGAGGTGCCGGGTGACGGCGAAGGCGGACGCGGGCGGCGAGTCGGGACGGGTGGTCTTCGGGTCGGCGCGCCTCGGGCCGATCACCTTGAAGAACCGGATCATCAAGGCGGCGACCTTCGAGGGTCGATCCCCCAGGGGAGTGGTGACCGACGATCTGATCGCGTTCCATCGGCGGGTTGCGGCCGGAGGTGCGGCCATGACGACCGTCGCCTACCTGGCCGTCTCGCCCGACGGACGCACCGACCGGCACTGCGTGGTGCTCGGCGACGAGGCCGTGCCCGGCCTGCGGCGACTGACGGAGGCCGTGCACGCCGACGGAGCTGCCGTGGCGGCCCAGATCGGCCACGCTGGCCCGGTGGCCAACGCTCGATCGAATCGCTCGCCCTCGATTGGGCCGTCGCGTCGGATGAGCGCCGGTGGGACGGTGACCCGGGCCGTCTCCGTCGACGACATCGCCCGGATCACCGATGACTACCGCCGTGGGGCGGCCAATGCGGCGGCGGCGGGGTTCGACTGCGTCGAGGTCCACATCGGTCATAACTACCTCCTCAGCGCCTTCCTCAGCCCGAGGCTCAATCGCCGCACCGATCAGTGGGGAGGGAGCCTGGTCAACCGGGCCCGGTTCCCGCTCCAGGTGGTCCTCGCGGTGCGGGAAGCGGTCGGCAACGACGTGGCGGTGACCGCCAAGCTCAACATGGCCGACGGTGTCCCCGGTGGTTTCTGGTTGGAGGAGAGCCTCGAGTTCGCACGCATGCTCGAGGAGGACGGTGCAATCGACGCCCTCGAGTTGACCGGGGGCAGTTCACTCTCGAACCCGATGTACCTCTTCCGGGGCGAGGTGCCGCTGCGTGAGTTCGCGGCAACCCAGCCCGCGCTCCTCCGGATCGGCCTGCGGGCGGTGGGCTCGAGGTTCCTGCGGGAGTACCCCTTCGAAGAGGCCTACTTCCTGCCCTATGCCAGGCAGTTCCTGGCTGCCCTCAGCATGCCCCTGGTCCTGCTCGGCGGCGTCGATCGTCTGGACACGGTCGAGGGTGCGGTGGCCGAGGGTTTCTCCTTCGTGGCCATGGCCCGGGCCCTCCTGCGCGAGCCGGACCTGGTTTCACGATGGGAGAAGGGCGTGGCCGATGACGGCCTGTGCATCCACTGCAACAAGTGCATGCCCACCATCTACAGCGGCACGCGGTGTGTCCTCGTCGAGGAGCACGTACCTGGTTGAGGACCTGTCGTCCGGCCGCACCGGCCGGCCCGGGAATCCGTCAGGGCCTCAGTCGATGGGATCCGAGTTCGGATCGGTCGGGGTACCGCCCACGAGCGGATTGTCGAGGTCCCAGCCTTCGTCGTCCTTGCTCCGGGCGACGGCGCGATTGGTCGGCCCGCCGAGGCCGTCCGGATCGTCGATGCCACCGTCGAGGACGACCAGGTCCTCGGGATCGTCGAGCTCCGCGCCGGCTTCCTCGAGCTCGCGGTCGTCCACCTGCAGCGTGGGGTCGAGGGAGGGATCGAGCTCGATCATCTCGAGGGTCTCGGGATCGAGCCGGGCCTCCTCGGCGATGGCATCGTCGCCCTGCTCGAAGGTCTCGGTGCCCAGTGGCTGGTCGGGCGACCAGTCGGCGTCCTGGCTCATGCTGTCGTCTCCGGAGTCTCGATGGATTGGAACGGAATGGATCGGCGGTGTGGACCGATCGTAGGTCCTCGGCGGCGGCCACTCGCACCGGGCCCTCCGCCGCGGGCTGCAGGTTGTCCGGGTGTTGCGAACATGCCCGCCCCTCCAAGGCCCGTTTGCCGCGGTCCGGGCGTCTCCGGACCCGGGGACGTCTACGTGATCAGGGGAAGCAGGTGCTCGGTGACGAGGTCGAGCAGTTGTCGAGGATCCCGGCTGAGGAGCTCGACGGCGATGGCCGTGGCCCCTGACTCGACGAGCCGGCCGATGAAGTCTGCCCCCGCTCGGGGCTGCCGATGGCGCCGACGGCCCAGAGTTCCTCGGCGGACACGTTTCGTGTCGACTGCCTGGTCCACATGCACCCCTGGCCGATGACGACGGTGTCGACGACGGCGAAGATGTGACGGGAGCTCGGGCCGGTGAAGCCCTGGGAGAAACCGGGCGACCCGACCCGAGCCGGGTCTGGAGCAACCGATCCCTGGCCGAGACGCTCGCCTCACGGTGGATGGATGGGAGCCACCGGTGTCAGGCCGTCGCCGTCGAGGGCTACTCCGGGGCCGGGAGAGCTTCTCCGCCGGGCATCTGGCTACCGCACCCGGCGCGGAGGTCGTCGACTCCGACGACCTGGTGACCAGGTGGTCCCCATCGGCCGAGCCATTGGATCTCGTCGCCGAGTGGGCCCTCGAGCCCGTCACCAGAGGGCCGACGGCGCGTCGGCGGCGGTTCGACTGGGACCGGAGGCGCCGCTTGCCCGGCCGCTCCGATTGCGAGATGTACCGGCCGTTCGGGTCGATGTGGGTCGAGCAGGAAGCGGCCATCCGGGGCGGGAACCACGTCTGGGCCCGGGCCGACCTCATGGTCGGCACCCGGCTCTCAGATGTCGGTGAGATGGGCACCGGCATCGATCCTGAGCGCGAGTTCGTCTGCCAGGACCCGTCCGTCGCGTAGCCTGTGCTCGTAGCCATTGATGCACAGTCCAAGGCGCGGAAACCTCCGCGGAAGTCCCGCCCACGTAGCTCAGGGGATAGAGCACTCGTTTCCTAAATGAGGTGTCGCAGGTTCAAATCCTGCCGTGGGCACTTGCGGTGTCGCGGGGGCGCAGGAAGGACAGGACCGCCTCCTCCGCCCAGAGCCCGGACAGCCTTGGCCGCCACCAGGACATATTTGGACGGGGCGGGCTGGGTGCGACGCTGTTATCTTTCCCACCTAGCGGTCAGGGATACCCGGTCCTCTGGTTCGGAGGCAGATCGTCATAAAACGGCACCCCAGCCGCCTGGAGAAGTGGAGCAAGTTTGCCTCATACCCATTCTTGGCTCCGTCCTTCGACGACCCAAAGGGCTTCCTGATCGTCCTTTGTCCGCACAGTGATGTCGGTCAACTGCTTGGGTGCGGTGGCTGGGCGGCCCTTGCCAGTACCGATCTGACCTTGGACAATCAATGTGCTGGCTTCGGAACCGCCGAAGTCTCGCTCGGTGACCTCAACGCTAACGACGTCAGTCATTGGGACGCTGTGGGTGAGCTTCACCTCGCCGTGACCAATCCTGCCGTCCTCAATCCAAAGATGTCTTCCACGCCTACCGAGCGCATTGTTGCCACCCTCGTAGTGGCAGCCGATCTTGACCGAACTCACCTGCGACTTCGTCATTGCATCGGTCTAGCAGCAGATGCCCCTGGCAAAGCGCCGGATCGAGGAGGTGTTGGTCGGCCTCGGGCTGCGGTTACATCCCGACAAGACCCGCATCGTCAACCTCACCGGCGGGAAGGACGGCTTCGACTTCCTGGGCTTCCATCACCGGATGACCCCGTCGAGGTTCGGAGGTCGCCGCTACCTGTCGAAGTGGCCGTCGGACCGGGCCATGGCCGCCATCAGGGCCAAGATCCGGGACCGCACCAGTCGCCACCTCGCCAGCCGTGAGCTGCGCCACGTTGTTGCTGAACTCGACACCGTCCTGCGGGGTTGGGGAGCGTACTTCCGCTACGGAAACTCGAACCGGAAGTTCGCCGCCATCGACAGCTTCGTGCACTGGCGGCTGTCCAAATTGGCCAGCGTCAAGTACGCCACCCGACGCCGCCTCTGGGCCAGCCGGTTCAACTATGCCTGGCTGACCGAACTCGGCATCTATCGACTCACCGGAAGAGTCAAGCGATGGACCCCTGCGCATGCCTGACGATGAACGGTGTCGGAAAGCCGTGTGCGGGAGAACCGCATGCACGGTTTGATAGGGGGCCGCTGGGGAAGCTGACTCAACCTGCGGGGGCTGCTGGTCCCAGGCCGGTGCGCTGGAAGACGCCACCACGATGGCCTGGTCGGGACCTCAACCGCAGGAGCAGTCTGCCGAACCAGCGGCCTACCTGACTATTCCAAGTCCCACCAGCGATCGACCACCCGGCTGGAGCCCAGGGGTCTGCCGAGCCCTCTCCGGGACGGTCCTACAGCTGCGGATCGAGTCGGCCGATATGGAGAGGGCGACACTCGTGATGGGCGGAGTCGACCATGAACTCGAACAAGCAGGATCTGCTTGACGGCGCACTTGGTGCAGGCGCTGAACAAGCCGCGTGGCGGACCTTCTGGATCACGCACATCCGCATCGGATTTGCCATCTTCCTGGCCGAGACACTTGTGGTCGCCGGCTACCTCGCCCTCACGCCTGAGGGTCCTCATCGCTCGATCCTGTGCGCGGTGGTCGCCCTCTGGCTCCTGCTGGCCCTGGTGGGCATGTCCCTGGCGCCGATCGTGGCCTCGAAGCCGTGGTGTGCCACGTATTCGGTGACCTGGACGGCACTATCGGCATTCGGAGTCGCCATCGTTGCGATTCTGGACTCCGGCATGAACAGCCCGCTCCTCATTCTGCTCTTCCTCCCCTTGATCTACGGCACCCTGATGTTCACCCCCCGAGCGGCAGGGATCTGTGGCCTCGCCGCCATGGCGTCCTTGACACTTGTGGCTCTGGCTGATCGTGACGCCGCAAGCTTTCCGGGCCGGGCGTTCATTCTGTTCGCGGCACTCGCGGGTGCCTCCGTCCTCACAGTTGCCGCCGCGATCAATCGGACGCATATCGAGGAACACGAGGCACATCTTCTGGAAGCGCTGGCGGACATGGCGGCCATTGATGAACTCACAGGGTGTGCTGTCCGGCGAGTCCTCCGTCAGCGGATGGAGGAGGAGATCGCCCGATCGGTGCGCAGTCGGAGCCCACTCAGCCTCCTGATGATTGATGTGGATCAGTTCAAGTCCGTCAATGACACCTTCGGGCATGTCGTCGGCGACCACGTGCTTGCCAGTATCGGGGCTGTGCTCCGGCACAATGGGCGACCGTTCGATCTGGTCAGTCGGATGGGAGGGGACGAGTTCGCCCTGCTCCTCCCAGACACCGATGTCCCCAGTGCTGTGAAAGTCGCCGAACGTATTCGTCGCGACCTCCCTGCCGCCGTCGAGGTTCCCGTGACCCTGAGTATCGGAGTCGGTGGTCTCGATCGATCAATGCCTTTTGCCGAACACCTCATCGACGATGCTGATTTCGCGCTCTACCAAGTGAAGCGAGCGGGGCGAGATGCCATCGCGATTCACCATCCAGGCCCATCGCCGATATCGAGGTGAACGATCGCTCAACGATCATGGTGAGGGCCCAGCGTCTTCCCATTCCTGCACCTACGGATCAGGAGGGTCAGGCTGCCGGGAGCGCGTGGGTTATCGCCCGGCGCTCGCTTGCTGTGCGCTAACTGCCCCCAACCAGGCACGAGTGGGGCAGGCGATTCGTGTGACTGGCCATCCGGTATCCGGCAATCTCGGACGGTCGTGCGAACGGGAGGAACGTTTCATGGGTTGTGCCCGTGGTGCGACCGATACGAGTCTCAGTCGCCGCTTGCATCAATGGATACTTGTGCCCAAGACACCCTTTGGAGGGGGTAGGCGTATCCTCGCATGGGGCGACTATTTGGGGTTTGAGCGGATCGTCTGGGGCAACGGCGGGGGCAAAGGCCGTTTCGCCGGACGGACGACCATACCCAAAGGCGAGGTCGGTGTTGCCGCCCCCCTTACGCTTGCTCGGCCGATCGTCGGGGTAACGGCTTTGTTGAAGGCAGCCAAGTCTCCGTGGCCCGATCCGCCACCGGGCGCCTGAACCTCGGGCTGCGAGTACTCGTGGCATCCACGGCTAGCTGTCGCCAAAGGCGAAGCGGCCCTCTCGGAACAGGCGCAGACACGCATCGACCACCTGGGGGTCGAATAGGGTGCCTCGTCCTTGCGTGATCACGTCCAGGCCAGCTCCGAGCCCTTTGGCGGGCCGGTAGGGCCGGTGTGACGACATCGCCTCGACGGTGTCGGCGACGCCGATGATCCGGGATCCGATGAGGATCTCTTCACCCTGGAGGCCGCTTGGATAGCCGCTGCCATCCAAGCGTTCGTGATGCTGGAGGATCATCTCGGCCACTGGCCAAGGGAACTCGATGTCCCTAACGATGTCGGCGCCGATCTGAGGATGACCCTTGACCATCTCCCATTCAAAGGGACGCAATGTCCGCGGCCGGACAAGGATCTCGGCGGGGATGCTGACCTTTCCGATGTCGTGGATGTTTCCGGCGAGACGGATGCCCTCGATCACATCGTCCTCGAGTCCAAGTTCCGTTCCAATGGCGCCTGCAAGTTCGGCGACTCTGCGCTGATGACCGGCCGTATAGGGATCACGCTCCTCGGCCATGGCGGCAATCGCCTCGACAGCCGCGTGGGTCAGCTTGTCCTGTGCTTGTTCGGCATTCTTGCGATCGGTGATGTCGACGACCACCATGCCCACACCGACAATTTCTGTGTCAATACGGACGGGGAAGTAGCTTGCGAGCGCGTAGTGAAACCGGCGGGGCTCGACGACGAACTCTGCGAGCACCTCAAGGTTGACAACGGATTCGCCGGTTTCGAGAACCCGCCTAAAGGTCGATTCGAGCTGGGACCATACCATCGGAACGACCTCAGCCAGAGTGCGGCCGATCTGGTCCTGCACCGGAGAGCCTTGGGCGGCGGCAAGCATCTTGTTGATGCGTATGATTCGGAAGTCCCGGTCCACAACTCCGAAACCAATAGGAGCGGTCTCTTGAAAGGCCTCAAGCAGGTTCAGGGCTTGAGTGGCACTTCGTTGGGACTCTCGTAGTTCCGCAATCGTTTGGACCTCCTTGGTCAGGTCGTGAGCGACCGTGGCAACACCGACCACCGCGCCGTCAGGTCCGATAACCGGCGACACCGTGATCGATACCTTGAGGCGTCCCCCGTCCTTGTGGAGCTGCTCGGTGTGCAGGTCGGTTACGCACTCGCCCTGCCGGGCGAGAGCGAGCAGGTCGTCGTGTTCATCGGGCGGCCATGAGGGGAAGAGCACAGCGATGCCACGTCCGAGCATTTCAGCGGCCGAGTATCCGTAGAGGCGCTCGGCGGCAGCGTTCCAAGACAGCACTTCTCCGTCCGTCGTCCTGCCGATGATGGCGTCAACCGACGAAGAGATGAGCGCGGCGAGGAACTGATCGGCTTGAAGATGGTGCCGATCGACGCTGGCGAGTGAATTCATATGGTATGTCATCGACATGATCGGCCATCGGCTGTAGGGACTATTGGCTCTATATGGAGGAAGAGGCTCAGATCGCTTGCTCGACGAGATGCTCCCGTGCCTGGGCGAACCTGATGACCGGCCCGGTAGCTTGGCTTGCTACTCATGTCAGGCTCCCGTTTGGACCCAAGCTCAGTAGATCGACCCACTCGTAAAGCGCCGATAGCGAGCGGGTCCGCTAAATGACTGATCGCCGGCTAGGTGGGACAGGTAACAGCGTCGCACCCAGCCCGCCCTGTCTAAATATGTCCTCTCAGGCGGGCCCGGCTGTCCGGGCTATGGGCGGCGCTGGGCACTCTGTCCTTCCTGCGCTGTGGTATCGCGGGGGAATAGAGATGGAGGCCGCCGAAACCTCCGCCGTCGCTGTCTCCATCGCTAGGTGCCCCGCCGCGCAGGTGACTCGGTCCCGGGGCCATGGGGAGACCCAGCTCCGGGCTTGCGGATGTGAATCCTGCGTCTTCACAGAATGTCAAGGGGTGTTAGAAAGGACTTCAGCGTGATGCCACATGAGTGGCATTACAGTAGACCGACGAGAAGGCGGAATTCGCATGGCTGAGCAGGTAAGTGTGTCCCAGGAGATCACCGCGCCGCCGAAGAAGGTGTGGGCGATGGTCTCCGACGTGACCCGAATGGGCGAATGGTCACCCGAGAACGAGGGGGCCACGTGGTTGCGCGGCGCGACGGGCCCGCAACCCGGCGCAACCTTCCGAGGGATGAACCGCAACGGCAAGAAGAAATGGAAGACCGTTGGAAAGATCGTCGATGCCGAGCCTGGTCGCCTGCTCAGCTTCCGCGTCACCGCGATGGGCCTCAAGGTCGCCGAGTGGCGTTATGAATTCGAAACGACCGCGACCGGATGCCGGGCCACGGAAACCTGGATCGACCAGCGCGGCCCCATCGCGAAGGCGCTCGGCAAGCCGGTGAGCGGGGTCGAGCACGACGCCGCGTACAGTCGGGCTGGGATGGAGCAGACTCTCGAGCGGCTCAAGACGGCAGCCGAGTCCACTCCCGCCTCGATCTAAGCCAGCTGCTCGGCTGAGAAGTTGGCCGGTCGCAGTGGTCGCTACTGCATTGAGGCTGCAGACGACAGCGCCAGCTCAAGTGCCCCTTCCCGGCAGCGCATGTTGGACCGCTATCGAAGGTGGCATGTTGTCCTCGACGGTGCAGCCGTAGGTGTGGTCGCGAAAGGTCAGGTCACCGCCCTGCCGGTCGGGCACGGCACTCACACGATGCGTGCTGGGCACCGCTGGTTGGCGACTCGCCTCGGGACCTCTTCGGTCGAGGACGAGGACACCGTTCGGTTCGTGTGCCGCCCCGGCCACACCCGGTGGTCTGGTTTCCCTACGATGTCGCTTCGTTGTACCGACATGATCCGTTCATCGTCCTGGAGCCTGCGTCGGGTTGAGCCGGCTCGGTGGCGGCAACCCCGTGAGTAATGCGCCCCGCCCCGCTCCCGGCGATCACGGACAGTCGGCACTGCTACTTCTGAGGATGTAACGCGCCGGGTCCGGAGCGTGACGGCCGGACCTCGCTCGACGGACCCGTCGGAGTGCACCTTGGTCAGAGCTAACACGATTGCGGTGTGGGTCCCTGGGCACACGGCTTGACGCAGGTAAGAATGCGCCTATGTCCAAGTCGACCCAAGAAGCTTCTGAGAGCGTCGAGCAGCTTCTCGACGCCCTGGCCGAGGCCCGCCAAGCCATCCGTGCCACGGAAGTCGCACTCCGGCGAGCCCTGAGAAAGGCCGAACGGGGAGCTGACGTGGCCACGGCGATTATCGCCGCGAACCCTGCCGAGGCCCGGCAGCGGGTCAACGACGCACTGACCGCCGTCGAACAGCGCCGACACGACGTGCGGCGGACCGTCTTTGCGGCCGCACTCGAAGAGGGCATGTCGATCACTGATCTCAGCAAGTCGTGGGGGTTCTCCCGCCAGTTGGCAGCGCGGTACGCCAAGGAGGCACGAGGCGAGGACTGAACGGACGCTGATGGAAGCGGACCCGGCGTCTCTTTCTGGGACCATCCTCGTGCTGCCGGAATGTCCCGCCCTCGCAGCGGGCGGGGATACCCGGGTGCAAGCCTTGGCTGACCAGTTGTTCATCGTTCGTCCTGAGCGGGAGACGACCTGTACCAAGGAGCGTCGTGATTCGCTTCCGTGATGCGGTGCGACTGGCTTCCGGGCACTTCGGACTTGAGCGGGATGGGGCGTCACGGGTGCCTGGTCGAGTCCAGGTCGCCGGCTGAGGGTGATGTGCGGTGCGCCGGTAGGCGGGTGGATCTGAAGAGAACCGGACGCCGGGCAAGTGGCGGTCGCGGGATCTTGCTCCGGGAGGCGGCACCGGCACTTCGTGCCGGGGGGCCGGCGGGAACTCGTCGGACGGCTCCAGAACCAGCCACTCCGACGACAGGAGCCCGCCATCACCTGTTGTCGGAGCAGCGAGGGGTCCCGCCTGTGGCGAGGCTAGCCATTGCAACTACAAGTCGCAACTGTGAGTCGCACGAGCGAGTTGCGACTATCTTGTTTCGTCATCGGCTCAGTTGGAGGTTGGGAACGGTAGGAGGTCTGCTGCGCTAATGCCCGATGGTCCGCGTACTCGTCGAAGTACCGACGAGATCAGGCAATTGCTGCTCGACACGGGCGTCGAGACCCTCCTGGAGGAAGGGCTCGGCAGCGGCGCGGAGGGTCTTACGTTCAAGCGTGTATTCGACAGACTTGAGCAGACTGAGGGCATTCGACTAACGAATGCGTCGGTCATCGGGAGGGCGTTCCGAACTCAGGAGGCGTTCCAAACCGAGGTGCTCGCCACGATTGCGGCCAGCGACTCTCAGGACTTCCATGAGCTGTCAGAGATCCTCCTCAACGATATCCTCGTGAACGCCGATCGTTCTAGCGTCGAGAGCCGCTGGCAATGCATGTCTGATCTCTGCCGGGTCACCGGCACGGTAATGCTCGACACGCTCCGTTCGTCCCCCATCTGGCGGGTCTGGATTGGGATCTGGGCACTCGCCGGGTCGGGTCAGTCCACTGACGATAAGGAACGGCTCAAAGAGGCGCTCCTGATCAGCTACGGATCCATCATGCGCGACACGACCGATCTCTACACGGCCGTGCTCGACCACCTCGGGTTCCGGGTCAAGGCGCCCCTCACAATGGCCGAGGGTGCCTCAGCCATCCAGGCCTTGGCGGAGGGCAGCGCGCTGCGAGACCTCGTCGATGAACAAGCCATGCGACAGATCAGTTTGCCGACAGGCACTGGCGGGATGTTGGAGGAGTGGACCATCTTGGGCATGGGCCTCCACACGCTGATCCGACAGTTCGTCGAACCGGATCCAGACTGGACTCCACCCACCATTGAAGTTGGCTAGGCCGATCACTCGGACGCCACGCAAGAAACAGGACGCAATGCCCGATCCGGCCTCATCCTCCGCCGAGTCGAAGATCGCCCACCTGGCCGCCGGAATTGGTCAGTGCCGTACCTGGCTCAACCGAGGGGCGATTGCTCCAGATGGCGCCTTCACACCCCGCTCAGATCCGAAGAACTGGTTTCCGTCAAGTGACTCGAGATCCCCCTCCGCGTTCCCCTCTACGCTGCGGCGATCCAGCTGACGCCGATGATCTGGGCACCGCCGTGAACGCCGACGACGGCGCCCAGTTTCCCAATTCGAAGCACCGTGCGGGGAAAGTGGGGAGCGATGAGGTCGAGGAACTCGTCGATGTCGGGTGCCCCACCGTGCATCACCGCAACATGCTCGATCTCCCCGGCGCCGATCATCCGTTCGTAGAGCATCTGCATGGCCCTCTTGCGGGTACGAGCCTTGCCGGCCTCCTGGACCACACCACCGCTGATGTCGAGCAGAGGCTTGATCGACAGCATCGATCCCAACATCGCCTTGGCCCCCCCGATGCGCCCGCCCCTCTTCAGGTTCTCCAGCGTGTTCAGAGCAGCGAACACGTGCGTGCGAGGGATGAGGTCGCGGATTCGGCGCAGCACGGAGTCTGCACCGGCGCCACCACCGGCCGTCTTGGCGGCTTCGAGTACGAGGGTGCCGAGTCCGCTGGACACGGACCGGCTGTCGACCACATGCACCGGTAGTCGTCCCTCACACGTGGCGGCCGCGGTTTGGGCCGACTGCAACGTGGTGGACAATGCTCCCGAGATGTTGAGGCAGACCACTGCGTCAGCACCGGCGTCGCCCGCGTTGCGGAACGCCCGTTCGAAGGCACCTGGCGACGGGCAGGCAGTCTGGGGGAGAACGTCGGAGTTCGCCATTCTGCTGTAGAACTCTTCGACGCTGAGGTCCCGACGGTCGGTGAACTCTTCGCTCCCAATCCGGATGCTCAGAGGCACGATCTCGGTATTGATCAGGTCCGTCTCGTCTTGTTCGAGATCGCACGAGCTGTCGGTCACTATGTGGACACCAGACATGAGAGCACTCTCCTCGCTATCGCCACCCACTCTGGCGCCCCACATGGCCTCGGATCGGACCTAACGATTCTGCCACCGCCGAAGAGCTTGTGAGCGCATAGGTTCCGGAGGAGTGCGATCTGTCCTTCTCCTGCGGTCTGTACCGGCGATGCTGCCTGTCTGGGCGGTGCTCTTCGGAACGAGCGATCTTGTCCGGAATACCCGGGGGAACTCATCCGGGCCGGCGGGGACGATGGTTCGCCGACTCCAGCCCTTGGCCTCAGCCGGCTCCACGACGACCGGGGCACCATCGTCCGAATGGCCGAAGGTCCAATCGAGCAGACCCGATCCTCTGGAGCAGGCCGCGTGCCCGGCCCGCCGGAGCTTGCCGGGACGCCGGCCTCTCGGGCCCCCAGCTCAGGCCAGCCAGTTGGGCTGCCGACCGGTCGAGATGCCGATTAGAGGATTCTGCCCCTTTACGGGTCACCGGGTTCGTGCGACGATGACGATGGCCTCGGCGCGGAACACCTTCGACGGGGCCATCAGGGCACGGGCATGGGCGGTGCCGCAGAGAGGCATCGCCGGATGCGCGGCGGCGCGGGAACGCAAGGAGATGGCGATGATCGGTGACGACACCTGGATTCCCAAGGGCGGCTTGGCCCCGCCGCCCGCCGCGCTGGTTGCCCGGGCGGTGAGCGACCCCGGGCGGCGGCTGGATCAGATCGCCCCCCTGATCCACGAGCTCGTCGCCTGGGAACTGGTTCGCCGCACCGAGTCGGGCGCCTTCGTGCTTAAGGACGACATCCAGCAGCGCCTCCAAGAGCTGGCTGCGCTCCAGCCAACGGCCGTAGCTCAGGTGTTCGTCGGGCGACCCTGTCAGCGGTGCGGAGCGGTGGGCGTGACCAGGCTGGTCGACGGGACTCGCATCTGTGCGGAGTGCCAGGCGGTGCCCGAGTCGGCACCCGAGCCCGTGGAAGCACCTCCAGCCCAGAGCGGTCGCGGCCGCCCGGGCAATCGACTTCGCCGGTACCGAAAGGCGGGCTGAGCAGCCGAACCGGGCCGCCCGCTGTTCTCCGACTCCGTCGCTGTGGGTCCCCGACCAGGGAAGATGGTACCGAAAAGCTCGCCTGAGAGGCTTGCCTTCCGTTAGGAGATCACCCCGCGCCCTGACTCACGTTTCACCCGTTCGGCCTGTTGGGGGTTAGCGGTGCGTGAGCCAGTGGAATGTCGCCCTGGGTCAAGGCCTGGATCAGAATATCGAGATGGCGCTTCCAGGCATCGGGCGCAACGGTGGCGGTCCTCTCGATCACCCCTTGAAGCGACCAGAAGATCGTGGCGATGTCCTCGTAGACGACATCGCCACGGACCGACCCCGTCGCTTGGGCCTTGGCGAGGAGCTGCCGGCTGATCGCCTCGATCTCCCGGCGCACCGCATCGTCGGCACCGTTCCACAGCCGGGGCAGGCATCCGGCGTGTTCGAACTGCAGCCGGCCCACCGTGAAGAGGTACTCGGTCAAACCCTCGGTTGCGGATTCGTGCTCACTCGCAGCGAGGGCCGCGTCGCGGATGGCCGCGAGGACCTCGTCGACCACTGCCGCGATCAGGAGCTCCTTGGTCGGAAACCGGCGATAGACGGTGCCGACGCCGACGCCGGCGCGCTGAGCGATCGCCTCAATGCCGATCTCGAAACCCTCCTCATCGAACGAGGCTCTCGCCGCCTCGAGGATCTTGTCCCGATTTTCCGCGGCGTCGCGTCGCAGGGCACGCGATCCGTACGACGTGATCGGGTCCATCATCCTTCGGTGATGGTTCCGGCGGGGACCATGGCCAGCTCGGCGTGGGACATGTGGATCTCGTGGTCCTCCCTCGCAGCGGGCGACGGGCTGGGGATGAAGATGGCGGCGACGACAGCCGCCAGGGTTACGGCTGCGAGGAACAGGAAGCCGTCGGTGTAGCCGGATTCGGCGGGGAGCCCGCCGTGGAGCACGGTCGAGGTCACGATGCTGGACATCACCGCCGCCCCCACCGCCCCGCCGATGGTGCGGATGTTGGCGTTCATCCCGCTCGCCACGCCGGTCTGGGCCGGCGGAACCGCCTGGACGATGAGGTTCGACATTGCCGAGAATGCCAGCCCCAGTCCGACGCCGAGCAGGGCGCTGGCCACGTAGATCTCCCACGCATGGCTGTGGGCGAGCGCCAGCATGACGTAGGCGATGCACGAGATGACCGAACCTATGATCACCGCCATCTTCGAGCCGATCCCCGCCGCAATCCTCCCCGAGAGCAGGCCGAAGATGAACATCGTGACCGTGAGGGGGAGCAGGAAGAGCCCGGAGCGGACGATGCTCGCCCCGAACCCGTAGCCGGCCGAGGTCGGTGTCTGTAGGAACTCCGGCAAGAAAGCCATGGCCGAGTACATCCCGACCCCGAACAGAAAGGCCACGAGGTTGTTCGTCCACACCGCCGGGACCCGCATCATGTGCATGTCGATCAGGGGCTGGCGGGAGCGGAGCTCGACGGCGATCCAGGCGGCGGCGAGGACGACGCCCAGGGCGAGGAGGCCGAGGACCTTCGGGGAGCCCCACCCCCAGCTGGGCGCCTCACTCACACCGAGGAGGAGCGCCACCAGCCAACCCGACAGCAGCACCGCGGCCGGCCAGTTGATCCGGCCCGCCGTTCGCACCGGCGACTCGGGGACGAACAGCTGAGCGCAGATGGCGGCGAGGACGATGATGACCAACGGGATCCAGAAGAGCCAGTGGTAGCTGAGGTGGCTGATGATCGGGCCGGCCACCACGAGGCCGATGCCTGAGCCGACCGCGATCATCGCGGCGATGACACCCACACCGGTCGGCACCTTGGTCGTGGGGAACTCGTCTCGGATGATCCCGAAGGAAAGTGGCAGCACCCCACCGCCGACGCCCTGGATCGCCCGGCCGAGGATGAGTATCCCGATCGAGTGAGCCAGACCGGCCACGACCGAACCGGCGGCGAGGGCGACGAGGGTGGCCACCAGCATGCGCTCCTTGCCCACCATGTCGCCGACCCGCCCCATGATCGGCGTGAAGATCGACGCCGAGAGCAAGTACACCGTGACCACCCACGTCACAGTGTTCTGCGTGGTGTGCAGATCGTGCTGGATCGTCGGGAGCGCTGGGATCACGAGCGTCTGCAGAAGTGCATAGGCGGAGGCTCCGAGGAGCAGAACGAGGAAGGTGATGCGGTAGTTCGCCCGTTCGAGTTGTCTGGTCATCGACGCCTACTTCTCCGCTTGATCGATGGCTACCGTCCCTGCGGCGCACGGACCTGGTTGCGGAACCGAGATTCCGCAACCAGGAGACACTATAACCGGAACTGAAACTCCACTTGTTGGTGCGCTCACGGGATGGCGACGCGGCGAAGATCGCGTCCCACCTGCGGTTGGAGGAGTAGCCAGGGGTTGTCCGCCGCTCCGACCTGGCCACCACCCCGTGTCGGCATGCTGCTCATGAGGGGTTGACACCCGCGGGTCCCTCCGCTCGCTTCGGAGACGTCGGTGCTCGGATCCGTCCAGCGTCGAGGGCTCGACCGCATCTCCGCGTGTGGCGTCAGAGAGTCCGTCTTGCGTCATTCAACCCTGCCGGTGATGGTGTGGCCCCAGCGGTCCTGCGCTGGGATGCCCGCTGGCCCGCCCAGCGCGAAACCAAAGCCGTCGGTCGGGACCGAGGCCTCTCGCCCAGCTGATCCGGCCCCAACTCCAAACGGGCAGGCGACGAGCGACCCGTCCCGGTGGACGGGTCGTCTCGACTATTCGCCCGGAAGGCCGCTGCCGGACCTTGGGATGGCACTGCCGGTCTGGGGGGGTCCTTCGCCCGCCTGGGGCAGCGGGTCACCCGCCGGCGGTGCCGTGGCTTCCGCCGGTGGGGCCGACGGTGCACTCGCTTGGGTTTCGCCACCGGACCGTGGCACCGCACCGCCGGCCGGAACCGCGGACGGATCGACGGTGATGGTCACCTCGGTGCCGGCGGCTTCGAGGGCATCGAGCTCGCCCATGATCGCTGTCACCTTGGCCTCGCTGTCGGGCTGGATGCGCCCCCGTTCGCTCAGGAAGACGTAGGCCCCGAGCTCCCGGAGTAGGTGGTCGGCCTGCTTGGTGGCCTGCATCTCCTGGAGTTTTGTCTGGCCCTGCTGCACCCCGGTCTGCGCCTTGTCGGCCAGCACCGTTGCCTGAGCCTTCACCTTGTCCATGAATCCCATGATGTGGCCTCCGCTCGACTCCGTGGGTGCCGGACGGCCACCCGGACAACCCAATTGTTGTTCACAATTCTACTCGACCCCGCCGGACCTGACCCGGTTGGGAGCGATGGCGCCGGTGGCCGACGGCCGGCGCCACCCAGCCTACGAGGTCACGCCGACGATGGGCCCGACGATCGGGACGAGGTGTCGCTGACCTTACCGGCTGTCCCCGAGGGATGGCGGGCTCGAACCGGCCACGATCCGGGACGGCCGCCAACCGGCCAGCTCCGGACGTCATCGAGCGACCGGAGCGCCCAGCGCAACGCCGATGGCGCCGATCGCACCCATCCCCAGGAGGCACGCGAGTGTTCCTCGTCGCAAGGCGAGCAGCCACACGCCGGCCGCTCCGAGCACAGCGACCTGCCACCAGCTGGAGAGCGCCAGACCCAAGGGAATCGCAGCCCCGGCGATGGCTCCGATTGCGCAGGCGCCGGCGCCCGTGAGGAAGGCCTGGGCGCGTTGATTCGCGCGCAATCGGTCGAAGTGCGGGCCCAGGGCGAGTACGAACACGAACGACGGGGCGAACGCCACGACAGCCGCCAACAGTGCGCCTCCGACGCCTCCCGCGGCGTAGCCGACGACGGCAACGGTCTGGACGACCGGGCCGGGAGTCACCTGGCCCAGGGCCACGGCATCCAGAAACTGCGCTCCGGTCATCCAGTGATAGGTGACCACGGCACTGTGCTGCATCAGCGGAACGATGACGAAGCCCCCGCCGTAGGACAGGGCACCGACCTTGAAGGCAACCCAGACGAGCGCCCCGAGGCCCCCGATGCCGACGAGGCTGGTCTTGGCGGCCATGACGGCGGGCATACCCCTGGTCCGTTCGGCAGGTCCGGGTCGTCGGGCGACGATCTCCAGAGCGCCACAGAGGGCAATCACCACGACCAGGTACGGGCCGATGAGAGCAGCGGAAGCTGCTCCGAGGGCGACATAGGCGAGCCACCGGAGCCGTGCTGTGCGAGCTTTTCGCGCCCGCTTCCAGCTACTGGGGATCAGTCCCACGGCCGCTGCGAGTGCCACCGCAGGTACTGCGGCGCCCGCACCGGCTGCAGCCCCCAGCACCACAGTCGGTGGATGGCCGGCGAGGAACAGTGCGGCGAGCGCGATGATGACCATCAGCCCGGGACAGATGAAGGCGAGCCCACCGAGCAGCGCTCCGGTGATGCCGGCGATCCGCCAGGCGCAGAAGATCGCCAACTGCGTGGACGCGGGGCCGGGCAGCAGATTGGTTGCCGCGATGCCGTCCTCGAAGTCGTGAGCGGTCAACCACCCTTCCTCTTCGACGCAGAGCCGACGAAGCATGGTGATGTGCGCCGGGGGACCGCCGAATCCCAGCACGCCGATCCGGCCCCACTCCTTGAGGATGGTGCCCGGTCCGACGGGAGCGCCTGCGGTGGCGCTCATGGTTCGAGGACCTCGTCGGCCAGTTCGCGCAGCGCGGCGGTGCAGGCCTCCAATGTTCGCCTTCCCTGGGGGGTGATCCGGTAGCACCGCCGCCGGTGTCCTCCCACCACCACGGTCGTGGACGTCAGATCGCCGGAAGCCTCGAGGTCGTGGAGCAGCGGGTACAAGGTGCCTGGAGACACGGAGTGGCCGTGTCGGGCGATCTCCATTGCGATCGCAGCGCCGAACACATCCTCGGACTTGGCGTGGAACAGGACGTGGAGCCGAACCGCTCCACGGTGGAAGTCCCGGACGAGGTCCATCCCATATCGATACTCGATATCGAGAGTCGATACAAGCGTTACCCGGCCCCATCGGCACCAGGCCCGTCCGGACCGGCGACCCGACGCCGACCTCGCGGGCCGGCGTTCCGCCGCCCGGCTATCCCCCAGGGGTGCCGTGGCGGGGCACCAGCCCGCGGTGCGGGCTGCTCGTCGACCGGACGCCGGAGATGGGCGGTAAGGGGAGCTCGCGAGGACGTCGTTGGCGAGAGGGGGAGCCACGAAGACCGACCGTTCCCCCAGCACACCGGCGCTCGAGCGTTTGGACCCGTTCGTCGGCCGGTGGAGCATGGAGGCACGGTCTCGGGGGGCTCCGTCTGCACAGCCGTGCGGGCGTTGCGTCTAGGAGTGGGCGTTGGGAGCTGTCCCATGACGGCGAGGAGTGGGAGCACGACTTCGACCTGTGGTTCGAGAGGGCCGAGTGGCTGACCAGGGGGGTCAGGGGGACACGACGACCAGTGCGCCGACCCCGATGTTGCAGACGCCTCAGTGAGTCGTCACTCGGACTGACTCGCTTTCAGCGAGGCCCACCACTCGTCCAGGGCCTCCCGGACCTCGGACCCGATGCCGCTGTACCGGGTGCGCCAGCTGTCCGTCGTGTCGATGAGGCCGACGGCCTTGTCGAGGGTGGCCTTGACGGCTTCGACGGTCTCGTGGTCCGGAATGGTGACCACCAGCTGGGTCTCGTCCCCGGATCCGTTCGCCCGCGAGGAGACGCCCGCCTGGTCGGCGGCATCGTCGTAGAGATCCCGCCAGATGCCATCGGCCTGTCCATCCCACTCCGAGGACCCGTTGGGCCGCAACGGAAGAGTCACCACCACTTCGCTCGTGCCATCGCGGTGGTACACGTTGAGCTGCTCCGATTCTGTTGCGATCTTGGTCATGGTCGAAGCCTAGGCATATCCACACGCATGCGCCCAACTGCCACCGAGTGTTCACCTAATTGTCGGTGTCCTGTGTAACTGCGATAGCCGGGCCGGGGCTGGAACGGGATCCGTCCCGAGTAAGTGGGATGCACCCGGGCCCATGCGGCCGACATCGAGGAGGCCCTGCGGCCCCCGACCCGGCTCGGATCGACAGTCACACCGTGGCCGGGCCGTCCTGGTCAGCGAGTTCGTCCAGGAGGTCGACGACGGAACCGACGACCCGTCCCGGCCGATACGGAAAGCGCTCCACTTGGGAGGCACTGGTGACACCGCTCAGGACCAGGATCGTCTGGAGGCCGGCTTCGATGCCCGCCACGATGTCGGTGTCCATGCGGTCGCCGACCATCACGGTCGACTCGGAGTGCGCCCCCAGAGAGTTGAGCGCCTCGCGCATCATCAGCGGATTCGGCTTGCCGATGAAATAGGGGGCGATGCCGGTCGCCTTCTCGATCAGGGCCGCGACCGATCCGGTGGCGGGCAGGATCCCCTCGAGCGACGGCCCCGTCGGGTCGGGGTTTGTGGCGATGAACCTGGCACCACCTTCGACGAGGCGGATCGCCCGTGTGATGGCCTCGAAGCTGTAGGTCCGTGTCTCCCCGAGGACGACGTAGTCCGGGTTCTGATCCGTGAGGACGTAGCCGACTTGATAGAGAGCTGTTGTGAGCCCGGCTTCGCCGACGACGAACGCCGTGCCACCGGGCCGTTGGGCCTTCAGGAATGCCGCCGTCGCCTCGGCCGATGTCCAGAGTGACGCTGGGGGAACATGCAGCCCGATGTTGGCGAGCCGGGCCGACAGGTCCCGGGCGCTGTAGATCGAGTTGTTGGTCAGCACCAGGAAGGAGCGTCCACCGGAGCGCAACCCGTGCAGAAAGGCATCCGCACCGGGGACCATCTGGCCCTCGTGCACGAGCACGCCGTCCATGTCGCACATCCAAGAGGTCGGTACGGGGCGGCCACTCACCGCGCCAGCTTCGCGCGCCGGGCTCGCAGTGCGTGAAACCTGCCACACGCACCACCCACGGGGCGGAGCGGGGACACCCGGCGGCGGTCATGGGCCGGGCAGGGCACCTGTCTCCTGCTCTGCTGCGTGCCGCCAACCGCCTGCTCGGCTGTTCCGGCTACGAGACCAACTGGTCGAGGGCCCGTTCGAACAGGTCCCCGTGCAGGTCGACGTCGGCGGTCGTCGTCTGCGGGCACATCAGGACCATGTTGTGGAACGGGGTGATCAGCACGCCGCGGTTGCCCATGAACAGGTGGAGGTACTCGTTGAGCTCGGGATCCTCCGACCGGGCCGACTGGGTGCCGTTGACGGGGGCCGGTGAGCAGAACCGGTACTCGGAGCGGGCGCCGAGGCGGACGACCGACCAGGGCAGGCCGTGGCGGTCGATGGCGCGGGCGACCCGGTCGGTGAGGCGCTCGGCGAGCGCGCACATGTGCGTGAAGGCCGCGTCGGTGAGGACGCTTTCCAAGGTGGCGCGGGCGGCCGCCATGCTCAGGGCGTTGCCGGCCAGGGTCCCGCCGACGCCTCCCACGTCGACGATGTCGGCCTCGTGCCGCTCGACCAACTCGAGGATGGTGTCGCTGACCCGGGTGCTGAGGCCGAATGCACCGATGGCGATGCCTCCGGCGATCGCTTTTCCGATGGTCACGATGTCGGGGGAGAGGTCCCAGGCCCGGGTTGCTCCGCCCGGACCGGCCGAGAAGGTGTGTGTCTCGTCGATCATGAGCAGCGTGCCGGACTCGTCGCAGAGTACGCGCAGTGCGGAGTGGAACCCTTCCTCGGGAAGCACGATGCCGATGTTGGTCAGGGCCGGCTCGGTCAGGACGGCAGCTATCTCCCCGGAGGCGAGCGCTCGGGCCACCGCGTCCAGATCGTTGAACTCCACGGCCACCGTGGTCGAGGCGGGATCCACTGCCGGGGCGACGTTACCGGGCCGGGAGACGGTTGCGCCGTCGGTCCCGGCCACCACGAATGTCTCGTCGACGCTCCCGTGGTAGCAGTAGGAGAAGACCAGGATCTTCGGCCGCCCGGTGGCCAGCCGGGCCAGTCGGAGGCCCCAGCGGTTGGCGTCTGTGGCGCTCAGGGCGAACGACCACTCGGGAAGGCCGAACCGACGGCTTAGTTCGGCTGCCACCCACTCCGCGTCCTCGCTGGGCAACATGGCCGTGATCCCTCCCAGCGTCTCCACGCGATGGCGGATGGCGGCCACCACCGGATCGGGGGAGTGGCCTGCCATGGCCCCGGTGTCACCGAGGGCGAAGTCCACGTACTCGAGGCCGTCGACGTCGGTGACCCGGGCTCCCTTGGCTCGGGCGAGGGCCAAGGGGAACCCCCCCGCCCAGTTCGCCATCCAGGTCATGGGCACACCGGTGAACAGGTGGTCGGCCCGGGTGAACTGGCCCAACGACCCTGGGTGCAGTTCGCGGTACCGGTTGCGCTCAGCAGTCAGCAACGAGGTCAGGTGGGACCGGTCCATGCAGTCCTTTCGGCCGGGTGCGGAATCCTGCGGTCGCTACCAGTCTGCCCGGCATCCGGGGAACGTGGCGACGAGGGCGCAAGGTGCAGCGGGCCCCGTCGCCCGCGCCCCTCACCCGTCGATCAGGAAGTCTTCACCCGTAGCGCGTTTGTCCGGCAGCGACTCGATCAGTCGTGCGACCGCCTCGTACCCGCCGGCCTTCCACGCCTCCGCCACGGTCTGGCCTCCGAGCTCGCGGTGTCGGGTGAAGTTCCACCACCGGGTCACGTCGCTGTCCTCGTAGCCCTTGTTGGCCAGCAGGATGTTGAGCCGCGTGGCTTCCCATGCCGCCTCGTCGGGGCTCAACCCCGCCGGTCGGTCGGGGGCAGCGGCGATCACCTCGGTGCGCTGCTCCATCTCGTGGGCGAGCTCACGGTCGAGATCTCTGGACACGTGGCCGCGGATGGTCTTCAGTGAGCCACCGGTCAATGCCTGGCGATCCGTCACCCTCCGTTCCCGCTCGCTCTCGAGGCTGCGCGACCACAGGCGCTGCGCGGTGTTGTCGACATCGCCGGCGGTCACCCGGAGCCGCAGGCGACGTTCGATGCGTTCCGCGGTCTTCTGCTGGGTCTGCTCGGGGACGTCTGTCGCTCGGCGTGAGCGTGCCTCGTCGGAGGGGGCATCGGCCAGGCGCTTCTCGGAAAGCCCGCTGCGCCGTTCGGGGACCCAATCGGGTGGGATCGGCGCGCTCGGAGGCGCGGCGGCCGCTGCCGGTTCGACCGGCCGGAACGAGTGTGATGCGTAGCTCTCGGGAGGAAAGATGTCGCCCGTGGTGCCGGCGATGGCGGCGCCGAGGTATGCGGTGGTCCACTCGCTCTGCCCGACGGCCACGGCTGCCGCTCCCGTGGCGGCGAGGCGGGCGACCGGCACATCGAGGCAGGCGGCCAGCGCAATGGCCTCGGTGAATCCGAGGCGTCGGTTGGTGGTCTCCACCTGGGCCACCGTTTCGCGGGTCCAGGCGATGCCCCGGAGCAGCATCTCATCGGCCAGCGCCTGCTGGGTCAGGTTGGCCTTGGACCTCAGGGCCGCCGCGTTGCGCCGGATGATGTCCTCGATGCCCCGCGTGGATTCACCGTTCATGTCTCCACCCTACTTCCTTCTTGTACTTCCTTCCTGTAAGGAATATGAACATCGGTTTCCCTCCTTGCACCCCTCGCAGGGTAGGTGACGTGCAGTTACGGAGCATCCGACCTGCCCACTACGGTGGAACTATGAACAATCGCTCTGATAGTGCCTGTTGGGGCCGATTCGACGGCCGGCACCCGCCCGTCGGCGCCGATCCGTCACCCGTTCGGGTGAGCAGGGCTCCAGGGCGGCGGCTACCCCGGTGGTCCCGACCGTTTACCTTTGACGAGCCCATGATGGCCTTCCGAACGGCGGGATGGGTGGATCCGGCCCGAAATCGGACGAAAGCGCCGGTGTCCCGCCGGGGCCTCGTCTGTGCAGCCATTCCGCAATTCCCCCTACAGCTGCGAGCCACTAGTTCCGATTATTGGGGTGAGGAACAGCAACAAGAGGGGTAGACGAAACAGTGACGATGAACCCGCATGAGGTACGCAGAGTGAGTCAATGGTCGGACACCGACTTCGACCTCGACGATCTGGCTCTGCCGGCACAACCGCAATGGCACCGCTGCGGGGCGGTGCACTGCATCGATCGAGGCCCATGGCTGGGCACCTTGGTGTGCTGCATCCGGCAGAGTGGCCACGCAGACGGTCACTCGATGTCGCTAGGTGACGCAGGCGCCCCCGACTACTGGCAGGAGATCTGGCTGTAGGCCGCCCGAATCGAGGCGCCTCGTGCGCTCGTCGAGCGCCGGGCACTTTTTGTCGGGCGGTGACGTCCGACCCGACCCGGCAGCTGTGCATGCGGAGCCCGGGCCCCGCGGTTCAGGGGCGCAGCAGAACCGCCTGATCAGCCGCCAGCCACCCATCGAAGGCCTGTCCCTTGCCTGACCCGGTGGTCGACACCTCCACCCGCATCTCCGACACTGGGCCCGATCCGTCTCCGTGCCGTCCCTTGGTGCCCGTCGCGTGGACAGCCACGCCCTCGCCGGTGAAGTTGATGAGCACCGTGTATGCGTCGTCGTCCAGCGCCCGCCGGTAGCCGAGGACGCCCTCGGGGGTCTCGAGGAGGTCGAATGCGCCGAGGGTCAGTGCGAGCGAACGGTGGCGGAGGACGATCATGCGCCGGTAGAGGTGGAGGATCGATCCGGGGTCGTCCCGTTGGTCGTCATGGTTCCGATGGTCGGGTTCCGGGGGGAACGGCAACCACGGCTCGACGCCTGCTCTGGTCGGCCAGCCGTGGTCAGCCGCGCCGTCCCAGGGGAACGGTGCCCGGCACCCGTCACGCCCTCCGGGGTCGACCTTGCGCTCGGCCGGGATGACGGCGTCGAGCAGGCCGAGCTCTTCTCCCTGGTAGAGGAACGGGGTCCCGCGCAGTGTCAGGAGCAGCACGGCTGCAGCTCGAGCACGTGCTTCGCTCCGTGCTGCGCGGGTGGACTCGTCCTCTCGACGGAGGGCGGCCGCGAAGTCGTACCGGGTGCGGTGGCGCGGATTGTCGTGGTTGGAGAGCACCCAGGTCGGCCAGGCGTCCCGGGGCTCCAGGGCACCGTAGGTCTGCTCGATGCAGTCCGTCCACGGGTGCTGTTGCCACGGGGCGAACAGCGGCGGGAAGTTGAATGCCAGGTGGAGTTCGTCACCGTGGCCGTAGTACGTGGCCACCGTCGCCGTGGACAGCAGGAACACCTCGCCCACGATCACCCGGTCGCCGGGATAGCCGTCGATCAGGGCACGGATTCCCCTCAGCCGTTCGTGGGTCACCGGTACGTCGTTGAGCGCGCAGTGGGGGATCCCGGCCACGGGCCCGGGGTCATCGGGGAGGTCGGGGTCCTTGCCGATGCCGTGGATGACGTCGGCCCGGAACCCGTCCACCCCGCGGTCCAGCCAGAAGCGCAGTACCTCGTGCATGGCATCGACGACGGCCGGCTCGTCCCAGTTGAGGTCGGGCTGGGTCGACTCGAAGAGATGGAGGTACCACTGTCCCGTGAGCTCGTCGAAGGTCCACGACGGGGCGGAGAGGTCGAATGCGGCCACCCAGTTGTTGGGTGGCGCCCCGCCGGGCCTCCCGTCGCGCCACACGTACCAGTTGCGGTGTTCGCTCGACCTGTCCGAGCGCGCATCGACGAACCAGGGATGCCGGTCCGAGGTGTGGTTGGGCACCCAGTCGATGATCACCTTGAGGCCGAGTGCATGGGCCTCGGCCAGCAGGGAGTCGAAGTCTTCGAGGGTGCCGAACAGCGGGTCCACGGCGCAGTAGTCGCTGACGTCGTAGCCGAAGTCGGTCATCGGCGACTGGTAGAAGGGCGAGACCCACAGGGCGTCCACCCCGAGCCACGCCAGGTCGGCCAGGCGCGACCGGATGCCGGCGAGGTCGCCGATCCCGTCACCGTCGGAGTCGGCGAAGGACCGGGGATAGATCTGGTAGAAGACGGCCTGCTTCCACCACGGTTCTGCCGTCAACGGTTCCCCTGTCCTCGGATCCACCGGCGGGGTGCTGTGCGTCCCCTGGGGCGAAGACCGGCGGCCATGGAGATCAGGCTTCGGCCCGAGCCTTGATGCGACCCGGGGTGGTGACCGTGTTCGATACGGTTCGACGTTAGCAACGGAGCCCACGGGTCGGTCGAACCGACCGCGGCCGGACGACCTGGTGTGGCGGCCCGCAGAGGGGACTGCGTGTTCGGGCCGGGTCCCCGGTGAGGCGGCACACCTTCGCCGTGCCCGTGCGGACCCTGTCGGCTGCCCCTGGGGGCTGACACGCCGTCAAGCGAGCAGCGCCCCATTCCGGACCGGGTGGAGCAGGGCCGGGAAGGGGCCACCTCGGCCAACCGGGCCGTTCCTGTCCGGGACGGACCGTGGTTACAGTTTGCGCCCGTCCGTGCCGAATAACTCCACAGAAGGAAGAAATGCATCGGAAAGAGAGGTGGCGCCGTGGTTGAGCGCAGGGCGGTAGAGAACGGGTCTCTCCTCGGCGAGCGGCTGTCGGGAAGCATCCCTCCCGAGAGCTTCGGCACCGGACGGGTCTGCATCGAGCCCGATTGCCAGGTGCGCCTGTCGCGTTACAACAGCACCGACTGGTGTGCGCTCCACGAGAGCCCCGCGTCGACGCAACGGACGTACGACACCTCGCTCCGCCCGAAGGGCCGCCGACGCAATTCGTCCGGCCGCCGACGCCGTAGCCAGCGCAAGACGGCGGCCTGAGGCACCGGGCACCCCCGACCTCAGCACCCCGGGGGTTCCTTGACGACGGGCCTCCCCTCCGTGCCGATCCCCCGGCCAGCGCATGCCGCACGGTCGACCCTCGGGTGCGACCTGAACCTCCTCCCACCGTGGTTCACGCGGCCGCGGTTCACCCGGTCCCTCCCGCCCCTCTCGGGTAGCACCGGTTGCAGATCCCCTCGGTACACTGCGGGTCGGCTGCAGGTCGGAAGGTGACAATGACGAGTCGACTCGATGGGACCGAGGAGATGCCGCAGAGCCAGGACCTCGCCGAGTCCCTCGCCTTCGCCGTCACCCCTCCCCGGCATGTGGCCGTCGACCAGGTCATGGCCCGTCCCACCGAACGGGAACGCTGAGTGACCTTGGGCGGCTACCCGTCCGACCGGCACATCCTGGGTGACCTGGGCATGGTGGCGGAGGTCAGCTCCGAGTCCGAGGCGAGGTTGCGGACCCGGGTGACCCCCCACATCACCGGCGCCGACGGAGGCGTGCGGGCCGGGGTGCTGGCCACGCTGGTGGACATCGTCGGCGGCGCCATCGCTGCCCGCGCGCTCCAACCCGACTGGATGGCCACGGCCGATCTGGCCTTGCAGGTCGTCCGCCCGGCGATCGGTCCGTGGGTCGAGGCCCGGGGCGCCGTGGTGCGGCAGGGACGGACCACCCTGGTCATCGAGGCCCTCGTGTTCGAGGTCACCGACGACGGGACCGACCTGGATGCCGCCACCGGGGACCCTTCCCCGGTGGCCTGGGCCTCGATGACCTTTGCCGTGCTCGAGGCCCGGAACCCGGCGTCCCCCATCCAGATGGCAACGGAGTTCCCGATCCGGTGGGAGTTCGCCGGAGACGGCCTCGACAGGTCTATCGTCGATGCCGTCGACCTCTCGGTAGTGGACGCCGCCGGGGGCCGGGTGTCGCTACCGGTGCGGGAGTACGTGCTCAACTCGTTCGGCGCCGTGCAGGGCGGGGTGATGGCCCTGGTGGCGGAGGTGGCCGGGGCGGAGGCAATGGAAGCGGCACAGGGCTCCGACGGGGCGTCCGTCGTGGTCACCGACCTGCAGGTGGTCTACCTGGCCCTGGGACGCCAAGGACCGATCGTGACGACGGCGACTGTGCTCGATGCAGGTTCGAGAGGCCGTCGCAGCGCGGTCGTCGAGCTAATGGATGAGGGGGGCGCGGGACGGCTGGCCACGGTGGTCAACATCGGCGCCACCGTGGTGGACATGCCTGCACCGGCCACGTCATGAGTGACGACGTGGAGGGTGACACCGGCGATCCGGAGGGCCACACCGCGGATCGCCGGCACCTGGTGGGTGAGTACTTCCGCCTGGAGCGATGGGAGATCCCGCCCCTGCCCGGCGTCGACGCCCCTTCCGAGCTCGGTGGACGCGCTCCGGTGGACGCGCACCAGCGGGGATCCGGCGGCGGCCTGCGGGCCGGCGGCCTGCTGACCTGTCTCGATTCGATGGGCGGCTTCCTGTGTGGCCTGGCGGTTCTCCCCGAGTGGATCGTGACCACGTCCATGATGGCCACGATCTCGCAGTTGGACCATCGGGGACCGCTCCGCCTGCACGGCCGGGTCCTGCGGCGGGGACGCAACTCGGCGGTGGCACGGGTGGACGTGTTCGACGAGGGCCGTGTTGGCCTACCGGTGGCGGCAGCCACGATCACGTGTGCCGTGCTCGACCCGGGCGACATGGTGCGGGAGTTCGAGCGGCCCTACCGCACGCCCATGGCCCCCCTCCGCCCAGGGGCGCCGGCTCCCGAGGAGTTCTTCTGCATCGAGTCCGGGGTCGGCCCGGTCACCCGGCTCGAACTGGCCGGTCATCTCCGCAACCCGTGGGGCATCCTCCACGGCGGGGCCGTGGCCATGCTCGCCGATGTCGCCGCCTGCAGGGCGGCCCAGGCGGGGCCGGCTCGTGCGAAGGCCACCGGGTCGGTGGCCGCGGCCGACACCGTGCTGCACTACCTCCGTCCGGCGAGAGTCGGTCCGGTCGAGGCCAGGTGCCAGGTCGTGGGTCACCGCAACGGCCGCGCCGTGGTCCGGTTGGGCATCCACGACGTAGGGGCCGGGGACCGGCTTGTCACCCTGGGGTCGGTGGCCGTCCTCGACGTCTAGGCCGACGGCCGGCCCCGTGGACCTCAGGCCCGGGAGCTGCCCGCGTCCGCCGCCAGGCGGTGCAGTGGCAAATGGGCGGTCTCCTGGCTTGCCACGTTGCCACTCCTCACTCATCCGGGTCGAATGGCAGCTCGCTGCCCGGTGACCGACATCAACCCGAGCGTCCTACCTGAGGTATGTCACTCCACAATGCGCTGCCTCCATCGGACAAACCCGACTTGTCCGGTCAGCTTTATGACCGTACAGTCGGTCCTGAATCGTTGGTGACCTGTGCACTCGAGAAAGGCATGACGACCATGACGAAGATCGCAGACGACATCACCCAGCTGATCGGCAACACCCCGCTGGTCCGGTTGCGCCGGCTGACCGAGGGCCTCGACGCCCAGGTCGTGGCCAAGCTCGAGTTCTTCAACCCGGCGGGCAGCGTCAAGGACCGCATCGGTGTCTCCATGATCGACGCCGCCGAGAAGGCGGGCCTGATCGGACCCGACACCATCATCTTGGAGCCCACCAGTGGGAACACCGGCATCGCTCTGGCCATGGTGTGCGCAGCCCGTGGCTACAAGGCCACCTTCACCATGCCCGAGACCATGTCCAAGGAGCGCCGGGCTCTGCTGCGCGCCTACGGCGCCGAGCTGGTGCTGACTCCGGGACCCGACGGCATGCCGGGCGCCATCGCCAAGGCCGAGGAGCTGGCCAAGTCCGACCCGCGCTACTTCGTCCCCCAGCAGTTCGAGAACCCGGCCAACCCGGCCATCCACCGGGCGACCACGGCCGAGGAGATCTGGTCGGACACCGACGGCGAGGTCGACATCTTCGTGGCCGGGGTCGGCACCGGGGGGACCATCACCGGGGTCGGCGAGGTGCTCAGGGAGCGCAAGCCCTCGGTCAAGGTGGTCGCCGTCGAGCCGGCCGCCTCCCCGGTGCTGTCGGGGGGACAGAAGGGCCCCCACCCCATCCAGGGCATCGGGGCGGGCTTCGTCCCCGCCATCCTCGACACCGACATCATCGACGAGATCATCACCGTGGGGAACGACGATGCCTTCGACCTCGCCCGCCGGGCGGCCAAGGAGGAGGGCCTGCTCGTGGGTATCTCCTCGGGTGCGGCCATCTGGGCCGCTCTCCAGCTGGCGGGTCGGCCCGAGAACGCCGGCAAGCTGATCGTGGTGGTCATCCCCTCCTTCGGCGAGCGGTACCTGTCCACCGCGCTGTTCGCCGGCCTGAGCGACTGACCGGGCGGACCGAAAGACGATGCTGGCCGCACTGCGCAGCGATCTCCAGGCGGCACGCGATCGCGACCCCGCGGCACGCTCCGCCTGGGAGATCGCCCTGTGCTACCCGGGGGTGCACGCCATCTGGGCCCACCGGGCCAGCCACGCGCTGTGGGAGGGCGGGTACCCCTTCGCCGCCCGGGTGACCGCCGCTCTGGCCCAGGCGCTCACCGGGGTGGACATCCACCCCGCAGCCACCCTCGGGGCCGGCCTGTTCATCGACCACGCCACCGGTGTGGTCATCGGCGAGACCGCCGAGGTCGGCGAGGACGTGACCCTCTACCAGGGCGTCACCCTGGGCGGCACCAGCCTCGAGCACGGCAAGCGCCACCCGACACTCGGCGACCGGGTCACCGTCGGGGCCGGGGCCAAGGTGCTCGGGCCGGTGACCATCGGCGACGACAGCCGCATCGGGGCCAATGCCGTAGTGGTCAAGGACGTACCGCCCAACTCGGTGGTGGTCGGCGTGCCCGGCCAGGTCATCGCCCGATCCAGGCCGCGGTCGGCCGGGGCGCCCCCGGACCTCGAGGACACCCTGATGCCGGACCTCCTCGGCACCAGCCTGCAGTCACTGCTTCGGCGGGTCGACCAGCTGGAGACGGCCCTCGACGGCAGCGCCGCTGACCGCCGGGACGCCCGCCCGTCCGAGGCAGGGGTGTGGTCGGGCGAGGACTTCTCGATCTAGGGACGGACCTCAGCCGGCCAGGGTGATGACCACGCACGCGATCGCCGCAGGGGATGCGCTTGCCTTTGAGCGTGCCACCCACGGTGTTCAGGAGCTTCGACGTCGTGGCCATGAGGCCGTACTTGGCCCGGACCTTCTGCTGGATCGCCTCGTAGTCGGCTCCGCTGACCAGCCGTGCGGTGGCATCGGTCGGGCAGGTGCCGGCGGTGATCCGGCGCCGCGGACGTCGCAGGGCTGGACGGTGACCCGACCGGTGTGAGCCAGGCGCTTGGCCTTGGTCGATCCCGAGCTGGTCCAGAAACCGAGCCTGCCGTCTTCGAGGGGTACGACCCACACCGGCGTGGCCACCGGTGTGCGGTCCCGCCGAAAGGTGGTCAACAGGATGTACTCCTGTTCATCGAGTGCCATGCCCGGGCGCTACAGGTAGAGCGCGGGCGACGGGACACCGGTCCGTGCGGAGGTCCACTCGGGGGATCGGCCCGCCTGGCCGCCGAACCAGGCGCCACCGCACGCACGGAATGGGGCACGTTCGGCCACAGTGGGCCTAGGCTGACGGTCCACGACGTCCTCGGAAGATCGGATGCAAGCATGAGCAACGAATGGGGCCCCCTGTGGGCACTGGTGGGTGAGTGGGAAGCCGAAGGCGGCCTGGACACCGCCTTCTCGCACGCCGAGGGGAAGGTGCTGGGCACCCCCTACAGCGAGAAGCTCACGATGAAGCCCTTCGGGCCGGTCGACAACGGGAGCCAGCACCTCTACGGCCTCGACTACAAGACGGCCATGTGGCGCGGCAGCGAGGACAACCCCTTCCACACCGAGGTGGGCTACTGGCTGTGGGACGCGGCTACCGGTGAGGTCCTCCGGGGCTTCGTGGTGCCCCGCGGCATCACCGTGCTCGCCGGGGGCATCGCCGCCGCAGATGCCACCGAGTTCACACTCGGTGCGACGCTGGGCGGCGACCAGTACACGATCGGCGAGGGCAAGTACCTGGCCGCCAACGCCAGCTCGCTGAGCTACGAGGTGACCATCACCGTGGCCGACGGCACCTGGTCGTACAGCGAGACGACGATGCTCAAGATGAAGGAGTTCGCCGACCCCTTCCACCACACCGACCACAACACGCTGCACAAGGTGGGTTGAGGGCCGATCGGCCGGCCGTCGGCCCCTGCCGGTCTGTGGACCGGATCCCGTGCACGCTGGGGCGCAGGGTTGACATACCTGTGAAATTAGGCTTACCTAATGTCTGAGCTATGTGTGAACTGGCCGCAGCGCCTCGATGATCCCCACCTTCGTCATCTTCCTCCGCGAGGGGATCGAGGCCAGCATCATCGTGGCCATCCTGCTGGCCTACCTCGACAAGATCGGGCAACGCCGCCACTTCCGTGACGTGTTCCTCGGTGTGGCCGCCGCCCTGGTGCTGGTGATCGGCGGAGGGGTCGCCGCGTACCTGGTGATCAAGCAGTACGAGGGATCGACTGTGCAGACCGTCTTCGAGACGATCACCTTCCTGGTGGCCGCGTCGGTCCTGACCTACATGACCTTCTGGATGCAGTCCCACAGCCGGACCATGTCCGCCGACCTCCAGCGCCGCTCCGAGAAGGCCCTCAACGGCAAGGCTCGTTTCGGCTTGGGCCTGCTGGCGTTCCAGGCGGTCGGCCGCGAAGGGCTCGAGACGATGGTGTTCACCCTGGCCATCGTGTTCGCCTCGTCGACCCAGTCCGCCACGGGCGCCCACGGCAAGGCACTGCTCCTCGGAGCGGTGGTCGGCCTGGCGGTGGCGATGACGATCGCGTACGTGATCTTCAAGCTCGGGCGACGTCTCAACCTCGGGCTGTTCTTCCGGGTCGTCGGCGTGGTGCTGATGGTGTTCGCCGCCGGCCTGCTGGCTGACGCGGTCGAGAACATGCAGCAGCTCGGCTGGCTCCCCTTCCTCGAGCACCCGGTCTGGAACACGAGCAGCTTCATGAGTGAGAGCAGCTCGCTCGGCGACGTCTTCCACAGCCTGCTCGGCTACGCCGATCAGCCCACCGTGCTGCAACTCGTGGTCTGGGTCGCCTTCGTCTCCGTGTCGGCCACCCTGTTCATCACGATGGGCCGCCGTGCCCGCAGGGGATCGCCCAGGGCAGTGGCGGATGACCCGGCAACGGCACCGTCGGCGTCCCCCTCTGCCGTGATCGCCGCCGACGTCGTCGGGCCGGTCCCGACGGCGGCTCCGGCCGCTACCACCGCCTGGCGGGGATCCGGCGGGTCTGCCGGGTCGACCGCACGGTAGATCGCGCCCGCCGCCTCCCGGGACGACGCTGCCGTCTCATGGCCGAAGCACGGTGGCTCCCGGGGCAATAGCGTCGGACGCGGCACCCGACGGTCGGGCCGGCCGAACGGTGCGGAAGGATCTCCATGAGCCCAGCAGCGAAGGTCGTGACCCCCATGGACGGCAAGACCGTGGTGATCACCGGTGGCAATTCGGGCATGGGCAAGGCGACCGCGGCCGCCCTGGCCGGGGCGGGTGCCCGCACGGTGATCACCGCCCGCAGCGAGTCCCGCGGGAGCGAGGCGCTGGCCGACATCCGCCGTTCCAGCGGCTCGGACCAGGTGGACCTGGTGGTGTTCGACCTGGCCGACCTGGCGTCGGTACGGAAGGGTGCAGGCGTTCTGCTCGACCGGTACGACCAGATACACGTCCTGGTGAACAACGCCGGCCTCGTCCTCACCGAGCGGACCGAGACGGCCGACGGATTCGAGGCCACCTTCGGCATCAACCATCTCGGCCCGTTCTTGCTGACCCGGCTCCTACTCGATCGGCTCATCGCATCCGCTCCGGCCCGCGTGGTGAACGTGGCCTCGACCGCCCACCGCTCGGCCCGTCACGGCATGGACTTCGACGACCTGCAGTCGCGCCGCGGCTACAAGGGCTTGCAGGTCTACGGCCGATCGAAGCTGGCCAACGTCCTCTTCACCGACGAGCTGGCCCGTCGGCTGGCCGGCACCGGGGTGACCGCCAACTGCCTGCATCCCGGAACGGTCGCCACCGGGTACGCACGCGACGGTGATGCCACGGGGTTCCTGGCCTTCGGGGTGAAGGTGATCAGGCCGTTCATCCTCACTCCCGAGCAGGGAGCGCGCACGTCTGTCTACCTGGCATCGTCGCCCGACGTGGCCGGCGTCACCGGCCGGTACTTCGTCAGGTGCAGGTCCAGGACACCCTCTGCTGCGGCTCGCAACGAGGCGGCGGCGGCCCGGCTGTGGTCGACCAGTGAGGAGCTCGTGGCCGGGGCCACTGCTGCCGCCGACTGACCCGAAGGCGGCAGCCGGCCTGCTGCGGAAGTGGCCGCCGGGCGGGGGCGAGTGGCGATCATTCCAGCTCACGGTCCGCGTCCCTGCGGAGGGCCGGTCCTAAGGTGTCATGCGGACAACGCGTTTCCCGGGCGGGGGACCGCACCAACCAGACGGAGGTTGCCATGGTGGGAGCAGACGGATCAGCGGGGCCAGACCTGACGGCGCAGGAGGGCGACATCCTGCGGCTGGTCGGCCGATCGTGGGGATGGGTGCTGTTCTTCGGCCTGGTGACCCTGGGCATCGGGGTGCTGGTCGTGCTCCGTCCGAAGGACACCATCTACTTCGTCGCCATCGTGATCGGCATCTGGCTGTTCGTCGCCGGGCTCTTCCGGATCGTCATGGCCATCGCCGATGACGAGGACAGCGGGGGCACCCGATGGCTCATGGCCGTCCTCGGGCTGTTTTCGGTGATCATCGGTGTGTTCTTCCTCCGCCGTACCGAGGAGACCGTGACCACGTTGGCCTTCCTCCTCGGCCTGTTCTGGATCGTCGGGGGGATCATCGAGTTCTTCAGTGCCTACAGCGACCACGGCTCGCCGGCCCGTACGTGGCGCATCGTCATGGGCGTCCTCGCCTTCGCCGCCGGTGTGGTGACCCTGGTCGTGCCCCACATCACCCTGGCCACGCTGGCCGTCATCATGGGCATCTGGCTGATCATCTACGGACTGCTGGAGATCGCCCTGTCCCTGCAGTTGCGCAGGCTGGCCGCCTGAGCGGCAGTCCATCGGGTGGCGGAGCGTCTGACCGCTCAGCCGCCCAAGGCGTCGGGTCGGTCCGGCCGGACCAGTCGCCGATGGGACTCGGCGATCAGCCGCACCGATCTGGCGCCGTGCACGGCGAAGCTGACCCATGCACCGAGGGTGATCGCAGCGAAGGCGAATGCTGCCGTTGTTCCGGCGAGGGCCAGCACCGTCGTGATGATGTCTGACGCGAGCACCGCGATGAAGCTCATCCACATGCGGAAGACCACCCGGCGCCCGTCGTCCCCGGGGGGCAGGCAGTCCCGGATGGCCTGGTACGGGAACCAGAAGTTGACCACCGGGATGAACCATCCGCCGACGCCCAAGCCAGGGGAGAGTGCAGCGGGGAGACGCAGCAGCTGGGCGGTCTTGGCCGCCCGGTACTGCCAGATGAGCAGAGCGACGTACACGGCAGCCTCCGCGCCGATGGTCAGCCAGATGGTGGCGGTCAGCGCGGCCGACTGATGGAAGTCGGTGTAGCCCGAGCCGAAGGTGGTCTGGGTGCGGACGACGTGGAAGACGTGTCGGAGCCATGACCCCTCCTGCCAGGCGGTCAGCTGCCCGAGGCCGACGATGAGGAGGTAGCCGAAGAAGGCCCGCTTGCCCCAGGGGACGGCCCGCTGCTCGGCGGCGAACCGGTCGTGGACGGAGGGGGGCGGGGGACCGACGGGTGAGTAGCCCGGGTACGGGTAGGCACCGGCGGGCCCCTGCCCGGTGGGAGGCGTCGGTACCGGTGGGGAGGAGGCGTAGCCCGTCCATCCAGAGCCGTCCCACCACCGCCACGCCGCTGCACCCCAGGGGTCGGGATACCACCCCGGTGGTGCTCCGCCCGGCCTGCTGTCGTCCACCAGCCGAAGGGTAGCGTCCCGACGGAACGGATCCCTTGCCCGACGTCACGGACCCCGTGACGTGGCGGCCACCGAGGGCTCGATCTAGAGCGGCTCTCCTTCACCCAGTTCGCTGATGACCTCGGCGATGGCCTCCTGCTGAGCCGCATCCGACAGCGCCGCACCGCCCCCGCTGTCGCGCCAGAGCTCGGGAACCCGCCAGAGCAGGACGGCAACGCCGGCCACACACGCCAGCCCCCCCGACCACACGGCGAACTGCGGTCCACCGATGGCGGCGGCCACGCCGGTCTCGGCATCGCCCAGGCGGGGGCCCCCGGCCACCACGGCGAAGAAGGTCCCCGACAGCCGTCCCTGGAGGTGCTCGGGCACCGTCCGCATCTGCACCGCCTGGCGGAACACCGCGGAGACGACGTCGGCAGCGCCGGCGAGGGCCAGAAGGGTCAGGCCGATCCAGAGCACGGGGATGATCCCGAACAGGCCGATGGTCACGCCCCAGACCACCACGCAGGCGGCGATGGCGCGGCCCTGGTGGCGGACCCGGCTGCACCACCCGGTGACCAGCGAACCGAGGAGCGCGCCGGCACCGGGTGCGGCGTACAGCAGTCCCACCACGCCCGCCCCGCCGCCGAAGAGGCCGACGCCGAGGGCCGGGAACACGGCCCTCGGCATTCCGAAGATCATGGCGTTGAGGTCGATCCAGTAGGTGGCCGAGAGGAGCTTCTCCTTGCGGAGGTGGTGGAACCCCTCCGCCATCGACCGCAGCCCCATCGGGGTGCCGCCACCGCTCGGGACCAGCGCCGGCAGGAGGAGGGCGGCAACCAGGGCCACGGAAAACGTGGCCACGTCGATGCCGTAGACGGCACCCAGGCCGATGGTGGCGATGAGCACTCCCGCCAGGGCGGGCCCGGCCACCAGGGCGAGCGTCTGGATCGTGGTCTGCAGGGCCACGGCGGCGGTCACGTCGTCGGGGCCGACCAGCATCGGCAGGGCGGCCCGCCGTGCCGGCCAGTCGACCCCTTGGAAGCCGGCACTCGCCGCCGTGCAGACGAACAGCGGCCACACGGCGGGATGGAGGAGCGACGCGTTGACGGCCAGTCCCCCGATGGCGGCGGCCATTGCCACCTGAGTGAGGATCAACACCTTCCTCCGGTCCATGGCGTCGGCCAATGTCCCGCCCCAGAGGGCCCCGGCCAGCAGCGGCACCAGTTGGACCAGGCCGATCAGGCCGACGACGAGGGTCGAATGGGTGAGCCGATATGCCTGGTACGACACCGCCACCAGGGTGAGCTGCGAACCCATCCCCGACACCATCTGGCCGAACCACAGTCGGCGGAACACCGGGTACCGGCGCAGCGGAGCGATGTCGACGACGAGCTGGGCCACCAACAAACGGTACCGGTCACGGCCTGCGCTGCCTCACGGGAACCGGGGCCTCGGGCAGCCCCGGCAGCCCCGGAACGGGCGCCGCAGCGAGCGCTCCAGGGCGCCGGAGACGCCGCAGGACCCCCCGTGAGGTGACGCGCGCTCGGCCGGCCGGCCCGCTACACTGATGGCTGTGAAGGTCATGGAAGTTTCATCGGAGTCGGGATCTCGCGCCTCCGAGCGCGACGAGAAGGTTTCGGTGCTCGAGGCGGCGGGCAGTGACTCACCCTCCTCGTCCATGGCGGTATCGATTGCCGGCATTTCGACGGCGTGCAGCAAAGACGCCCTGGTGACCAGTGCCAAGGCGGTTCGGGAGGCGCTCTCGACGGAATGACAGACGCTCACAGGGTCTGGAACCGTCGAGGAGTCGCTTCTTAGGAAGCGGCTCCTTTTTTGTTCTGCCGACCGATCCCGAACACCGGTCGCGAATCGACCCTGCGGTCGTCCTGGTGCACGGAATCGAACGCATCGAGAACCAACATCGAGAACCAGCCAACCATCGAGAAGGGCAGAAAGGAGTACACAATGAGCGAATTCGAACACATCACCGAGCCCCAGCAGCCCGAATGGGCGGCACTGGCAGCATCGGCCAGGGCGGCCGAGTGGTCCTCGGACCTGGTCCTCGATCCAGGCGATTCCCACGTCAAGGGCGAGTCGTCCCTCTGCGTCGGTGACGCGGCCTGACCGTGTCGACTCCGACCTGATCGGCCCGCGTCGACCTCCCATTTGCGGTGCGGCCGCGAATTGGTCTGTCATGGTGCATGGGTCCCGTGACCGATCACTGCCCGAGGCGAGGAAGGGCCCATGATGGCTGAGAGCAACACCGCACCTGTCGGTGCCAAGGGTGCCCCTACTGACGCGACCCGCTCGCGACAGAACGCCATTCGGGCTACCGAGCGGCTCCTCGAGGCGGCGAAGGAGCTCCACTCCTCCCTGCGGGTCGGCGAGGCGGTCTACCAGAAGGGGCTCGACAGCCTTCGGGAGGACCTCAGCATCGCCATGACCATGGACGCTGTCCAGGCAGGTGTCGCTCGCCTGCAGTTGAGTGAGTGCCTCGAGGAGTTCGAGCGCTGCCGCCATGAGGTCAGGCTCTCGCTGATCGCCGCCGGGCGCGATGAGGGCATGAGTCTCGGCGAACTGGGGAAGGCTTGGGGCTTCTCGCGGCAGATGGCGTCCCGGTATGCGGAGGAGGCACGGAACAGGGCCTGACGCCCGGGAGCCCCTCTGCCCACCGGCCCGCGGGGGCTCAGTCGGGGTCGGGCGGCTCCTGGCGCTCGAATTGGATGCGGTACAGCTCGGCGTACTGGCCCCCGGCTGACAGCAGCTCGTCGTGGTGCCCGCGCTCGACGATGCGGCCGTGATCGAGCACCAGGATCATGTCCGCCTCCCGGACGGTCGAGAGTCGGTGGGCGATGACCAGTGAGGTCCGGCCCTCGAGGGCGGTGGCGAGTGCCTTCTGCACCGCCGCCTCGGATTCGGAGTCGAGGTGGGCGGTGGCCTCGTCGAGCACCACCACCTCGGGCGCCTTCAACAGGAGCCGGGCGATGGCCAGGCGCTGCTTCTCGCCGCCGGACAGGCGGTACCCGCGATCGCCGACCACGGTGTCGACCCCGTCCGGGAGGCCGGCGACCATGGTGGCGATCTGGGCGCCGGCCAGGGCGGAGGCCAACTCGGCGTCGGTGGCACCGGGCTTGGCGAAGAGCAGGTTGTCACGGATGGTCTCGTGGAACATGTGGGCGTCCTGGGTGACCACGCCGACGGTGGCGGTCAACGACGCCATGGTGGCGTCCCGGACGTCCAACCCGTTGATGCGGATCGACCCCGACCCTACGTCGTACAGGCGGGGGAGGAGCTGGCTGATGGTCGTCTTACCCGCCCCGGACGGACCGACCAGGGCCACCAGCTGGCCGGGCTCGGCGGTGAAGGTGATGTCGAAGAGCACCTGCTGGGAGACCGTGGGATCGAGGACGGCCACCGACTCGAGCGAGGCCAGCGACACCTCTTCGGCGGTGGGGTAGCGGAAGTCCACGTGATCGAACTCGACCCGGGCCGGCCCGGGTGGGATGGGCCGGGCGTCGGGCCTGTCGGTGATCATCGGCGGCAGGTCGAGGACCTCGAAGACCCGGTCGAAGGAGACCAGTGCGGTCATCACGTCGATCTGCACGTTGGACAGGGCGGTGAGCGGGGCGTACAGCCGAGTCAGGTAGGCGGCCAGCGCGACGACGGTGCCCAGCTCGAGGCTCCCGTTCACCACCTGCAGACCGCCCCAGCCGTACACCACCGCCGTGGCCAGGGCCGCGGTCAGCGTCAGGGCGGCGATGAAGAAGCGGGCGTACATGGCCTGGGTCACCCCGATGTCACGGACCCGACCTGCCTTGCTCTCGAAGGCGTCGCGCTCCTCCCTGGGCCGGCCGAACAGCTTGACCAGGAGGGCGCCGGACACGTTGAAGCGCTCGGTCATGGTGTTGTTCATCTGGGCGTTGAGCCCGTAGGACTCGCGGGTGATGGCGGACAACCGGCGCCCCACGCGTTTTGCCGGCAGGACGAACACCGGCAGGATGATGAGGCTGATCAGCGTGATCTGCCACGAGAGCAGGAACATCACGATGAGGACCAACGTCACGCTGATCAGATTGGAGACCACCGACGACAGCGTGTCGGTGAAGGCCTGCTGGGCTCCGATGACGTCGTTGTTGAGGCGGCTGATCAGCGCTCCGGTCTGGGTGCGGGTGAAGAAGGCGATGGGCATCTTCTGGATGTGCTCGAAGACCTTGGAACGCATGTCGAAGATGAGCCCTTCACCCACCTTGGCCGATACCCAGCGGATGCCGATGGACAGACCGCTGTCGGCGATGGCCAGGACGGCCGCCACCAACGCCAGGCCGAGGATCAGCGATTTGTTCTTTTCGGGAATGCCGTTGTCGATGATCGATCGGAAAAGCAGCGGGTTGACCACCCCGATCACCGCATCGACCACCACCAGCACCAGAAACCAGGCCAGGATCCTCCGGTAGGGTCGGGCGAATTGGACCATCCGCTTGGCGGTGCCCTTGGTGACGTGCTGCTGGGTCACCGACTCGTCGCGGCGCATCGAGCGCATCACGCCACCGAATTGGCCGCCGCCACCACCCATTCCCATGCCGTGGCCTGCCATGCTCATCGAGGTGCTCCGGCTGAGGGGCTCATGTCCCGGACCCTACAGTTCCCACCACCTGTTCCGTCCCCGATGGCATCCCCGCCCACGGGTCCGGATGGTCCCGGGCGCCGAGCGGGCCTCGATCCGGGCCCGGCTCAGGTGACCAGCCCCCGCCCGTACACCGGCGGCAGGTCGAGGGCGGTGAGCAGACCGGGGGCACCTTCCACCACGGCGGGAATGGCGTTGACCAGCCGCATGGCCGTGGCCTTGAGGCCCGCAGTGTTGTGATCGCCGTCACTGCCCAGCAGCTGGAGGTCGAGGGTGTAGTTGGGCTCGCCGGACACCTGCACCCGGTAGCAGCCATGGCCCGCAGGTTGGGGCCACTCCGGCGCCAGGTCGTCATGGAGGCGGGTGACGTGTTCGAGCACGATGGGTGCCTTGCCGTTGCGCATGCCGCGCAGTTCGAAGTGGAGGGCGGCCGCGGTCCCCTTTTCTATGGTTCCGGAATCGACCTCGAAGGTCTCGAGGGCCGGCTCCCGTTCGTACCACTCCTCGATGGAGTCGAGCTCGACCCCGAGGCCGGCGGCAAGTTGGCGCACCACGCTGCCCCAGGCCATGGTCATGACCCCGGGCTGCAGGATCATCGGCACCTGGTCGATTGGTCGGCCGAATCCCATGATGTCGAAGATCACCATCGGCTGGTTGTAGGTCGCGTAGTTGAGGACCTCGGAGACGCGCAACTCGTCGATCCGTTCGCACACACCGGTCAGCACCAGCGGAAGGGCGTCGTTGGCGAACCCGGGGTCGACGCCGTTGACGAAGAGGGACACGCCGCCCTCGATGGCTGCGCTCTGGACCGGCTCGATCATCGAGTCGTCGACCACGCCGAACGGGTACTGCAGGAAGACCGGACCGCTCGACACCACGTTCACCCCGGCCCGGAGGATCCGTGCCAAGTCCTCGAGTGCCTCCATCAGACGGTGGTCTGCCATGGCGGTGTGGACCACCACGTCTGGCTCGAGCGCCAGCAGGGCCTCGACATCACCGGTGGCGGTCACTCCCAGGGTGCGGCCCAGGCCGGCCAGGTCGCCGGCGTCCCGGCCCACCTTGTCGGGGTTGGAGACCCAGAGCCCGACCAACTCGAGGTCGGGCCGGGCGTCGATTCCGGCGATGGCGTGCCGGCCGACGTTGCCGGTGCTCCAGGCGACCACTCGATAGGTCTTGGTCATGCTGTCCTCCTGTGTCGTGGACTGGTGGTGCGGCGGGCCCGGTTCATACGTCGGGCAGTCCCATGTCGAGGTTTGGAGCCTCGATGCCCCCGTCGACCTCGAGCACCTTGCCGGTGATGTAGGAACCGGCCTGCGACGCCAGGTAGACGACGGCGGCGGCGATGTCCTCGGGGTCACCGATACGGCCGAGGGGGGTGCCCGCCTCCAGCGCCACCCGCAGCTCCTCGGTCTGCATCACGATGTCGAGGGCGGAGGTGGCCACCGATCCCACGGCGATGGCGTTGACCCTGATGCGCGGGGAGAGGTCGGAAGCGGCCAGCCGGGTGTAGTGGGCGAGCGCCCCTTTGGCTGTGCCGTAGGCGAGGTAGCCCCGACCGGCCAGTCTCCCCATGGCCGAGGAGATGTTGACGACGGAACCCCCGCCGCCTTCCAACATGAGCGGCACCGCCGGACGCAGCAGTGCATGGGCGGTCGAGACGTTGAAGTGGAATGCCTGCTCGAGACGGCCCGGGGACGTGTCCATGAACGGCCGGGGCATGGCCCCACCCACGTTGTTGACCACCAGGTCGAGGCGACCGAAAGCCTCCCGGGCGTGATCGACCAGCGCGGCGACGGCGTCGAGATCGCTGAGGTCGGCGGGGACCACCACGGCACGACGCCCGACCGCCTCTATCCTCTCGGCCACCTCGCCGAGCTGGTCCACCGTCCGGGCCGAGATCAGCACGTCGGCGCCGGCCTCGGCCAGGCTCACCGCGGTGGAAGCCCCGATGCCGCGGCCCGCCCCGGTGACGATGGCCACGTTGTCGTCCATACGGAAGCGATCGAGAATCATGTTCGGCATCCCTCTTCCTCGGCGACAGAACTGCCAGCCGTGCACAGTGCTAGCAGCCCGGGCCCACCGGCGCCATGCTCTTGGAGTGGCGCCGATCGCTCCCGGTTGTTACACGGAGCTCCGGAGGGCCGACCGGCCTGCGCCCGCTCGACGCGCCCGCCCCCCATGCTCAATCGGCCACGCCGGCCACGGCCACGATGTTGGTGGGGCGCACCCGGACCACGAGTTCGCCCGGCCCGCCGTTGCGCCGCCCGTACTGCTCGGCATTCTCCGGTCCCATGTAGCGGCCCCCGATCACCGTCGCCCAGTGGGCGACCTCCTCCAGATCCTCCCCCACGGTGGCGATGCCCTCGATGCCCTCGATGGTCACGAAGGAGAACGGGGGGTGCTCGTCGTCCACGCACAGGGCCACCCGGGGGTCACGTCGCAGGCTCCTCCCCTTGAGAGAGTCGGCGGCCGTGTTGAACACGAGGTCGCCGATGGGGGAGTCGGGCCCGACGGTGGCCGGGTCGAGGGCGAACCAGATCGGGGCCACGTGAGGCCGTCCGTCGGCACGGACCGTGGCGAGCTTTCCGGTGCGGGCCGGCCCGCCGGTGAGGAAGGCGACCAGCTCGTCGCCGGTCATCGGGTGCTGGGGCATCAGGTCCTCGGCTCGGGCCCGACGGCGGTCAGGCCGGTCGGGTGGACGGCAGTCCGAGCTTCCGGTGATCCCACGAGACGGTGCGCTCCACGGTGAGCTTGGCCACGATCCGCTTGTTGAGCATGGTCTCGACGAACGGGCGCAGTTCCTCGGTGTAGACCCCGTAGTAGCGCTCGAACAGGTTGACCCCGAGCTCCCACATCTTGTCGGGATCGTCGACGATCTCGGCCCGGCCCACCAACTCGACCCCGCGCAGCTCCTCGTAGTAGGCGCCGTCCTCGAACATGCAGGTCATCCTCGGGTCGCGCCCGAGGTTGACCGCCTTCTGGGCCTTGGCCTTGGTCTCGATGGCGATCGAGTCGTCGAGGAATCCGTACCACATGGCCACGGCGTGGATCGACCCGTCGCGGTTGATCGTGCACATGGTCATCGGGCGACGCTCGTGGAGGAAGGCGTCGATCTCCGCGGGCGTCATCCGGATCAGGTCGCGCTGCTTCACGCCGTGGCCCATCTGCTGGTTGACCTGCTGCTCTTCGCCCATTCGACCCTCCCTGACAGTACCGACGGTGCCGATCGGCACACGCCCCTGGCGGGCAGCGTACCGGCGACCCGGGACACCGGGGCAAGAATGGGCCGGTGAGCCAACGAGGCGGCCCGGTCGACCGACCACCGACGGAGGAGGGCGGTCGGGCGCCACTGCGGGTCTCGTTCGTCTGCACGGGAAACATCTGTCGATCGCCGATGGCCGACGTCGTGCTGCGGCACCTGGCCGCCGGCTCGCCGACCCCGGACGGGGGGCGCCTCGCCGACCGGCTGGAGATCTCCAGTGCCGGCACCAGCGGGTGGCACGTCGGCGAGCCGATGGATCCCCGGGCCCGTGCTGCGCTCGAGGGCCGGGGCTATGCCGACCACGGGCACCGGGCCCGGGCCTTCGAGTCGTCGTGGTTCGGGTCGACCGACCTGGTGGTGTGCATGGACCGCGGTCACCAGCAGACATTGCTCGGCCTGGCCCGCAGGTGGGCCGGGGGCGATCACTACGACGAGCGCCTGGTGATGCTCCGCGGCTTCGACCGGCGCGCCGGGGGAGCGGTGGACGTGCCCGATCCCTACTACGGCGACGAGCGGGACTTCGAGACGTGCCTCGCCATGATCGAGTCGGGGTGCGCCGGGCTCGTCGACCACCTGGCGGCCTCGCCGGCCATCGACCGCTGACCCCGGGCGTCTGCCGGGACGCCTACCCCAAGGTGACGAACGACTCCCGCTCCGTCGAGGTCACTGTTCCGATCCGCGTCCTCACAGGGCGACTCGGGCATGGGCGGTCGGTCCGTGAAGGAACGATGGCTCATGCCGTGGTGATCCGGAACCGCCGAACCCACCGATCTGAAAGACTGCGGTCCGTGAGCGCCCCGATCTCCGGGACATGTGAGGCCAGATTCACCGCCGTGCGCGAGGCATTCGCCCGTAACTTCGCCGAGCGGGGTGAAGTGGGCGCCGGAGTGTGCGTCATCGTCGGCGGAAGGGTTGTGGTGGATCTTGTCGGCGGTTGGGCGGACGAGGCCTGCGAGCGCCCCTGGCAGCCCGACACCCTCGTGAACTTCTATTCCGTCGGCAAGCCGCTCATAGCGCTGTTGGCGTTGCAGCTCGTCGATGCCGGCCTCATCGGCCTCGACGACCCGATCGCCTCGGTGTGGCCGGAGTTCGGTGTAGGCGGCAAGAGCGGTGCCACACTGCGCCAAGCGCTGTGCCACCGTGCCGGTGTGCCCGCGATCCGCGAGCCATTGACGAACCGGGATCTGTGGGACTGGGAACGGATGACCGGAGCGCTCGGGGCGACCGCGGCCTGGTGGGAGCCTGGAACCCGTCATGCGTACCATACGAACACCTACGGCCACTTGATCGGAGAGGTCGTCCGACGGGTGAGCGGGGAGACCTGTGGCGCTCGAGTCCGTTCGCTGGCGTGTCCGCTACACGCCGATCTGTGGTTCGGTGTCCCGATGACCGAACAGTACCGGTGTGCGGATGTGATCTGGGTCGGAACGGGCTCTCCGGAGCACATCGACTTCGCGTCGATGTCCGGCGATGAACTGATGACAATGCTCGGCTACTTCAATCCCTCCGGATACTCCTCGATGGGGGTCGTCAATACAGTTGAATGGCGGACCGCAGAGGTTCCGTCAACGAATGGTCACGGCACCGCCACCGGTGTCGCCCGTCTGTACGCCGCGTTGCTCGAGCCCGGCCATCTGGTGTCGCCCGAGCTTCTGGCAGAAGCCACCTCCCCCCAGTCGCAGGGCTACTGTCCGGTGCTCGGGGAAGAGGTCACATTCGGCCTCGGCTTCAAGCCGACGGTGCCACGCCGCCCGTTCGGCCCGAACCCGGGAAGCTTCGGGCATTTCGGTACCGGTGGTGCAGTGGGGTTCGCCGATCCGGACGCGGGTATCGCCTTCGGCTATGTGATGAACCATGTCATCCCACGGTGGCAGAGCTCGCGCAACCGTGGCCTCATCGACGCCCTCTACGAATCGCTCTGACGACCTACGCCCAGGCCGTTGCCGGACGATTGCTCCCCGGCGTGGGGAACCAGCATGCAGCCGTTGGGGCGCGGTACACCGAGTGGACGTCGCAACCGGTGGAGGGCGGCCGGACCGCCAACCTCTGGGTCCCGGCGGGTGCGGAGGACGACGTGGGCGCACGGGTCTGGACAGGGGTCGTCGGTTCTCGCGTCCGATCCTCCCGCACCGCACCCCGCACCGCACCGCACCGGTCGGCGACGTCCTCGGTCACCTACCCGAAGGCGACGAACGACTCCCGCTCGTAGGCCCGCATCCGCTCGTAGAGGTCGCGCACGTCTTCACGGCGCGACCGGTCGTTGGCCAGGTTGACCAGCTCGTCCGGGTCGCTGTCGTGGTCGTACCACTCGTGGTCGTTGTCGTCGAAGGCGCAGTCCACGTCGAACAGCTTCTGGCCGGGCGACTCCCCCCAGAGGCCGGTCGACGGTTTGCCCCCGCCGATGCCGTAGTAGCGGGCGTACTTGTTCCGACCGTCGAAGAAGCCCCGCAGGGCGTAGCGGACGTTGTTCAACGCGGCGGTCTGGGCCGAGTCCTGGGCGAAGAGGATGTGGTCGCACACCGTGGCCGAAGGGTCGGCGAGGACCGGCGAGAGATCGGTGCCCTGCACGGTGGCGCCCGCGGTGGAGGCGTCGACGCCGGCCAGCGAGCAGATGGTGGCGGCCAGGTCGACGTGGGACCCCAGAGCGGAGGTCACCGTGCCCGGTGAGGTCACCCCGGGGACCTTCACGTACAGCGGCACCCGCATGATCTCGTCGTAGACGAACGGGCCTTTCGAGCGGAGCCCGTGCGAGCCGCACATGTCCCCGTGGTCGGAGGTGAAGATGATGACGGTGTCGTCCCATGCGCCCGAGGCCTCGAGGGCGCTGAGCACGGTGCCCAGGCTCCGGTCGGCCAGCTGGTGCAGGTGCAGGTAGTAGTCGAGGTGGCGCAGCCACGACCTGGTGTCGGTCGGGTCGATGTAGCCCCACAGGCCGTGCTGCTGGTCCCACCGCCACTGCCGATGGGCCTCGGGCTTGGTGTGCAGGTCGTCGTGGAAGTTGGCCGGGAGCCGGTCGACGACCTCGGGGTAGGGGTCGGTGAAGACCGGGAGTGGGTCGTCGTCCTTCCAGGCTGCCAACTCCAGCAGCGACCGGATGGCGGCCACTTCGTCGGGGTGCTGGTCCCGGTAGCCCGGCTGGTCCACCGGGAACCACATGACATCGTGTGGGTTGACCAGGGCCACCGTGAGGAACCAGGGCTGGGTTCCGCCGGCACCGCCGGGACCGCAGGAGTCGGCCCCCCCGGCGCCCGCCGACCGGGTTCCCGCCGGTCCGCCGTGCTCGGTCAGCCAGTGGGCGGCGTTGGCCGCGATGATCGGGTCGAAGTGCACGCCGGTGCCGGCCCACCCCATGAAATGGCGGTCGTTCCCGTCCCAGTCGGCGAAGCCGTAGGCCTCCATGTCGGGGGTGGGGGAGTGCGAGAGGTGCCACTTGCCGATGTAGGAAGACCGGTACCCGGCCCCGTCGAGCAGCGACCCGATGGTCGGGGTCGAGGCGGCCAGCTCGTGGTGCTCGGGCATGATGACGTTGTCGACCACCCCGTGGCCCTCGAGGTAGCGACCGGTGAATAGGCTGGCTCGACTGGGCGAGCAGGGCGAGGAGTGCGTGAAGTAGTCGGTGAACTCGAGTCCCTCGGCCCGGAGCCGGTCTCGCCACGGAAGGGAGAACCCCGGGGGGAGCCAGGACCGCTGCCGCTCCTGGTCGGAGACGAGCAACAAGATGTTAGGGCGGTTGGTTGGCTCAGCCATGGTCCGCCACGGTAGCGCCGCCACCCCGGGTGTGCGGGGCCGAGCAGGGTTGTTGGCACCCAAAAGTGAAATGTGTTCTACTTTTTCGGAGTCACGCTCACACAGTTGCCACGGGGGAGGTCCGGGATGCCCGAGAGCGAAGCGCTTCACGCCAGTCACCGCCTCGAATACCCCTATGCGCGTTCGGTGGGACCGGTCATCGGTGCGTTCCTGACCGGTCTGCGGGACGGCAGATTGCTCGGGGTCAGGGGGTCCGGCGGCTCGGTCATCGTGCCGCCCACCGAGTACGACCCGGACACCGGCGACGACACCGGCGAGGTGGTGGAGGTGGGGCCCGGCGGCGTCGTCGAGTCGTGGGCCTGGGTGCCCGACCCGCTACCCAAGCACCCCTCGGACAGGCCGTTCGCCTGGGCCCTGATCCGTCTCGACGGGGCCGACACGGCGCTGCTCCATGCCGTCGACTCCGGCGGCCCCGACCGGCTGGCCACCGGCGACCGGGTCACCGTGCGGTTCCGGCCGGCCGCCGAACGCATCGGTTCCATGGCCGACATCGAGGCCTTCGTCCCGGAAGGAGGTGCCGCCTGATGGCCGACCGGGCCGACACCGCCGCCGGGGACCTCGGCCCGGTGACCACCCTGGCCACGCCGATCCGGCTCGACTTCGAGTTCACCCCGGGGGTGGCCCAATCGCGCTTCCTCAGGGGGCTCGAGCGGGGAAAGTTCATCGGTCAGCGCTGCCCGAAGTGCGGCATGGTCTACGTGCCGTCGCGGGGCTCGTGCCCCACCGACGGCGTGCCCACCACCGAGGACGTGGAGCTGGCCAACGTGGGCACCGTCACCACCTACTGCGTGGTCAACGTTCCCTTCGCGGGCCAGTCCATCGAGATCCCCTACATCTGTGCCCAGGTGCTGCTCGACGGGGCCAATATCTCGTTCATGGGCCTCATCCAGGAGATTCCCGCCGACCAGGTCCGGATGGGCATGCGGGTCGAGGCGGTGTGGGTGGATCCGGACCAGCTCACCCCGTCGCTGGCGTCGGTCCGGTACTTTCGGCCCAACGGAGAGCCCGACGCCGACTACGAGACCTTCAAGGAGTACCTGTGAGTGCCGCCGCGGCCCGTCGGACGCCCCGGCCGGTGTCGATCGCATCGTTCGCCCAGGCCCACAACGTGCGCCGTGACGACGAGCACAACGAGGTCGAGATGCTCATGCCGGTGGTGGCCGGGGTCTTCGGCAATATCGGGATCACCAAGGACGACATCGACTTCATCTGTTCGGGTTCGACCGACTACCTGATCGGGGGGCCGTTCAGCTTCGTGACCGCCCTCGACGCGGTGGGGGTGTGGCCTCCCAAGTCCGAGAGCCACGTGGAGATGGACGGTGCCTGGGCCCTGTACGAGGCATGGGTCCTCCTCCAGGAGGGGGAGATCGACGCCGCCCTGGTCTACAGCTTCGGTCGCTCGTCGCCGGGCAACCTGAACGAGATCCTGGCCCTCCAGCTCGATCCCTACTACGTGGCCCCGCTGTGGCCCGATCCGGTCAGCCTGGCCGCACTGCAGGCCCGGGCCCTCATCGACGCGGGCAAGGCCACCGAGGCGGACTTCGCCGCCATCGCCTCCCGGAGCCGCAGGGACGCCCTGGACAACCCCAAGGCCCAGGTGGCCAACGACATCCCCGCCGAGAAGCTCCTCGAGGACGAGTACGTCGTGTCGCCGCTCCGCCGCCACGCACTCCCGCCGATCACCGACGGCGTGGCCGCCATTGTGCTGGCCGCCGGCGACAAGGCCCGGCAGTGGTCGGAGAAGCCTGTGTGGATCACCGGCTTCGACCACCGGATCGAGACCCACGCCCTCGGGGCCCGAGACCTCACGTCGTCGCCCTCGACGGTGAGGGCTGCCGAGGGCGCGGGCGTCTCCGACGGGCCGATCGACGTGGCCGAGATCCACGCCCCCTTCGCCCACCAGGAGATCATCCTCAAAGAAGCCCTCGGCCTGGACGACACCGTGGTCGTGAACCCGTCGGGCGGCCCGTTGGCGGCCAACCCGATCATGTCGGCCGGCCTGATCCGGATCGGTGAGGCTGCCACCCGCATCTCCTCGGGCCGGGCCCACCGGGCGGTCGCCCATGCCACCTCGGGGCCCTGCCTCCAACAGAACCTCGTCTGCGTGCTGGAGGGCGAGTGATGGCCGAGCGCTGTGCGGTCATCGGCGTGGGGCAGACCCACCACAAGTCGAAGCGGGACGACGTGTCCATCGCCGGCTTGGTCAGGGAGGCGGCCAAGATGGCCCTGGCCGACGCCGACCTCACCTGGACGGACATCGACGCAGTGGTCATCGGCAAGGCCCCGGACATGTTCGAGGGGAACATGATGCCCGAGCTGTACCTGGCCCCGGCCCTCGGCGCCGTGGGCAAGCCCATGTTCCGGGTGCACACCGCCGGATCGGTGGGCGGATCGACCGCCCTGGTGGCCGCCCACCTCATCTCCTCGGGGATCCACAAACGGGTGCTGACCGTGGCCTACGAGAAGCAGTCGGACTCGGACGCTATGTGGGCGCTGTCGGTTCCCCAGCCCTTCGCCGCCCCGCTGCTGGCCGGGGCTGGTGGCTACTTCGCCCCCCACATCCGCGCCTACATGCGGCGCTCGGGCGCACCCGAGTACATCGGCCGGATGGTGGCGGTGAAGGACCGGCAGAACGCCATGCGCAATCCGTATGCCCACCTGCACATCGCCGACATCGACATGAAGATGGTCGAGGAGTCGATGATGCTGTGGGACCCGCTGCGCTACCTCGAGGCGTGCCCGTCCTCCGACGGAGCGGCCGCCATGGTGCTGTCGTCGGAGGATGCCCTCTCCGGGCAGTACCCGCCGGCGTGGATCCACGGGATGGCCATGCGGTCGGAGCCCACCATGTTCGCCGGTCGCGACCAGGTCAACCCCCGGGCAGGCCGCGACTGCTCGGCCGACGTCTACGCCCAGGCCGGGATCACCGATCCGCGCCGGCAGATCGACGTGGCCGAGGTGTACGTGCCCTTCAGCTGGTACGAGCCGATGTGGCTGGAGAACCTCGGGTTCTGCGACCTCGGTGACGGGTGGAAGCTGACCGAGTCGGGGGCCACCGCTTTCGACGGGGACATCCCGTGGAACACCTCGGGCGGCGTGCTGTCCTCCAACCCGATCGGCGCATCGGGCATGCTCCGGTTCCTCGAGGTGGCCATGCAGGTGCGCGGCCAGGCCGGCGAGCACCAGATCGACGGGGCCAGGGTCGCGCTCGGCCAGGCCTACGGCGGAGGGTCCCAGTTCTTCGCAATGTGGGTGGTCGGGGGCGACAAGCCCTAGACAGTGGTCGGACGGTCCGCGCCCCGGACCGTCTCGGCACATCCGCATGTGCTTCGACGGATAGGGCCCGCCGGTACGTATGATGCCCCCATCCAGCGAGTTCGTGCCCGCCGGCTGACGACGGCCGGGCCCGGCGAGACCGGTGCCACGAACTCCCCTGCAACATCCGGGCCTGCTCGGGCGTCTTAATTGGTGATGGGTGAATTGGGCACAGTCGACGCCGACACAGGGGACCACGCCGATGTGGCCGGTGCAGCTCCCGCGGCGCCCGTCCTTCGGGGCGAGGATCCTGATGCGGCCCCGGATTTGCCGGATTTGCCGGATGTGCCGGATGTGCCGGGTGCGTCAGGTGCCCCGCTCGGCCCGGCCGGGGTGGCGAGGACCACCTTCGGTGACTTCTACGGCGGCCACTATGCCGAGCTGGTGCGCCTGGCCACGCTGCTCAGCGGGTCCGCCGATGCCGCGCCCGACCTGGTGCAGGACTGCTTCGTCCGCTTGCACGGACGCTGGACGGCAGTGCACGACCCCCTTCCCTACGTCCGGCGGAGCATCGTCCACGCGTGCGCGTCGCACCACCGGCGCATGGCGCGCGCCCGCCGCCTGCCCTCGGCGGCGGCCCGGGATTCCGAGCTCGGTGCCGACGAGCTGGAGGACGCACTGGCCAAGCTCCCGGCCCGCCAACGCGCCGCGGTGGTGCTGCGCTACTACGGCGACCTGCCCGACGCCGACATTGCCCGAGCCCTGCGTTGCCGCCCCGGCACCGTCCGTTCCCTCATCCACCGGGCACTGGCCGACCTGAGAAAGGTGATCGAACCATGAGCGAAGAGTTCGAGGACCGCCTTCGTGCCCACCTGGCCGGCAAGGCGGCAAGCGTCCAGGTCGACCCCGACGCCGGTGCGTTCGTGGAGCGCTCGGTCGGGCCGTCCGGTCGACGAGGCCCCCTGGCGATGGGAGCGGTGGCACTCGCGATCATCATCGCCGGGGTCGGGGTCTTGACGGGCGTCGCACTTGCCGGCGGCAGAGCCACCACCACCACGCCGCTGGCGGCGGCACCGTCTACGGGAATCCCCGGGCGGGCCGGCGCATCACTGGCACCCAGCGCTGCGGGAGGTCCGAACCTGCCGTCCATCGCCGTCCCGACCGCGTACTCGTTCCTCTTCACCCGGACCACTTCCTCGGGCGTGACGATCCGCGCCTACGGGTCCGGGGTCAGCACGACCGGGGACTGTACGCAGGGAGCGCCGTGCCCGCCGGTGGGCATCGTCCCCGGTCCGACGCCGTGCCCGAAGGGTGCCACGTGTGCCCAGCCGATGCTGACTCCGCAGACGGTGAGTGGCGCGACCGGCGGAGGCAGTGCCGTCGGTGGTACCAGCACGACCGGGGACGGTGGGTCCACCGGGTCCGGGTCCACCGAGTCGAACGGGTCCGGTTCCACCGGCACGGCACCGGTCCCGCCCACCGCCTCGTGCGGGCAGTTGGTGGTCGAGCTGTCGACCGACAGAACGGTCGGCAGCGGTTCGGTACTTCGACCGACGGCTGCTGCACCCTCCCCGGACACGGTGGAGGTGCTCGGAGTGGGCTCCTTCGGCATCGAGGAAGGTGCGCCGGTGAGCTGGGTCGCGGTGTGGGTGGGTAGCGGTGTGGCATCGGTCCGCCTTTCGGCAGGCGGCACCGCCGTGGACGCCATGGCACCGAGCTCCGGCATCGTCGTGCTGGCGGCGCCGGGCGATGCCGAGCTGACCGGTGCGACGGTCGTCGGGGTCGATCAGAGCGGGGCGACTGTTGCCACCGTGCCCGCCGATCAGGTTGCGGTCCCCGATGCCCCGACCGGCTGCACCACCGTGCCGACCAACCCCACGCCGACGACCTCGCCGCCGACGACCACGCCGCCGACGACCTCGCCGCCGACGACCTCGCCGCCGACGACCACGACCACGAGCACCGGGCCCGCGACCACGCTGCCCCCGGTGGAGAGTGTGCCCCCGGTGACGAGCACGCCCGCCAACTCTCCGAGCGGAGGATGACCGGACTGGAGCTGCCGGGCCGCATCGACGGCCGTGCTCGCGGGCCACGGGCGGCACCGCTCCAAAGCGCCATCGACGACTGAGCGCCCTACCACCGCCGGCGTGTCCCCATGGGCGCTACGCTCGGGCCGTGCGCTGACAATTGGTTGCCCCGTGTTCGACCCGTGTCCCCTGGTCCCGGAGGTTTCCGATGCCCGCACCACGCACTCCTTCTTCGCCTGCGGTACGCCCGGCCACGCTGGTGGCCCGCTTGCTCACCCACGACCGTGGGGCGCGCACCGTGCTCGCAGACGTCTCGCTGACAGTCGGGCCCGAGAGCCGGATCGGCGTGATCGGCCCCAACGGCACCGGCAAGTCCACGTTGCTGCAGCTGCTCGCCGGCATCCTCGAGCCTGACGAGGGATCGATCACCCTCGACCCCCCGGTGGCCACTGTCGGCTACCTCGCCCAGGAGCACGAGGCGATCCGCGGGGAGACGGTCCGGGAGGCACTTGCCCGCAGGACCGGCAGCCTCGACGCCGAAGCCGAGCTGGCGGATGCTGCCTTTGGCCTGGTGGGGGGGACCCCGCAGGCCGAACGACGGTATGAGGTGGCACTGGAGCGGTTCACCACTCTCGGGGCCGGAGACCTCGATGCCCGGATCGAAGAGGTCCTCAACGACCTCGGGGTCGGCGCTTCGCTGGCCGACCGCGACGCGTCGACACTTTCCGGCGGGCAGCGGGCCAAGGTGGCGTTGGCCGGCATCGAGCTGTCCCACTTCGACATCACCCTCCTCGACGAGCCGACCAACGACCTCGATTTCGAGGGGCTCAGACGACTCGAGCAGTGGGTCGGATCGCGATCGGGTGGCATGGTGATCGTCTCTCACGACCGGGACTTCCTCGACCGCACGGTGGCCAGCGTGCTCGAGCTCGATGCGCACGTCCACACCGCCCAGGAGTACGGCGGCGGGTGGGCCGGGTACCAGGCGGAGCGGGCCAACGCCCGGCGCCACGCCGCGGAGGCCTACGACCGCTATGCCAGTCGCCGGGGCGCACTCGAGGGACGGGCCGAGCGCCAGCGCCAGTGGGCGACCACCGGGATCCGCAGAGAGACCCACAGCCCCCGTGACAACGACAAGGCCCAGCGGGGATTCCGCATCGATCGCACCGAGAAGCTTGCGTCCAAGGCGCGTCAGACCGAGCGCGCACTCGAGGCGCTCGACGTAGTGGACAAACCCTGGGAGGGGTGGGACCTGCGGTTCACCATCGAAGAGGCAGGCCGGTCCGGCGACGTGGTCGCCCGGTTGCGGAGCGCCGTCATCGACCGTGGGTCGTTCCGGCTGGGGCCCATCGACCTGGAGATCAATTGGGGTGACCGGCTGGCGTTGACCGGGGCCAATGGCACGGGGAAGTCCACGCTGGTCGCCGCCCTGCTCGGCACGCTGCCGCTGACGGCGGGCGACCGGTGGATCGGTCCGAGCGTCGTGGTGGGGGAGTTGGGCCAGGACCGCCGCGCCATTGGCGCAACCGACGATCTGGTCAGGACGGTGATGGACCGATGCCATCTGAAGCAGTCCGAAGCGAGGTCGCTTCTGGCCAAGTTCGGCCTCGACGCCGACCACGTGACCAGGCCGGTGGCCTCGCTGTCCCCGGGCGAGCGGACCCGGGCCGAGCTGGCGATGTTCCAGGCGCTCGGTGTCAACTTCCTGGTGCTCGACGAGCCGACCAACCATCTCGACCTTCCTGCCATCGAACAGCTGGAATCGGCACTGACCGGGTTCCGCGGCACCCTGCTACTGGTCTCCCACGACCGACGCCTGCTCGAGTCCGTGGAGGTCACCCGGTCGATCGATTTGGGAGGGTGACCGGTCGCTGGGTCACCCGGTGCCCGCGAAGACGTCCGTTCCGAAGGTGGCGCTGACCGTCCTGGCCCGGTGACCCCGGGGAGGGCCGACGCCGTGCCCGGCGTCTCGCTGCAGCACGACGTCGGTGTCGGCGACGTCGGCCTCGTCGAAGGTGATCTGGACAAGCCCGTCCTTCCGGAAGGCCGGCGAGCCGGTGATCAGCGGCACCCAGGTCTGGAGGAAGGTGTCGATCTTGGCCAGCGCCGACGGTGGGATGACCGCAGACAGCGGACCCCCGGAAGGGGATGTTGCCCATGTACTCCATGTAGCCATTCCAGGTCAGTTGGGCCTGGGTGAGCTGGTCGGCCACCGTGGTCACGGTGGTCGGGAAGACGCAGCCCGAGTCGGAGATCTGGCCGTTGGTGGCCACGGTGGCGCTGGCCGGGAAGTTGGCGAAGACCTGGCAGTCGGCCTGGTTGAGGGGATTGGGTGCCTGCCCGGAGATCAGCGCGATGTAGTTGTCGTTGGAGATGTGCGCGATCCCGTAGTCGCCGGTGAGCAGGGCACCTTGCGCCGGCGGGGTCGGTCGGCCAGAGGGGAGCGGGGGAAGGTAGCCATGGTGTGTGTTCTATCGGGACCCGGGCTCTCCGTGGCGCGCCCGTGCACTGAGTGTGTGGTGGCAGACCTACGGGCAGCATCCGGGCCGCCCGCCGGCCGGTCCTCCAGTGCCCTGGCACCGTGCCGGGGGACCGGTACACTCGGGCTGTCGCCGAGCAGCAGGAGGCATCACATGAAGATTGTTGTCGACTTCGACGAGTGTGCCAGCAACGCCGTCTGCATGGGGATCGCTCCGGAGGTCTTCGAGGTGCGTGACGACGGGTACCTCTACCTGTTGAACGAACATCCCGGCGAGGAACTGCGCGACAAGGTCCGCCAGGCGGCCAATGGCTGCCCCACTGGAGCCATCACCATCGTCGAAGACGAGTAACCGAGGAGTGCCCGGGGACGCCCCGAGGGTCCGCTTCGCCCCATCGCCGACCGGGTACTTCCACGTCGGGAGCGCGCGTACCGCACTGTTCAACTGGTTGGTGGCCCGCCAGTCGGGTGGCACGTTCGTGCTGCGTATCGAGGACACCGATGCCGAGCGCAATCGCGAGGAGTGGGTGGACGGGATCTTCTCGGCCATGCACTGGCTGTCGATGGACCCCGACGAGGGCCCCTACCGTCAGTCCCTGCGCACCGAGCGCTACCACCAGGCCATCGACGCACTGTGGGACGCCGGTTGCTTCTACGCCTGTGGGTGCACCCACGACGAGGTCGACGTCCGCAACAGGGCCGCGGGGATCCTGACGCCCGGGTACGACGGCTTCTGCCGGTCACGCGGGCTCCCCCGGGGCGACGGGACTGCGCTGCGGTTTCGCATGCCGGACGAGGGGATCACCACTGTCCACGACGTCATCCGAGGTGCGGTCGAATTCCCGTGCTCGGCCATGGACGACTTCGTGGTGGTGAAGGCCAACGGCGCGCCGCTGTTCGTGCTGGCCAACGTGGTCGACGACATCGACATGGCAATCACCCACGTCATCCGGGGAGAGGACCTGCTCCCCACCACCCCGAAGGGCATCCTGCTGTGGGAGGCCCTGATCTCCCTCGGGTGGACCACCGACGACTCGGCCGGCGCAGCCGGCGCGCCCGCACCGGGCCTGCCCGTCTTCGCCCATCTGCCCATGCTGGTCAACGAGCAGCGGAAGAAGCTGTCCAAGCGCCGGGACCCGGTGGCTGTCGAGGCCTATCGGGACCAGGGGTATCTCCCCGAGGCGTTCGTCAACTACCTGGGACTGCTCGGATGGAGCCCGCCCGGCGAGGACGAGATCTTCACCGTCGACCAGATGGCGCAGTGGTTCCGCCTCGAGGACGTCAACCACTCGCCGGCGTTCTTCGACGTCGCCAAGCTCACCCACATGAACGGCGAGTACATCCGGGCCATGCCGCTCGACACGTTCATCGAGGCGTGCCGACCGTGGGTGACGGGGGACGGAGCGCCCTGGCCGGCGGCGAACTTCGACGAGGCGGCGTTCGCCGCGCTGGCCCCGCTGGTCCAGGAGCGGGTGGCCGTCCTCGGTGAGGTCCCCGCCATGGTCGACTTCCTCTTCCTCGACCAGCCGGAGATCGACGAGGATTCGTGGGCCAAGGCGGTCGCCGGTGACGAGGTTGCCGGCACCATCCTCTTGGGTGCCATCGCCGGCTACGAGGGTTTGGCGGGTGACTGGAACCGTGACGCCCTCCACGCCACCACACTGGCCGTCGGCGAAATGGTGGGGCGCAAGCTGGGCAAGGCCCAGGCCCCGATCCGGGTTGCTGTCACCGGCCGCCGGGTGGGCCCCCCGCTGTTCGAGGCGCTCGAGGTCCTCGGGCCGGAGCGAACCCTGGCCCGCCTGCGGGCCGCTCTCGGCAGCGCCGGTGCGGCCGCGGGTGGGGAGTCGTCGCCATGACCGGAACGCAGTGCCCGCACCCCACCGTGGTTCCCAGAGTCCCGTGGGCCTGCTCGCCACGCTGACCGGCCTCCGTCTGCTCCGGTTCGTCCTGCGGGTCGTCACCATCGTGGTGGCAGCCGCAGCGGTCTACCTGGCGGTGACCGCGGTGCAGGTCTGGATGACCGGGCGCCGCTACGAGCCGCGGCCGGCCGGGGCCATCGTGGTGATGGGGGCCGCCCAGTACAACGGGGTGCCCTCACCCGATCTGGCCGCCCGTCTCGATGAGGCGGAGATCCTGTGGCGCCAGCACTACGCCGACGACATCATGGTGACCGGGTCGAAGGAGGTGGGTGACCGGTACACGGAGGCCCAGGCGTCGGCCCGCTACCTGATCGCGGCCGGAATCCCCGGCCAGGACATCCTCGAGGCCGGAGGTAGCGACTCGTGGGAGAATCTCGCCCAGGCGGCACCGACCCTCCTGTCCCGCGGCGATCGGACCGTGCTGGTGGTCACCGACCCGTTCCACGAGGCCCGCAGCCTGGCCATCGCCTCGTCGGTGGGTTTGACGCCCTACCCGACGCCCACCCAGACCTCGCCGATCAAGGGCGTGGCCACGGCACCCTTCTACGCCAAGGAGACCGTCGGTGTGGCCGTGGGCCGGATCATCGGCTACAACCACCTGAGCTCGCTGCACGTCTCGCTCGGATGAGGCATCGCTCCGCCGCTCGGCGTGTCGAGGTCGGCCCGCGCCACTAGCGGATCAGCAGCGCGGGGAGGTCGGCGACCGAGTCGATCAGGTGGGTGTGCGGAGCACGGGCCAGCTCTTCCCTCGGGTGGGCACCGGTCAGGACCCCGATGACCATCGACGCTCCCGACCTGGTGCCGGCCAGCAGATCGCTCGTGGTGTCGCCGACCACCGCGATCTGGGCGACATCGTCGATCCTCAGTCGCAGCAGTGCGGTGAGGATCATGTCCGGCCACGGCCGTCCCCGGCCGGCGTCGGCCGGAGACAGGGCGAGGTCCACCTTGCCCAGCCAGTCGAGGGCCGTCAGGATGCGGTCGCGGGTGGCAGGGGAGAAGCCGGTGGTCAGACAGACCCGTATGCCCGCATCCCGCAGGGCGTCAAAGGTCGCCTCGGCGCCGGGAATGGCAGAGACCTCCCCCCGGTCCACCGCCTGGTCGAAGGCGGACTCGAAGGCGACATTGGCGTGCTCGGCCAGGTGGCGGTCGCCCCGGAGCAACTCGGTGAACACGGTGATCTTGGACTGGCCCATCGTCCGGCGGATGTAGGTCTGCGGATCGTCGGTCAGACCGCCGGCGGTAAGCCCGACGGCGTCGAGGGCGCTCTGGAAGGCCTCTTCCACCGCACCGCCGTCGGCCACGGTGGTGCCGGCCATGTCGAGGGCGACCATCCGGATCGGCTGGGTCATCGGGTCACGTCTCCTCACGTCTGCTCGGCGGTGGGGGGGGAGACGGTCATTCCCTCCCGGCCGCCCAGTGGCCACTCACACGGCGTCGTCGGCCTCGTGGCGATAGTAGAGGCAATCGTCGCTGTCCACGGTGTACGCCCCCGCCTACCGTCGGATCACCACCCGTTCCGCACTCATCGGGGGTCGTTCGTAGTGAGGGATGGTCGGCGGCCGGGGGTCCGAGCCTGGACGGAGGAGCTGTGGGAGAACGGCAGGGTCGGGTCCGCGGGCTCCTGGGGGTGGCCGTTTCCGGACGGGTCAAGGTCGGCTAAATTGACGGTTCGCCCATTCGGGGGTGGCGCAACTGGCAGCGCGCGTGATTCTGGTTCACGAGGTTGGAGGTTCGAGCCCTCCCCCCCGAGCGCATGCAGCGCCCCCGTTCGGGGCGTCGTAGTACGGCTGCTCCGCTGCCGAATGCAGTGGGTCGCTCCGGGAGGGGCGGCTCGACAGGGTCCCATCGTCTAGAGGCCTAGGACACCACCCTCTCAAGGTGGAGACACGGGTTCGAACCCCGTTGGGACTGCCAGAATCGAATCAGCCCGCCTGCACGTATTGGCGGAGCGCCTCTCTGATGGTTTCTGAAACGCTGACGCCGTCCTCGGAAGCCCGCAGCAACAGGTCACGCTTCAGTTCGGGATCCAAGCGAACCGATTCGACTGATGAAGGTGCGGACCCCATCGATGGCCGCCCGCCCTGCCTGCGACGGATGCTCTCGACGTCGTAGCCCCGCTCGGCTTCGTCGGCCATCTCCTCGATCATCTCGTCGGTGATGGGCGTCCCATCCGCCTTCGTCCCGTTGCTCTTCATGTTGATCACCAGCCCTTTGGCAAGAGTCTTCGGTACTGCTCGGTCATCGGCATGGCATGGATAACTGCCGGACCCTGCGGCCGATCCATCACCACCAGTTGGAGGAGATTCCCTGATCGGTCAGGTCCGAGCACTAGATACCGGATCGGATCTTCGGCAACCTCTTCGATAACCAATGCGTTGTTCAGAACATGCTGCATATCGTCGGCCTGGACATCATGGCGATAGGCCGAATGGAGAATCTCCACAGAGGAAGTGTACTACGAAACTCTTTGTGCCTGGCCGGCAGCGCGGATAGGGGACGCCCCCTTGTGCAGATCTGGGAGCTCGGAACGGAGCGGCCTGCCAATGGGCCGTCTCAACCTGAGTTGCGAGTCGTCTTCCTGCTACTGGGATTGCTACTGAACTCCACGAAACTGCGGCTGACTCAAGCGGGCTGGATTGACAGGCACCCAATCTGAACTGGACTGGAGCAGATCAACCGAACACGCTGAACGGTCCCGATCGCCCTCTCAAGGTGGAGACACGGGTTCGAACCCCGTTGGGACTGCTCGGCGTTCTGGCTGGTCAGGGGTAGGTTGTGCGG
>JBKQMB010000035.1:0-16063 GCA_052326605.1 Acidimicrobiales bacterium | reverse complement strand
GCGGTCGCCGATCGCTACGCCGGCATCGAGCACGCCCAAATGGTCGTCGTCAATGTTCGCCACGACAGCGATCGCGCTGCGGCCGAACAGATGGCCGCCGACGTGAACCGCATCCGCAAGGACGAGGTAGGACTACACGACGATGAAGCGAGGCCGGCACAGCCGAACAGATCATCCGCCTGCTCGGGGAAGGCGAGAAGCGGTCAGGGCACCTGGCGATCAGTCGACCCCCTGACGACTAAGGTCCCTTCGTGGTGACGGGTACCACCTCCCACCCGGGTGCCACTGATCATCGCGAACAGGTCAATCACAGCAGCCGCGCCTAGTTTCTCGAGGTTCATGTCGAGCGTGGTCAAAGCGGGGTCGGTCTCCTCGGCGAAGACCGTCCAGTTGTCGTATCCCGTGACGGCGACATCGTCTGGGACTTTGCGGCCAGAGTCGATAACTGTCTCGACTACTCCTGCTGCAATCTGATCAGAACCGCAAGCAATGGCATCTAGGTCAGGGGCGTCGGCAAGGACGTCTCGCGCCGCCTGGCGTGCCCAGCGTTGTGACCACTGGCCGTACCTGACGCCGCCCACAAGCTGCAGGCCGTGCTCTTCGAGGGCGTGGCCGACCCCCAGGACTCGCTGCTGGACCGCCGGTGAGTACTCCGGACCGGTGATGTGGGCAATGCGGGTCCGGCCAACCTCGACCAGGTGGTTGACGATGGCGACCGCACCTGCGAAGTCGTCTACAAGATGGACGACATCCCTCGGGTTCGTTGTCCGACCATGAACGTAAACGCTTGGGATCTTGGCCGAGGCACTGATCGAAGGAGTTAGCCCCTGGTTGTCCCCGACGATGAGCAGGCCGTCGACGTTCCGCTGGCGGAGCATGGCTGCCAGGTCAGCGAGGCGATCGACAACTTCTCGAGCGTCAGCGATGATCGCCGAGAGCTGCCACTGTTCAAGCATGGATTCTGCGCCGATGACAATAGGCATCGCAATGCGGTGGATCATGGGGTCCCTGAGCAGGACTCCGATGGTGCTGCTACGGCCGCTCGCCAAGCTCCTGGCCACGAGGTTGGGGGAGTAGGAGAGTTCCTTGGCTGCCCGAAGCACTCGCTTCCGGGTGACCTCGGAGATCCGGTCCCTTCCGTTGACCGCCTTGGACGCGGTGGTCAGCGACACCCCGGCCAGTTGGGCCACCTCTGTGAGCGTGGATTGTCGGTTCGCCTGCACGAGCAAAGCATATGCACGACGAGGAACGACCCCGCTCGTCCTGCGGGTGGTCCGAGGCTCTCCCCGGTCACCCGCAGTGGCGTCGTGCCCACATATCGAGGAAGCGCTACTGCACCTGAGCGCCGCCAGTGTCGGCAGAAGAGAACTGGCAACTCGTTCATATGGCCCTTTGAACCGCGCCCCAGATTGAGGTAGCGTTTCCTCAGGCTGACAACAGGCACCAGGGGACGACCTGCCAGCGAGGGTGAGAAAGGAAAGGCCGCACTCGAGCAAGGGGACGTATGCAAGGAAGGCATCTGGCGCCGCCGGTGTTGACCAGGCGCCCTACGTTTAGCGTCGCTGGCGACAGCCCGGTCAGCCCGACGGGCGGCGCGATTGCGCATTTCCGGCCTCTCGGCCTACGCGAAGTGGTACTGGGAGAGGGCTGCGAGCTTGGCGATTGGCAGCGGCGCAACAGCGCCAGGACTCTCCCTCACTGCGTGGAGCAGGTCCGGACCTCGGGTGCTGTCCGGAACTTGGAGCGTGTGGCTGAGGGCCGCGGCAAGAACGCGCTGCACGAAGGCATGCACTTCTCGGACTCCGACGTCTACAAGATCGTGGAGGCCGCCGCCTGGGATAACATCAGAGGGCTCTGCGGTGGGGTGCAGGAGTTCGTCGAGGAGGTCAGCGCCCTGATCGCGCGCGCTCAGCGCGAGGATGGCTACCTCAATTCGTGGGTCCAGGGTCAACACCCTGATCTGGCCTGGAAGGACCTGCGTTGGGGCCACGAGCTTTACTGCGCAGGCCATCTCCTCCAAGCCGCGGTGGCCGGCCGGCGGACCGGCAGCCGACCGGACTTGTTCACCGTGTCAAGCAGGTTCTTCGAGCACTTGCTCGAGACGTTCTCCATGAGCGATGGCGATGGCCGGCTCCTGGGCGTATGCGGTCATCCAGAGGTGGAGACCGCCCTAGTGGAGTTTTATCGCCTGACGGGCGACGTGCGGGCGCTGCAACTCGCCATCAGGCAGGTGGACCTTCGGGGAAGGGCGGACGTTGGACTGCTGACCTCTGGCCTGCTGGGCGACAGTCGGTTCCCCCTGTCATATTTCTTGCACCACGCGCCCGTCCGCCAACGAGCGTCGGCTACGGGTCACGCGGTGCGTGAGCTTTACTTGCAGGCGGGTGTCGTCGACGTTGCGGTCGAAACCCAAGACCAGGAGCTGCTGCGTGCGTCCGAGACCATCTGGGAGGACCTGTTCGGTAGCAAGACCTACGTCACCGGTGCACACGGTTCTCGCCATCGCGACGAGTCGATCGGGGACGCCTATGAACTACCGAGCGATCGCTCCTACGGGGAGACATGCGCTGCTATTGCGAGCTTTCAATGGAACTGGAGGCTCCTACTGGCCACAGGCCGAGCCCGTTATGCCGAAGCGATGGAGCGCGTGCTCTGGAACACGATCGCGGGGGCGGTCTCTCGGCACGGGACAGAGTTCTTCTACTCCAACACACTGCACTTGAGGACCGGTCACGATGGTGCAGACGAGGACTCTCCAAGCCATCGCCTCCGCTGGTACGGGTGTTCTTGCTGCCCACCGAACCTGGCCCGCCTCATGGCGAGCATCCAGGCCTACTTGTTGACGCGCGATGCCTCGGGGTTGCAGGTGCACATGCCCTTCAGCGGGACAGTTTCTACTAGCGTCCCAGGCGGGGCCGTGGAGCTCACGCTGCAGACCGGTCACCCTTGGTCGGGGGACACCGACATTGAGGTGACGCACTGCAGTTCCGCCGAGCGCTGGGACCTGTCGCTGCGCTTCCCCGATTGGGCCAGTAAGGAAGGCACGCGAATAGCGCTGAACGGCGAGCATGTCGAGATCTCGTGGGACGACTCCTACATCACGGTTTCCAGGCATTGGCGCCCCGGCGACCGCCTCGAGGTGTCTTGTTCGATACCGGTGCTAGTTCTTAGGTCGCACTGGAGAGTGGACGCCGTCCGCGACTGTGTTGCAGTCCAACGCGGCCCGTTGGTGCACTGCATCGAGGCCGACGACTTGTTGGAAGGTGCAGCCATAGAAGACGTTGTCCTAGACGAGGCCCGGCCGCTCGAGGCGACCTACGACGTGCCCGCTGGCCTCGAGGGTTATGTCAAAGTGGCTGTCCACGCCTGGGGAGGACAGCTTGACGGCCCAGACCGGCAACTCTACGCCGCGGAGGATGGGAGCAGCCTCAGCACCAAACCCTCACATCTGACCCTCGTGCCTTATTTCGCCAGAGGAAACAGGCTTTCAACCGCCATGCGGGTCTGGGTCTCGGCCCCCTCTGTGGCAGCGCCATCGGGTCGAGGGTCAGTCAAGGCAGGACCGAGGAGCCCTTCTTCGAGACAACGCCGCACCTCGACATCGGACGGGGAACTGAAGACAGCTCGATCGGGAATGGCACCCTCCGCTCCCATTGAGCAACCGGATTCTCTTTAAGGGAAGGCGAAGCGAATGGCAACCTTCAGGGGCGACATATCTGGGTTCACGGTGCGAGAGGGTCGTGAGACCCTCCAGGTCGAAGCCTGGGGGGACAACAGTGCGCGAGTCCGTTCCACGCTAGGGCCTTGCATAACAGAGACGCCCGGCAGTGCTCTGACTGAGCCCGGGCCCACCCATGTCAGCATCGAGATCTCAGACGACCGAGCCCGCATGCAAAATGGCGACCTTGTGGTTGAGGTGTCGAGCCAGGACAGCGGCTCCTTCCTGGGCTTCCCGCCCTTGGTGCGCTTCTTTCGTTCAACCGGCGAGGAGCTGTTCAGCGAGAGTATCCCCCATTTCACTGCCCCCCCACAACGCCGATATGCACCAGCCGGGGGTGACCTTTTCCGCTGTGAGGTCACGTTCGACTCTTTCCCGGGAGAGCGCATCTATGGCCTGGGTCAGCATCAGCACGGCCTGTTGGACCAGAAGGGCGCCGTCATCGAGCTCATCCAGCGCAACACCGAGGTGTGCATACCTTTCGCGCTCTCGAACCGGGGCTATGGGTTCTTTTGGAACATGGCAGGGGTGGGCCGCGTCGAGCTCGGCACCAACCGGACGAGGTGGGTCGCAGACGCAGCGCGGCAAGTCGACTATTGGGTAACTGCAGGACCCTCGCCGGCCGATCTCGTCAGCCGCTACACCAAGGTGACCGGGCTCCCTCCCATGCTGCCGCAATGGGCGTCGGGCTTCTGGCAGTGCAAGCTCCGTTACCGCACGCAAGACGAGCTTCTCGAGGTCGCGCGCGAGCACAAGCGCCGTGGACTCCCTCTTGCCGTCATCGTCATCGACTACTTCCACTGGACTCGCCAGGGCGAGTGGAGATTTGATCCCTTGGAGTGGCCGGATCCGCAAGCGATGGTGGATGAGCTCCGCGAGCTGGGAGTCGAGCTCATGGTTTCCATTTGGCCCACTGTGAACCCCGACAGCAGCAACTACGCCGAGATGGACCGACGGGGGCTGCTCGTGGGCAGTGCCAGGGCGTTGCCTCTTCACCTCCCCTTCTGGGACAAGGTCAACAAAGGTCCGGCCTTCGTGCGCTATTACGACGCGACAAATCCCGAGGCCCGCCAGTACATCTGGGCAAAGGTCACAGACGGTTATGGCCGCTATGGCATCAGGACGTTCTGGCTTGATGCTTGCGAACCAGAGATGCGCCCTGAGAACCCTGAAGGTGCCTTGTACTACCTCGGCCCAGGCATGGCCGTGCAGAACGCTTATCCCCGCGAGCACGCACGTGGTTTCGCCGAAGGGCTCCGGGCGAGCGGCGAGGATGAAGTGTTGCTTCTTTGCCGCTCGGCGTGGGCCGGCAGTCAGCGGTACGGAGCCGCGGTGTGGTCAGGCGACACCGACTCCACGTTCGAAGCACTTGCTGCTCAGATCCCGGCCGGCTTGAACATAGCCATCTCGGGAATCCCGTGGTGGACGACCGACATCGGCGGTTTCAAAGGGGGTGACCCGAGTTCGCCGTACTTTCGAGAGCTGGTGGTGCGCTGGTTCCAGTTCGGCGTCTTCTGCCCGCTCTTCAGGCTCCACGGAGTCAGGGAGCCGGGCCCCCTGGTCGGCTCGGAGCAGACTGGGGGCCCCAATGAGGTCTGGTCCTTCGGCGATGAGGCGTACGGCATAATCAGGGAGCAACTCGCGATACGCGAGCGATTGCGCCCGTATGTAACGGAGCAGATGGCCACGGCGACCGCCACCGGCGTGCCGCCCATGCGTGCCTTGTTCTTGGAGTTCCCCAGCGAAACGCCAGCGTGGGAGGTGCGCGACGAGTTCATGTTCGGTCCAGACATACTGGTGGCTCCCGTCACCGTGCACGGCGAACGGGCACGGGACGTTTACATTCCTGAGGGGGCCTCATGGCTGGACGCCTGGACCGGGGCCCCTGTCAAGGGCAACGGCTGGACTACGGCAGAAGCGCCTCTGGAACGCATACCCGTGTACCTAAGGCAGGGCGGAGCCTTGAACACCCTGTCCAGCGGCGGAGGAAGCCAAGGATGAGGGGCCCGGACATCGACGTCCTGGCCTGGGAGGGGCCGACTTGGTTCGGGCCAACATGAACGCGGTGACGGGCGTTCCAGCGCAGGGCGTAGGAGCGGGACAGGGACGTGGGGGCGCTCAAACCTCAGGGGTCAGAAAGGCCCGGGGGTTCACGCTCGGGCGTCGCCAACACCTCGCGGCCTGGCTGTTCCTCACGCCGGCCATCTTGTACGTGCTCTTCGCGTTCGCCCTGCCCATCATTTACAACATAATGCTGAGCTTCGAGCAAACCTCTCCGGCGACGATCGCCGATATCACCGCCCCGTTCGCCGGGCTCGGAAACTACCGCTTCATCCTTGATGACCCCACAAGCCGGACCGCCATTATCCACACCTTCGAGTTCACCTTCGGGTCGCTCGTCGGCCAGTTCATAATCGGCCTTTCCCTCGCCTTGCTGTTTACCCTCCGGTTCCCGGGGAGGACACTGGGGCGCTCGCTCATCATCGTCCCTTGGCTGCTGCCGCTGATCGTGACCGGGCTCATCTTCAGGTTCCTATTCCAGCTCGAAGGTGGAGCGGTTAACCAGCTGCTTATTGACGTCGGATTGGTCCACCAGCCAATTGACTGGCTGGACAACCCTCACCTGGCTCTAGTGACGGTACTTATCGCGAACATCTGGCTCGGGGTGCCCTTCTTCACGCTCCTGCTCTACAGCGCTCTTCAAGACGTGCCAGTACAGGTCAAGGAGGCGGCCCTCATCGACGGTGCCGGCGCTTGGCAGAGGCTCCGCCTCGTCATAGTGCCGATAATCCTGCCCGTTATCGAGGTCACTCTGCTTCTCGGGTTCGTGTTCACCGTGAAGGTGTTCGACCTGGTGATCGCACTTACCGGCGGAGGTCCGGCCAACACGACGCAACTCATCACGACCTGGTCTTACAACTTGTCGTTCCAGCAGTTCTCCTTCGGCGAAGGTGCCGCGCTCAACAACGTGCTGCTCGTGCTGGCGATGATCTGCGCGCCGTTGTACCTGTACATGAGTCGGGGTTCCTTGAGGCGCAGCGCGGGAGCGGAGAAGTGACTCGCCTGCAGCGGTCGAGGGCCCTGCGGTGGCTATGTACGCTCGCGACGGTCGCTGCCCTCGTAATAGTGCTGTTCCCTGTGTACGCGGTCATCGTGGGTTCTTTCGAGTCTACTGAAACCCTGTTCAGCGGCACGTACTATTGGCTGCCGCACGCTGCCACACTTGACAACTACCGGATGGTGATCCAGGCGCAATCGGGCAACGTGCTGACGAGTCTCATCGTCGGCGTGGGGACGGCTGCGCTGGCCCTGGTCGTGGCGGTGCCAGCGGCCTATGCGCTTGCGAAGTACCGCTTGCGGGTGACCGTCGTCATAGTCAGTGCCCTGCTCGTGGCGCAGATAGTCCCCTCCATCGTCCTCGCCACTTCGCTGTTCGTCATCTTCCACTGGATTCACCTGGTGAACACGTACCCGGGCCTAATTATCGCCGATGGCACTTACGCCATTCCCTTTTCCATCCTCGTGCTGCGGGCGTTCTTCTTCAGCCTGCCGAACGACCTGACACAGGCAGCAAGAGTTGACGGTGCGTCTGAATGGCAGACGTTCCAACGCATAGTGATACCACTCGCGCGCTCGGCCCTGATAACCGTTGCGGTGTTCGCGTTCTTGAATGGTTGGGGAGACTTCATATTTGCATTGACGATCCTCAACGGCGCCACCATAGTGCCGGTCACGCTAGGGATCTACACCTATCTCGGGAATTACTCAACGCAATGGGGGGCAGTGATGGCCGCTGGTGCGTTCGCCATGGTGCCGGCCGCGGTGATGCTGGTAGTGGCACAGCGCTATATCGCAAGCGGCCTCACGGCGGGTTCGGTGGTGGGGTAGTGGCGATGAAGACCTTGCCACATGTGAGAGAGGTGCGGGTGAGGGTGGGCGCGCCCGCCTCATCGAAGTGCCCGAAAGGGGGTGAGAGACAAGGCCAAGGTAGCAAGCTGGGCAGTTTCACCTTGTAAACGACGGTTGAATTGGTTGTGCACTGCCAGAAGAGAAGGAGAGACCGACAATGAAAGTATTCGGGAGAAGGCGGCACCTGGGGCTCGCAGTCGTGGCTGCCGCGATGTTTGTCGTGGTGGGGCTGTTGCAGGTAGGCGTGTCAGCCGCGACCTCCGCCCCACGCGCGACCTCAATAAACCTCACTGAGGAGGACTACTTCAACACCCCCGGCCAGATCGCCGCATTGGCCGCGTACGCCAAGAAGTTCGAAGCTGCGCACCCCGGTGTGACGATAACGAGAGAGTATGTACCCTTTGCCAATCTGGACACGAAGCTTCTTACGCAAGCCGCGGGCCAAGACTTGCCCAACCTGTTGGCCGTGGACAACCCGTTCGTGTCGACGATGATATCGACAGGCCAAGTAGTGCCCCTCAGCACTATCAAGGGCTTCAGCACCATGGGGTATTTCCCGGCCGTGATTAACGAAGGCCTGTCGGGTGGCAAGTACTACAGCCTCCCGGTGGCCGGCTTCAACTCGATCGCGTTGATCTACAACATCCCCATGTTCAAGGCGGCCAACATCACCCCTCCGACCACGTGGGCACAGCTGGTGACTGACGCCAAGGCCCTGACGACTCCGCAGCATTACGGAATTGCCTTGACCTGTGAGGCTGCAGAAGACACCACCTGGCAGTGGGAGCCGTTCTTCTGGAGCAACGGCGGCGCTTTCACGTTCGCCAATATCGCGTCTGCGCCGGGAGTACAGGCCCTGAGCCTGTGGAAGGAGCTCATAACCGACGGATCGGCATCGAAGGCTTGCCTCGACTGGAGCCAGACTCCGGCGGCGTCGAGCCAGTTCGAGGCGGGCAAGGCCGCGATGATGGTCAACGGCCCCTGGAACTTCTCAGGCCTCAACCTGGCCCACATGTACTACGGCAAGCAATTTGGGGTCGTCCCCGTTCCGGTCCGTGTGGCTGGGCAACACGTGATCGTGCCGTTGGGCGGCGAGGACTGGATGGTAGGCGCCAGTGGTGGCACTGCTGCCCAGCAACTGGCTTTCGACTACATCGAAGGAATGCAGTCGCCTTCGGCGGAGTTGTCGCTGTCGAAGCTGTTCGGGTACCTGCCGCCTAAGGAAGCCGTTGCCAAGACCTTCGTGCAACAGGAAGGAGCTGCGTGGAGCGTGTACGCCAACCAAACCATTTACGCCCATCCGCGTACTCTCGGCCTGGGTACGAAGTACCCGAAGGTTTCTGAGGCAGTATGGACAGCCATACAGGCTGGATTGTCGGGTTCTCAGTCCGTGCAGTCCGCATTGAAGACAGCGCAGTCGGCGATCAAGTCAATATTGGCCGGCTAGAAGTCAGCGGCAGCAGCTGCCGACGCGCGAGCGTGGGCGGCTGCTATCAACTGAGCTAGTCGAATGAGTTCTTGATAGCAGCCCGGTACCGCTTGTCACGAGACTCTGGCGGCGGTACCGGGCAGCTGGCATGACCGTGCTGCGGCCCTTGGCGCCTGCGGACGCGCCCAGCGGTGCGGGTCCAGTCTCCGGTCCGCCCGCAAGATGCATGAGTTATGGGGTCCAAGGATGGGTGCAGGCGACGGGTCCCGGCGGGACCACATCTTGATGGTGCACCGCCGTCCAAACGAGAACTGATATGGACTCCCGCACCGTCGACTACTTGTTGGCTCCGGCGCCTCTCATGCGCCCGTCTGAAGTGGACCCGTACCTAAGCGTGGCACCTGCCCCGCTATCTCGGCACTTGGACGTGATGACGCGATCGGGTCGCAGATTGGACGCTGAGGTCACCGTTCCGGTAGCGGGCGTCCTCCGGCTCCGGCTCGGCTCAGCCGAAGACTTGGCCACAACTCCTCGGCCGAGCTCGATCCTCAGTCCGGGATTGGCGAACGAACCAGCCAAGGTGACGAGTGTGCCCGGTGGCGTCGCCGTTTCCGGGTCAGGCAGGACGATGACCTGGGCTCCAGGCTTGAGCAACAGCACCTATGGCTCTTCGTACCAGAGCACCGACGGTGCCAACCAAGCAGAGATGGGCTCGTCTGCGTTGCTTTCTGGAACCAGAGAGACGGGCTACCGGCACCTGTGGGGGCTTGCACATGACGAGGACATCTTCGGTGGCGGCGAGTCCTACCAGGGCCCGAACCTCAGAGGCCGGGTACGCCGCGGGGTCAACGTAGAGACGCACGGAATCGTCGGTCTCGACCTTGCTTATCTCAACGTGCCCATGTTCTGGAGCAACCGGGGCTGGGGCGTTTTCGCTCATACGGGGGCGCCCACGGTCGCCGACGTCGGTTCGACCGATGTCGGGACCATGGCCCTTGACATCGAAGGCCCCGTCCTTGACCTCTTCTTCTACTGGGGAAGCCCGGAAGAGATCCTTCAGGCGCATTGGCTGGTGACCGGAGCACCGCCCGTCCTGCCGACCTGGGTGCTCGGAATCTGGACCAGCCGCTGCTCTTACCTCAATGCCGGTGAGGTCAGCGCGGTCCTTGACGGCTACAGAGCCGCAGCGTGCCCCGTCAACGTCGTCCACATCGATTCCTGGCAGCCGGGCAACCTCCTGCGGGACTTGACCACGGTCTGGGAGATTGACCGCGACCGGTGGCCCGCGGGCTGGAGCTCATCCTTGAGGGCTAGCGGTGTTCGCCTTTCGCTATGGCATAACCCTTACCTGCGCCTGGGGACAGCTGCCGGGGACGAGGCCTGCGCCGCTGGCCTGGTATTGACCGACGGCAAAGGGCGCCCACTGGTTACCAACGACATGCCCGACCGCCTGCTCGTGGATTTCACAAATCCCGAGGCGGTCGCGTGGTGGCACGAGCGGGTTCGTACCCTGGTGACCAGCGAGGGCGCGAGCGCGCTGAAGGCAGACTTTGGCGAGGAAGTGCCGCCACAGGCGGTCGCCTTCGATGGTCGCACTGGTTGGGAACTCCGTAACGAGTATGCGGTGATGTACCAGCGCGAAACGGCTCGGGCCCTCGCCAGCCTCGACCTCGCCGACGGCTTTGCCATGTTCTGTCGCTCTGGCTCGGCCGGAGCTCAGCGTTACCCGTGCCACTGGGTGGGCGACTCCATTTCCACCTGGGCAGGGCTACAGGCGAGCTTCAGAGCATGCCTGTCGTTGTCGCTGTCTGGCTTCGCGTACGTGAGCCACGACGTAGGGGGCTTCTGGTCGCCCGATAGTTACGAGGTGGCCTACGAGGCGTCGGACAACAACGACCCTGACATGTACCTGGCCGAGGTTGAACCTGAGCTCTTCGTTCGCTGGACTCAGTGGGGAGCTTTGACGCCGCTGATGCGCTTCCATGGTTGCGGCCGGCGAGAGCCGTGGGCGTACCCCGAACCGTATGGCGCGGCCGCAGTACGCGCCTGCCAGTTGAGGGAGAGACTGACGCCTTACCTGGAAATGACCTCGGCCGAGGTAGCGAGCCGCCGGTTGCCAATGATGCGACCGCTCCCATTGGTGCTTCCCGAGCAACAAGAGGCTCGTCAAGCGGCCCACCTCGAGTATTTCCTCGGAGGTGACGTCCTGGTGGCGCCCGTCCTCGAGCCTGGAGGGCACGTCAGCGTCTGGGTGCCGCCGGGGGCATGGGTAGGCCTTGACGGCGCACCCGACCTTGCCGGACCGCGGTGGGTGGACACGACCGTGAGCCTCGAAGCAATTCCGGCGTGGTCTCGCGAGGGGAAAGAAGTGTTCGTCTGAGCGCAGCCCAACTTCTGCGGTCGCCTGAGGACTGCACGGATGAGTTGGACACGGATAACTCATATCGCCCACATCGAAGGGTGGGAGACGAGGCGTTGGCCGGCGCCAGTTGTCGACGTCTCCCCATGAACTGATCAACGGGTTGTGCCAGTCCAAGACCCATCATGGGGCAGAACGACACGACGAGGCCTTCGGGGTCCCCCGCTCACATCACCGCTCCCATCTGCCAGGGGGCGAACTCCTCGTCACCCAGGCCGAGCAGCTCACTTCTGGTCTTTGAACCCGACGCGGTGTCGACCAGGGCATGGAAGATGCGTCGGCCCATCTCCTCAACGCTGACCTCTCCGTCGACGATCGTGCCGCAGTTGAGGTCCATGTCATCGCCCATCCGGAGAAACAGGGGAGTGTTGGTCGAAAGCTTGAGGCTCGGCACGGGTTTGCAGCCGAACGCCGAGCCACGTCCGGTGGTGAAGCAGACGACGTTCGCACCCCCCGCCACCATCCCGGTCACCGATACGGGGTCGTAGCCGGGAGTGTCCATGAACACGAGCCCTCTTCCCGTGATCGGCTCGGCATAGCGGTACACACCGGTCAGATTTGTGGAGCCGCCCTTTGCGACCGCGCCGAGTGACTTTTCCAATATCGTCGTTAGCCCTCCCGCCTTGTTGCCCGGGGCAGGGTTGTTGTCCATGGAGCCGTGATTGGCAGCCGTGTAGGTCTCCCACCAGGCGATGCGCTCGAGCAGCTTGTGTGCCACCTCGGGGCTCACCGCACGGTGGGTGAGCAGATGCTCGGCACCGTAGATCTCTGGCGTTTCCCCCAACACCGCGGTCCCGCCCTGGGCGACGAGCAGATCGGCTGCGACACCGAGTGCGGGGTTGGCGGTGATGCCGGAAAACGAGTCCGAGCCTCCGCACTGGAGCCCGAGGACGAGCTCGCCTATCGGTACCGGTCGCCGCGTCGCGGCGTTGGCCTCAGGAAGCATCTCGCGCAGGCAGGCGACGCCTTTGTCCACCGTGGCCGTCGTCCCGCCCTCGTCCTGGATCGTCATGACACGAACCGGCGTGCCCGCGGGCTGTGACCACGCCTGTGTGAGGGCGTCTACCTCATTGTCCTCACATCCAAGGCCGACGAGGAGCACGCCGGCGAAGTTGGGGTGACGCGCGAAGCCGGTCAAAGTGCGTCGGAGCACCTCGAGACCCTCACCGTGGCCGTCCATGCCGCAACCGCCGGCGTGGGTGAGCGCCACGACCCCGTCGACCCCCGGGAACTCATCGAGAACGCCCGGGCGGTTGAAGTGCCTGGCTATCAACCTCGCCACGGTGGCTGAGCAGTTGACTGAGATGAGAATGCCCAGGTAGTTGCGGGTCCCCACCCGGCCATCGGCGCGCACAATGCCGTTGAATGTGAGCCGGTCGCTTTCCGCGACGAGCCTGGTCGTCTTGGCGCCGGCTCCGGGCACGTGGGCGCGCGAGAAGGTCCGGAACTCTAAGTTGTGCGAGTGGACGTGTTCGCCGGTGGTGACCGTCGCAGTCGCGAACCCAATGATCTGGCCGTACTTGCGCACGGGATCCCCGGCGGCGATCGGTCGCAACGCGATCTTGTGGCCCCGCGCAATGTCTTGGATCGCCCTGATCACGTCGCGGTCCACGCGCACCTGCGCGCCGGAAGTGGCGTCGGCGGTGAGCACGGCCACATCGTCATCCGGTCCGAGCCGCAGGGCGAGCACAGTGTCGTGGTCGCTCCCTGTCTGCGTTTGGAGCTCGCGCATCGCCAATTACACCAGACCATGAGCACGGGCACGTGCTCGGCATCCGCCGGGCGAGTGAAACACCCCGCTGCTGGGGACCGGCAGACAGACTTCGCCGATCGGTTCAAAGAACCAATGTGAGCTTGTAGATACGGCGTGCGGTGCCACCAAAGAAGGCGTCGATCTCTTGCCCGACGAGCGGCGCTACGAGATCACGGGCCAGACCGAGCACCTCGTCATAGCTCGCCACGGCTGTGCAAACCGGCCAGTCGGAACCGAAGAGCAGACGGTTCGGGCCGAACAGCTCGACGACCCGTTCCACGTAGGGACGAACAGCGGCTGGGTCCCAATGCCTGCCAGCCTGGGACACTAGCCCCGAGATCTTGCAGACGACCGACTCGCTGCGGGCGAGCTGGCCAATCAAGCTGTTCCAGGGTTCCCATGTGGAGGTACCGATCTCCGGCTTGGCTATGTGATCGATGACAAGAGTCGCATCCTCGAGATGCTCGGCCAGATCCACCGCGGCGGGGAGTTCACGAGTGGTCACGAGAAGGTCGAAGGTCCGTCCGCTCTCACTCACGGCGCGGACACCGCGCCGCACATCAGGTCTACGGAGCCACTCAGGATCCGGCTCGTCGGGGACGAGATGGCGGACACCGACGAGCTTGGCTCCTCCGGGGAGCTCGGCTAAGCGTGCCAGAGTCTCTCCGACTCCGGGGTCGGTCAGATCGACCCAGCCGATAACTCCGGCGATGAACCCGCTTGCGCCGGCAAGCGCCAGGAATTCCTCCGTCTCCGCGGGATCGTTCAGAACCTGCACGAGCACTGCGGTCGACACGCCAAGTGGCTTCGCGACCTGCTCAAGTTGCCTCAAATCGAACGGCCGGTTGAGCGACGGAAGCGCAACGAGCCAGTCGTGGGGGCGCCTGGCAGGGTCCCAGACGTGGTGATGCGAATCGACGATGTCGCCTACTCCAGGCGAGACACCCGTGCCGAGCCCAGTCACGGCTGTCCTTCACGAGCCGCGGGCTGCGAAGTTGGGCGGTGAGACGCGCCTGGCGGCAACGCCGGTGTAAGCCCTGCCGCGGCGAGCTCTTCGAACAGCTCCTCGGGAACAGCGAACCGGAAGTGGGCAGCGTTCTCGTGAGCCTCTTGCGCGCTGGCAGCACCGACGACAGCCGCCGTCACGGCCGGATGTGCGAGTACGAACTGCAATGCCGCCGCGGCCAGGGGAACGCCGTGGCGATCGCAAACAGAACGGATGCGGTCTACTTGCTCGACGACCGGACTCGGTGCAGGGACATAGTCCAGGTGTGCTCCCGGGCGCGGGTCGGCGAGGATGCCGCTGCGATAGACCCCGGCCGCCAGCACCGACACCCCCCGCTTCTCACACGCGGGGAAGAGCTGGTCTGCCGCCGGGACGTCGAGGAGGGAGTAGCAGCCGGCGATCAACACGCAGTCGAGCTCCGTCCGCTCGACGAGCCAAGTGAGCACGTCGACATGGTTCATGGCGACGCCGATTGCGCCAACCACACCATCGTCGCGGAGCTCCTTAAGGGCCGGATACGCCTCGGTGAGCGCCAGCTCGGCGTACTTGTCCGGATCGTGGATCAACGCGATATCAGCGCGGTCGCGACCTAGTCGCTCGAGGCTCGCCGCCATGGATCGGCGGACACCGTCCCTGGTGTAGTCGTCCACGAGCCTTCGACTGGGCGCTCCGTAGAAGAGGCCCCCACTTGGGACTCCGTCGTCGGCCTCGACGAGCAGGTGACCGACTTTTGTCGAGATCACAGCCTCACTGACCGCTCGATCGGCCAGGAAGGCGCCGAGACGCTCTTCCGATAGTCCGACCCCGTACTGGGGGGCGGTGTCAAAGGCGCGAACCCCCTCGTCCCAGGAAGCCTCCAGAACAGCTTCGGCCCGCTTGTCGTCGACGGGGGCGTACATCCCGGCCAAGGGCGCGCAGCCCAGCATCAACCGTGTCACATAGACGTCGCTACGGCCGAGACGGACCCGCTCTATGCCACCAGGGGCCGTGGGGATGTCGCGCAGGATGTCGCTCATAGCTGGCGGATCGAACTCAAGGGTTTGCCGCATGCCCGCAGGCAGAACGGAGCTCGATGTGAAGGAAACACCTGGTTCGATCCTATGACCGAGGTCCCCCTGTCGCTCGGCCGGCTAGCCATCTTTCACGGGTTCTCGGTGCTGGGCGCGCCGGCCTTACGCTCGAGCCAGGACCGCAAGATGTGCTCCCGCATCACCTCTGCTGCACCGTCCGGGTCGCGTGCGGCCAGTCGCTCGTATATGGCGACGTGACCTCGATGGCTCATCATCATGTGGTCGGCGCTCACGCCAATTCCGCGGTAGCGGACGTTAATGCGCGCCCGGGGGTGGATCGAGCGGATGATCGATCGCCCCAGACGGTTGCCCGAGCCTCGAAGGACCAGGTCGTGGTAGGCGCCTTCAGCCTGCTGGTACTGCTCCGGCTGGTCCAGGAGCTTCTCGAGGTCCGTCAGGGCGTTGTGCAGTTCGCGCAGCTGAGCATCGGTCATCCGCACTGCCGCGCGGGATGCCATCTGGCACTCGAGCGCGACACGCACGTCGACCACGTCGTCAAGGATCTCGAAGGAGTCGGCGTAGCGCATCGCGGCGTCGAGTATCAGCGGGTCGAGCAGGTCCCACTGCTCGCTCGGCCCCACCGTCGTACCTTGGCCCTGCTTGACTCGCACAAGTCCTTTCGCCTCGAGCAGCTTCAAGGCCTCCCGGATGACGGTACGGCTGACGCCGAAGATCTCACACAGCGTGGACTCGGTCGGGAGCGACGACTCAGGAAGGAGCTCGCCGCCGACGATCTTGTCGACCATGGTCAAGAGCACG
>JBKQMB010000034.1:0-6000 GCA_052326605.1 Acidimicrobiales bacterium | reverse complement strand
GCCCGGTACTACAGTCCGGGTTTTCTTCGCGCCGGGTTGACCGCTTGGTACTGATCTTGCTGGTTATGCTGCGGCGGCCCGGAGTTGCGCTTGGTAGTGGTGCCATCGGGCGCGTGCCTGGTGGCGTCGCCGCCAGATGCTCCAGGTGCAGCGGAAGGTCTCGGCTGCCCGGTGCGCGGGCTGCGCGAGCAGCTTGCGCGCTTCGGGTACGGTCACGCGGATCAGGCCGATGTCCCGGGGTGGTTTCTCGCCGGGGCGGGCGGGGAGCTGGCCGGTGTCGCGCCAGTGTTCCGGCTGGTCACTCGCGCCGGTGCTGGTGCCTGGTCCGGGAGGGGCCCAGGGCACGGGGCCGTCGGGTGGCCGGGCGGTCGCGACAGCGAGCAGCGCGAGGGCGCACATCGACAGCACGGTGTGGCGGTGAAACGACTGCCAGAGGCGGAGCTGGTGCTGGTCAAGTCCGGTCTGCCCCTTGGCTTGCTGGAAGCATTCCTCTACCGGCCACCTCTTGCCCGCGACCTTGATCAGGATGGACAGGGACACCATGGCGGGCGCGTGGCAGTAGAAGAAGGCCAGCTCGGCAGGGGCGGAGATCTTGCGGCGGATCAGCACCCAGTGCCGCGGGGCGCTGGTGGCCACCAGCGCCCATTCATAGTCGCGGTGGCCTTTGCAGCCCCGCCCGCACGAGCGGGTCTCCCACGCCGCCTGGGGCATGAGCCTGGCCAAGGCGGCGACGGCCGCCTTGCGGTCGCCGGGGCTGGTGACCTTGAAGCTGACCGGGACCGCGAAAACGTAGCCTTTCCCGGCGTCCTCGCAGGCCGCCCGCAGCTTTGAGCTGCGGCCATACACCTCATCGCCGGCGGCCCAGCCGAACGGAACGCTCGCCGCGACCGCGCCAGTGACCATCTCGGTGCCCTGCTCGGTCTTGGTCGCGAACACCGTGTCTTCGGGGATCTGCGCGCGCTCCCGCCGTCCGTGATCGGAGCACCACTGTTTCGGCAGGTAGAGCCGGAAATCGAACAGCATGTGCGCGCGGGCGGTCACATACGCCAGGAACACCACCGTCTGGCAGTTCTCGACCTGGCCGGTGATCCCGGCATGCTGGCGGGCGACGCCGACGGTCATCGTGCCCTTTTTCAGCTCCGCGGTCTCATCCAGCACCAGGATCGCCTGCGGGTCGGCCAGGTGCGCGAGGATGAACCGCTGCAGCCGCTCCAGCACCGCCCGCCAGTCCCAGGCGTACTCGGCCAGCAGCGCCTGCATCCGCCGCGGCGTGGCATGCCCGGCCTGCTCGCCCAGCTGCCAGCACGACTTGCGGTCCCCGGTTACCGCCAGCAATCCCGCCACATACGCGAACGCCACCAAACGTGACCTGGCCTGCGCGAACACCGGGACGATCAGTGCGCACAGCTCCGCCAGCAGCTCCCCTTGCCAGGCCCGGTCGCCTAACATGACCGCGGCGGCCACCTCATATCGATCCTGTTTTGTCACGATTACATGATCTTGAGGTGGCCGTTTTCATGTCCGGCGCGACACGCCAGGCACATCATGATCATCCAGGCGCTAGATCACCGAACCCGGACTGTAGTACCGGGCTGACCGCAGCTCGCCGGTCATGCTTAGCCTGTCGCCGCCCTGTCAGCTTGTACAGCGCGTTGCGCGTCACTTGGTAATGCTCAGAAACCAGCCCGATGGCGGCGGGCCTTTCACCGCGTTCACCTATCGTGACAATCGTAAGGCGTGGCGACCAGCACGCTTGCGCACATCCTCCCTCGACTCGGCGTAGCTGAGAGCTATGTCTGTCACGTGGGTGGCCGAGCGCGGATCATCGAGTTCTGGCCGCAGCGCTCTGCACTTGCCCGCCGGGGTCGCGCTGGTCAGAGTCGGCTGCAATGCCAATCTTCCGCATGCCGCTGAGGATATTATCGCGACCGCCGGACCTGACTGGGGCAGGGGCCCAGCGCATACCGCTCTAACCGGACCCGCATGGTGGAGTCGTCACCAGCAGGAGCTGGGCCGACAGTTGGCCCAGGTTGCCGCCAGAGCGTGTTCACCAACAACGCTCACCCCGATTACCGGGGCCGCGTTAGCCGGACCGCTCGACTACGGCCCGGCGAGCCGCCGCCTCCAGCGCCGCCCGCCCGCCTTCCTGGCCACCCAAGGACCCAGAACCGCGATGGCGCTACGCGCCACCCCTGAGTGTGATCTTCCACGGCCAGACTCGGCACCTATCGGGAGAACGGACTAGACTCGCGTCGCACTCAAGAATACCTTTCCGTAAAGAGAGCATATGAGCTGGATCGACTGGGTATTCAGTGGCATTGGTGCAGCTGTCCCACTTGCCGCGTTGGGTTGGCTCATGAATAGGCGGCGATCTAACTCAACGCCTCGTACCCTGCAGTGAGTAAGCCTCTTGACACTTAAGCGTCAACCTCCACCGCCACTCGACCAAGCAGTTAGGGTGACGGCAACGATTGGGCTATGACCACTCAGCCCTCGCATCAGAAAACTATGCGCGCCTCAGAACTCCACCGCCCAAGCTCTGCAAGCCTCGATACAATCGCATCGAACCTTTTCGCTGCTGAGGCAATGCGCCTTTCCTGCTCCAGATCAAACTCTCCATTGTCGTCAACCGGAATACTCACCGAGAGTTCTTTGAGTCTCGTGGTGAAGAGTTTTGCCTCGTACAAGAACCCGCCTGCCGTGACAGCACTTTGCAGCGCGACGGACAGATAGTCAAGGTCTATGGCCGTACTATTGGTTGGCTGCATCGCTATCACGTCATCGGTCAATAGGCATCCAGTCGGCCGCACGAACACCTTCCCAACCGATGCGCCGTTGGCATTGACCGTTACCGACGGCGCGGTCTCGATGGGGAATGCCGGTTCGGATGGCGTCCCCGTCCTATCCTGGCCGCGACGATGTCTTTTCTGCATATCAAGCCATTTCTTTGATACCTCCCCTTTGATAATGACGGCATCCTTGAAACACGAATAGACCTTAATGTTATCGGATGGATCGTCTGGGTCGGGTGGGTGATCTCGAATCTGTTTTGTGGTAATCCTCGTCCCGGAACGGTTCTCGAACAAACTCTCATCGGCGAGCGAAACGGCATTCATAGCACCCGAAGTCAGCAGATCCAATTCTGATTTCGCCGTGTCCATATCCGCAACAAGTTGCTCCAGCGTTGCCCGTGCGTCCTCGATGAAAGCCGCGCGCTCGACCGACGAACCGGTCTCCCCGGCGCCGACGAATGCGCCCGCTACCTGGACAACAAGAAGGACTGCCTGGACTACGCCACCGCCCTCGCCAGAGGCTGGCCGATCGCCACCGGGGTCATCGAGGGGGCATGCCGCCACATCGTCCAGGACAGAATGGACATAACAGGCGCGAGATGGGGACTCGAAGGCGCCGAGGCCATCCTCAAGCTCCGCGCCCTCACCGCCAGCGGCGACTTCGACGCCTACTGGCGCTACCACCTCCGCAGCGAACGCGAACGCATCCACCACGCCAGGTACCGCGAAACCTACGTCCTCGCAGCGTAACCAGCTCACCTCAAAAGAGCCGCACCCAACTCTATTTCAGCGGTGGATCCGGGCTAAGCTCCCGTCGGAGTCGGGCAAGAAGAGGTACCTTGCAAGCGCGATCACAACCCATGTGAGGGGATCCATATGAGCAATCCGACGGTAGCTGAGTACATCGTGCGTCGATTGTCGGATTTGGGAGTCGACAAAGCCTTTGGAGTTCCTTCGGACTACGCCTTCCCGATCGGCGACGCGATCGAAGCATCATCCGACATGGATTGGGTCGGGTGCACCAACGAGTTGAATGCGGCGTACGCAGTCGACGGCTACGCGCGGCTGAAGGGTGCGGGCCTCTTGTGCGCCGCTTACGGCGTGGGCGAGTTGAGCCTCGTGAATGGATTGATGGCTTCCAAGGCCCATCGCGTGCCCGTGTTCTTTGTGACGGGACAGCCAAGTCGACGCATCACGAATCAACGGTTGATCTCCAAGCACACACTTGGAGACGGGGTGTACGGCAACTTCGAGCACATCATCGAGGCAGCGTGTTGCGCAAAGGCCGTGATCTCGCCTGACAATGCCATCGATGAGATGGAGCGCATCATTCGTGAAGCGTTGTCGCAGAGCCAACCTGCATACATGGTGGTTCTCCACGACGCGCAGGACGTACCGGTCATCGGCACCCCGATTACAGGCGAGCCCCTCGACAAGGTCAAACGGCAGGTGAGCGTCGCCGCGGAACTCGAGGGCGCGCTCACCGCGATTGTGAACCAGCTGAAGAACGCTCACAATCCCGTGATCCTGCCCACTGCGCTCACCGCGCGCTATGGCCTTCGGGACAAGATCGAACAGTTCATCGAGACCGCCAACATTCCCTTCGCACTCTCGCCGATGGACAAAGGGTTCCTCGATGAGCAGAGTCCTCTCTACCTCGGTCTGTACTGCGGCGAACAGTCGACTCCGGAAGCGGTCACGCACGCTGTCGAAGGAGCTGACGTGATCCTCGACCTCGGGGGCGTTGTCATGGAAGCCGAGAACACGGGCTATTGGACGGATGCGCTGCCCGAAGAACAAGTCGTCCACATCTACGACAATTGGGTGCGAGTTGGAACCAAGGTGTTCGTCAACCTGAGCCTCGAAGACGTCATCGACGGGCTGATTGCCAGGACACCGAAGTTCGCGGGGAGACACGACCCGTTCACGTACGATCTCATGCCGTTGGTCGGTGACGACACTGACCCGATCTCGTCCGCTGCGTTCTATCCAAGGGTGCAACGAATGCTGCAGAACGACGACGTACTCGTCATAGAAGCGGGGTCTGGGGTGTTCGTCGAAGCTGCCTTCAGGCTGCCAGGTCAGGTCCGCAGTGAAGCAATGTGCCTCTGGAGTTCTATCGGTTGGGGCACCCCGGCAACCCTTGGCGTGGCAATGGCTGAACCCGAGACACGGGTGATTCTCATCACGGGCGACGGCGCTCACCAGATGACCATCAACGCCCTCGCCGACATGGGCCATCACGACGCCAAACCCGTCATCTTCGTCCTGAACAACGGGGTCTATGGCTGTGAGATCACGTTGCACAAAGAAGGAATGTCCTACAACAACCTGCCAGAACTCGACTACTCCAAGATCCCCGGAGCATTCGGCTGCGGAGGATGGCTCACCAGGCGTGTCGCGACCGTCAAGGAGCTCGACGAAGCGCTCGATGAATTGAAGGCCCATAACAACGGCGCGTACATCGAGGTGATGATTCCCGAATCGGAGAGCGTGCCGCTGCCCGCTGACGTTCTCGACGCGATGTACAAGCTCAAGACGCCGACTCCTTGAGCTCTCTAGCCCAGGAAGGAATGTGTAACCATGCCCGGTACGCGCGATGCCCATATTGGGTGCGTCAGTCCTCATGGCCTTTCGGGTATTTCTGGTGGAGGTACTGCCGGAGGGCCTCGGCGGTGTCCAGGCCAGATGGTAAAGAGAGGCTCACGCCTCGAATCCGGGGGACGAGCTGTCAGTTTGGTGGCAACTGACCACTAGTGCTGAACACAATCGGCGGAGGAGCATCGAGTAACCAGGTGAGTAGCTATCACCGTCGCCAGCTGCGGATTTAAGCCGACATCAGTGGACTGTATTTCCCAGGTCAGGACCGCTAAGGCCGTGGCAGACCGACTCGGTCGTTGGCTTTGGGAGGGGGCCGCCCCGACGAGAGGCTTCTTTCGAGCTTCATGATCACAGGGCACTTTCCGGGCACATGGCATCACCATCCAGTCGGAGACGGCGAGAATCAGTGAGATCGCAGCCGCAGGTCACGGCTGGTCTGTCGCCAGTCTGCCATGGTCACGATGTCCCCTGATCTAGACCAGTTGCGTCCAGCAGAGTGGTGTACCGACCGGCCCGTTGATGGGCGTGGCGTCGGGATGTAGGACGGCCACCGCGTGATCCTTCGAGAGACCTGCCAAGTCGGCTCGAGGGGGAACTACGCGATGGC
>JBKQMB010000033.1:0-138220 GCA_052326605.1 Acidimicrobiales bacterium | reverse complement strand
ACGTCGTCCTCGCTCGGTTGTTCCATTCCGTCGCGTCACTGAGTGTTGCCCTCGGAAACGAAGCCCGCCGGCAAGCCGGGCCAGATCTCAAGATGGTCAGTGAGGAACTCGAGATCGTGATGTGCCTACTCAGAGAGACTTGGACGCTTTTGTACCAACACGCCGAGAAGTGACCACTACCGAATCAGGCACTTAGGCCACCGTGCTCCAGCAAAGCAGGCTGCGGGTCATGGGAAATGACCGTACCTCGCATCGATCAGCAAACCGACGATCTCTTGACGCCGCGAGCAGCATCCCGTCCGATCCTCCGGTCACGCCATGCCACGGAGCAGCCGTACCCGGTCCGACCAGGGGCGGTCGTCGGCTGGTCACACTTCCTCGCCGGGTTCCGTCAAAGAGGTGACGAACGAAACCAGAAGCTGAGCGATATAGCTCTCGGGGTCAATGAACCGCCCGACCCGACCCGTACTGATGACAGATCCAATCGAGGGCGTCACGACCGCGAAGTGTTTTGTGGTGGCTCATTGGGCTCGCCCCCGCTCGGCAGCCGGCGACGGTGTTCGCGGGCGCAATCTCAGTTGGCTAACCATGACAGGAAGCGATGCCATGCTCGGCCGTAAGCTCCCCTAGAGGATCTGGTGTTTCTGCGGATCTTGGAGGAGGGAGATTGTCGGCGTGGACTGTCCCTGTAACACACCCTTCACCCCTTGCCACGGGTATCACCGAAGTGGTTTCGATAGGGGGCAGGGAATATCCGTGCCATTGCCGAAGCATTGGACGGTCTGGCCGCTGCGTTGCCGCTGGAACCGCGCGCCAAACGCCGAGCAAGATGCTTCTGACAAAGTGGGGAATGGCAGTTTGTCGGTCAGCCCCTGGTCAACTGGAGTATGTCCGTGGAGCGGCTGAAGGGGATCGAACCCTCGTCATCAGTTTGGAGAACTGAAGGACCACCTTTCTGAGCATGACCAAAGTACGAAAGCCCAGCTCAGCGGGCATCCAGACACATTCGGAATCAAGGGGGTACGGCTGGATCCGCTCGCCAAATGCTCGCCAAGAATGTCCGGGGAGGTAGCGGAGTGGCGGGGGAGCAGGGTTGTTCGAGGGGCCGGACTGCACCCCGGAGATAATCATCCAGCAACTTATACTCGATGCGGAGTCGAGTCCCGAGGCGTGACAGTGTGGTCAACGGCATGACGGGAGAGGAGGCGGGCGATGCCTCAAGAGGCAAGGGCAAGGGCGAGGGCGGCGGTACTTCGAGCGGCCAGGGCTTGGCTCCTAAGCAAGGGCCTCGCAGTCGAGATCGAGGACTTGCGCTTCGAAGCCGAGGATGGTCCTGTCCCTGCCCCCGGCCTGACCAAGCTGCTGGATCGACTGGAGAAGTACCTTCGTGATGTATACGACTTGGCGGATAGGGTTGACATCCTCTTCCGGGACCCTGATCAGACCTCCGATCTCATGGCCAGGATCGATGTCGAGACAGATGCGGCTGAAGAGGGGGCCGACGAGACCGACCGGATCGCTCGCCGGGTCGCACAGCTTGCCCTCGGAGTTTCGTCGGCACTCGAACCAAATGAGCATGTAGAGCGACTCGACCGTGCCGCAGTAGCTGTGCTGCACCCGCCCCAGCGGACCCTACGGCCCGTTGGCCTTGTTAACGATGGCATCGAACTCTTCAGTCGCCATGCACCTGAACTGCCGGTGGAACTTGGTGGCGTCATCTGCCGCATGCTGGTGGATCGCAACGTGAACGTGCGATTCGGCGGAGTCACACTTCGTGTCGGCCGGGGCGAAACCCTCCACCTCATCACCGCCAACGGTGCACGAGCATGGGAATCACCCGTGCAGGTCTCAGGTCCGGCCCATGCAGCGGCTGAGGCACTGAGGTCTTCGGGGATGTCGCTCAAACAGATTCGAGCTTCGGCTGTTGCTGAGTGGGGGGATTCCAGGACCTGGTAGCCGATTACGGTACCGGCTGATCGACCTGACGAGTGATCTGATCTACAAGCGCACCTGTGACCTGCTCCACCATGGGTTGGTCGAGCACGGTACAGTCGAGGCGGCGGAGCCACGACTTCTGACGTCGACCTTCGCACACTAGAACGCCGTCAACGGTCATCCACCCCTGATCGAGACGCAGACCGCCCGGCCCCCAAAGCACCACCACGGGCTGCACAGTCACATCGAACTGCTGATGCCCATGTCGGAGCATCCTCTCCACCTTCTGCGCACCATCTCGTGCTTGAGCAACAGGCTCACGCCCGAGAAGGCCCACTATGCTCCCCCGCACGATTCGACAGGGACTGGCGGTCCACTTCGACTCGATGACGAACACGCCCCCAGGACCTACCAGGATGTGATCGATGTCGCCGTGCCGGGCGAGGTACAGGCCGTTGATGAGCCGCCAGCCCTTGTGCCGCTGCCTCCTGTTCGTTACTGCTTCCGCCGTCGCTTCCTCTCCGAGCTTCCCGAGAGTCCAACCGTGGGAACCAGACAGGATATGGATGATCCAGGCCAGGCAGGCGAGAACCGACGCCGCTACGAATCCAAATAGGAACGCCCGCCACGAAGTCGGCAACGGCAGCAGCGAAATGGCCTCGCAGAAGATGATTGCGAACAGGATGAGGCACACCCCGGGAGTGACGTTCTTCCGCACGGTATGTCGCCAGGCACGTCGAACTTCGTGCCGAGCACGCTCTCCGGGTCGGTTCCTCATCAGGTAGTGCATCGGCATCGCTTCGTGGCCGCTGAAGGCACGGCCTTCGATCCTCCTGTTCGCTCGGTCGAACCCTCAAGGCAGATGCCCTGCGAGCCGACGAAGTCAGTGTGGCTGGACGCAAGGGACAACTGAGTGCAGCTAGGCCGGTGGCCAAGTCGAGCGGGAAGAAGGTCCGTGGTTGGGACTCCGTCTTCTCTCGGTGCGCCAACTGCGGTCATGAGGTCCACCGGGGCAAAGAACGGCACATGCCGTGGCTGCACGCCAATACGTCACCGTGGTGTCCGCAGCCGTTCGAGCAAAAATCGACACCTGACGGCCAGCATCTCACCACGACGTAAGGCCATCGAGGGCGGATTCGTCACTGACGGGCGTGTCCTCCCCCATGCTGTTCAACAGGCGGAACAAGGCGTTGTACAAGATGCCATGAGTAAGCCCAGTGAGGTGGAGATCCGGGATGAGGATCGAGGTCTAGCGAACCTCCTTTCGACCTTCGAAGACCAGCGTTGGCCGACCCGAGCTACACATGCATGACCTCCGCTATACAGGTGGAACCCTCGTTGCTTCAACAGGTGCAAGTCAGAAGGAAATCGAGGCAAGGCTGGGTACTTCATCTGACAGGGCCGCACTGATTTATCAGCACGCCAGTGTCAACAGAGGCCGGTGGGTAGCAGCGGCACTGGACACGCTGGCCAACGAAGTGCCGCTGGACGTGCTTGCCAAATGCTCGCCAAATGGCGGATCTGACGACTCTGCCAGTGCGCAGCAGTGGATCGCTACCAGCAAATACCTGGTGAATGGGGCATTCGCACGAGAGCGGCTGAAGGGGATCGAACCCTCGTCATCAGTTTGGAAAACTGAGGCTCTACCATTGAGCTACAGCCGCAGGTGGTGGTGGCCACGGGCGTGGCCTCCATCGCAGAGAAGATACAGGCTACCCGGGCCGCCCTGGTTCATCGGAACCACCAGATCAGCGTTTGGCAGGCCTCGAACCGCCGGCCATTCGGTCCGAGCCTGTGCCACCGAGCCTTCAGGGGCCGGGCTCTGCGGCCTGCGGCGACCAGAGCGGTTGGTCGACGATGAAGCCGACCGGCGATCCCCACCGGTTCCGGTACGAGACCTCGTGCACCGGCCTTCGGGTGGCGATTCCCCACCGTCCCGTCGGGTAGCCGAAACTCACGCAGCAGGCCATCACCCAGTGCTCGTCCCGGGGCACGCCGAGGATCTCGAAGACCTCGTCAGGATGGAAAAAGCCGAGTACCGCGGTCAGTGAACTCCCCACCCCGTGGGCCCGTGCCGCGAGCTGGGCGCTCCACACGGCCGGGAAGATGGACCCGCCGGAGGGGTCGGCCTGCACGAAGGCAAAGAGGAACAGAGGCACCTCTTCGAAGTGGTCCGCAAGCCACTGAGCCGAACGTTGGACTTTGACCATCTGGATGTTCTCTTCGTCCTCGGGGTGCTCCGCGGCGGCCGCAAGACGGTCGGCGTAGATGGTCTGCCAGAGCTGGTCGATGGAGTGTCGGTAGAGCGGCCCGACCTTGGCGATGACGTCGCGGTCGTCCACCAACAGGAACCGCCAGTTCTGGGTGTTGCCCCCCGAGGGCGCCCGGATGGCGGCATCCAGGATCTTGGCCTGGACGTCCAGTGGCACGGGGTCGGGCCGTACCCTCCGCATGGCCCTGGTCGTGTAGAGCGCTTCTTCGATGTCCATGGATTGCTCCCCCTGGGGTCAGTCGGCACGGGCAGTCGGGCCGACGGCCCGCACAACCGTATCGCCGGCCGGGTCCGACCGGGCGGTTCGAGGGCTGCCGATATGCCGACACGCGGGGTACGGCGGTCGGAGATGGTAAGACCAGTGCCATGCCTCATCGCGGAGTCGCCTTCGTGCGGCCATTGACCGTCCAGGCGACCACGACGCTGACGACGCCCACCACGCTGACGAGCGCACGGTGATCGAACTGGTTGCGGGGCCGATCGCGGCCGGCGGTGGCTGTGTGGCGCGGGCCGACGATGGTCGGGTGGTGTTCGTCCGCCATACCCTTCCGGGTGAGCGGGTACTGGTCCAGGTGACAGCCGAGACCTCCTCCTTCCTCCGCGCCGACGCCATCGACATCCTCGAACCGTCGGCTGACCGGGTCGAGCCGCCGTGCCCGCATGCCGGACCTGGCCGGTGTGGGGGTTGTGACTGGCAGCACGTGTCGCTGCCCGCCCAGCGGGCCCTCAAGTCGGCGTTGATCGCGGAACAGCTCCGCCGATTGGCCGGCGTGGACCGGCAGGTGGAGGTGGAAGAGGTCGAGGGCGCCCCGGACGGACTGGGGTGGAGGACGCGGGTGAACTTCGCTGTGGACCGTTCCGGACGGACCGGCCTGCGCAAGCACCGCTCCCATGACGTCGAACCGGTCGAGCAGTGCCCGATCGCCTCGGATCGGGTGAACCAGGTCGGGGTGGGTTCGGTGCTCTGGCGGGGGGCTCGGAACGTCGAGGTCATGGCCTCGCCGAACGGGGGGAAGCCCGTGGTGGCGGTCGAGACCGGCCACAACCGCTTGGCCGGCCGGCCGGGCATCGACGCCGGGCTGGTGGTCAACGGCCGAACCCAGCGCCGGCCAGACCAGGTGTTCTTCGAAGTCCTCGGGCGTCGATTCGAGGTCGGTGCCGGGGTGTTCTGGCAGGTCCACCCCGGTGCGCCCGCCGTGCTGACCCGCACCGTCCTCGAGGCGCTGGGACCGATGGCGGGGGAGCGTGTGGTCGACCTCTACGCCGGGGCCGGCCTGTTCACGGTGGCCCTGGCCCACGAGGTGGGACCGAGCGGATCGGTGTTGGCGGTGGAGCGACAGGGGCGGGCCTGCGTCAATCTGATGCACAACGCGGCCGACCTGCACCAGGTGGGGATCGAACAGGCCGACGTGACGCCTGGGTTGGTGGCGGATCGGCTCGGCTCTCCCGATCTGGTGGTGCTCGACCCTGCCCGCGCCGGCGTGGGCCTCGCGGTGATGGGTGCGCTGGCCGCAGTGCGCCCGTTTCCTCGAGGGATCGCCTACGTCTCCTGCGAGCCCGCTCCGTTCGCCCGGGACCTCCGGGTCATGCTCGACGCCGGCTGGACCCTGCGTTCGCTCCGGGCCTTCGACGTGTTCCCGATGACCGAGCACGTCGAGTTGGTAGGGACACTCGAGCCGCCCGGAAGGAGTTGAGACGGGCGCCCGGCGGCGGCCCCCGCCGACCGATCCCGACCACCCGCTCCCTGGCGGACCTGGCGGACCGGCCTGCCGGTCACGGGGTGGTGACCGTCCTGAACTGGACGTTCGTATCGGGACTGGTACCCTCGGCCCGTGCGCGGCCGGCTACTCGCTGTCATTGCCTCGATTACGCTGCTGGCCACCGGGTGTTCGGGTGGTGCTGCCACCTCGAGCACTCCGACAACCAAGGCCCCTCTGCCGGCCGGCGTCCTGCCGTCTCCGATCGCGAAGCAGGTATGCCAGCGGGAGGCACAGACGGATATCGCCTCGGCACTCGGGGAGAACGCAGTGGTATCCACCCCCACCTGGGTCGATCATCTGTACTCCTGTGACTACACCTACCCGACCGGGTCGATGGCGCTGTCGGTGAAGGAGCTGTCGAGCTGGGGAGAGACGGACGCGTACTTCGGCACACTGGCCGGTTCGATGGGCAAGACGCGGGATCTCGAAGCGCTCGGCCAAGGGGCCTTCCAGACCACCAACGGCTCGGTGGTGGTACGCAAGGACTGGAAAGTGCTCGTCGTCGACGTCGCAGGACTCCCCCAGCAGTTCGGTGTCCCGCCCACCAGCTCGGGCGACGTGGCCGTGACCGTGGCCGACGTCATCCTCGGATGTTGGGCCGGAGACTGAGTTCTTCCCGCTGGTCAGGCGGTGTGACGCCCCTGACGGGGAACCGTCCGGCTCAGCCGTCGACCAGGCGCTGGAACTCCTCGTCGAGGACACCGGCTGCCTGTTTGTCGGCCATTGCCTCGAGCCACCGCTGGGCCGGCTCGTTGGCCATGGCGTCGACCATCTGCCTGGGGATGGCGCGCATGACGTAGTCGGGTGGCATCACCGGGTCGGTCCGGTCCCGCCGGACCAGGGCTGCTTCGATGAGCGGGGCCCACTTGGCCGCCTTGGCCTCGGTGGCCGCCTCGTCCCGCTCGACGAACTCGGGGAGGACCTGGGTGCCGAAGAGCTCGAGCGACTCCATGATGTGCTCGTGCCGGTTCTTTCCGGCCTGCATGACGAAGATGAGTTGGTCCACCCCGGCCTCCTCGTACCGGCGGAGGAACTCGCGCAACTGCGCGGGGGTGCCGATGGCGCCGCGCAGTCCCGTCGTGTCGCCGGCTGCCGCCTTGGCCCCCAAGGTCTCGTGGCGCCCGGCCAGGGCGGCCTCGGGGGAGTAGCCCATCTTGCCCCTCCGGTGGAGGAACTCGCCCCACACGTCGGTGGTGGCCGGCACGTGGTCGCCGAAGACGTAGAAGTGGGCGAGGGAGTAGCCGAAGAAGTTGGCCCCTTCCAGGCCGCGGTCCAATGCGTCCTCCTCCCGTGGCGCGCACATCATGGGGGTGACGCACGCAACCTGCGGGTTGACCGACAGGCCGACCGGGACACACTGCTCGCGCAGGACCCGCTCGTAGTCCACGACCCACTGCCCGGCGTCCTCGGGCTCGACGAAGGCGAAGCTCAGTGCACCGATCCCCTTCCGGGCGGCGAGCAGGATGGTGTCGCGGCGGCTGCAGGCGACCCACAGCGGGGGATGGGGCTTCTGTACCGGTTTGGGCACCACATTGCGGGGGGGCATGCTCACGAACCGGCCGTCCACCCCGCCGAACGGGGTCTCGGTCATGCAGCGGATGGCAACCTCGAGACCTTCGAGCCACGCGTCGCGCTTGGTGTCCCGGTCGATCCCGAAGCCGGCCAGTTCGGCCTCCGAGGACGACTCACCCGAGCCGAACTCCACCCGCCCGTCGGACACCAGGTCGAGCATGGCGATGCGCTCGGCGATGCGCGCCGGATGGTTGTAGGCCGGGGCGGTCTGGACCACCCCGTGCCCGATGCGCATCCGCCGGGTCCGCTGGCTGGCTGCGGCGAGGAACACCTCGGGCGCGCTGGAGTGGGAGTACTCCTCGAGGAAGTGGTGCTCCACCTCCCACAGGTACTGCACGCCCAACCGGTCGGCCAGCTCGATCTGGTCGAGGGCATCGGAGATCAGCCCCTGTTCGCTGGTGTCATTCCAGGGACGGGGCAGCTGGTGCTCGTAGAAGACTCCGAACTTCACGATCTGCTCCGATCTGACTCGTGTCTCAGCCCAGCGGCGCAGGCCCGCAGGCATCGGCAACGGTCCCGTCGTCCAGGCGGACCACGGATCCCAGCGAGAGCATCTCGTCGATGATGTCGACGGCGTCCGACCGCCCCGAGAGGGCGTGCTCGACCTCTCCCATGGCGGAGTTGATGTTCTCCGATCGCCGCAGCAGGACGGAATCGGCCACGGCGCGGTCCCACAACAGGCTGATCATGTCCGCTCCGGCGTGCCTGCGACCACCGTTGCCGAGCCACGTCCGGTCTCCCATCTCGGAGAGGGCCGTGCGCAGCCATGCCACGTGTGGGGTCTCGTCGGAGCGGATGAAGGAGACCAGGTCACCGGCCGAACCCTCGCCGGCCACCAGGTCGGAGTCCCCGAGCACCGCCTCGGCCCACCGGAAGGTGTGGAACGCCGAGATCTCGATGAGCAGGAGGCCGATCATGCGGCCGACCACGGTCTCCAACGTGAAATCGATGTCGTCGGGCAGGACCCGGTGGGAGAGGGCGCCCTGGCGGAGCCGGGTGACCTCCGAGGCCGACCGGGGCGTGGTGTTGAGGCCCATCCGGGTCAGAATGCGAACGGTCTGATCGGCGGTGACCGGATGGTCGAAGGCGATGTCGCGGGCGACGAACCACATGCGGTCGTGACCGGCCACCTCCCCGAACCCGGCCTCGTCGCGGGCATGGGCCTCGAACAGGCCGTGGTCGATGTGGGCGATCGCCGTGCCGTCGATGTCCTCGTCGAAGGAGCGGGTGAAGTCGGGCACCGGCAGCAACCGGAGCATGCCCCCGAACCCCTCGACCGTGCCGAAGCGGGTGAGGGAGCTGATGATGGGCTCGGGAGCCCCTCGGCGGATAAGGAGCTTCGACTGTTCGACGTTGGGAAAGTTCTCGGGCCAGGTGTCGAGCGGAACGTCGAGGATCGGCGTGCCGAATTGGGCGACCCGTTGCTCCTCCCAGGCGTGGATGGCCGGCCAGCGGTACTTGGTCCGGGGGGATACGTACTCGCCCTGGTCATCGAAGCCGCCATGGCAGCGGACACCGTCGGCGATCAGCGGTTCGACGATGCCATGGCTTGCCAGCAGCTCGGCCTCGGTGAACCTTGTCTGCACGGCGGTCATCGGAGCCTCCCCCCGTCGCACCAGCTGGAGCCGGTGCCACCGAGTGTAGGTGGCTCCGGCACGGCACTTCCTCAGATGGGCGCCGTCGTGCCCTCGTACTCTTCGATGAGCAGCCTCGCTGCGTGGCCGTCGAGGGGACGGGCCAGCAGATTGCCCTGGGCGTAGTCGCAGCCGAGCCTGATCAACTGCTCGAGCTGGTGCTCGTGCTCTATCCCCTCGGCCACGACGCCCAGATGCAGGCTTCGCGCCAATCCGATGATCGCGGTCACCAGCGCCGAACTGCCGGACTCCGGCACGTCGAGGGCCCCGATGAACGTCTTGTCGATCTTGAGCACGTCGACCGGAAAGCGCTGCAGATGGCTGAGTGAGGAGTATCCGGTACCGAAATCGTCCACCGCGATCAGTATGCCCATGGCCCTGAGCTCGGAGAGCGCGGCAGTGGCCTGTTCCGGGTTGTCCATCAGGATGCTCTCGGTGATCTCGAGGACGAGGTGCTCCGGGGCGATGCCGGAGAGGGCCAGAGCGGTGCGGACATCGTCGACCAGATGGGGGGAGACCAACTGGCGCCTCGAGAGATTGACGGCCATGGTGAGGTGATCGGCGGTGAGCGAGGTCCACTCGGCCAGCCGCTCGCAGGCCTCGACCAACACCCATCGGCCCAGCGGGACGATGAAGCCCGTCTCCTCGGCGACAGAGATGAAATCGAGAGGGGCGACCAGACCCCTGGCGGGATGTTGCCACCTCACGAGTGCCTCGAAGCCCCGCAGGCGCCTGTCACCGAGGGAGAAGATCGGCTGGTAGTCGAGGAAGAACTCGGACCGCTCGAGTGACCAGCGAAACCCGCTGGTCAGCTCGAGGCGCTCGAGCAGCCGCGAGCGCATCGACGATTCGAACACTTCGACACGGTTCTTCCCGTTTGCCTTCGCCTCGTACATGGCTGCGTCGGCTTCGCTGATCAGCCGATCGGCCGGGGTGGTGGAGTCGGCGATGGCCACCCCGACGCTGATGGAGACGCCTGCCTGGTTGCCCTCGAATTCGAGGGCCTCGTGGAGAACCGAGACGATCCGGTGTGCGAAGGTCACTGCCACTTCCGGGCTCTCGACATCGACCATCAGCACGGCGAACTCGTCGCCCCCGAACCGGGCCACGGTGTCACCGGGCCGGACGATCGACTCCAAGAGAGCGCCGGTCTTCACCAGCACGGAGTCACCGACGTGGTGGCCAAGGGTGTCGTTCACCGTCTTGAACCCGTCGAGGTCACCGAAGCACAGCGCCGCCGATCTGCCGGACCGGGTCATGGAGACCAGGGCGTGCTCCACGCGGTCGTGGAGCAGGGCGCGATTGGCCAGGCCGGTCAGCCCGTCGTGGAAGGCCAGGTACCGCAGCTCGGCCTCGAGATCGTCCCGTTGGAGGTGCGATGCCTCGAGGGCATCGACGTGCTCCTCGATCTCGAGACTCTGGCGGCTGATCCGCTCGACGAGCCACGTCATCCGGAGACAGACCAGCGCGAAGACGGCAACGCAGAGGCCCGCGATCATCGGGACATTGACCGAGACGCCGAGGCAGCTGGTGATGACCAGGATCGCCGGTGGGATGAACCCGGCCAGTGCCACGATGGGCATCCGGCGTCGGCTGGCCGCGTCCCGGTGGGCGCTGACGGCATCGGCATCCGCGACCTCCGGGGTTCCCCCGGCGACGGAAGGATGAAGTGCGGCCACTCCGATCAGCACGTATTCGGCGAGGAAGAGGCCGTCCACCGGATTGCCGGTGGCGTAGCTGTTGTGCAGGACGAGGAGGTCGAAACTGAAGTCGGCGATGAACTCCGTGATGAGGGCGGCCGCGATGAGCTTGTGGAACGGAGCCCTCGACACTCCGAACAGCAGGGAACGGCACACGATGAAGATCAACGCGACGTCCATGAACGGATAGGCCAGGATGACCAGCTTGCCGAAGGTGGTGAGCGTCGTGTCGTGGACGTACGAGTTCATCAGGAAGTGCCAGGACAGGGCCAGGGCGCCCAATGCGACGATGGCGGAATCGGCGTAGTCCTCTCGCCGGTACGAGCGGTTGGGGCTGCGGGTGAGCCTCAGCACACCTGCGAAGAGGAAGGGGTATCCGGCCAGGTAGAGAGCGTCGCAGACCGATGGGAACGGCACGGTCTCGTGGAGGGCGAGCAGGTAGTAGTTGTTGACGTCGTCACCCAGGGTGAAACACAGCCCGCCGAGTGCCAGGAGGTACCAGGCCAGTCGGTCGCTGGGGCGGTGCACTGTGACGCCGATCAGGATGCACACCACCGAGGCGGTTCCGATGGTCGAGTAGAGGGCGTCCTGCCAGGCGGCACTTGGGAGCGCGAAGTACCCCGCGACGGCGGCCATGCCGCCGGCCAGCACGTACTTCCACGCGTTCGACTTCAGGTTCATTCGGCCACTCCGTACTGCTCCCTGCCTCCCTATCGGCCCCAACTCGCGCCCGATTGAGCCGCAATCGACCACCAGGTGAGCCCTGTCCCGGTGGGCGCCTCCGGCCGGCGGGTGGTGCGCACGCTACGGTGTCCTTTCGATGGCGACCATCCTCGACAAGCAGAAGACCGTCGACCTGCTCCGATACGAGTACGCCGCCATCGCCGAGTTGTGTGCGACGTGTTCCGACGAGCAGTGGGACACCCCGACCTGCCTCCCCGGTTGGACGGTGCGGGACGTGGTGAGCCATGTGATCGGCACCGAGTCCATGCTGTCCGGCATCCAGCCGCCGGTCGTCGACATCTCTCATCTCACCCATATGCAGAACCCAATCGCCGAGGCCAACGAGGTCTGGGTCGAGTCGATGCGCACCCTGGGCGGGGCGGAGTTGTGCGCCCGGTTCGAGGGGATCACGACGGGGCGGCTGGCTGCGCTCGACGCCATGACCCAGGAGGAGTTCGATGCCCCGTCGTGGACCCCGGTCGGCAACGACGAGACCTACGGGCGGTTCATGCGGATCCGGCACTATGACTGCTACCTCCACGAGCACGACATCCGTGCGGCACTGGGAATCGCGCCGCGCCCGGACGTCGAGGACATCTCCTCCGCACTGGACGAAGTCGCCACCGGCCTGGGGTACATCGTGGGACGTAGGGCGCGGATGCCCGACGGGTCCCGGGTGCGCATCGACCTGACCGGCCCGGTGCCCGCCACCTACCTGGTCGCGGTCGAGGGACGGGCCAACGTCGTCGCTTCGTTCGACGGTCCTCCTTCCGTGGGTCTCGAGATGCCGGCCATGCTCTTCCTGCGGCTGACCGGGGGGCGCCACGACGATGGGGCCCTTCCCGACGAGGGCATCCGTTACACCGGCGACCGGGAACTGGGTGAGCAGCTGGTGGCCAATCTGGCCTTCACCATCTGAATCGGACTGCTCGGACCCTGGCTGCCCGGCGGCGGTCGGCACCGGGCCGACCCGGCCCCGCTCCGCCAGGGCCCGCGCACCGGATCGTGCCCGGGCCGGACCCGACCGGTCACGGGCCGGATTCGTCGCCGGCCAGGGCGGCCAGCTCCGGGCCCGAGAGCCGGTAGCCGGACCATTCGTCCATGGGCTCGGCCCCCAGCGACCGGTAGAAGCGCAGCGCCGGCTCGTTCCAATCGAGCACCGACCAGTCGATGCGGGCGTAGTCGGAGCGGTGGGCAACGGTGGCCAGGGCAGCGAGGAGTGCCCGGCCGATCCCGAGGCCGCGCGCCTCCGCACGGACATAGAGGTCCTCCAGGTAGATGCCGTGGTGGCCCGTCCACGTCGAGAAGTTGAGGAACCAGATGGCCATGCCCACGATGCGACCCTGGTCTTCGGCCACATGGGCGAAGACGGCCGGTGACTCACCGAAGAGGGCGGCAGCCAGCAGGTCGCGGTCGATCTCCACCGAGGCCGGCGAGCGCTCGTAGTCGGCCAGGTCGTGGATCAGCTCCACGAGGTCGTCCACGTCATCGATGGCAGCCCGGCGGATCATGGGTTCAGGCTAGGAGGGGAAGGCTGTCCAGGGCGCCGGGTGGGGTGGGCGGAGCGTCCGAACCGGGCCGGCGGACCCGGTGACCGCCTCACGGGATGAGGAGCACACGGCCGAATGCCTGCCTTCTCTCGATGTAGGTATGCGCTTCGCCGGCCTCGGCGAGGGGGAACCGACGGTCGATGACCACCCGCAACTCGCCGGAGGCGATGTCGGCGAGGTGCCTGGCGATCAGGGCGTGGGGTCGTGGGCTCAAGAAGAGCTCCGCTCCGAGGAAGTAGCCCACCAGGGTCTGATTCCCGGGCCGCATCGACGAGATGTCCAGCTTCGCGGCGAATTCACGTCCGGCATCGCCGAAGGTGACACAACGACCGCGATAGGCCAGGCAGAGGAGGCTCTTCTGCAGGGTCGACCCTCCGATGGAGTCCACGATCACGTCCGCTCCCTTGCCGTCGGTCAACCGATGCACCTCGTCGACGAAGTCGGTCGACGTATAGTCGATGCCGTCGTCGAGGCCGAACTCGCCCAACCGCTCGAGCCGGGAAGGGCTGGACGCGGTGGCCAGCACCCGGGCGCCCGCCCGTTTGGCCAGTTGGATGGCGGCGATACCGACCCCGCTGGCGCCGGCTTGGATGAGCGCGGTCTCCCCGGGCTGGAGTCGCCCGAATTCGAACAGGCAGTCATCAGCTGTCCCGAACGGCACCGGGACGCACGCCGCCTCCTCGACGGTCAACCCCGGCGGGACGGACCAACAGAAGGACTGGCCCACGGCCCGCAGCTCGGCATGGGATCCGTCCACGCCGACGGTGACCACTCGATCGCCCACGGCGAACTCGGTGGTGCCCTCGCCGACGGACACCACGGTGCCCGCGCACTGGTAGCCGACGATGTGCGGCGTGTGCGACAACTCTCCCCTCAGGCGGTTGAGGGTGTCGCCCCCTTCGATGCTGACCGCCTCGACGCGTACCAGTATCTCGCCGACGCCGGGCTCCGGGTCGGGGACGTCCTCGTAGCGGAACACGTCGGGTCCGCCTGTCTCGTAGTAGACCGCTGCCTTCACAGGTACCTCCCCGGGGACTCGGCGATGACCCCACCCTAGGCACAACGCCATGGCCCGGCTCCCGACACCGGCAACAACTGTTTGAAGTCGCCGCCGGATTCGGCCGATGGGAGGAGCATGTCTCCCGTGCCGGAATCCGAGACCTCACCGGAAGGCGACGGCCTGCCGTCGCCGGCCATCGGCGAGCAGAGGGTGGCACTCGGGGCGGCAGTTCAGGCCCGAGCCGACGAGGTCGGTCGGCGGGTCGACCCAAGTTCGCCGAGAGCCTCCGGGGCGAGGCTTTCGTCACCGCCCGGCTGGGCGGTGACGAGTTCGTGGTCCTGGCCGAGGACCTCGATGATCCGGTCGCTGCGGCACAGTCACTGGCCGAGCGGATCCAGCAGGGCATGCGGACTCCTTCATGTACCAGGCCAAGCGGGGCGGCCCTGCCAGGTTCGAGTCGTTCAACGACGTGATCGGAAAGGACAAGCAACGCCGGATCCGGCTGGCCGACGAGCTCCGCATGGCCCACCAACGCCAGGACCCCGACTTCCACGGCGATGTCGTCCACGCCCTTGTCAAATCCCGCCTGGATGCCTCCTGCCTGGTTCTCGAGGTCACCGAATCGGCGCTGGTCATGGACATCGTCAGGATCGGCGAGACCATGCAGAGGATCCGGGACCTGGGGGTGCACACGGCCCTCGACGACTTCGGCACCGGTTACTCCTCGCTGCTCTACCTGAAGGGCCTCCCCATCGACAGGCTGAAGGTGGACCGCAGCTTCGTGGCGGGGCTCGGCTCCTCCGGCCAGGACCCGACCATTGTGTCCACCGTCGTCGCTCTCGCCCACAGGCTGGGGTTACGGGTGGTGACCGAGGGAGTGGAGACCGATGCCGAACTTCGGGCCGTGGGGGACATGGGGTGTGAGGAGGCCAAGGGGTACCTGTTGGCCCGCCCCGGTCCGGCGCACCAGTTCACCGACGGTGCGTGGGCCCTCGCCGGATCATGAGGTCCCGGAACCGGCGCGACTGCGGTTGAGGTGGGCGAACAGGCTCTTCTGGGACGAGTAGAAGGCGGGGAACTCCGCGAAGAGCTGGTCGTAGACACGACGGGTCGCCGGCTCGGGCGCATGGACCTCCACCACCTGCACCAGCGAATGGAGCTCTTCGGCCTCCACCTCGCCGAGGGCCATCCCGGCCAGGAGGGCGCTCCCGCGGAGATTGGCGTGGAGGGGGTCGGCGACCTGTTCGACGGGCCGATCGAGCACGTTTGCGTAGATGGAGCACCACAGAGCGGAGGTCGCACCCCCCCCGACGGCCCGGATGGCCCCGAAGGGCCGCCCGACGAACCGCTCGACCGCCTCGCTCAGCCATCGGGAGTTGAAGGCCACGCCCTCCAGCACAGCCCGGACCATGTCGGCCCGGGTGGTCTGTAACGAGAGATTGTGGAAGCCGCCTCGTGCCGCTCGATTGTCGACGGGAGACCGCTCGCCCGCCAACCAGGGAGTGAAGATCAGCCGACTGCTTCCGGGCGGGGAATGCTCGGCCAGCGCGGTCAGGTGGTCGAAGGGGGGGAGATCGGGCCCGTCGAACAGTAGGTCCCTGAGCCACTCGAGGGACTTCCCCCCTGACTCCTGATTGTTGGCCACCAGGTTGAGCCCGGGGATGATGCCGGGCACGGTGGCGATCTGCCGGAGGGGATCGGTCTTCTTCTTCGGGTACGGGCAGCTGACCCAGCTGGTGGTGGAGATGGCGATATGCGCCTGATGACCGAGCACGGCACCGGAACCGGCGCAGCCGGAGTGCAGGTCGGGAGTGCCGGCGATGACCGCGACCCCGGCGGGCAGCCCGAGGTCGGCGGCCACGTCGGGCAGCACCTCGCCGACGACGCTGCCGGTCGGGCGCAGGGGAGGGAGCTTCTCCACCGGAACGCCCGAGGAGCCGACCAGCACCTGGTCGTAGTCGAGGCGCTCGGGATGCCGGTTGTCGGTCAGCCAGGCGCCGGCCATCGAGGCCGGCGTGGCAGCGGCGATGCCGGTGAATCGCATCGACAGGTAGTCGACCGGCTCCAGGTACCAGCGGGCGTCCCGGGCCACCCGGGGCAGTTCGTGCTCGATGAAGAGGATGTGTCCGATGGGATCGGCACCCGAGGTGGAAGGCGCCCCACCGCTGCGGTGGATCCACCTGGCCGCGGCCAGAGCGGAGTAGCCGCCGACGCGGCCACCCACCCGGTCCCGGGAACGCTGCCCTCCCCGGGTGTCGGACCACAGCAAACAGTTGCCCACCGGGCTCCCGGATGCGTCGACCGGCACCGTGGACGCCCACTGGCCGGTGCACGAGACGGCCACTATGCGTTCCGCGGCCACCACTCCGGAGGCGACCGCTCGGCGAGCACTGGACCGGATCACCTGCCACCAGTGCTCTGCATCCTGGGTGGCTCCGCCGTCGGGAGTCCGGTGGGTGGGTACCGGAAGGTGCTCCTTCCATGCGATGGCACCGGTCAGCGACACCAGGCCGACCTTGGGCCCTCCGGTGCCGAGGTCGATGGCCAGGACGTACCGTTCGTCTCGCACGGGCGTGGCCACACTGCTCACCCCCGTGGGCGGTCCCGGTCGTGGCGGTCCGCCTCAGGCATCGGCGGGGATGGCCTGCTGCGCGTCCATCATCTCGCCCATCATCATCTTGATGAACTCGTCCGCCTCGTCGGTCAACCCGCCGGCCACCCCACCGTAGATCGCGCCCGATCTGGGCGCATCGCCGGCATGGGCCCTGGCGTAGGCCACGGCATCGGTCAGGTCGCCGTCGAACGCGTCGGCCACGCCGTCCTGGGTCTGGGGACGGGTGACCGCCATGTGCAGTGCGTTCGGGTACTGCTGACCGTTGAACCGCCAGCCACGCTCACGCATGAAGTCGTTCACGTGGTAGATGTCGAACTCGTCCGAGGTGAAACTGAACAGGAAGGTGGGGCTCCCGAGGATACGCAGCTCAGGATGGGAGAGGACGGAGCGCTGCATGGTGGCGGCCGTCTCGAAGATGGCCCTGGCGTAGTGGCGGTAGCCCTCCCTGCCGAGTTGAACCATGGCAGCCCAGGTGGCGGCGATGAGGCCACCCGACCGGGAGCCCTCCATGCCCGGTGAGCAGTACTTCCCCCCACTCCAGCCGGTCAGGAAGAAATACTGGGCGTTGCGGATGGCTTTGTCCCGGAAGGTGAGGACCGAGGTCCCCTTGAATGCGTACCCGTACTTGTGGGTGTCCGCCGAAATCGAGGTGACACCGGGGAGGCGATAGTCGAAGACGGGCACGTCGTACCCGAGCTCCTGGCCGAAGGGGAGGATGAACCCGCCCAGGCAACTGTCCACGTGGAGTCCGACCCCGTGCTCCAGCGCGATCTCGGACAGCCGGTCGATCGGGTCGACGGTGCCGTAGCCGTAGTTGCAGGCCGAGCCGATGATGGCCACCGTGCCCCCGTCGATGTGCCGCTCCACCCACTCGGTGTCGACCAGGGTGGTCACCGGGTCGACCGGCGCCACCCGCAGTTCGATCCCGAACAGGTGGCACGCCTTGTCGAAGGCCGGGTGGGCAGTCTCCGGTTTGATCACATTGGGCCGGCGGATACCGCGCTCGGCGGCCGCGTGCTCCCGGTAGGCCAGCATGGCATGGCAGATGCCGCCGGTCCCGCCGGTGGCCACCAGCCCCACCGGCTCGCCGGAGGTGACCGCCTCGGCGTGCAGGAGGTCGAGGGTCATGGCGATGATCTCGGACTCGAACTTGGTGGCGCTGGGGCACATGTCCCGCTGGAGCACGTTGACGTGGGCGAAGAGGCCGAAGGCCTCGTTCATGAACCGGTAGTGCTCGTGGTCACCGCAGTACATGGTGCCCGAGCACTTGCCCGACTCCCAGGTGGCGTCCTCTTCGACGGCCATGGTGCGCAGGGCCTCGAGTACCTCGGTACGGGGCGTCCCGTGTTCGGGAAGGCGGCGGTGCACGGCGAAGCGGCCGTCGTAGGGGAAGGTGCTCATGGAGCTGGCTCCTTGGGTCGCGGGGGGCGAGAGGTCACGTCCCCCTCGGACGCATGTTGGCTGCACGGTACACCGCGTCGATGACCGCCATGTTGGCAACGGCATCCTCCGGCGGGGTGAGCACCGGCCCACCTCGCAGAACGGCATCGCAGAAGGCATCGAGCTGGTAGGCGTAGGTCGGCCGTCGCGCCGGGAACTCGGTGCGACGCCCTCCACCCGATCGCACGGTCAGCCAGCTGACGTACTGGGGTGCGATCGGATTGGCCACCCGCAGCTCCCCGGCGTCACCGACCACCCGGGCGGCGAGGTGGAGGACCGAGCTGGACCACATCGAGCAGTGGACCGAGGCGGTGTGGCCGCTCGGGAACTGCAGCTCTGCCGAAAGGGCCCGATCGACGTCGGGGGTGTGGAGCTTGGCGGCGGCCGATCGCACCTCGGGCTCCTCGCCGCCGAGCATGCGTGCCATGTGGACCACGTAGCACCCCATGTCCATCATGGCCCCGCCGCCCAGGTCGTACCGGTAGCGGATGTCCGACTTGTCGGGGATCGGTGCGCACATCCAGGCCTCGATGTGCCGGATCCGGCCGAGCTCGCCGCTGTCGACGATCTCGCGCATGCGTCGGGCCAGCGGGTGGTAGCGGTAGTGGAACGCCTCGACAACCACCAGGCCGTCGACGGTCCTGGCCCTGGCTGCCGCGGCGGCCACCGTGCGGGCCTCTTCGGCGTTCGAGGTGAATGGCTTCTCGCAGAGGACGTGCTTGCCCGCCTCCAGTGCGGCGAGGGTCCAGTGGGCATGGAGGCTGTTGGGGAGCGGGATGTACACGGCGTCGACGGCGGGGTCGCACACCACTGCCTCGTAGCGGTCGGCCACCCGGGGGATCCCATGTCGCCCGGCAAAAGCGGTGGCGCGGCCGTGGTCCCGGGCCGCCACAAGGTCGACCGCCGCCTCGGGGCTCTCCGCCGCCGGGCGTATCAGGGCGGCCGGGGCGATCCTGGCCGCCCCGAGGATCCCGAATCGCACGGTGGTGCCGGACATGTGACCAAATCTACGCAAGTCCCGGAACGGACGTCGATGGACCGGGCGCTGAATCGTGGTCGGCCCGGGACCGCGTCGGCCGATACCGTTCATACCTGCGCCTCAATACCTGCGCCCATTGTGTCGAAGAACAGATATGGCCGGCCTGCGGGGCGAGGGGACGAGTGCGGACGGGATGCTGTCCACCTCAGCGGTCGGCAAGCTGGCGGCAGGGATGTGGATGGTCTCGAGCCTCCTCGTGGTGTCGGCCGAGCTCCTCGCCCCTGGACATACCTCCCGGTTCGCCACGGTGGCCATCGGGCTGGGCGCCCTCGTCTCCGGCATGGCTCTCTGGATGCTCCCCTGGTGGCGCTGGCCCCGATCGGTGACGTTGTGGCTGGTGCCGCTGACCTTGGCCACCATCGGGCTCGACTATCGGTTGGCCGATGGGAACGGATTCCTCTATGCCATCACGTTCGTCATGGTCTTCGCCTGGCTGGGTCTGGCCCATCCGAGGGGCACGTCGCTCAAGTTCGCTCCGCTGCTGATCGTCGCCTATGTCGTTCCCCTGCTGGGCGGGCCCGCGGGCCGATCTTCCCTGGGCCTCGCCTCTGCTGTCTACGTCGTCCCGTGCTGCGTCATGGTGGGGGAGGCGGTGGCCTGGGGAATGGCACTGCTGGCCGACACCGAGTGGACGCTCACCGAAACCCAGGAGCGCAACGTGGGCATCTTCGAGCAGGCACCGATGGGCATCGCCGTGTCCTCCCTGGACGGTGGCCTAATCCGGGTGAACGCGGCCTATGCGAAGATCCTCGGATACCGGCCCGAGGAGCTCGTGGGAAAGACCCTGCAGGAGATCACCCATCCGGACGATTGGACGGACTGCTCGACGCACATGGCGGCGGCTGTTGCCGGTGATGTCGAGGCGTACACCGTGGAGAAGCGCTACGTGCGCGCCGACGGACACATCGTGTGGGCGTCGGTGGGCGCCTCCTGCGTGCGCGACCGGGCGGGTGAGCCGCTCTACCTCATCGCCCAGATCGAGGACATCACGGAGCGGCACGCCCTGCGCGACAAGCTGGCCTACGCCGCCGTGCACGACCAGCTCACCGGCCTTCCCAACCGGACGATGTTCATGGACCGACTCGAGCGGTTGATCGTGCGCGCCGAACGTCGGGGCCGTCACGTGGCATTGATGTTCCTCGATCTCGACCGGTTCAAGCTGATCAACGACGGGCTGGGCCACGATGCCGGTGACCGCCTCCTCCAGCGGGTGGCCCTGCGGTTGCAGGCCTCGCTCCGGGCCGGCGATGTCCTGGCCCGGTTCGGTGGGGACGAGTTCACCCTGCTGTGCGAGGTGGCCTCCGAGGAGGAGGCCGTCGAGATCGCCCGCCGGTTGGGTGTGGCCATGGACCGGCCGTTGACCGAGGCCAACCACGAGCAGTTCATCTCGCTGAGCGTCGGCATCGCGCTGTCGTCCTCCGAGACGACGCATCCGACAGCGCTCCTGCGCAATGCGGATGTGGCCATGTACCGCGCCAAGGACCTCGGCCCGGCCCGCATCGCCCTCTACTCCGAGGATGACGAACTGCCGACGGTCGAGGGCCTGAGGATCACCAACGAGTTGCACCGGGCCCTCGAGCGTTCGGAGTTCGTGCTCCATTATCAGCCCATCGTCGACCTCCACGACCTGCGATTGGTGGGGATGGAGGCCCTGGTGCGTTGGCAGCACCCCACTCGGGGGTTGCTGGCCCCGGGTGAGTTCATCCCGCTGGCCGAGGACAGCGGACTGATCGTGCCGCTCGGCACCTGGGTCCTCCGGGAGGCCTGCCGCCAGGCGGCGGTGTGGGCCGTCGAGCGGGCCGGGGCGGACCAGGACAACGGTCGGCTCAACATCTCCATCAATGTGGCGGCACGGCAGCTGGCCGACCCTGAGTTCCCCGAACTGGTAGCCGCTGCCATCGAAGACTCCGGCTTCTGGGCCGACCACGTCTGGCTGGAGATCACCGAGGGAGCGATCCTCAGCGATCCGGTCGCTGCAGTGGTGACCCTGGGCCGTCTACGCGACCTCGGGGTCCAGCTCTCCATCGACGACTTCGGAACCGGATACTCCTCGTTGAGCTACCTCAAGCAGCTTCCGGTCGAGACCCTCAAGATCGATCGGAGCTTCATCGACCAGCTCGACGAGGACCCTGATGACAAGGCCATCGTGCGAGCGGTGATCGCCCTGGGTGACTCGCTGGGTATGGCGGTCATCGCCGAGGGGATCGAACGGTCCAGTCAGGCGGACGAGCTCACCGCCCTGGGCTGCCACCTGGCGCAGGGATTTCTCTACGGCCGGCCGATGTCACCGGCAGCCATCGGATCGTTCCCCGATGACGACCTGGTCGGGTGGCCCGGTGCTGCCGACCTTACCGACGCACGGTGATCGGCCGGGCGCCACACCCGGCCCCTAGACTGATTCCGTGTTGGTGACGGTGTCGCCGGAGCTTCGCTCCTTCGTCGAGGACCACGGTGGTTCGGTGTACGTCCGCTGTCGGCCCAACCGGTGTTGTCGGGGGGTCACCTTCCTCGACGCCAGCGTAGAGCCACCGGCCATTCTCGACGACTACCTGATGTTTCTGGTGGACGGGGTACTGGTCCACGCCCGGCTGCCACGAGCACTCCGACCCCACGAGCTGCAGCTCACCCTGGAGGGGCGGCGGCGCCCCCGCCCGGTGGCGTCGTGGGACGGGTGTGCCTTCATTGTCTGAACCCCGTCAGGGGCGGCGGCCGTTGGGCATCAGGTCGCCCGAGCCCCACTGGCCCAGCTGGTTGAGCTGCACCTGGTCACCGGTCGCCTCGACGATCTTGTCGCCCCCGACGTAGATGGCGGTGTGGTAGACGCTGGTCCAGTCGGTCTGGCTGGTGCCCCAGAAGACCAGGTCGCCCGCCTGCAGGCTGTCCAGGGGTACCGCCACCCCGGCCGTGTGGTACTGGTCATCGGCCACCCTGGCGAACTCGACGCCGGCCCCCTGGCTCCACGACGCCAGGGCGAGGCCCGAGCAGTCGTAGCCGACCGGGCCGTTCCCGCCCCAGATGTAGGGCTTCCCGAGTTGCTGGAAGGCGAAGAGGACCGCCTTGTCCCCGGGGGTCACCGGTTTGAAGAGCAGCGCCTGCGTGGGGACCTGATGGGACGCGGCGCCGCCGTAGGGCACGGCATCCCCGTTCTGGCGCACGATCCAGTATCCGCTTCCCCTCGGACTGGGCACCAGGCGTTGCACCGGGTCACCGCTGGTTCCCGCTGCCGACCCGTAGAAGGGTGCGTCACCGAAGGCGAAGACGCCGCCGTCGGCGGCCAGCAGCCAGTACCCCTTGCCGTCGGGCGTGGTGGCCATGGAGATCATCGGCTGCTGCAGGGTGACGTTCCCGGTCGACCCGTAGAAGGAGGCGTCCCCGAAGGAGAAGACGCCGCCGTCGGAGGCCACCAGCCAGTACCCCTTGCCGTCGGGGGTGGAGGCCATGCCCACGACCGGCTGGTTGAGGACGAGCGCCCCCGTCGACCCGTAGAAGGAGGCGTCCCCGAACGAGAAGATGCCGCCGTCGGAGGCCACCAGCCAGTACCCCTTGCCGTCGGGGGTGGGGGCCATGCCGACGACCGGCTTGTTGAGGCGCAGGTTGCCCGTGGATCCGTAGAAGTGGGAGTCCCCGAACGAGAAGATGCCGCCGTCAGAGGCCACCAGCCACAACCCCTGCCCGTCGCCGGTGGCCTGCGCCGTGACGATCGGCTGATTGAGCGGGCCCGGAAGGGAGCCGAAGGCGGTGGTCCCGAAGGCGAAGGTCGACCCGGCCGGAGTGGCCAACCAGAAGTCGGCCGACAACGGGGTACTGACGGCGTGGTCGGCGGGGGTAGCGGCGGCAGATCCCTGCTGGGTCGTGGCGGCCGCCGCCATGCAGGCCAGGGCAACGGCGCATGCAGCGATCCCGCGGCTCCATCGTCTCGCCATTGTCGAACACCCCTCGGTACGTCCTTCTGAGCCAAATAATAGCACACACAGTGGTTAGACGCCTACGGACCGTGTCATTCGGCGGAGCAGTCATCTCAGGTAAAGGCGGGCAGGCGCGCGTCGGCGGGAGAGGATCGCGGGCCTCCGCGGGCGTGGACCGGTGCGTCAGGCGCCGCTGGTCGACGTGCGTCGAGCCGGAGTCAGGACGAACTCCTCGAGCGCGGGAGCCCGGGTCCAGCGCCAGTAGTCGACCAGGCGCCAGGGGGAGAGGATGTAGATGCGGCCTTCGGCGTTGCGGTACCAGCTGTCGCGGATCGACGGATGCGACCACACCATGGTGTCGAGCTCGGCCTGCAGGCGCCGGTTGTAGTCGTCGTGAACCTCCTGGCGGCACTCGATCGACCCGTGGCCATCGGTCAGGAGTGCGGTGATGCAGCCCATGATGTAGCGGATCTGACATTCGGAGTGGAAGATCAGGCTGCCACCGTGGGCCAGGTTGGTGCCCGGTCCGTACAGGCAGAAGAGATTGGGAAAGTTGGGGATGGTGATCCCCAGGTAGGCGGTCGGCCGTTCGCCCCACTGGTCGGCCAGTACCGCCCCGTTGCGCCCCACGATCTCCATGGGCCACAGGTACCGGTTGGCGTGGAAGCCGGTGGCGAAGACGATGACATCCACCGGGTACTCGTCACCGCTCCGGCAGATGACCCGATCGGTCCCGATGGCTCCGATGGGATCGGTGATCAGGTCGACATCGTCACGGGTGAGGGCGGAGAGCCAGCTGCCGTTGTCCTGGAGCGTGCGCTTGCCCAGGCACACGTAGTCGGGCACCACCTTGGCTGCGAGCTCACGGTCGTCACCGACCTGGTCCGTCATCCACTGGGTGAACATCTGGCGGGCGGCGTCGTTCAGGGCGCTGACGGAGTGGCTGTGATCGGGCCACTCCGGATCGATCCGCATGGCGGGCAGCCCGCCGTCACATGCCGGCCAGAACAGGAGGAACCGGTACCAGCGCCCGTAGTAGGGAAGGTGGTCGAAGGCCCATCGGGCCCCGGGTCCGACCTGGTCGTGATAGTGCGGATTGGGGAACATCCAGGGCGCGGACCGTTGGAATACGGTCACGTGGGCGGCGTCCTCGGCAATGGTGGGTACGATCTGGAATGCGCTGGCGCCGGTTCCGATGACCGCCACCCGCTTGTCCGAGAGGTCGGTGCCCTCCACCCAGCGGGCCGAGTGCATGGACACTCCCTCGAACGAGTCGCGGCCGGGGATGTCGGGGAGTTTGGGGCGATTGAGCTGCCCGACGGCGCTGATCACCGCGTCGGCCTCCATCGTCTCGACGGCACCGGCCGGGCCGAGTAGCTCGACCGACCACCGGGCCGACCCTTCGTCCCATCGCGCCCGCACGACCTCGGTGTCGAATCGGACATGCGCGTCGATCCCGAAGTCGTGCATGCAGCGGTCGAAGTACGCCTGCAGCTCGGGCTGCCGGGCGAAGAACTCCGACCATTCGTTGTTGGGGGCGAACGAGTAGCAGTAGAAGTGGTTCCCGACGTCGACCCGGCATCCGGGGTAGCGGTTCTCCCACCAGGTTCCCCCGGCCCCGGAGTTCTTTTCGACAATGGTGAAGGGAATGCCGGCACCGGCCAGGCGGAAACCGGCCAGAAGGCCGGACATGCCGGCGCCGATGACCACGACGTGGAAGGCCACCTTGTCCTCGTCCGGTATGCCGTCGGCCCAGTGGAGGTCACGGTTATCGGCACCGTCGAGCTCGAGCTCCTCGAGCATCAGAGGCACGTACTCGTCGGGCACCTCCTGTGCCACCAGGACGTTCATCATCTCGTGGACCAACCGGGGGCCCGGTGCCGGGGGCAGCGCGCACCCACCGTCCCGATAGGCGATGATCGCCTCCAGGGCCTGTGCCCGCACCGCGCTCTGGTCCTCGGGGCTCATGAACCCCTGGACCTCGTTGAGGTAGACGCCGGCCGGCAGCGAGGTGCCCCGGAGGATCGACGGGTCTCCCGTCATATGCACCACCGACATCATGAGGGCCGGGACGCTGACCTCCTCGAGGGCAGCGGCGATCGCGTCGTCCTCGTGGGTGATCGGGATCCGTCCGAACCGGCCGTCTGCAGGCATCCGTGCTCCCTCCGCCCATCGGTGCAGGGCGTGCCTGCAGGCGTCGGTCGACCGACCGGGCGGTGTGGAAGAAACCCTAGGTGCTCCGTCGGGGTCGGTCGGCACATCGGGGTGTCCCCGTCACCGACGGAGGGCTGCCCTCGGCGCCTTTGTGGCCGATCACCTCCGGTGTTTCTGATCCCCGGTACCCATGAGCTGCCCCACCGTGTCGACGGCGTTGACCATCTCGTCGAGTTGGATGAGCACCGGAAGGGCGGCCGGGTCGTCGGCCGAGCCTTCGTGGATCCGGTGGTACATGTCCCGGAGCGGAGGCAGGGTGTCGACCGACATGTTCCGCTCCAGCCCGTCCTCGACGGTGGCGAACGACCGGTCCACTGCCTCCGCGAACTGGTCGATGCCGGCAAGGTAGGGAGGTACGGCCGTCTCGGTGCGGAGGCTGTGGGCGGCGCGTATCAGGCGTCGCAGCGCGGCAAGGATGCCCTGACTGACATCGGGGTCGATCCGCTTGGCCGTTGGTTCGTTCAGCGATCGGCCCACCGCGGACTGGGCGTCGATGTAGGCGAGCCTGGCGAGCCGGCCCAGCCTCCGCAGCTCCTCGGGGTCACGGGGCGGCATGGTGCTCAACCCGGCCAGCACCGCGGACACATACCGACTTTGGGCAGCGACCAATTTGGCCAGCGACTGCTGGGCCTCCGCCTTCGACCAGGTGGGCCACAGCAGGTAGGCGACCAGTGCCACCGAGCCGCCGATCACCGAGTCGACGAGTCGGTAGCCGGCCAGGGCGAGGGTGGCGGGCTGGCCGACGCCTGTCAGTATCAGCACCAGGCCGGTGAGGAACGCCACCCCCACTGCGTAGCTCGACTGGTAGAAGCAGAATGCGCCCCAGCCGGTGAGGGCCACCAGAACCACGACGGCCGCCGCGTCCGGATGCAGCCCGCCGACGATGGCGCCAATGGCCCCGACGCCCACCACCGTGCCACCGACCCGGGCCAGACCGCGGCTCATGGTTGCCGTGAAGTCGGGTCGGAGCACGACCGCGGCGCTGAGGGCGATCCAGTAGGAACGGGCCAGACCGGAGTGCTGGAAGGCAATGTCGAGCACCGGGACCACGACGGCCAACCGGACGGCATGGCGGAAGGCGGGGGACGTCGTGGTCAGGTTCTCGGCCAGGACGCCCCAGATGGTCCGCAGGTCTGCGGCCACCGGGTGAGCCCTGGGGCGCCCGACCTGGAGGATCGAACCGACCGGTACGTCGGTTGCTCGGCCCACCAGCCTGGCCGCGGCCCGGAGCTGACCGCGGAGCGATCGGAAGTGGGCCAGTACGAGCGCGGCCGCTCCGCCGGCCCACGGTCGGAGCTCGACCTCCGCCCCGAGATCGTCCATGGCCTGGCGGAACGCGAGCCACGCGCCCGCTTCCGGATCCAGCGGCGGGTGACCCCTCGGCCCGGAGCCGGTTACGGCGTCAGAGATCGCCAGAAGGAACAGGCGTAGCTTCTCGCGGACCCGGTCGAGGGCCTGATCGGATTCGAGCTCCTCGGGCAAATGGCGGACCAGGCCGCCGATGGCGATCAGCTCGAGCCGCATGCGCCGGGCCTCGTCGACCATGCCCCACAGTGCCTGGACGTCCGGGCGTCCGAAGAGGGCACCGGATCCCAGCAGGGTCTGGGCTGTGTCGGCGGAGCGGGCAGCCGCCGGGCTCGACTCCCGTCGTCCACCGGCCAACTCGGCGAGCTGCTGGTAGACGAGCGCGGTGGCCCTCCGCTGTGGACGGAGACCGAACGGGACACGCACCACCAGCTGCACGGCCGTCTGGACGGTACCACCCACGAGGACGGCGAGGGCCAGAGCCACGGATGCGCCGACCGAGTGCGGGGCCCGGCCGAAGATGATGATGGCCATGACCCCTTGGATCCCGACCACCGACCGCGCCGGCCCAAGGGCGACCACCAGGCCCCCCACGAAGCACCAGACCACCAGTGTCGAGATGTGGAGCCAGCCCACGCCGGCGCAGGCACTCCCGACCAGAGCAGAGACGGCCAGGCCGAGGGTGTCCAGGGCCATGGCCGATGCGGCGAGTCGTGGGCCGTTGATGCGTGCTGCCAGGCCGACGAAGAGGGCACCGAGGGCAAGGCCGGACGTGACCGTCGGTGACCACAAGGCAAGGCCCAGGGCGAAGAGCACGGTCACCGGGACTGCCGTCACCGCGCCGGCCACCGGCGCCACCAATGAGGTGTCCAGCCGGATGGCCGACCTCACGGCCTGATGCATCGGATGTCGGGTGGTTGATTCGGGCACCTTCCACACTCTGTCATGGCGCACGGTCACGGAGCCCGCTCACCGAGCCCGGTCACACAGGACCGGCTCCGATCACCGGTTGGCACCTGCCGGTCCACGTCCACTCCACCTGGGCGGGGCCGCCGTGCCTCATGCCGTGGTGGCGATGCCCCCGTCGACCGGGATGACAGCCCCGGTCAGGTAGGACCCGGCCCGCGATGCCAGAAAGATGGCCACCCCGGCCATGTCGTCGGGCCGGCCGATGCGCTCGAGGGGTGCGGCCGCCGCGATCTGGTCGCCGAATGCCTCGAGGGTCGCCGCCATCATCTTGGACTCGAAGGGTCCTGGTGCCACCGCGTTGACGGTGATGGTCGGGGCCAGGCGCTTGGCCAGGTGGCGGGTGAGCTGGTGCACGGCGGCTTTCGAAGCCGAGTACGAGTAGGACTCGAGGACCGGGACGTGGATGCCATCGATGGAGCCGATGTTGATCACGCGTGACGGCCGGTCCGCCGTTGCCCCGGCCTCGAGCAACGGAAGGAAGAACTTTGTGGTGTGGAAGACGCCCTGGACGTTGAGGTTGAGGACCCGGTCCCACGACCCCGTGTCGTGCTCGGCAAGGGGGGCGCCCCAGGTGGCCCCGGCGTTGTTGACCAGCACGTCGACCCGACCGTGGTGCGCCGAAACCGCGTCGGCCAGCTGACGGGCCCCCTCCTCCGAAGACAGGTCGGCTGCGAACCCCGAGCACGTCCCGAAGTCGGACAGCTCGGCCACAGTGGCCTCCACCGCACGGGCCTTCCGGGACGCCACGATCACGGTGGCCCCGGCTGCGACGAAGCCGGCAGCGATCATGTGCCCGATGCCGCGGGTGCCGCCGGTGACCACGACGGTCTTCCCTGCCACGGAGAAGAGGTCGGCAGGGGCAGTGGGCACCGTGGGATCGCTCATGGCGCCCGACGGTAGTGCACGCGGTCGCTCGTTGTTAGGGTGCTCCGGACGGGGGAGGCGAGTGATGCAGCTGGCGCTGACCGATGCCCAGGAAGCATTGAGCGACGAGGTGCGGTCGTACTTCGTCCGCCTGGTCGAGGAGGTGGAGGGCGCCGGAGCCGGCGAGCCGACCTATGCGCGCTACATCCGCCGGATGGGCGAGGACGGCTGGCTGGGTTTGGGCTGGCCGACCGAGTACGGCGGGCAGGCCCGGGGGCCCATCGACCAGATGATCTTCGTCGAGGAGTCCCACTGGGCGGGGGTTCCCCTGCCCCTGTTGACCCTCAACAGCGTGGGCCCGACCCTGATGGCCCTGGGCACGCCGGAACAGAAGGAGCGCATCCTGCCGGGGATCCTCCGGGGGGAGGTCCACTTCTCCATCGGCTATACGGAACCGAGCGCCGGCACCGATCTGGCGTCGCTTCGGACACAGGCCGTGCGCGACGGTGACGAGTACGTCATCACCGGCGAGAAGCTCTACACCAGCGCCATCCAGTATGCCGACTACGTGTGGCTGGCGGCCCGGACCGACCCGGACGCCCCCAAGCACAAGGGCCTGTCGGTCTTCATCGTCCCCACCGACGCCCCGGGGTTCCATTGGACGCCGCTGCGCACGACGGCCGGCGAGTTCACCAGTTCGACCTTCTACGACGCAGTGCGGGTCCCGGCAGCCAACCTGGTAGGGGAGGAGAACCGGGGCTGGAAGCTGATCACCAACCAGCTCAACCACGAACGAGTGGCCATCTGCCCGGTGTCCGGAATCCTCCGCAGCATGGCCGAGGTCGGTTCGTGGGCCCGGCAAGAGAGGTTGGCCGACGGGCGCCGGGTCATGGACCAGCAGTGGGTGCAGGTGCACCTCGCCCGGGTGCTGGCCAAGGCTGAGTTCCTCAAGCTGCTCAATTGGAAGGTGGCCTGGAGCGCCGACCAGGGGCTCGACCCTGCCGACGCCTCGGCCACCAAGGTATTCGGCAGCGAGTTCTCCCTCGAGGCCTACCGGTTGCTGCTCGAGGTGGTGGGCCAGGTCGGCTACCTCCCCGAGGGCTCTCCGGGGGCGGTGCTGAAGGGTCGGCTCGAGCACAACGCCCGGAGCCAGACCATCTTCACGTTCGGGGGTGGCACCAACGAGGTCCAGCGCGACATCATCGCCATGGTCGGCCTCGGAATGCCCCGCGCCCCTCGATAGTGGTCGTTGGTCCGCCCTACACTTCGAACACGCGAACCAGTCGGCCCGGTCGGGCGCTGGACAGGAGGACCTCCATGAACGTCGCATCGGTCAACGGGCAGCAGATCGCTTATGACGACACCGGGGGAGACGGTCCGGCCATCGTGCTGGCCCACGGCTTTCTCATGGACCGCACCATGTTCGCGCCCCAGGTGGCGGCATTGCGTGACGACTACCGGGTGATCACCTGGGACGAGCGGTGCTCCGGCGACACCGTCCACGACGGCCGACCATTCACGTATTGGGACTCGGCCGCGGACTGCATCGCCCTGCTCGACCATCTGGGCATCGAGCGCGCCGTTGTCGGCGGCATGTCCCAAGGTGGGTTCATCTCCCTGCGGGTGGCGCTGCTGGCGCCCGAGCGGGTCCGGGCCCTGATCCTCCTGGACACCCAGGCCGGTACCGAGGATGCCGAGGTGATCCCCCTCTACCAGGGCATGATCGACGAATGGGTGGCCAACGGTCCCACCGACGAGCTGGCCGCGGCCACCGCCGGTCTGATCCTGGGGGAGCCCGGGCTCAATGCGGTGTGGGCCGCGAAATGGAAGGCAAGCCCCCAGGAGGTCCTGGCCCTTCCCGGGCAGACGCTGCTGACCCGGGACGACATCACCGGTCGGCTGGGCGAGATCGCTGCCCCTGCCCTGGTTGTCCACGGCACGGCCGACCTGTCGATCTCCATGGACAAGGCGGAGGCGCTGGCCGCAGGGCTGGCGGGGAGCAGGGGAGTCGTGCGTATCGAGGGCGGCACCCACGCTGCCAACCTGACCCACCCCGGGCAGGTCAACGAGGCCATCGTGGCCTTCGTCGGCGCGCTTCCCGCCTGAGGCCCACCGCTCGGCCGGCATGCCGGTGCCCAGGCCGAACACCTCAGTCTTGGACATCCGGTAGTGGTGGGGGCGGCCGCGAACAGGAGGGCGGAGCCCGAGCCGCTACGACCGCGTTACCTGGTGGGGCTCGACTTCTCCTCGGTCGACAACGTGCCGGCTCTGGTGAGGGCGCGGGGCGGTCGTGCCACCTCGTCCCGGCGCATCCTCCTGGAGGTGCCGTTCGACACCGATGCCCACCACTTCGGCGTCCGGAGGTGCTGCCGCGTCCGTTCTTGACGGTAGGGCGGTGCCGTCACCGCTGGACTGTCTCCGGCCGAATCCTCAGGGCCGGGCGGTGAATTCGGCCAGTGCGCCGAGCTGCTCGGCGGTACCGACGCTGATGAGGACGTCGCCGGCCTCGATGGTGTCCTCGGGCGAAGGGTTGGTGAGGAACGTGCCGTCGGGGCGCCGGATGGCCAGCACCAGGGCCCCCGTGCGGTCGCGCAGGTGCGCCGACCGCAGCGTCGCGCCGGACAGTGGCGAGACGTCGGAGACGGTCAGTTCCTCCAAGCGGAACTTGAGAGTGCCGTCGTGCATGACCACGTCCACGAAGTCCACCACGTGGGGTTGGAGCACGAACGACGCCATGCGGTCGCCACCGAGCTGCTGGGGGTTCACCACCCGGTCGGCGCCGGCGCGCACCAACTTGGGCTCGGAGAACTCGCTGCGGGCGCGGGCGATGATCTGGAGGTCCGGTCGCATCGACTTGCCGGCGACGGTCACATAGAGGTTGTCCGCGTCGGTGTCGAGGGCGGCCACCAAGGTGGAGGCCCGGTCGATTCCGGCCTGGCCGAGCACATCGTCGTCGGTGGCGTCCCCACAGATGTGCGCGTACGGCACCTCGCTCAGCCGTGCCGCGTCACGGTCGATGACGACGACGTCCCGCCCGGCATTCATGAGGAAATGGGCGACCTCCCGCCCCACTCGCCCCCATCCGCAGACGATCACATGTCTGTCCATTCGGGCGATGTCACGTTCCATCCTGCGCCTCCTCACGAGGTCTCGCATGTGGCCCTCGATGAGCACCTCGAGGACGACCGAAAAGGTGTAGAGCGCTGTGCCCACGCCCACCAGGATGAGGACGATGGTGAAGGCCCTGCTGCCCGACGTCAGCTGGCGCGGAGAGGTGAATCCCACCGTCGTGACGGTGATGACGGTCTGGTAGACGGCGTCGAGCAGATCGAATCCGAAGAGCAGGTACCCCACGGTGCCCGCCACGAGCACCAGCGTCAGGGCGCCCAGGCCAATCCTCACCCTCCGGAACGGGTCGCGCATTGGCTCCATCATGCCCGAGTGGCGCAGCGGCGCAGTAGCCGGCGTGCATTCCGCCGACGGCCAGGGATCCGGTCGGCGATCCGTCTCTCACGAGAGGCCGATCACGTCACCGTTCTCGTCGATGTCGATGTGCTCGGCGGCCGGATGCGAGCCCAGCCCGGGCATCGTGCGCATGTCGCCGCAGATCGCGTAGACGAAGCCGGCCCCGGCCGACACCCGGACCTCGCGGACCGGTAGCCGCCATCCTGTCGGCGCCCCCTTGAGGTTGGGGTCGGAGGAGATGGAGAGGTGTGTCTTGGCGATGCACACAGAAAGGTCCATGAAACCGTTCGCCTCGAAGAGGTCGAGTCGACGGGCGGCGGCCGGTAAGTAGTCGGCGCCGTCGGCACCGTAGATGTGGGTGGCGATCGTCTCGATCTTCTCGCGGAGCGATGCGCCGGTCGGGTAGAGGAACCGGAAGTCACTGGGCTCCTCGGCGGCCGCCACCACGGCCTCCGCCAGTGCCGTGGCCCCAACCCCGCCGTCCTGGAAGTTGGTGGTGACGGCACACCGGACGCCCATCGACTCGGCCAGCTCCCGGATGGCTTCGTGCTCGGAAGCGAAGTCCTCGAGGAATGCGTTGACGGCGACGACCGGCGTCACCCCGTGGAGGAGCACATTTTCTACCTGCTTGCGTAGGTTGGACCCTCCGGCGAGGACCTCGCCCGGGTTCTCCTCCAACATGGCCGGAGGCAGGGGCTTCCCTGCAATGACCCGGTGCACTCCGGAATGGGACTTGAGGGCCCGCACGGTGGCGACGATCACCGCCGCGTCCGGCACCAGGCCCGACTCGCGGCACTTGATGTTGAAGAACCGCTCCGCCCCCATGTCGGCGCCGAACCCCGCCTCCGTGATGAGGTAGTCGCCGGTGCGGATGCCGACGAGGTCGGCGATGACCGACGAGTTACCTTGGGCGATGTTCCCGAAGGGCCCGGCGTGGACCAGAACCGGCGTGTTCTCCAGCGTCTGCACCAGGTTCGGTTTGATGGCGTCCCGCATGATGACCGCCATGGCACCCGCTGCCCGCAGGTCCTCGGCGGTCACCGGCTTCCGGTCCGTGTCGAACCCGACGACGATCTGGCCCAGGCGTCGGCGCATATCCTGCAGCGAGGTCGAGAGGGCGAGGATCGCCATTACCTCCGAGGCCGCGCTGATGTCGAACCCTGTCTGGCGGGGCACGCCGTCCTGGCTGGTGCCGAGCCCGACGACGATGTTCCGCAACGCCCGGTCGTTGACGTCGAGCGCCCGGCGCCAGGTGATGCTGTTCGGATCGATCCGGAGGGAATTTCCCTGGTAGAGATGGTTGTCGAGCATTGCGGAGAGCATGTTGTGCGCCGCGGTCACCGCATGTATGTCGCCCGTCAGGTGCAAGTTGAGCGCCTCGAAGGGCGCAGCCTGGCTGTAGCCTCCGCCGGCGGCTCCTCCCTTGATCCCGAAGGTGGGGCCCATCGAGGACTGTCGGATGGCGGCAGTGGCGCGTTTGCCGATGTGGGCCATGCCCTGGGCCAGGCCCAGCGTGGTCGTGGTCTTGCCCTCGCCGAGCGGCGTCGGGGTGACGGCGGTCACCACCACGTACCGGGCCGTCGGCCGGTCGGCGAGGGCCGCGATGGCGTCGAGCCCGACCTTGGCGATGAACCCGCCGTACGGCTCGAGGAGTTCGGTCGGAATGCCGATCTCCTCGGCGATGGTGGCCACCGGCTTGAGCGAGGCCTTGCGGGCGATCTCGAGCGCAGTGGGCCGCTCGCCCTGGCACGCTGTCGGCATGCTGTCCCTTCCCTCGGCGGGCATCGTCCCTCCTCGTCCCGTGGGACCAAAGTGTGCCACGTCGACCCGGCCGACCCGTCGGCCCGACCGCCACCTGGCGGGTCGGTAGCGTCGACGGCCGCCCGGATGTGGTCGACTCGCGGTGCGCAGCGTTCCGGGCCGGAGGGGAGCACATCGATGGAGATCCGTTCGATCGCCGTGGACCTTGCCCGGGTTGCCGGACGATCGTCGGCTACACCGGGGACATGGTCCCCGGACGGGGCGTCCCCGTTCGGTCCGGGCATCGTGCGGGCCGGGCCGATCGAGATCCGGGTCGACTCGGTCGGCCTCGGCACGGGCGTCCGTCACGATCTGGTTCTGCGCTGCCCGGAGGGACCCGGGTGCCGGGATGCAGCCCTCGATCGGGTCCGCCTGCAGTTGCGCAGCCGGCCGAGCCGTGTCCTCGAGCACGGGTGGCAGAGCTGGTCGTCCGTCTCCAGACGCGACGTCCACCGGGTGGAACCCATCCGGCGCATCGCCCCGACGTGGGTGCGCAGCATCTACCATGCTGCCCCCGAGCTGGCCGGACGGGCGGTGGTCGGTGATCAGTTCCTCCTCGCCTCCGACGGCTGCGGGCTTCGTGGGACCGAAGGGGGCATCGCCGGCTTCCTCGACGGCCGCCGCCACCTCTCGTCTGTCGTCGCATCGCGCCGCGGCGTGGTGGCACTGGCCCTGCTCGACGGGATCTCGCTCGCTCCTGGCCAGGAGTGGGCACTCGATCCGCTGTGGCTGGCCGAGGGCGACCCGGGTCCGCTCTACTCCGAGTACCTGGACCACTGGGCCGCCGTGGCCGGCGCCCGCGCCTCGGGGCCGAGTCCTCTGGGTTGGGGCTCCTGGTACCACTACTTCTGGAAGGTCGCGCCCGCCGACGTCCGCGTCAACCTGGCTGTGGCCGAGCGCCACGGGTTCGAGCTGTTCCAGCTCGATGACGGCTACCAGCATGCGGTGGGCGACTGGCTCGACCCGAACCCGAGGTTCGCTCCCCGCCGTCTCCCCGAGCTGGCCGCCGAGATCTCCGGGGCGGGGATGCAGCCAGGGATCTGGACGGCACCGTTCTTGGCTTCGCCGAAGAGCAAGCTGGCCCGCGACCACCCGGAGTGGCTGGCCGGTCGGAAACCGATGAGCGGTGCATGGGGCACCCACTCGACCAGACCGTGCCGGGCCATGTGGAACCCCCAGGCCTGGAAGGGTTGGGCCCTCGCCCTCGACACGACCCATCCCGGGCTGCTCGACCATCTGCGCCATACGTTCGCGGCCCTGGTGGCCGACGGGTGGACCTATCACAAGATCGACTTCTGCTACGCGGCCGCCGTCCGGGCGATCCGGGCCGGGGACGGCCGGGTGACCAGGGCTCAGGCGCTCCGGGCCGGTCTCGGGGCCGTGCGTGACGGTATCGGCGACGCGTCGGTGCTGGTCGGCTGCGGGATGCCCCTGGGGCAGGCGGTCGGCGTGGTCGACATCATGCGGGTCTCGGCCGACACCGCACCCACCTGGCGGCCTGGACTCGTCCGGTTGCCCGGCTACCCCGACCTCGCCCCATCGGCTATCGCTGCGCTGCAGGCCAGTGTCCTGCGGGCCCCGATGCACCGCCGGCTGTGGGTGAACGATCCCGACTGCCTGCTGCTCCGGGAGAGCCACACCCGGCTCAGTGACGACCAGCGACGCATCCTGGCCGCGGCCAACGCCGGGACGGGTGCTTTCACGATGGTGTCCGACGACCTCACCACCTACGGAACCGCCCAGTGGGAGCTGTTGGACCGGCTGCGCGCCCTCCACCCCGTGGCCGACGTCCCACTCGACATCGCCGACCCCTTTGCCACCGCGCCGGCGGTCACCGGAGCCACCGGGACCCGCCTCGAGGTCGACTGGGAAGGCGGGCCGCCCCGACCCCCGGACGGGGGCGCCCGAGGCGCCCGGCCTGCACCGCCCCCCGACGAGGGGCGCTCTGCGGCGTTCCTCGGGGGAGGCCGGCCCGGCACCGGCCCGTGGGCCCGGTGGTGGAGCCCCACAAGGCCACCTGACACCTAGAGAACGCCCACGTCTGGCGGTCGACGTATCCCGGCAGCAAGCTCGGATCGGTGCACGTTGGCCACGGGTGACCTTGGATCCCGGTCGGCTGGGCAGCGTCCGCCCACAATGGGCCACAATGGTGAGGAACAGCACGAGGAGGGGACATGAGATCAGTGGTCTGGTTCGCGGAGGTCGGAGTTGCCGACGTGGAAACCGTCGGCGGCAAGGGTGCGAATCTCGGCGAGCTCACGGGAGCCGGCCTGCCGGTGCCGCCGGGCTTCGTCATCACCAGCGAGGCGTATCTCGACGCCATCGAGCGCACCGGCACCCGGGCCAAGCTCGGCGAGATCCTCGAGGGTCTGGACCCCCGGGACATGGGGAACCTCGCCGAGGTCGCCGAACGGGCCGAGGCCCTGGTGCGCGAGACGCCGCTCCCGCCGGAGCTGGCCAAAGCGGTGCTCGATGGGTATCACAAGCTCGGTGACGGGCTCCGGGTGGCGGTGCGCTCCTCGGGTACGGGCGAGGACACCTCCGGCACCTCGTTCGCCGGCATGAACGTGACCTACACCAATGTGGCCGGGGACGAAGAGCTCCTGCGCCGGGTCGTCGACTGCTGGTCGTCGATCTACGGCCAACGGGTCATCGCCTATCGGGCCATCGAGCAGGTGACCGACGAGCCGGCATTGGCGGTCATCATCCAGGAGATGATCCCGTCCGAGTACTCGGGCGTGATGTTCACCGCCGACCCGTCCACCAACGCAACCGACCGCATCGTCATCGAAGCGGCCTTCGGCCAGGGGGAGGTGGTGGTCTCCGGCCTCGTCGAGCCGGACACCTACGTGGTGGCCAAGGACGGCCCGCGGCTGGTGAGTGTCCGGGTGGGGCACCAGGCGATGAAGATCATCCGGGGTGCCGGCGGGGAGGACGAGGAGGTCCGACTGTCGGCCGAAGAGGGCGGACAGCGGGTGCTCGCGGACGACGAGATCCTGAAGCTCGCCGAGCTCGGCCTGGCTGTCGAGCGCCACTACGGGTCGCCCCAGGACACCGAGTGGGCGATGGCGGGTGGGGAGACGTACCTCGTCCAGTCCCGTCCGATCACCACCCTGGGCGACAGCACCGGGCCCAAGCCGGGCGACGGGCGCGTCCTCGTCACTGGCCTCGCCGCCTCGAAGGGCATGGCATCGGGGCCGGTGCGGGTCCTGCTTTCGCCGGACGAGGGCGACCAACTGCTCGACGGCGAGGTGCTGGTGGCCCCCATGACCAGCCCGGACTGGGTGCCGGCCATGCGACGGGCCGCGGCCCTGGTGACGGACGGCGGCGGCATGACATGCCACGCCGCCATCGTGTCGCGCGAGCTCGGCGTGCCCTGTGTGGTGGGCACCCGCACGGCGACGGCGGTGCTTCGGGACGGCGAGGAGGTCACCGTCGACGGAGCGCGGGGCCAGGTGATCGAGGGCATCGTCAGACCACCGGCGGCCTCGGTGTCGCCGGTCACCGGCGCGAGCGGGCCCTCCGGTCCGGCCGGGACGAACAGCGTGCTCGCCACCCGGCTCTACGTGAACCTCGCCGTGGCCGACCATGCAGAGGAGGTGGCGGCCATGGACGTGGACGGCGTCGGGCTGTTGCGGGCCGAGTTCATGGTGGCGGACGCCCTTGCCGGCGTGCATCCCCGCCTCCTCATGCAACGGGGCGAGGAGCAGACGTTCGTCGACAAGATGTCCGAATCGCTGTTGCAGATCACCCGGGCCTTCGCCCCCCGGCCCGTGGTCTACCGGAGCATCGACTTCCGCAGCAATGAGTTCCGCGGCCTCGAGGGCGGTGACGAGTTCGAACCGCAGGAGGAGAACCCGATGATCGGCTATCGGGGCTGCTTCCGCTACGTCGACCAGCCTGATCTCTTCGACTTGGAGCTCGACATCCTCGGCCGGGTGGCGGCCGAGACGCCGAACCTGCGCCTCATGATCCCGTTCGTGCGCACGGCCTGGGAGCTCGAGCGATGCCTCGAGATCGTGGAGAACCATCCCCAGGCCCGGGGGCTCCCTACCTGGGTGATGGCCGAAGTTCCCTCGGTCGCCTACTGGATCCCCACCTACGCCAGGATGGGGATCGAGGGGGTCTCGATCGGGAGCAACGACCTGACCCAGCTCACGCTCGGGGTCGACAGGGACTCGGCGGTGTTGGCCGAGCTCTTCGACGAGTCGGACCCTGCGGTCCTCGATGCGATCACCAGGATCGTCGGGGCGTGCCAGGACTCGGGGATCACCTCGTCGCTGTGCGGCCAGGCCCCGTCCAACCGTCCGGAGTTCGCCGAGTTCCTCGTGCGCCTCGGGATCACCTCGGTGTCGGTCAACCCCGACTCGGCTACTGCGGTACGCCAGGCGATGGCCACCGCCGAGTGGCGGATGGTGCTCGGGGCAGCCACGCCGGGGCGGGCCACCTCCGTACCGGCACTGGCGCCGAGGCACCGGCTGTCCGGTGGACGCGGCCCGATGGCCGGGTGAGGCGGTCGGCTCAGATTCGCTCGGGGATCATGTCGATGGCGCCGCACGGGCACTCCGTGGCGCAGATCCCGCAGCCCTTGCAGAAGTCGTAGTCGATCCCGTAGCGCTCGGACGGGCCGAGCTTGATCACCGCGTTGTCCGGACAGACGCCGAAGCAGTTGTCGCATTCGAAGCAGTTGCCGCAGGAAAGGCAGCGCCGGGCCTCGAAGAGAGCGTTCTCCTCGGTCAGGCCCTCGATAACCTCGTCGAAGGTGCTCTGCCGCCGCGCCTGCTCGAGTTCGGGGCGCTGCGTTCGCGGCGCATCCGAGAAGTGCCAGGTGTCGAGAGGATCTCTGCGGCGGCGACACCGTGCCCACCGCGGCCGTGGATGCGTACCTGGTACATGCCGATGCCTCGCCGTGAGCTCTCGGTCACGGCTCCGCCTTTGGCCAGCAGCCCGGTGACCGTCTCCGGCGTGGTGATGCCGCTCGCCGCCCAGAGCGGCAGCTCAGTCGCTGGCTTTCAACAGCTGTTTGATGCCGTCCTCGATGCCGCGGCAGAGCACGTCGAGGTCCGGTGTCGTGTCCAGGTCCCCCGTCACGCCGAAGTTGACCTCACCGTTGTAGGAGAAGATGGCGACGCCCACCCGCATATGGCCGCCGAGCGGAACGTAGGGGAAGGCTTTCAACATACGGCGCCCGCAGATGTAGAGGGGGATCTGGGGCCCGGGGACGTTGGTGGTCACCGTGTTCAGCTGGTGCTGGGGTATCCGCGTGGACACGCGCATCCCGAGGGCCAGCAGCATGGGCGGTGCGAAGCCCGACATCGAGGTGAGGGCCTCGCCGGCCACTGCCTGCTTGGACTCCTTCAGGCCCTCCATCTGGAGGCTCACGGCCCGAAGGCGCTCGGTGGCGTCGTCGATGGACACCGGCAATTCGGCGAACATGGCGGAGACCCTGTTCTGGAGGCTCCCGTCGCCCACGGCTCGCCCTTGATGATCGCGGGGGCGCACCGACACCGGGACCAGCGTGCGCACCACGCGGTCCACCGACTCGCCACGATCCAGCAGCAGTTCGCGGAACCCGTTGGTGATGGCGGCCAGGACGACGTCATTGAACGTCCCGCCCAGCCCCTTTCGGATCACCTTGATGTCGTTGACGGTGGTGGAGGCCCACGCGTAGCGGCGGTGGGGGCCGAGTGGGCCGTTCAGGCTGGAGGGCGGCGTACGCCGCACCAAGCCGGTCATCGCGGACAACCCCTTGACCACCTCGCGCGCCTGGCCGAGAGCCTCGCGTGGCACTGCTGCGGCAGAGCGCACGGCCTGCAGCTGCTCGTAAGGGCTGCGCACCAGGTCCAGGGAGGCCCGAGCGGCCAGCTGCATGCCCGACGGCGCCGGGTCGGGCTGCCAGCGGACGGGGTCGGGAACTGCCGTCTCCGGTGACACGTCCATCATCAGGGCCATGAGGTCGGTCCCCGACACGCCGTCCACCATGGCGTGGTGGGTCTTGGAGAGCAGGGCCCAGTGGCCGTCCTCCAGACCCTGGACCACCCACATCTCCCAGAGGGGCTTCGATCGGTCGAGTGCCTGGGACATGACCCGGCCGACCAGCTTGCGCAGTTCGGCCTCGCCCCCCGGGGAGGGCAGGGCCGTATGGCGCAGGTGGTACTCGATGTTGAAGTGGGGATCGTCCACCCACACCGGCCGGCCCAACTCGAACGGGACGTGTCGAACGACGCGGCGGTACCGGGGGACGAGCGCCAGTTTGCTCTCGATCATCGCCACGATGTCGGCAAAGGGTGGCTCGGGCCCTTCGAAGATCCCCACCGATGCGATGTGCATGTGGCTGACGTCGTCCTCGATGTGCAGGAAGGACATGTCCAGCGGGCTCATCCGATCGACACTCATGTGGACCCCCTCTTTTGCCCCGGCGTGATCCCTCGTGAAGGACCCGAGGCTACTACGGCACCGCTGAACAGGCCCCGGCGCTCCCCATGCTCGTTCCGCCACGCCGGGCGGGCCCGGCGCCCATGCCGAGCAGACCGGTCAAGTGGCCCTGGGTCATCCGGCGCGCCAACTCCTATGGGCCGGCGCCGCCACCCGAGCCTCGACCGATCGCCGCACCGCGCAGATCCACAACCCCTCGGGCCAGTGGGTGCCGACCTCCTCGTGCAGCGGGGCCGCCCGCTCGGAGAGGTCGATCCTCCCTGCCGGCAATATCGTCCTGCCTCCCTGCCGGCAATATCGTCCTGGCCGCCACCCGGGGCCGGGAGGTGGGACGCATGCGGGAGGATGCGCCTGCCGGTGACCTGGCAAGGTGTTCTTGATGCTGAGAGCAGTGGCGGAGAGTCTGAATGGGAACGTTCCTGGCATCGGGACGGGAACGTGATGTCACCCGGAAGTGACTCCCGGGTTGGGGAACCCCAGGAGTCGACGCTCGGCAGCGGGGTGTGCGATCAGACGGGGTAATTGGGGTTGGGGAGGGATTGCGACGTCCACATGAGGCCGAGACACATCTCGTCGGAGGAACCGTCGCCCCAGGTGACGAAGTGCGGCGGGACCTTCCGCAAGGCGGGCAGCTCCTGGGCGAGGGTCGGGTCGTAGGTGCAGGTGACCTGGACGGTGTCACCAGGTGACACCGCCACCGGGGTCGTCAGGTTGTAGGCCCGCTGGTAGTGGAAGTTGTAGTCGGGGACATCGAGGATGGTCTTGGCCTCAGCTGTGCCCGGGTTGAGGACCATCGTGAAGGTGGCGCCCAGGAGATGCATGTGGGCGCCCACCCTCACGATGTACCCACTGCGGTGGATCGGCCAGTTGCAGGAGGTCGAGTCGCCCGCCGGCGGGTCTTCCGGGTTGCGCCCGCACACCGTCTCGAGGGTGTTCACGAAGTCGATAGCACTCTGGCCGAAGCGTTGGCCAAGGTTGGCCAGCGAGGCCGCCCGGCTGCACAGGGGACCGGTCACGCCGGCCGGGCAAGGGATGTCCGGCGCTGCGGGCATCAGGTCCAGTTTGAGGGGCAGGAGCGGCGTCGACGCCGGCACTGTGTGCAGCACCAATGAGTTCTTGACCGGCTTGTCCCCGACAAGCAGGTTGTAGTGGACCTGCATCACCACCAGGCTCCCCGCCGGCAGCAGGACTCCGGATCCTTTGGGAAGGCTGTCCGCTCCGTGGCCCGGGGCCCAGGCACTGAGCCACGGAGTGTTGGAGATCTGGTCCAGCCCGGTGTTGGGGATGGGCGTCTCACCGAAGCACGTCCATCCCTGGCCGTTGACGTTGTCGGCCTCGGCCGTGGCGGCCAGGTCCGGCGGCACCAGGAACAGTATGGCGTGGTGGTCCTCGACGCTCCCGGGAAAGAACTGGCTGGAGACGATGTAGGAGTTCTTGTTGACGTGGGGGTTCATCACGGTGCAGTGGTAGTCGTCCGTCGCCCCGGCCGGCGCCTTGGGTGTGTAGGCCTTCGCCTGCTTGAGGGAGATGGTCGTGATCGGTTGGGATGAAGCCGCCTGGGTATGCGAAGACCGCGCAATGACCGCGGTGAGGGTGGCCAGGAGGGCCATCACGGCGATGAGCACGAGCGTCAGTCGTGATTTGCGCACCACGACAGGGTACAACGTTCAACTGACTGGACGTCAGCGCCCCACGACCAGCAGGCCCAAGGTTGCTGCTCCCGGCGTCGGATGGCTGCCCTGGGACAGCGGAGGCCGAATCCACTCATGGCCGACGCTCCGGGGCAGCGTGGTGGCAAGCAACAGAGCGCTCTTACTGGGCACCCGGCTCCTCTTGTTGTGGCAACGAAGGGAACCGAGCCACGGCTCCCGCGCCTGCGCCATCAGACACCTCTGACGTCGGACCAAGCAGGGCAGATGGGGGATGTTCGGCGGACGGAGCTTCCAATTGTGGCGACGACCACCCGTCGACGGCGCTTTCCGCAGATGAATCAGGTCGACTGCGGGCCCTCCTCCAGACCACCAGGGGACCGAGGATCGCAACCCCGGCGGACACGATGAGGATGGGGAATGCGGCAAGAGCTCTGTCATCCGTCGCCCTCTGGCACTCACTGACGAACTCCGACCACTGGGCCCGACCGGTGACGTTGCTCGCCGCGGGCTCCGGACCGGCCCCGATCGTGACCGGGTCGAGCAGTGCCACGATCGCCGCCTCGGACCCTTGTCCGGGACCACAGGTGCCTCCAACGGCCGGTGGCGGGAGCGCAGTCAGAAGGCCGGCGATCGCAAAGGCTGCACCGAAGAGGCCCAGGCAGACGAGGACGAGTCCGGTCCACCAGGCGATTGAGGGCTGTTTCACACGAGATCACCCTTCATATAGTCCGATGGTAGGCGTAGGACTGCCTGGCGGTGATGCAGGCGGTGTCACGATCGACGGCCGGGTGGTATCGACCCGGTCTTGCGCGCACGCTTTCGCAGGCTGTCGCACTCTGTCGGCGTCGTAATGCCACACTTGCCCGACGGTTGGTGGCACCGTGCAGCCACTGGTTGGCGCCCCTCGCTGGACTTCCCCCGGCGTGCCAATCCCATGTTCGCCCACGGTAGGACTGTGCGGGCCAGCGCAAGGCTCCGATGACCTTGGAGAACGTGGCCATCCTCTTCAGGGACATCGTGGGCACTGAACGCCGACCGGCGTGTGCGGTCGGTCATGAGGACTGCCCGACAAGCGCATGATTGAGACTTGTGGCAGACGCTGCAGTTGATTCATAGCGTTCAGGTCAACCCGTCATGGCGCTGGGAACGTTACGGATACTTTGGCCCGGCAGCGCGGAGAAGTGCCGACACTGCGTCCCCGAGGCGCATGTCCCCTTCAGTTGCGACGCTTCGGCTTGGTGGTGTCGATCACCCTGGCGGTGGTTTCTATGACCCTGGTGGTGGGCCGGAACGTGCCCTGTGCGACCCTGCGCACCCGGTATCGGGGCGAGATGGCGATCAGGAGCCGATTGACTCCTAGTGCCACCAGAGCCATGAGAACGGCGGCGACGAAGACCCCGAAGATCAGTACCAAGATCCCGATGAAGAGCACCGCCCCCAGTGCGTAGACCAAGCCGATCGCCAGCGAGCCGAGACAGCCGACGCTGCCGCCGGGGCGAACTCATTGGGTGACGTAGACGCGGGGCATCAGCTCGACAGAGTGTCCAGACTGGAGACAGCTTCCAGGTGGGACATGGCCATACGGTACGGCGGGGGAGCGCAAGCCCGTGAAGGCTCGTGCTCGTGTTCGTGTCCAGTAGGGGTGGTTTGCCCACGGCTCCGGACAAAACAATGCCTTGACCTGCGGGAAAACAGGTCAAGGCATCGTGGAGGTGGCGGGAATCGAACCCGCGTCCTCCGGCTTCTCAATGGGCCTTCTCCGAGCGCAGCCGGTGGTGGATTGTCGGGACCGATGCCGCTACCGGCGGCAGCGTCGGTCCGTATCCGACTGAGTTGTCCCTGACGGCCAGTCGGCGCAACCGGTCAGGTGAGTCCCACTAGATGTCGCCCGATTCCGGCCCGTGGGGCTGAGACCGGTCGGACGTCGCAGTTTCTAGGCTGCGAGCGCGAGCTGAGGCTCGGCGTTTATTTTTTGTTCCGGCTCTTTAACGTGGCTCCGGAGACCACGGCTCGCTTCTCCCACCTCGACGACCAGAGTCGAAGCCTGTCACCCCCTGGGGTATCTCCATTGACTGAACGGGCTGCTCAGCCGAACGCCCAGTCTACCTCCCGGCCGATGTCAGCGATACGAGCCGGCTTTGGAGGCCGCCCGTGCCTCGCGGGCTGCCTCCCGCCCCGCGTCCCGTGTGGCGATGGCGTGGCGCTTGTCGTACTGGCGTCGCCCCCGGGCCAGGGCCAGTTCGACCTTGGCCCGGCCGTCCTTGAAATAGATCGACAACGGCACCATGGTCAGCGACTGCTGTTGGGACCGCCCCATCCACTCGTCGATCTGGCGGCGGTGGAGGAGTAGCTTCCTCCTGCGGTCGGGTTCGTGGGCGCCGAAGCCATTGGCCTGGGCGTAGGGCGGAACGTGCACCCCGAACAGCCACATCTCGCCGTCGATGATCCGGGCATAGGAGTCCTGCAGCGCGATCCGGCCGGCCCGCAGGGACTTCACCTCCGAGCCCTGAAGGACGAAGCCGCACTCGGTGGTGTCGATGATCTCGTAGTCGTGGCGGGCGCGACGGTTGGAGGCAACCACCCGGTTGGCCTCTCGGTCGGCCTGCTTGCCCGGGGCCTTGGCGGAGCCCCGACCCCCGGTAGTGGCCGCACTCTTCTTCTTTGCTGCCGCCATACCCTCGGACGGTAGTCGCCCCGGGGCCGGGGCCGGGGCCGGATGTGGGTGGAGCCGGCGAGGGTTCCGGATGCCGCCTGCCGTCCTGCCCCCGTCCTAAACGTGCACCTCCGGTCCGTCTGCCACCACCCGGCCAACCAGCGGCCCGACTGCCCATCGCCCGCTGTTGTCTCCCGAAATCGCCCGGCGTCGTGCCGGTGTCCTCTAGCGTGAGCCTGGTCATGCTGTCCCTTCCCCGATCAGTCCACGATCAGATGGTGGCCTACTGCCTGGTCGGCCTGCCCGACGAGGCGTGCGGCCTGCTCGGCGGCAATCCTGGGACCGGCGAGGCGGTCACCTGCTATCCGACGAGGAATCTGGCCGCCTCGGCCAAGCTGTACACCGTCGACCCCAAGGAGCATCTGCGTGCCGACCGCGATGCCGAGGCCGGCGGTAACTCGATCATCGGAGTGTTCCATTCCCACACCCACACCGAGGCCTATCCCTCGCCGACCGATGTGGACCAGGCCCCGGATCCCGGGTGGCACTATGTGCTGGTCTCGCTCCGCGACACCCAGCCCGTGGTGCGCAGCTACCGGATCGTCGACGGGTTGATCGCCGAGGAACCGGTGCGGTTGCTACACAGGTAGAATCCCAAGTGGAATAGTCAGCATTACCCGAAGGGTGACGATCTGCCCACGTCCGATGCGGCCGGGCAGCGCCTCACCGCACATATGGGAACCCACTAGGCCTGCAAGCGAACGAGATCACCCGGTCCCTTCGGCCGGACCATCGGAACCAGAGGAGCGCCCGTGCCCGTCAAAGTCAATCTCCCGACCGTGCTGCGGTCACAAGCAGGAGGTGCGAAGACGGTGTCGGTCGAAGGGGCGACAGTCGGCGAGGTGCTCCGTGCCCTTCAATCGGAGTACCCCGGGCTTTCCGGGCAGGTGGTCGACGACGACGGCACCATGCACAAGTTCGTCAACGTGTACCTCAACGACGACGATGTGCGCTACCTTTCGGCTCTCGACACGCCGGTCGGCGATGCCGACGAGTTGTCGATCCTGCCCGCCGTGGCCGGGGGAGCGGTCGGCGACAGGTTGCCCCACCTCCGATGACGGTGAAGGGCTCTGTTCTGGAGCTGATCGGCAACACCCCGATGGTGGACATCAGCGAGCTGAGTCCCAACCCCGAGGTGCGCATCCTCATCAAGCTCGAGGGGCAGAACCCGGGGGGTTCGGTGAAGGACAGGATCGCCCTGTCGATGATCGAGGAGGCCGAAAAGGACGGCATCTTGAAGCCCGGCCAGACCCTGATCGAACCGTCGTCGGGCAATACCGGCATCGGGATGGCGTTGATCTGCCGGGTGAAGGGGTACCACCTGAAGGTCGTGCTGGCCACCAACGTGTCCATAGAGCGGCGTCAATTACTCGAGGTGTGGGGGGCTGAGATCATCGAGTCGCCGGGTGCCGAGGGCTCCAACGGCGCCGTCAAGCGGGCACGGGCCTTGGCCGCGGATCACCCCGAGTGGGTCTTCCTCTACCAGTACGCCAACCCGGCGAATCCGAAGGCCCACTACGAGGGCACCGGGCCGGAGATCTGGCGCGACTGCCCCGAGGTGACCCACTTCGTCGCCGGACTGGGCACGTCGGGCACCCTGCTCGGCGTCGGCCGCTTCCTCAAGGAGCAGAATCCCGACGTCAAGGTGTGGGCCATCGAACCGCCGGCCGGCGAGCTGGTCGACGGCCTCCGCAATCTCGATGACGGATACGTACCTCCCATCTTCACGGACAACAACGGGGCCGACCTGCTGGACGGCAAGCGCATCGTCCGCCCACGCGAATCGATCGAGTGGACCCGCCGGCTGATCGAAGTGGGGATCTTCGCCGGCCTCTCGTCGGGTGCGGCCCTGGCCGGGGCGGCCAAGACAGCAGCGAGGATCGAGTCGGGCACCATCGTGGTGATCGCCGCCGACGGAGGGTGGAAGTACCTGTCGACCGGGGCATGGACCGACGACCTCGACATCGTCGAGGAGCGCGCCAGGCGGATCACGTACTTCTAGATATCACCCGCTTCCGGACTGTGGCCGTGATCCACGACCGGTCCCCACAACAGCGAGTAGGCCATCGACACCACCACGAAGACGGCCATGGCCACCAACGGCCAGGCCCGTTGCCTCCGGTGGTCGGCGAGCCAGGCCCGGGAGGACGTGCGCCCGTTGCGGTCGCCGGTCATTGCGCTCGAGCGTATCCCTGCGCCCGGTGGCGAACGGACGCCCTGGTCCCGTCGCACGCGGCCTAGCCTGGGGAGGTGGCCGCCACCATCGTCCCCGGCCCTTCCACCGTTGGACCCGCCGGCCCGGAGTCGACCGAAGTCCGGTCCGGCCTGACCCTCACCGTGCTCGGCTGCGATGGGAGTTGGCCAGGGCCAGCGGGTGCGGGAAGCGGCTACCTGGTTTCGGGCGGTGGCACCATCGTCATGATCGACGCCGGACCGGGCACCTTCGCAAACCTGCAGCGCCACGTCGATCCGGCCTCGGTCGATGCCGTGGTCATCACCCATCACCATCCCGACCACTGGTCCGACCTCTATGCCCTCGACACCCATGCCAGGGTTGCTCTGCGCGGCCGACGTGTCCCCCTCTTCGCCCCGGCCGGCCTGGGGGATCGCGCCCGGCTGGACACGACGCCGACCCTGGACTGGCGAGTGGTGACCGACGGCGACACGGTACGGGTCGGCGGCCTGTCCTGCTCGTTCCACCGGACGGACCACGCCATCGAGACGCTGGCGGTCCGCATCGACGGTCCGGCCTGCGCCGTGGGGTACTCTGCCGACTCGGGTCCCGGTTGGTCGCTGGCCGAGCTCGGGACCGACCTCGACCTGGTCCTGTGCGAGGCGACCTACACCTCGGAGCACGAGGGAACCGCGGGGCACATGAGTGGTAGCCAGGCAGGAGAGCAGGCCCGCCGAGCGGGCGCCCGGAAGCTGGTGATCACCCATCGCTGGCCGACGATCGATGCGGCCTCGGTGGTAGCGGAGGCCGAGGCGGCGTTCGGGGCCCCCGTGGAACAGGCATCGATCGGAAAGGAGTTCGGAGCATGACCGAGGGAACGACTGCCCAGGGGGTGACCGGCAGAACCGATGGCCGGGTCACCGACCAACTGAGGCCCGCTGCGTTCGAACGTGACTTCACCGTGTTCGCGCCGGGGTCGGTGCTGGTGTCGATGGGCCGGACCAGAGTGCTGTGCACGGCCTCGGTGGAGGAGCGGGTGCCACCGTGGATGCGGGGAAGTGGCAAGGGTTGGGTGACCGCCGAGTACTCGCTTCTCCCGGGGTCGACGGGCGAGCGGGTCGCCCGCGAGGCGGCCAAGGGCCGCCAGTCGGGCCGGACCCAGGAGATCCAGCGGCTGATCGGGAGGTCGCTGCGCTCGGTGTGCGACATGGTGGCCCTGGGCGAGCTGCAGATCACCGTGGACTGCGATGTGCTGCAAGCCGACGGCGGCACCCGAACCGCGTCCATCTGTGGCGCCTATGTCGCCCTGCACGACGCGCTCACCCGGCTGGTCCAGAAGGGGGTGCTCCGGGCCAATCCGCTGACCGAGGCGGTGGCTGCCGTGTCGGTGGGCGTGGTCGACGGGGTGTGCATGCTCGATCTGCCCTACGAGGAGGACAGCCGGGCCGAGGTGGACATGAACGTGGTGATGACCTCGTCCGGGCGGTTCATCGAGGTCCAGGGGACGGCGGAGGGGATGCCGTTCACCAAGGGAGAGCTCGACGAGATGCTCAGCCTGGCTGAGCATGGGATCGCCCAACTCCTCGACATGCAGGTCGAGGTGTTGGCGGAGCCTCCCTCCCCCCGGTGACCGTGCCGACGCACCGTCTGGTCGTGGCCAGCGCCAATCCGGACAAGGTCGCGGAGATAGCGGCCATCCTGGGGAGTGTCCCCGGAATCGAGCTGGTACCCCGACCCTCGTCGGTCACCGATGTCGAGGAGACAGGGGACACCCTGGTCGACAATGCGCGGCTGAAGGCCCGTGCGCTTGTCGAGGCGACCGGGCTTGCGGCGGTGGCGGACGACACCGGCCTGGAGGTGGAAGCCCTGGGCGGAGCCCCCGGCGTCTACTCGGCCCGGTTCGCGGGAAAGCACGCCACCTATGCGGACAACGTCGCCAAGCTGCTCGATGAGTTGGAGCGGGCGGGAGCCGAGGCACCGGAACGCAGGTCGGCGCAGTTCCGCTGCGTGGCCCTGGTCGCCTATCCCGATGGCAGCGATGTGTGGGAAGACGGGAAGGTGACCGGCACGATCACCCCGGCCCCGGCCGGTGACTCGGGCTTCGGCTACGACCCGGTGTTCGCCCCCGACGGTTGCGACGGGCGCACGTTCGCACAGATGAGCCCGGCCGAGAAGCACGAGATGTCCCATCGGGGCAGAGCCTTCCGGGCACTCGCTGCGCGCCTGACTTCGGGACCGGGTTCCTCCTCGTCTCCGTGACGGGCGCTAGCGTCGTTCTTCGAGCGGTCAGGAGGCCATGGCGTGAGTGACGTAGCGCAGGGACCCGGGTGGTGGCAGGCCTCGGATGGGAAGTGGTACTCGCCAGAACAGGTGCCCGGAGACGCCACGCCGTCCCTGGCGACGCCGGCCATCCCCGACGGTTCGGGGCCACCGCCCGTTCCGTTCCCTGGCCCGGATGCCGGGGGAGTGCCCCCGGGCTACGGCCCCCAACCTGCCCCGGGCTACGGCCCCCAACCTGCCCCTGGCTACGGCCCACCGCCGGGTGCCGGAGGGTTCGGGCCACCGCCGGTCGGCCCGGGATATCCGCCGATGGTCGACGCCGGCTACGGCTACCCCCCTGGCGGTGCACCGTACGGTTACCTGGCGGCACCCAAGACCAACGGCCTGGCTATCGCCTCGCTGGTGTGCTCTTTCTTCTTCTGGCTCTACGGCATCGGTGCGGTGCTGGCCATCGTGTTCGGGTTCATCGCCCGATCCCAGATCAAGCGGTCAGCGGGGATGCAACGGGGCGGCGGGATGGCCCTGGCCGGCATCATCATCGGGTTCGCGGGCATTGTGATCGGGGTCGTCCTGGCAGTCATCATCGTCGCGGTGGTGCATCACTGCCAGCAGAACGGCAATTGCACGATCACCTCCACCACGTGAGGTACGGCCCAGGCACGACATGAGGGGTCAGTCTGCAGTGCAGGCGTCATCCGTCCGCGGGCAGGACGGCCCGGTGCTCAGTCGAAGCCGTTGTCCCCGAGATCGGCGCCGGAATGATTCGCTTCGGACTCCGCGATCGGCGACCACGGATCGGCATTGATCGGCGGCGGCATCATGGCCACCTGCGTCAGGCTCCGGCACCGGTCGTCAAGACCGCCCGCCGCCGGGACCGGGTCGCCAGGAGGAGGCAATTTCGCCAAGCCGTCGGCTCCGACCTCTTCGATGAGGTCGGCGGTCGGCGGCGACACTTCTGTGATGTCGGTGGCGGGCGGGGACGGAACGGCCGACGCCCGCGTCCCCTCGTCGGAGGTCGGCCCATCCGGGGCCGGAAGGACGACGATGAGCCCCGCTACCTGCAGGTCGCGCAAGGTGCGTAGCCCGGTGATCTGGTCGCCCCCGATGGTGTCGAGCACCCTCTTGACCGAAAGGCCGCCGGTGCCGACCGTCGTCAGTACCTGCCACTGGTCGCTGCGGATTTGGACATCCTGGCCGGGTGGAGTGGGCGACAGGCCGACGATTGCCTCGAGTGGCACCACGTCGCGGATCTCCTTCCACTCCTCGACACGGGGGCGGACTTCCTGCAGGACGGCGACCACCGGAACGTTCGGCTGACCGCTGGAGGAGACGAGTCCCGGGGTGAAGGAGAACAAGCCGTCTGTCACACAGGCCAGTTCGAACACCGCCTGGCCCATGGAGGTGGCCGCTCCCACATGGGCGCTGGACAGTGCGCCGTGGTCGAACCAGAGCCTGCCGTCCACGTTCTGGCCTGCCACCTGGAACTCACCGGTCTTCCCGGTGGAGGCCAGCAGGGTCAGGACGTCGGAGAGGTTGAAGTCCGAAAGCGAACCCAGCAGCGACGCGGTCGGTGCCACCTCAGTGGGCCCCACCTGGCTCGTGGCTGCTTCGTCCTCGCCCCGGGGCGAGAGGGCGGATGCCAGAGTCGGCGTGGGAAGCGGTTCGACGTCGTGCGCCGCAGCGCCTCTCGGTGAGCCGAACGCCCGGAAGGGGCTCTGCTCCGTTGTCAAAGGCTGGTCCGTTGTCACACGCTGCTCCGTTGTCCCACGCTGCTCGTCCATTGGTGATCCTCCCGTGGACCCGCGTCTCCTGACCATCCACCCTGTCCTTCGGTCGAGGCTCTTCACCTACCAGGATAACTGCTCAGAGTGAGATTATCCACACGATGAGTGATAGTCATGCTCCATTGGGGGTCGCGGACGGTATCCAGCGCCGGCCGGCCTCGGCAAGAGGCCGAATCGGACCACGGCTAACCTCCTCCCCATGCCGAGTGCCCGATGGAAGCCGGCCGTCGACGGGGTGCGTCGGGCGCTGGTCCGCGTGGCCACCGTGTCCGCGGGGACGCGTCGGGTGATGGCCGTCTCGGGGAGAGAGCTGACCGGCGCGGCCGAGCGCGGGCTCGCCCTGGCCGAGGCCCGGGAGGCCGGCATCGCCGACACGTACGGGGGCAGCTACTTCGGTGAGGGCCGCGACGCGTCGGGTGATCGCGCCGGGCGTTCAGGCTACGCCCGTTACGACCGCATCGCCTCCAACGCCGATATCGCCGGGTGGTTGCTGTGGAGGAACTTCGAGGTGGCCAACTCCCTGGACGTGGGGTGTGCCACCGGCTACCTGGTGGAGGTGCTCCGCGAAAGGGGTTTCGACGCCGAGGGCTGTGATCTCAGCCAGTTCGCCATCGACCACGCCACCCCCGGGGCCGCCGGGCACGTCCGGGTGGCCAACCTCTTCGCCGGCCTTCCCTGGCGCGACTGCACTTTCGAGCTGGTGACGGCGCTGGAGATCCTGGAGCATCTTCCGCCCGATCGGGTGCCCGCCGCCTTGACCGAGCTGGCCAGGGTGTGTGGTGGCTACCTGTACGCCACCATCCCGTCTTTCGGGGTCAATGCGTCCGGACCCGACGGCCACTTCGAAGGCAAGGTCCGGCCGGAGCGGTTGGACCACTACCGCTCGCTGGGCCCCGAGTACCCCGGACCGGTGCCCGAGGAGGATCTGGCGGTCGATGCCGAGGGACGGTTGGTGGAGGGACATCTGACCATTGCTTCCTTCAGGTGGTGGACGGAGCGATTCGCCGACGCCGGCTTCACCCGGTGCCCCGAGGTGGAGCGCCGGCTCTATGCCGACATCGAGCCGGCAGGGCTGGCACCGTTCTGGAACATCTACGTCCTCGCCACCCCCGGTGCACGGCCGGGCGCGGTCGAGCCGCGCCATCCCGACCAGTCGCTGGTCGAGCTCGGGCTGCGCCATCCGTTGATGGAGCAATGATCCGGACATGACCGACCACCCGCGCTCCGTTCTCTTTGCCGACTACGCCGACTGCGAGCATCTCGCCTTCGGTCGACCGGCCGATGGGGTCCTCCTCATCACCATCAATCGGCCCTAGGTGCTGAATGTGGCCAACGAGCGCCTGCATCGCGAGCTCTCGCACATCTGGCCGGTGGTGGACGCCGACGACTCGGTGGTCGTCTCGGTGATCACCGGTGCAGGAACTGCATTCTCGGTCGGAGGGGACCTGTCCATGGTGGAGAAGATGACCACCGACCACGCCGCCGCCGCAACTGCCCGGCTGTCCGACGGTCACACCCGGTCAGGGGTGGCCGCCGGCGATCATCCCGCCATCCTCTGGCCGCTCCTCTGCGAGATGGCCAAGGCCAAGCACTACCTGATGAGCGCCGAGTTCATCGACGGTGCCGAGGCCGAGTGCATCGGACTGGTGACCCGGTGAGCCCCCGACGAGGACGTGGTCGCCGAGGCCCTGGCCGTGGCCGAACGACTGGCCCGGGGGAGCCGGACCGCGGTCCAGTGGGCGAAGCGGGTGCTCAATCAGTGGATGATGACCAACGCACCGGTGTTCGGTAAGTCGCTGGCCCTGGAGATGATCGGCTTCCTCGGACCCGATGCACGAGAGGGTGTGGCGGCCATTCGCGACCGCCGCCCGGACTTCCCCTGGGCCCGCCGGCCGGAGTGACGGGGCTGGAGCCCGCCGGCCGGGTACCCACCGGTGCGGAGCGTGACGAAACTAGGAGACGGTGACCAGGGTACCGATGGGCGTGAGCGGGTACACCACGGCGGCATTGGCCGGCGGCATCTCGACGCAGCCGTCGCTCTGCGGGAAGCCGTAGCTGCCCCGCACGAATCCGTGCAGGGCATCGCCTCCGTTGAAGTAGCTCACCCACGGGATGCCCGGATCGGAGTACTTCGATCCGTCCGGGTTGGTACCCGTCATGGTCGTCACCGTGTAGCGCACGTAGACGGCAAAGGTCCCCGACGCCGTGGGCGCTGCTGGGACACCGGTGTTGGCCCTGGTTGAGTACACCTCGGCCCCGTTGCTGTAGACGGTGGTGGTCTCGGGCAGGGCCTTGGAGACAAAGACGTAGTTGTACGGGTTGGGGTCGACGGTACCGGCCGATGCGTCGGCCAGCAGCTGCTCCCACACGGACGGTCCGGCCAGACCGTCCGACTTCAATCCGTGCTGGGACTCGAAGGCCATCACCGCCCCACGGGTGATCTCGTTGGCGGTACCCGCCGACCACAGGCTCTCCAGGGACGCCGGCTCCGTCCACCGCCAGGCGAAGGTGCCCTCCTGCGCCTGGGCCGCCTCCTGCGGGGCGGTCAACGATCCGGCCGGGGTGAAGCTCACCGGCAGGTAGCCGAGCTGGGCCAGCAATTGCTGGAGCCGGAGCGTGCTGCCGGGTGCCACGGTGAACTGCACGGTCGACGGCTGTCCGAGTCTCTTACCGGTCATGCTGTCCACGCCGGTCGGACCGGCGGGAACCGAGACCGTCTCGGTGGAGGAGGGAACCAGCGGGGCCGAGGCCACGAAGGCATAGGTGGTGGGTGTCACCACCTGCCACGAACCCGCAACCGGCGGTGTCAGTGTCGGCGCGGGCGAGCGGGGGCTGAGCGGAACCGAGAACTGCACCGAGATGGTGGCGTCACTCGGCAACCCGGTGGTCCCGTCCGCCGGGTTCATCGAGACGATGCTCAGCGGTCCCGCTGAAGGGGGGTTGATCGGAGCCGACGTCGGTGATGCGGCGGCCCGATCGGCGTTCGTGTGCACGATCACTGCGGCCGCGCTCACACCCAGGACAGCCAAGGCCATCAGGACGATGGCGAGAACCCAGCCCTTCCGTCCCCTCGGGGAGCGAGCCTGTCGAGACGAACTCGAGTGTGCGTAGGTGTTCGACATAGCACTCCCGTCTCAATCTACCAGGCAACAGGCAGTTTGATGGTCCAGCCGCCATCACTTCCGGTCGGAGGGGGGTAGGAGTGCCGCGGTCAGTCGCCGGCGTACTCGGCGACCCGCTCGACGATGGCGCGCTCGAGCATGGCGATCTTGTGGGGGTCGGTCAGCTTCCGGCCGTCCTGCCCCCGCACGTAGAAGGCGTCCACGACCGCGGATCCGAAGGTCGAGACCTTGGCCGAGGTCACGTCGAGCCGGCACTCGACGAGTGCCCTCGTGATTCGGTGGAGCTGGCCCTCCACGTCCTCTGCCCGGACTTCGACCACGGTGGCGGTGTCGGAGGCGTGGTTGTCCACTGTCACCTCCGTCGACACCAGGTTCGGGCTGGTCGCCCGCTTCTCGTTCCGATAGGTGTGGGCCCGCTCGGCCAGCTGCCTGTCGACGGCGAGCGTGCCGTCCACGATGGCGCCCAGGTCGTCGGCGAGGCGTGCCGCCGCCGGCCACCGGCCACGGGAGGGTTCCACGGTGAAGACCTCGACTGCCACTCCCTCCTCCCCGGCGACCACCGCGGAGCGGACGTTGAGCCCGTGGAGGGCGAGCATCCCGGTGACCTCCGCCAAGAGGCCCGATCGGTCGGGCGCCACGACGGTCACGATGGGGTCGTCGATCGAGAGCGCCGGCGCCCCCTGGGCCCGGACGGTTTCCATGATCAGCCGGAGCTCATCGGTGACCCAGGGAGTGGGAGGTGCAACCGGCTCGCCGGCCAGGAGACGGCTGGTCCGCTCGACCAGGTCGGCGACGAGCCCCGCCTTCCACGATCCCCACGCCGATGGTCCGGTGGCCAGGCTGTCCGCCTCGACCATCGCGGCGAGCACCTCGAGGGTGGAGCGGTCTCCCACCTCCTTGGCCACCCGTTCCGCGGTGGCCGGATCGTTGAGATCGCGACGGGTCGCGGAGTCCGGCAGCAGAAGGTGCAGCCGGACCAGGTTGACAATCGCGTCGACGTCCTCGGGCATCAGCCCGAGGCGGGTGGCGATGCCTGCCGCGACTTCCATTCCCACTTCGGTGTGGTCGCCGGGGAACCCCTTGCCGATGTCGTGGAGCAGGGTGCCCAGCAACAGCAGGTCGACCCGGTTGACCCGGTGCGCCAGGGTGGCGGCATTGGCGGACGCCTCGAGGAGGTGCCGGTCGACGGTGAACCGGTGGTAGGGGTTTCGTTGAGGCTTGTTTCGAACCGTCGCCCATTCGGGGATGTACCGCTCGAGCAGGCGGCGCTGGTCCAGGGCCTCGAGGGCGGTGATGGCAGCGGGTCCGGTGGCGAGTACCCGGATCAGCGTGGCCCGGAGGTCGTCCGGCCAGGGCACGGGCGGGGAGGGTGCCTCCCGCCCGAGCAGGTTGAGTGCGTCCCGCGAGATGGGCAGGTTCTTCTCGGCGGCCACCGCCGCCAGGCGGAGCGAGAGCGACGGGTCCCCGCTGACGTCGGCGGTAGCGGTGAGGACGACCTCTTCGTCGGCGACGCCGATGCCGGGGTCGTTGGGCAGCGGGGTGAGGGGAGTGGTGGCCGCTTGGCTGCCGCGCCCCCGACCGCGGCCGGCCCGGGCCCGCGACCATGCGCCCCGGCGGCGCCAGGCGTCGTCGCCCTCCCAGGCGACGGTGCGTCCCGCCGTGGCCACGGCCAGCATCAGCGCGTCGGCGTCCGGCTCTCCGAGTGCCTTGGCCACCTCGTCCTGTTCCTGGAGGAGCAACTTGTTCAGGTCCCTGCCTGCCCGCCGGTGTAGCTCGACCCGGATCGTGGTGAGGACCGCCCGGGCCTCGTCTAAGGCCATCGTGTCGACGTAGTCGGCCAGTACGGGCACGGCTTGCATGAGGGCGGTGAGGGCGGCGATGTCCCGCAGTCCCCCGTGGGACTCCTTCAGGTCCGGTTCGAGCAGGAACCCGACATCCCCCGAGGTGCGGTGCCGTTCGGCGACCAGGTCGGACAGCACCCCGAGCCACGGTGGCTTCTGCTTCACCCAGCGGTCGCGGGCGCCCTCGAGGACGGGCTCGGCCACCTTCGGATCGCCGCAGATCACCCGTGCATCAAGCAGTCCGAGCGCCACCCGAAGGTCCTCCGCGGCCATGTCCAGTGCTTCGTTCGGTCGCCTGACGCTGTGGTCGAGGGAGATCCCCTCGTCCCACACCGGGTACCAGATCCGGTCGGCGGTGGCCGAGACGTCACGTCGGCCGCGGTGGAGGAGGACCACGTCGAGGTCACTGAACGGGCAGAGCTCGCCTCGCCCGTAACCACCTACGGCCACGAGGGCCATCCCCCTGGCGTCCTCCGCTGCGGCCTCATCGAAGAGGCCGGTCAGCCACTCGTCGGCGGCCTCGGCATAGGCCCGACAGAACGCGTCCCCGCGCAGGTCGGTCCGTTCGACGAGCGTCTGCCTTCGGGCGCGCAGGGACACGAGCGGACCGTACCACCGGCCCGTAGGGTCGACGACCTGGCCGATGGCAGGACGCGGTCGTGTTCCGGGGGCGAACCTGGTGGTGGCTCGGGGTCGGTTAGCCTGGTGGCATGGTCGACGAGGAACGCTCCGGGCTCAGTCTGTTCGACGGGGTACTGGTCGTCGGCGGCGGGCTCATCGCTGTCTGGGTGGCCTTCTCGCTACTCGGTTTCGTTGCCGGCGTGGTGTGGTTCGTGATCAAGGTGGCGGTGGTCGTCGGCCTGGTCGCCCTGGTGGCCCGCCTGTTGTTTCGCCGCAGCTCCTGATCGCGGGCGGGGTCGACGCTTGCCTAGCGGATCATGGATTCGAACAGTTCGACGTGCTCGGCCACCATGCGGTTCGTCGAGAAGTAGCCCTCGACCGCCAAGCGGCAGTCGCTCCGCTTGAGCTCGCCCAGCCGGCCGATGGCCTCGACCATGGAAGCTTCGTCCTCGCACAAAAAACCGGTCCGGCCGTCGTCGACCACCTCGGGGGCGGCGCCCTCCGGAAATGCCAGCACCGGCGTGCCACAGGCCATGGCCTCGATCATGACCATACCGAACGGCTCGTTCCACCGGATGGGGAAGAGCAGGGCGGAGGCTCCGGCCAACAGCTCGAGCTTCCGTTCGTGGGAGACCTCGCCGAGGTACTGGGCATCGGGTCCGAGAAGGGGCTCCACGTTCTCGGCGAAGTAGCGCATCTCCCACGGCTCGCGCATCTTGGCGGCCATGAGGATCCTGATGCCGGCGGCGCGAGCGATCCGGACGGCACGATGGGCGCCCTTATCGTGAGCCATCCGTCCGAGGAAGAGCACGTAGGGCCCGTCCTCGTCCCCGCCACCATCGCCCACGGGGAACACCGAGGCATCCACTCCGTGGTGGATGACCCGGGCGATGGGGATCTCGGGGGCGGCCCGGCGTTGGGCGTGGGAGATGGCGATCAGTGGGACCCGATCGGCGGTGGCCCGGTAGAGATCGGTCAGCTCCTCGTTGAAGGGGCCGTGGATGGTGGTGGCCACCGGCAGCCATGGGAAGTGCTCGGAGTAGAACGGGCCCATGAGGGTGTGGTCGTGGACGACGTCGCAGGTCTTCACCGCCTCGTAGGCGTGGATCACGTGGCGGATCTCGGGGACGGCCATGCCGATCCGCTCACCTTCGGCGGTAGGGAGCACCCACTGCCGGGGCACCGGGCAGGTGGATTCTCCGGTCGTGTAGAGGAGCACCTCGTGGCCCGCGGCCTGCAGGCCACGGGCCAACTGATCCACCACCAACTCGATGCCGCCGTAGAGCTGGGGGGGGATTGGGGCCCAGGGTGGGGCGATCATTCCGATCCGCATGCACAGATTCAAGCATCCCAACCGGGGGGGTAGGATCGCCGGGCGTCCTGGCGGCGTGGCCGAGTGGTTTAGGCAGGGGCCTGCAAAGCCCCGTACGGCGGTTCGATTCCGCCCGCCGCCTCCAGAATCATGCAGTTCGGGGCCCGGTCTCTCCTGACCCGCTCAACCCGCCCCACGTTCGCCGGCAGGGTGTACCGGACGGTTGCCACGCACGGCATCTCGGCCCGGTGAAGGCTGGCGCGGTTCAGGCAGCGGCGGGGGGCCTAGCGAGGCGCTGTCGTGCTGCAGCAGTGTCCACGCCCAAGGCCACAAAGAGTGCTGCGGCAGGGTCTGGCGGCTCGCATGCGAGCACGACGACGAGCACCTCCTGTGGTGCGATGTGCTTCCCACGGCGCATCGGCTTGCCTGCCTCCTGCAGTGCGCTCTTCGCTGCGGGCGTCAACGCGAGGCGATCCTTGAGGACCGCCTTCACGTTTGGCCTCGGCGGTAGGTCCCGCTCCGGCAGGAGTGGGGCGTAGGGAACAGGGGCGATGCCTATGGCCTGAAGTGCCTGTCGGTCGAGGGAGTCGAGCGCCTCACGGGCCGAGTCGAGCGTGACGCCCAGTGTGGGCGCGATCTCCGGATCGTGGAGCAGGCCGAGCACCAGGTGCTCGGTGCCCACCCTTCGATCGCCTCGCCGGCGCGCCTCTTCCCGGGCAGCGATATAGGTCGTCCAGGGATGATAGGTCTCCGCTGATCTCGATCTGGTCGTCATCACAGATCCCTTCCGTACTTGAGGTGCACCGACTGTCGGGTGACGCCGAGCGCATCGCCGATCTGCTGCCAGGTCCACCCCTGCGCTCGGGCGGCGGCCACCTTGGAGGCCTCGACCCGCTCGGCCAGTCGGTGCAACGCCAATGCCGCACGGAGCCCCAGAGCCGGGTCGTCGGAGCTGACTGCATTCCTGATGTCCTCGACGTCCATGCTGTCAGTATACCTTGACAGAAGTGCACGGCACGCAGGATTGACAGCGGCGCCTCAAGGAGCCCGGCCCCGACGCGGAAACCCCGGGGCCGGCACGAACGGCCAGCGTCCCCCTCGGTGGACCACCCGACCAGCGCCTATTCTGCCTTGGTGCCCCGAACGAAGCGGCCGGAAAATCGGTACGAGCTCGTCACGTGCGCGTGGAAGGGGCACGTCCTGGTGGGTGCCGATGCGGCGAAGGTGACCCCAGATGACGCCATCTTGGTCCGCGACAGTGACGGAGTGCGTTGGTGCCGGTGCCTGAGGTGCGACGCGTGGTTGCCGATGGCCGTTCCAGAGAAGGCCGCCGAGGAGCGGGTGACGCCGCGCGAGCAGATCGAGTTGCCGGCCCGGGGCCCCGTCCTACGGGACCGGTACGTCCTGCGACTGATCGCGCTGGACCGGGCCGTCCATGTGGTGGTGCTGTCGGTGCTGGCCTTGGTCCTGTTCACCTTCGCCCGGCACGATGCCGCCCTCCATCGGGACTACAACACCATCATGAACGACCTGTCCGGTGGCGACCCCGGTGCCGTCCAGATTCGGGGGATCCTGGGCTACCTGCGCAAGGCGTTCGAATACAGCCCCCGCCGCCTGATCACCCTGGGCCTGGTGGTCACGGCCTATGCGGCGCTGGAGGCGACGGAGATGGTGGGCCTGTGGTTCAACAAGCGGTGGGCCGAGTACCTGACCCTGGTCGCCACTGCCGCACTGGTGCCGCTCGAGATCTACGAGATCTCCTTGAAGGTCAGTGTGTTCAAGGTTGTGACCCTGGTCATCAACGTGGCCATCGTCGTCTACCTCCTGTACGCCAAGCGACTGTTCGGCCTACGGGGCGGGCACGAGGCCGAGCGGGAGCGACGTCGCGCCCTAGGTGGTTGGGAGGCAGTAGAACGTGCCACCCCTCCCGCCCCGACGATGGCGCAGCATTAGGCGGCGCGCGAAGCAGGCGGTGCAACGCTCCGGGAGCTCGTGGACCGGGTGGTATCGTCGTCCCTCACGGGCCGTTGGCGCAGTTGGTAGCGCACTTGCATGACACGCAAGGGGTCGTGGGTTCAAGTCCCGCACGGCCCACCGAGAAAGACCAGGTCAGGATGCATTCACAGCCCCCTGCGCTGACTTCACGGACAACGTCGATCACTACACCAACGCCGACAGGGTCGAGTCAGGGGTCTGCTGGCACAAGGTGAGCCGTGGACCTGGCTATCGGGTCGACATTCCCACCGACTGCCCCGAGCCCGTGCGATGGATCGGTCGGGCGATGATCGGGTGCAAGCAGATGAGGCTGTGGAGCTGCGATCAGCACGTCGAGTGACTCGGAGAGCTGAGCGCAGTTCAACCGGCCTGACTACGCTTCGGCAGGGCGTCAGGTGGGCGGCAGAACGGCGGTGGTCGTGATTGAGCTAGGGCAACACCCATGGGCAACCAGGGCGGTTTTGGATCGGCAGGGAGAGCGGTGGTGCCTTGCCTTCACCTTGCCCAATGGGACCGTGGCTTTGGAGATGTTCACGGACAAGGACGTTGGCGACCATATCCATGACGAGAATTTCGACGACGTTGAACGTGTGATCACTCTGGTGGAGCAGCTGCTTGCGGTTGATGGACATCGGCCACGGCGAGGTGGTGGACACCTCTACGGATCAGACATCGCAACCTGGGCACTCTCGCCGGTAGGGGGTTAAGGGCAATCCCTATGTTTGCGCCTGTGCCCCGCAATCGTCGGGCGTGGGGGTTGGGTGTCCGGCGGATTCCAGTCGAGGTTAGTGTTGCCGGACCCGGAGCGTGGCAGCAGGACCTCGCTCAACAGGCCGGCGCTGCAAGGTAACGAATGGCGGCGCTCCGAGTGGATAGCAGCCAGTTTCTCCACGCACCCGCTCCCCAAATATCAGGGTCGGCTCAGAAGAATAGGGGTTTCACTTTCCACCCATCGGATGTTGAATCAACTGTGTTGCAGCCATGCAGTGGCGCGACGCAGCGGACGGGGGTGCATCAACCCCGTACCAGATCGAATGACCCCTGCCCGGCCCGGTGTGAGGGTCGCCCGATCAGCTGGCGATGGACTCCCGGCTGCCTCCGGGGTCCGAAGCGTCCCGGCGCATCTGCACGCCGGCAAGACGCTGCCGCTCCGCACTGGACGCCCAATGCGTCCCGATAGTGCTCCGCGTGGGGGTTAAGAGGTGCCGGGCCGGGAGTGCCCCCCTCAAGACCGCTCCAACAACTGCCGGAGCAACGCGCCGCACTGGTCAGCGGCTGCTTGGTATGCCTTCTCTGCAGCATTGACCGCCTCGATGAGCTGCTTAACTGTCTCGGCGGTGGCGTTGGAGTATGCACCCTCCAAAGCCTGCACCGCCTTACCTGCTCGATCAGCGTCGCCGAGCGACTTGAGTATGTCTCTTGCGAAATCGACCATGCGGTCACGATAGTCCGATAGGCGACATCAGACCTCGGCCACTTCCACCTTCGCCCGTGTGCCCAGTTTCCGATCGGCGAAGTGGGCTAGGTGTGGTTCAGGAGGACTGGGCCGGCCGGACCGTTTCCCAGCCCGAACCCTCACCACATCTCGGACAGAACGGCATGGTGTCTTCAATCAACACGTCCTCGACCGGAAAATCCTCACCGCATGATCCGCAGTACCAGAACACCGTTTCCGGGGTCACCGCAGGAATCGGTTTGGAGTGGCGGCGCTGGGCTTCGACGAGGAACGCGGTCTTCATGTCCCCTTGAATGTCACCGTAAGGGACCTTCACGTCCACCGACTCTAGCCACGAACGGCCAGCCGGTTTCGATGAGCGTTTCCACTTCCGCCCGCAGATCGGAAAGGACCTCGCGAATCTCTTCGAGCCGATCGCTCACACCGCTGACCTCCATTTGGTCACGAATCAGCTCGAAGGGCAGCGGCTCAGACGGTTCCGGTAGGGTCTCAAAGCTCGCGCGTAGGTTGGCGAGCGCCTCCTTCAGGATTCGCAGCGCCTCGCTTGCTACCTCTTCACTCCGCGTGTACGCATCGGCAATGGAGGGTTCGCTGGTCATAGCGTTACGGTACTTTGTCGAGCCGATCAGCTACGTGATCCCCTTGCCGAGATCGTCCGTCGCTGCGAGCTTCGGGTCGGCATACTTGTGCGGTGGGAACCCGCTGGAACGCTGCCACTCCGCACGCGATCTCGCCTGTGACCCGCCACGGATCCGCGTGGGGGTTAGAGGTGCCGGGGGTCCGACCTTATGCTCGGCCGGCCCGTTTGGCACATAGGGCGATCGACAGATCCGCAACGGTCCGTCCGGCACGATCGTCAAGGGCGTGGGAGTCGAGGACGGCACTGTTGCCTGCGGCGGCGCAGTCATTGGCAAGCACCGTGAACGAGTGGAAGGCGGCGGTGAACTGCTCACCGATGGCCGGGTCCGACCACGGGTGATCGGTCGGCCGCTCTCGGGCATGGAGCGTAGCCACCCCGAGCTGGTCGGCCGTGGCCTGGGTGGACTCTGGTCCGAGAAACACCACGCCCATGAGCCGCTTCGCCACGGCCATCAGTTCCGTGATCGACGGCATGGTCCAGTCGAGCCAGACCTCGACCTTTGGACTTACCGGCGGTTCCTCGCCGTGGATTGACCCATACCCGCGGTGCCATCGTTGCACCCCACTGGGCACAGGATCGCCCCCGTGTCCCGCTTTGGGCCAGCGAGAGGCTTGGGGAGGTGGGTGGGTGCCCACCTAACCATTGGCGGTCGGGGGGCAGGGGTTCGCGAGATTGTGGCCGAATCTTTGGGGGCACCCTTCTGCCGGTCCGTATGGCGGTATCCGGCAAGGACGACATCCGCATCGTGCTGAGAGGTATGGTCCGAAAGGGTCAAATCCAGGGCGGATTGGCCACAGTGTCCAAACAGCGTCCTGCACGCGGAAAAGGTTGGTGCATCATGGCACTTGGGATCTACTTCGTTCACGAGGGATTCACCCCAGAGAAGTACAACAACGCAATCAAGCAGCTGGACTCAGCCGGTGCGGGTGCACCAAAGGGGCGTACCCTCCACGTTGCCCTCGAATCAGACGGTTCCATCCACGTTTTCGATATCTGGGAATCGCAGGAAGATTTCGATGCATTTGGACCGACCCTCATGCCGATCCTCGCCGAACTCGGAGTCGGACTGAAGGAGCCGATGGTGGCAAAGGTGCACAACGTGATGAAAGGCTGAGATTCCCGCCGGGGAATGGAGACCCCTGGATTCGGCAACGGGACCGTACAGCGCAAACCTCGCAGAACACCGGCGCTCTTGTCGGGGCTACGCGAGGAAAGTTGCGGTCCGCAGTCCGCCTGCGCAAACGTTCCGCTTACAGGAGCTGCCAGTCTCCCATCGGGCATGTGGCGAAGCGCTCCATCCTTAAAGTGTCGTTCGGCCGCCATCGATAACCGTCAGTCACCCGGCATGACAGGCAGCTAGGCTCCTGAGCCTGTGGTCAGTCGCCCTGACGATCTAACCCCGAAGGCACAGGTAGTGCTGGCGGCCTTGCGCGACCGGCCTGCGATCGCCGACACACTGCAGGACGCGTTCTTCGGCGATCCTGTCATGTCATGGATCCTGCAAGACGAACGGAGCCGGTCGCGCCGACTGGCCCGGCTCTTCGGCGTGCTCCTTAGTGGCCACTACATGACGGTGGGGACAGTGTGGACGACGCCCACGAACACAGGAGCCGCCCTATGGGCGCCTCCCGGGCATGCCGTCATCCCGCCGACGACCATGCTGCGTCACTCGCCTGGGATGCTGGGCGCGCTGGGTCGCCACACCGTTCGGGCCTTGCGAGCCCTCAGCTACGTGGAACATCAGCATCCGAAGCAACCGCACTGGTACTTGGGTGTTCTGGGAACACGCGTCGCCAACCAGGGCAACGGGATCGGATCGGCACTGCTTGGCCCGGTACTCGATCGGTGCGACGAATTGGGGCTGCCCGCCTATCTTGAATCCTCGAAGTATTCCAACATCGCCTTTTATCGTCGGCACGGCTTCGACGTGACGGGCGAGATCCAACTGCCACTGGGCGGCCCTGCCGTGTGGCCCATGTGGAGGGAGCCGAGGACGGATTGAGTTAGGGCGACCCCATCCCCGGTCCGGCGTTACTGGGGCACCCCGGCCGTCCTGGCCAAGGTCGCTGAGGACGGAGGAGCCAGACCAGGGAACCATTCGTCGAGGCGAGCCTGTAGTTCCCCTTCCCGGTCGTTTCGTGGCTCACGGATCATCCCGTTGTCGACGAGCGCATAGAGTGTCGCCGCTCGCCTCCCGAGTTCCGGGAATATGACGCTCTTCTCTTCGTCAGTCAGGCGAACGAGATCATCTGGGTTCGGTCCTGCGGCAGCCGTCTGTCCATTCTGGCCGAACCTCTGAGGGTGTCGCTCTCCCGGCATGTGGGGCAGGGACCGGCCATCGACCAGTTCCCAACGGGCACCTCAGGCACACAAGTCGCTCTTGGCCGGCCTGAGACGTGGCACCGGGTGGCGAACTAGGTGTTCTGCCCATGGACCTTGTTGACGCGGAGATCTTCCTGATGAAGTGAGCCCCCGCGTCAGTGTGGAGCTATTCACACAGCCGATCGGTATTGCTCCGGGCGCTCCGGATCTTAGGTCCGAAAGGACGTTCGCCGGTCAGTTGTCGGCGAGAGCGACCCGGGCCAGAGCTTCGACCGGGGCCAGGGCGCCGGGAGCTTGCGCCGCCACGACGGTCCGGCTCCCATTGGAATAGGCGTTTACGATAGAACGACCGGCCGTGGTCATGCCGAAGGCCCCGTCGCCGACGCCAGAGATCTCCGGCATCGCGGGCGCCCCGGGGGCGTGGGCGACCTGCCCGGCGAAGACTGTTGCGGTTTGGTGCGAAAAGATCGTGACGCCTGCATTGCCGGCCCCACTGGTGTATTCGCAGACGATCCCACCGCCCGCCGTTGGGGTAGTAATCGGGGCACTGTAGGAGACTCCGAGCGCAGCATTGGCTTGAGCCAGCGTCGGGCAGGTCGCGGCGCCCGCCGTCGCAGCTGCAGTGGTCGGGACGGCTGCGGTGGTCGTGCTCCCTGGTGGTGCGGTGGTTGTCGACGAAGATGAGGTCGAACTGGCGGCATGACTGCTGCTCCCGGACCCGCAGCCCGTCAAGACCAGCCCGGCCATCAGGGCACCAGCGGCCAAAGACGCTCGGTTGTTCACCGCCAGGACCATACGACCTGGTTCATTGCCGCACAAGTGCGTAGTGAACCCCGGAACCGTTGACTGTCAGGCTGCTGTTTCGTGTTCGGTCAGGGCTTCGGCTCGCGCCTCGGCCGGGGTTCGGTCGTTGAGCGAGGAGTGTGGCCGCTCCTCGTTGTAGTCGATGAGCCACGCCCCGAGTGCGGCCTTCGCCTCGTCGAATCCCAGAAAGTCATAGGGCCAGACTGGCTCCTGCTCGTAGGTCTTGAAGGCACGTTCGATGAATGCGTCGCCGTCGGTACGCCGGTAGGCGGTCCGACTGAGGGCGATCCCGAGATCGTCGGCCACCTCTTGGAAGTGGTGTTCGCGGTCGACACGCTCGAACGTCGAATCGAACTCGCTCGGGCAGTCATCGAGCTCCGGGACCAGGGACGCATTGCGCCGAAGCTCGGTGCCGTTGTTGTCCTCGGACTCGACCGCAAGGAATCAACGTCCTTTCTCTCGTCAATTGCCGAATCGATCGTAGTACTGGCTGGCGAACAGCAGATACCGGCTGGACTCGTCGTTTCTGTGAGATGGGCCCGAGTCGAGGGCGTCAGAGCGCCCGCTTCCACCGCCTATTGGCGCTCGCTCTTGGAGATCCTGAAGGGCCCGGAATCCCTCGGAGTTCGGCAGTACCACCTGTTGGCTTCACAGGGAGTTGGGATCGAGCCAGGCGCAGCCGTTCACCGAGTACGACCGGAATTCTCGGGCGTAAGCTTGTGTTCGACCGACTCCACCTTTCGGCGGATGCGGCCGTTCGGTGCGCCCGGGCGGTGGTCCAGCTTCACCACGACCGAAACGCGGGGCGCGGCTTGGGCCATCGTGTCGACGCACGTCTTGATGACGGCCATGATGTCGTCCCACTCGCCCTCGACGTTGGTGAACATGGCGTTGGTCTCGTTGGGGAGACCACTTGCGCGTACGATGCGGACTGTCTCGGCGACCAGGTCGCCGACAGACTCGCCGGCGCCCATCGGGGTGATCGAGAACGCAGCCAGCATGTCCATCAGTGTCTCACCCGAGGACCCGGGCCGCCAGCGGCCACCGACCAGGATGCGGGCTCCGGAGCCTGGGGTAAGAGTCGTGGGGTCGAGGCGTGGAGCCGGGCCGCATCGGAATCTGGACCTGAGCGCTCGACCGCCAACCGGCGGCGGTGGCCGGCCAGGCGGACGTCGAAATCGATGGCCTCGGGTACGGGACGCCATGGGTGGGCGAGGCCGACCGGCATCGGACCCTTGGCGAAGCGTGGGAGGGACGGTCCCGCCGCCGGCCGGTGCTGCGTGCGCCTTCGAACACCGAAGGGCGAATCCGCGCTGCCTGCTTCTATGACTCGATGAAGATGCATTCCCCCGGGCACTCCTCGGCGGCCTCGGTGACCGCGTCTTCGAGCTCCGAGGGCACCGGGGCCAGGCCTTCGGCACCGCCAGGCTCGGACTTGACCTCGGCGCCTTCTTTGACATAGGCGAGTCCGTCGTCGAGCAACGTGAACACTGCCGGGGCGATCTCCTCACAGAGCCCGTCGCCGGTGCACAGATCCTGATCGATCCAGACCTTCATGGTGGATTGTTCTCCTTTGGTGGCATCGAAGGACTCGGCTTCGTGCCGTCAATACAGTCCGAGTTCGAGTCGGGCAGCGTCGGTCAACCGGCTCTGGTCCCAGGGCGGGTCCCACACCAGCGCGACATCGACTTCGCTGACGCCGGGGATCGTCTGCACCCGAGCGCAGGCGTCATCCTTGAGCACGTCTCCCATGCCGCAACCCGGGGCGGTCATCGACATCTTGATCTCCACCCGATGACTACCGTCCGGCAGCAGATGAGCGTCGCACGCATAGATCAGCCCGAGGTCGACCACGTTGATCGGGATCTCCGGGTCGAAGACCGTCTTCAGCTGTTCGATCACCCGTTCGAATTCGAAGGGGCCCGATGGCGCAGCTCCCTCGTCGACCGGTTCAGTGTCGAGCCCGAGTGCGTGGGCATCCTCCGAGGAGATCCGGGCCAGGTGACCCCCTTCGGTCTGGACGGTGAACGTGCCGCCGAGGGCCTGGGTGACCACCACCTGTTCGCCCGCTCGGATGGTCATCTTCTGGCCGCTGGGAATCAGCGTGACATCGCAGTCCTGTCCGAGTTCGACCGGTGTGTGTCCCGTTGTGCTCATCCGCGACTACTCCCTTGTCCTCGGGGCGCCGTCGCCGTCGAGAGCGCTTCGAAGGGTGTGCCATGCGAGCGTGGTGCACTTGACCCGTATGGGGAACTCCGACACTCCGGCGGGCGCGGCGAACGAGCCCAGGCGCGCCTGGTCGGCTTCGCCGTCGGATCCCTCGGTCAACATGGCGTGGACGTCCCCGAACAGGGCGAGGGCTTCCTCTTCGCTCTTGCCGGTGAGGACTGCGGTCGTCAGCGAAGCGGGGGTCTGCGAGATGGCATCTCCAGAACCCTGGAAGGCGATGTCATCGATGCGACCGCCGATGAGCTCGAGATAGACGGTGAATCCGTTGCCACACGGAGGGTTGACTCCTTCGGCTGTCCGTGTTGCATCCCTGGGTTTGCGGAAGTTGTGGGGATGGCGACCGTGGCCGATGGTCACCTCTTGGTACATGCCGGCCAGGTCGCTACTCACCGGAGTGTGCTCCCTCTCCCGTCGCCGTCCGTCGAGAGCCGGCCGGCGACCAGCGCCTCCACGTGGGTGCGAAGCGATTCGGACTCGATGAGATCCAGCATTTCGCGGGCGAACGAATACGTGAGCAGAGCCTTCGCCGCCTCGTGGGGCACTCCTCGCGAGCGCAGGTAGAACAAGGCTTCCTCATCGAGAGTGCCTACGGCTGCGCCGTGGGCGCACTTCACGTCGTCGGTGAGGATCTCGAGTCGCGGTCGAGTGTCGACCTCGGCGTGGTCGGAGAGCAGCAGGTTCTTGTTGGTCTGGCTGGCATCCGTGCCGGACGCGTCGGGCCCAACGATGATGCGTCCGTTGAACACTCCATGCCCGCGTTCGTCCACGATTCCCTTATAGAGCTGCCGGCTGGTGCACCGGGGCGCGGCGTGCTCGATCAGAATCGGATTGTCGTGGTGCTGGTCGCCTCGCGGCAGATACAGGCCGTCGATGCTGACCTCCGCCCCTTCGCCCTCGAGGCGCACGCGCACCTCGTTGCGGGCGATCTTCGATCCCAGTGCCACCGAGCCCGACGAGAACCGGCTGTCGGGGCCCTGGCGGACGTCGAGCAGCGCGAGGTGGAACGCGGTGTCGGGCTCGTCCTGGATCTTGTAGTGCTCGACCCGCGCTCCCTCGTCGAGGACCACCTGGGTCACGGCGTTGGTGCACGTGGCGTCGCCCGAGGTCCCGGCGTAGGTCTCGACGACTGTCACACGGCTGCCCGGACCGGCCAGGATCAGGGAACGCGGGTTGGCAATGATGGGACATCCCTGGGTGTCCGAGAGGAACACCAACTCAATGGGTGTGGTGACAAGGGTGTCGGCCGCAACCTGAATGAACGCCCCGTCCTCGGCGAGGGCGGTGTTGGCTGCGGTGAAGGCGTGGTCGTACTCGCCGAACGGGCGTGAGAAGAACTGCTCGAGGTCCGTGCCCCCCTCGGCCAGTTCCGAGGCCAGATTCGTCACCTTGACACCTTCCGGCAGCTCGGTCGACAACGACAGCTCAGGGGCGAAGTGGTCGTTGACGAACACCAAGCGGGTGCTCGTCGCATCGATGGTCAACGCGTCGATCATGGCCGGCGAGACCCGGCGGCCGGCCCCGGCCCGCTCGAACGGCACGTCCAACAGTGGTCCGAGTCGCGTGTACCTCCAGTCCTCGTCCTTGAGCGTCGGGAATCCGCGCGCGGTCGCCCACTCGACGGACGCGTAGCGAGCCTGCGTCAGCCAGGCAGGTCTGGAACCACCGGGCGGGAACCCGAGGCGGGAGAGCAGGTCGGCGACGGTCGCCGTTGCCGCTGTTCTCGCCGTGGATGTAATGGTGGTCACGGCATTGCTCCCACCGATGCCGACCGGTCTGACGTCGCCTCTTGGCCGAGGTGGGCGTAGCCGTGCTCCTCCAGTTCGAGCGCCAGATCCTTGTCGCCTGAGCGGACAATCCGACCCCCGGCCATGACATGGACCCGGTCGGGGACGATGTAGTCGAGGAGCCGCTGATGATGGGTGATGACGACCATGGCCCGATCGGGGCCCCGCAGCGCGTTCACCCCGCCGGCGACGATCCGGAGAGCATCGATGTCGAGGCCGGAGTCGGTCTCGTCCAAGATGGCGAGCTTCGGCTCGAGAATCGTCATCTGCAGGATCTCATTGCGCTTCTTCTCACCACCCGAGAAACCCTCGTTGACCGACCGGCTCATGAAGCTATCGTCCATCTCGACAAGCTTCATCCGCTCTTGGGCCAGGGCAAGGAATTCCATTACATCGAGCCCCTCGAGCCCACGTCGCCGGCGCAACGAGTTGAGCGCCGTGCGCAAGAAGTACAGGTTGCCCACCCCGGGGATCTCCACCGGGTGCTGGAAGGCCAGGAACACACCGGCCGCGGCCCGTTCCTCGGGCGACAGGGCGAGCAGGTCCCCGCCCTCGAAGAGGACCTTGCCGGTGATGTCGTAGGCCTCATGGCCGGCCACCACGTTGGCGAGGGTGCTCTTGCCTGAGCCGTTCGGGCCCATGATGGCGTGTACCTCGCCCGCTGCGACTTCGAGGTTGACCCCCCGGAGGATCTGGTTGTCGCCGATCTGGGCGTGGAGGTTCTCGATCTGCAGCATCATCCGACGCTTCCTTCCAGGCTGACACTCAGGAGCCTTTGGGCCTCGACCGCGAACTCCATGGGCAGCTCCTTGAAGACTTCGCGGCAGAAACCGTTCACGATCATGGAAGCGGCGTCCTCCTCGGAGATTCCCCGCTGGCGGCAGTAGAAGAGCTGGTCTTCGCTGATCTTGGAGGTGGAGGCCTCGTGTTCGACCTGCGCAGTCGGATGCTTCACCTCGATATACGGAAACGTGTGGGCACCGCTATTGCTGCCCAGGAGCAACGAGTCGCACCGCGTGTGGTTCCGGGCTCCTTCGGCGGAACGCAGCGCCTTCACCAGGCCCCGGTAGGTGTTCTGGCCGTGACCGGCGGAGATCGCCTTCGAGACGATGGTGCTGTGTGTGTTCTTGCCGATGTGGATCATCTTGGTGCCGGTGTCCGCCTGTTGGTGGTTGGCGGTGAGAGCGACCGAGTAGAACTCTCCGACCGAGTTGTCACCTTGGAGGATGACCCCGGGGTACTTCCACGTGATGGCTGAGCCCGTCTCGACCTGCGTCCACGAGATCTTGGAGTTCGCTCCGGCGCACTTGCCCCGCTTGGTGACGAAGTTGTAGATGCCGCCGCGGCCATCGGCGTCACCCGGGTACCAGTTCTGGACGGTGGAGTACTTGATCCGTGCCCCTTCGAGCGCCACGAGCTCGACGACCGCCGCGTGGAGCTGGTTCTTGTCCCGCATCGGAGCGGTGCAACCCTCGAGGTAGCTCACCTCCGCTCCCTCTTCGGCGACGATGAGGGTACGTTCGAACTGGCCGGTGTCCGCGGCGTTGATGCGGAAGTAGGTGGAGAGTTCCATGGGGCAGTGGACGCCTTTGGGGATGAAGCAGAACGAGCCGTCGGTGAAGACGGCCGAATTGAGCGTGGCAAAGTAGTTGTCCCGGTAGGGGACCACCGAGCCGAGGTAGGGACGAACCAGTTCCGGGTGGTTCTGCACCGCTTCTGAGAATGAGCAGAAGATGACGCCCACATCGGCCAGCTTCTGCTTGAACGTCGTGGCCACCGATACCGAGTCGACGATGGCATCCACCGCCACGCCGCTGAGCCGCTCCTGCTCGGCGAGTGAGATCCCGAGTTTGTCGAACATGGTCCGCAGTTCGGGGTCCACCTCGTCGAGGCTCGCCAGTTGCACCTTCGGCTTGGGGGCGGCGTAGTAGATGATGTCCTGGTAGTCGATGGGCCCGTAGTGGACGTTCTGCCAGTGAGGCTCCTCAAGCGTGATCCAGTGCCGGTACGCCCGCAGGCGCCACTCGAGAAGCCAGTCCGGCTCGTGCTTCTTGGCCGAGATCAGCCGGATGACGTCCTCGCTCAGGCCCTTGGGAACGGCATCGGTGTCGAGGTCGGTGGAGAAGCCGTACTGGTACTCCTGGCTGGCGAACTCCCGGACGTCGTTCGACACGTCGGTCATGACGGCACCTCCGGGCCGGGAAATCCCGTGCCGGCCTCACCCATCGTGCTGTGCCTGGTGGTAGTGAGGAAGCGCATTGTTGTCTCCTTGCCGACTGGCGACCGTTTCCGGCGGCGGGCCGGTGTCGGCAGTCGAAGGTCATCTTGATGTTACTTCTGCAAGTTTAGCCTTGCGAATCTGTTGCCAAGCATCCCCGGGCAGTATCCTTGCTGATATGGATAGTGCTCCCGTGGCCTCGGCCAATCTGTCAACGGCCCAGCGACACGTCCTCATCGCCGTGAAACGACGGGGGGAGGCGTCAGCCGACGAAGTGGCGGAGATCTTGGGGATCACCCCGAGCGCGGTCCGCCAACATCTGGCTGCGCTCAGGTCCGGTGGGTTCGTCGCCTCGCGTCGAGTGCGGGGTCGACCCGGCCGACCGGCCGACCTCTACCACAGCACCGAATTGGGCGAGTCCCTGTTCGCCGGACCGTCTGCCGGTGACCTCTCGGTCGAGCTGCTCGGCCACATCGAGGACGAGGACCCCGAGCTCGTTCTTCGCGTCTTTGAGCGGCGCCGGCGCCGGCGTGTCGAAAAGTGCCGAGACCAGTTGGCAGGCAGGTCTCTCGGCGACACGGTGGCGGGTCTGGCCGCCATCCTCGACGCCGAGGGGTACATGGCCGACGTCGACAAGCTTCCTGGCGACAGTTACCGACTCACACTCCACAGCTGCGCCATCTGGGCGGTGGCCTCCCACTACGGTCTGGCTTGCACCACCGAGCTCGAATTCGTGCAAGAGGTTGTCCCCGAGGCGGAAGTCACTCGGATCGTGCACAAGGTGGCGGGCGCGTACGTCTGCGCGTACGAGATCCGGCCGCGTGGGACCACGCCGCGGACCTCTCACCCCAGAGTTCGGCGCGACCTGACATCGGCGTAATCGCCGTGGTGATGCCCTCCAGGCCGAGCGGTGCGACTCAGCAGATGTTCCCGGACGGGCCGGTAGGCCGGCCGTTCAGCCCAGCGGCGCAAGGGGTGTCAACTGCGCCTCGGTGGGTTCACTACAGCAGAACCATGGCTCGGTGAGGTGGGCCCGGTCCCCGATGGCGCCCTTCGAGACGGCCCCATGGGACGGGGAAGCGGCCCGGTGCGGGGTCCGGGAACGGATGAGCGTGTCGATCTCTCCGAACGTCACGGACGCGTCTTGCTCAACCCGCGACTCGACCAGCGCGGCCAACTCGTGCTGCAGGCAATCGACCATGGGATCGGAATGGTTCCACGTCCAACCCAGGCGCTCCGCGTCGTAGTGACCGAGGTGGGGTTCCATGGCGGCATGGCCGAGGAGCAGCGAACGCTCTGGCAACAACAGGCGCACCGTGTACTGCACCGGGTCCACGTTGGCCACGAGATCGTGGGCCACTACGAAGTCGATCAGGTCGGCCAGGTCGTCGAGACTGGTCCAGGGGGTGAACGGCAACCACGACGGGCGTACTTCGATCCCGTGAGTGCGAAGCAACACGACGGCCCTTGATGCATCGGCGCCGGAATGACCCTTGTCGAGGTACTCGAGAATCGTGTCATTGGTCGACTCGAACGCCGAAACGATGAATGCGCAGCCGGCTTCGGCCAGCTCAGGGAGAACGTCCGGGTGGCGCAGGATGTGCTCCACCTTGGTCGTGCAGTCGAAGCTCAGGTCCGGGTGACGCTCGTGCATCGCAGCCACTACCCGGCGTGCGTGGAGCGGGGCGTTGAGGAAGTCCGGGTCGGCGAAGGACACATGGCGGGCACCGGCCTCCACCAACTGGTCGATATCGGCCACGACCGCAGCCAGGTCCACCGGGCGCACGCGGCCGCCGTATACGACCGGAACAGGACAGTGCCGGCACCGATGGGAGCAACCTCGACTGGCCTCGACCGATCCGACCAGGCGCTCCTCACCGTCGACGGCGAGTCGGGTATACCGGTCCAGGGGCGGCAACAGGTGCCGGGCCGACACCCGAGCCTCGACTCGGGCCAGCTGAATCGTCGGGCCGGGGTCGCCGCCGTCCACCCACGCTACGAGCCCTGGTTCGTACTCGCCGGCGATGACGGCATCGACTGCCGACGCGACAGTCTGATCCTGGCTCACCTGTGCATAGAGACCGTAGAAGCACAGCGGAAGTTCGGGTCGTCGGCCCCGTATCGCTTCGGCGACCCGCAATGCCAGGCGCATGGCGGTGTGCATCGGCACAGAGAACGCCACGCGGTCGGCCCAGTCGACATCGTCTGCGTCGAGCGCGTCGAGCGCGACATCGACACAGCGAACCTCGTGACCAGCAGCGAGTAAGGCGCTTGTGGCCTTGGCCGCGTGCAGGGGCTGATGGCCCAGTTCGTAAGTGGACAGCAGCAACGCTCGCACCGCCTCGACCCTATCGGGCAGGCCCCGGCCTCCGGGTTTGCGTCAGCGCAGGCGCACGTCGAGACATGCCTCTGCCTGTCGAAGAGCCGCTTCGACGGATTGCGGTGTCGGTCCACGGGCGAAGATGAACCCCAGGTAGCGGTCGCCTTCGGGCAGTGGCACCACCCGTCGCCCCGACGGAATACTGATGTCGAGACCGACCACTTCTTCGATGGCGAGCGCGCGCTCCTGTCCCGACACGTGATCCAGTACCCCCGCCGAGCGGATCGGGAGCATCATCACGCCGGATGCCTGTGACTCCCGGGTGAGGCCGTCGACTCCCATGCCCAGAGCATGTCGGACGATCACCTCCTCGAGGCTCACGCCCGCTCCGAACCGTAGGGCCCGTGCGCACAAGCCCCCGATGGACCGGGCCGCAAGTTCGAGAATGGTGACGGCGCCATCCGGGCCGATGCGCAGCTCGGCGTGGACCGGGCCTTCCCGGAGGCCCAATGCCGTGGCCGCCTGACCTACGGTGGTCTCGATCTCGGTGAGGATCGTAGGGGGCTGGCGCGACGGCGTGACGTAGATCGTCTCTTCGAAGAAGGGGCCGTCTAGAGGATCGGGTTTGTCGAACACCGCCAGTACCTCCAGACGTCCCCTCGTGAGCAGACCTTCGACGGCGATCTCGTCTCCGGGCACGAAGCGCTCGACCAGCAGGGGTTCGGGACAGTTCGCGGTCATGGCGCGAATGCGGACGGCGGCCGCGTCGGCCTGGATCGCGTCGTCGACCCGGATGACCCCTTGGCTGGCCGACCGGGACACCGGCTTGACCACGCACGGATACCCGATCTCCGCTGCGGCCGAGGCGACCTCGGAACCGGGGGAGACGATTCGGTAGGTGGGTTGGGGTAGCGAGGCGGCCCCGAGGCGCTCACGCATGATCGCCTTGTCCCGCGTGGCGGCGACCGCGTCGGGCGGATTGTGACGTAATCCCAGGCACGCGGCCGCAGCAGATGCGATCACCACGCCCTGGTCGTCGACGGCCAACACCGCATCGAGCGGGCTCCGACGATGCAACGCCACGATGGCGCCCACCGCGGCGTCGACGTCGGCCAGGGGCACCACTACGACCCGGTCACCCATGGAGCCGGACAAGGCCTGACGATGTTCGGATCCGACCACGACGTCGACCCCCAGGCCAGCGGCAGCGGCAACGAAGTCCGGGGCCCGGTAGGTGGCAGTGGGCAGTAGCAACAGGATCCGGGGCACTCCCCTATGATGGTCGGAAACCACCAAGGTTGAGACGAGACGCCATGACCGACACCGATTCCCCTAGCGTGGCCGTCCTGCATGCGGCCGACGCGGCGCTGGAGATGGTGCTGGAATTGCGGTCCGGCGAGGACGGAGGGGAGTCGCTGGCCCTCTGGGTCGAGGTCACCGGCACGAGCGGAAACGCCTACACCTACGACATGTACTTCCAGGCGGTTGGCGATGCCAGACCCGATGACTGGTCCGACGAACGTGGTGGGCTTGCGCTCGTGGTTCCGGCCGACAGCATCGCCCGAATACGGGGGTCGGTCCTCGACGTCAACCGCGATGCAGACCAGGGCGGCATGGTCATCCAGAACCCAAACCAGCCGCCCCGCCCCGCCGGTGCAAGCCCGGGGATGGCCGGGCCACCGGTGGACCTCAGCGGGGACGTGGCGCAGCGGGTCATACAGGTCCTCGAACTACAGATCAACCCGAGCATTGCGGCGCACGGCGGTCGGGCCGATCTTGTCGCGGTGGAGGGTGACGCCGCCTATCTCCGCTTGAGCGGTGGATGCGCGGGTTGCGGCATGGCGGCGGTGACCTTGAGCCAAGGGATCGAAGTCGCCCTCAGCGAGTCGGTCATCGAGATCACTCGGGTCATCGACGTCACCGATCACGCGGCCGGAACTAATCCCTACTACGAAGCGGCCAAGAAGTAGCCCCGGCGACGCAGCCAAGCGGCACATCCTACCGAGCAATGAATCGGCGGGCATCCTCCGCGGCATAGGAGGCCACGATGGCGTCGGTTGCCGCGGTCGCCTGAATTCGGCGGACCACGTCGTGCAGGCGGCTTGCCGGGATGGCACACGTCATATCGGTCTTGGGCATGGCGGTGCGAGTGCGACTGAGCATGCAGCCGACGCTCACGGCCACTTCCCTCTCTTGCTTGGCTACCGCGACGATGTGGCACTGGGGCTTGCCGTCGATGCGAAGACCGGGAAGCGCGTCACTCAGCACCATGAGCTGCTTGGCGTTGACCCGGATCATGACGACGTCCGGATCCACGGGTGCTTCTGTCAGTGGCCCGTAGGTCACGACCTCGGGCCGGTCGGCGATGACAGGGATGTCGGGGACCATGTCCATGGTCACCCAGCCTGACTCCACCAGGGCCGCCACATCCGAGTGGCCGGCGACCTCCTCGAGGGTGGCGAACCCATGCGTCAGGCTTCCGACGCTGCAGTTGCCATGGTCGGCGGCGACGGTGGAGAACGTCCGGTCGAGCGCTTTGGTCCAGAACACGCACCCTGCCGGGACCCGACCGGTTCGGCCATCGGGAGTTGGTTCCGGCATCGGAGCGTCGAACGGCGAAACACCGTCGGGAGCAGACTGGGAGAAGGTGATGGCTATCGGGGGCGTCGTGAGGCTCAGCGCCTCGATGAGCGCGTCGGCAGCTTCGGACCACGGCGAGGAATTGGGCATGCGGACAGTATTCCCGGCCGCAGCATTTCGGGCAATGCGACAGTTTTCGTCACATCGGCCCTCCGTCACCGGCGAATGAGTTGCGCGGGGAACGCTCCGACCCGAGCATCGGCAGGCACGCCGGTCAGATCGGTGGAGGAAGTCGTGGCGTCGGGTGGTCGTTGACCAGGGAACGGTGCGGGCACGAGAAAAATGACATTCGGCCCTAACGCCTCGGCCGGGCGCAAAGGCATGCTGAGGTAAGGCACGTTGGAGGCAGCTGTCGCCCGGAGGAGTCCACCCATGACGGCATTCGCATACCACGACCCACGCACGAAATCGTGGGAGGAAGCGCCAGGCCCATCGATAGCGGAGAACACCGACGCTGTCGTGCGGGTCGACACGACCACGCCCTGCGGCACCGACCTGCACATCTTGAAGCGTGACCCCCGAGGTGACCGAGGTGCGAACTCTCGGCCACCTGGCGGTCGGCACGGTCGAACAGGTCGGCGCCGGGGTGACCACGCTCTCGGCCGGCGACTGGGTGCTTGTGTCGTGCCTCTCGGCGAGAGGCCGGTGCCTTTTCTGTCGCGAGGGCCGTTTAGGGCAGCGCACTGGGGGCGATCGAGGCCGCTAGGTTCGCCACCCGCCACTCCGGGCTCTGCTACATCCTCGAGGTCTACGCCGTCTAGCGGCAGGCGTCGGACTCCCGCGCGGTGGGCGTGGGCCCTGACCCGATGGGGGTTCCGGCAGCCTCGGGGGTCGGTCCAGAGCCGCCGGCCGGAGCGGCCCGGCTGCCGGCGGGGGCCGACCACGTGATCCCGCGAGATATCACGCCGCTGCCCGACCTGTCGGACGGGCGCTCCCGGGCCGGACCCGTTCGGAGTCGCCGTCCCGTCTACGTCGACCTGCTGCCTCCGTGCAACGCCGCGTGTCCGGCCGGTGAGAACATCCAGGCCTGGTTGGGGCACGTCGAGGCCGGCCACCATGAGCAGGCGTGGCGTGCGCTCGTCGCCGACAATCCGTTGCCGGCGATCCACGGTCGGATCTGCTATCACCCCTGCGAGACCAGCTGCAATCGAGCCGAGCTCGACAGCGCGGTCTCGATCCACGCGGTCGAGCGCTTCCTCGGCGACCTCGCTGTGGAGCGGGGTTGGGTGCTGCCTCCGCCACCGGCCCGTAGCGGCAAGCGGGTGCTGGTCGTCGGTGCCGGGCCGAGCGGGCTGTCCGCCGCCTACCACCTGGCCCGGCGCGGCCACGAGGTCGAGATCCGCGACGCCGGCGACGAGCCGGGTGGGATGATGCGCTACGGCATCCCGGCCTATCGGCTGCCTCGTGAGGTGCTCGGCGCCGAGCTGCAGCGGATCCAGGCGCTCGGTGTGCGGATCACCGGCGGACACCGGGTCGAGGACCTCGCCGCTGAGCGCCGTGAGGGCGGCTTCGACGCCGTCTTCGTGGCGGTGGGCGCTCATCTGTCCAAGCGGGTCGACATCCCGGCCCGGGATGCCGGGCGGATCGTCGACGCGGTGTCGTTCCTGCGCAGCGTCGCCTCAGGCGATCGGCCGGTGATCGGCAGGCGCGTCGCGGTCTACGGCGGAGGCGACACGGCGATGGACGCCGCCCGGACCGCCCGGCGGCTGGGCGCTGACGACGCGCTCATCGTCTACCGCCGCACGCGCGCCCAGATGCCAGCCCACGAGGAGGAGGCCGAGGACGCCGAGCGGGAGGGGGTGCGTATCAACTGGCTCCGGACGATCACCGCCTTCGACGGCCCGACGCTGACGGTCGAGGCGATGGAGCTGGACGAGAACGGCTTTCCCCGGCCCACCGGGCGCTTCGAGGAGCTCGCCGCCGACACCGTGATCCTCGCCCTCGGCCAGGAGACCGATACTGCCTTCCTGAGGGCCGTGCCGGGGGTGGAGTTCACCCCGGACGGCACCGTGGTGGTGGCGAGCTCGATGATGACCGGATGCCCTGGTGTGTTTGCCGGCGGGGACATGGTGCCGGCCGAGCGCACGGTGACCGTCGGGGTCGGACACGGCAAGAAGGCCGCCCGGCACATCGACGCGTGGCTACGGGGCGCCACGACACCGAGTGCGCCGAAGCACGAGGCGGCGACGTTCGACCTGTTGCATCTCTGGTATTTCGGCGACGCGGCGGGCCGCCACCAGCCCGAGCTCCCGCCCGACGAGCGGGTCGCCGACTTCGCCGAGGTACTCGGCGGTCTGTCGGTCGAGGAGGCGAGCTACGAGGCGGGGCGGTGCCTGTCGTGCGGTAACTGCTTCGAGTGCGACGGCTGCCTCGGGGCGTGCCCCGAGGACGCGGTGATCAAGCTCGGCGTCGGGCACCGCTACCGGTTCGACTACGACTGTTGTACCGGCTGCGGGACGTGCTTCGAGCAGTGCCCGGTGCACGCGATCGAGATGGTGGAGGAGGGCGGCTGATGCGGGTGACGCTCGACGGGAACGAGGCGGCGGCATTGGTCGCCTACCGGCTGAACGAGGTCTGCTGCATCTACCCGATCACACCAGCCTCGCCTATGGCCGAGCTGGCCGACGAGTGGGCGAGTAAGAAACGGCCCAACGTATGGGGCTCCGTGCCCGCGGTGATCGAGATGCAGAGCGAGGGTGGGGCGGCCGGCGCCCTGCACGGCGCCCTCCAGGGCGGGGCACTGTCGACGACATTCACTGCCTCCCAGGGCCTCCTGCTCATGATCCCGAACATGTACAAGATCGCCGGAGAGCTGACGCCGACCGTGTTCCACGTTGCCGCCCGCTCGGTGGCCGCGCAGGCGCTTTCGATCTTCGGCGACCACTCCGACGTGATGGCCGTCCGTCAGACCGGTTTCGCGATGCTCGCGTCCTCCTCGGTCCAGGAGGCGCACGACCTGGCGGCGGTGGCCCAGGCCGCGACGTTCTCGACGCGGGTGCCCTTTGTGCACTTCTTCGACGGCTTCCGGACCTCGCATGAGCTCAACACGATCGAACTGCTCACCGACGACGATCTGCGAGCGCTCGTGCCCGAGGAGCTGGTGCGTGCGCATCGCCTGCGGGCACTGTCGCCGGAGCGCCCGTTCATCCGGGGCACTTCGCAGAACCCCGACGTCTACTTCCAGGCGCGCGAGACCGCGAACCCCTTCTACGCCCGGGTGCCGGGGCTGGTCGAGGACGCCATGGCCCTCCTCGACCAGCGCACCGGACGGCGCTACCGCCTTGTCGAATACGCCGGGCACCCCGAAGCGGAGCGAGTGGTCGTCGTGATGGGATCGGGGGCGGAGACCGCGCGTGAGACCGTCACACACCTTTGCGCCACGGGTGAGCGGGTGGGGGTGGCGACGGTGCGCCTCTACCGGCCGTTCCCGACCGAGGCGCTGCTCGACGCGCTGCCCCCGACGGTGTCGCGGGTAGCCGTGCTCGACCGGACGAAGGAGCCCGGCTCGGTCGGGGAGCCGCTCTACCTCGATGTCGTGGGCGCGCTGGCCGAGGCGCACGCGAACGCCGAGCGAGCGGTCATGCCGCACGTCATCGGCGGTCGCTACGGGCTGTCGTCGAAGGAACTCACGCCGGCGATGGTCGCCGGGGTGTTCGAGGAGCTCGCGCGCGGGCGACCCCGACGGCGGTTCACCGTCGGCATCACCGATGACGTCTCGGGGACGAGCCTCTCCTATGACGCGTCGTTCGACATCGAACCACCCGAGACGCTGCGGGCGGTCTTCTTCGGCCTCGGCGCCGATGGGACGGTCGGCGCCAACAAGGACACCATCAAGATCCTCGGCTCCGAGGAGCATCTGTACGCCCAGGGCTACTTCGTCTACGACTCGAAGAAGTCTGGGTCACAGACCGTGTCGCACCTGCGCTTCGGCCCACGGGCGATCCGAGCGCCGTATCTTATTGACCAGGCGAGCTTCATCGGGTGCCATCACTTCGGGATGCTCGAGCGCGCCGAGGTCCTGGGCCGGGCGGCGCACGGCGCGACGCTGCTGCTCAACTCCCCCCATCCGCCCGGCGAGCTCTGGGACGCGATCGCCCGTCCCATCCAGGAGGAGATCCTCGCGAAGGAGATCGAGCTGTACGTGATCGACGCCGGCCGGATCGCGCGCGAGGTCGGACTCGGCGGGCGCATCAACACCGTGCTACAGACCTGCTTCTTCGCCATTTCCGGGGTGCTGGAGCGAGCTGAGGCGATCGCTCGGGTCAAGGCGGCAATCGCAAAGAGCTACGGCCGGCGTGGCGCAGAGGTGGTCGAGGCGAACCTCCAGGCGGTCGATCGCGCCCTCGAGGGGCTGGAGCGGGTCGAGGTGCCCGACCACGTGACGTCCAGCGCCGAGCTGCCCGCGCTCGTGCCGGCGTACGCACCGGAGTTCGTCCAGAAGGTCACCGCGACGATGATGGCCGGACGCGGCGACGAGCTGCCGGTGAGCGCGCTGCCGCCGGACGGCACCTGGCCGAGCGGCACGGCGGCGTACGAGAAGCGCAACATCTCCGAGCTCGTCGCGCTATGGGATCCCGCGCTGTGCATCCAGTGCGGCAACTGCAGCTTCGTCTGTCCGCACAGCGTCATCCGCTCGAAGTTCTACGACGAGTCGCAGCTGGCGGCGGCACCGGGGGGCTTCCAATCGGCCCCACTTCGTGCCCGGGGGCTCCCCGACACCGCCTACACCTTGCAGGTCTACGTCGAGGACTGCACCGGCTGCGCGCTGTGCGTCGAGGCATGTCCTGCCCTTGCGCCGGGCGACCCATCCCGCAAGGCCATCAACCTCGCGGCTCGCGAACCGCTCGTCGCCACCGAGCGGGCCAACATAGCGTTCTTCGAGACGCTGCCGGTCGCCGAGCGCTCCCGGGTGGATTTCAACACGGTGCGTGGCACCCAGTTCCTCCAGCCGCTGTTCGAATTCTCCGGTGCATGCGCTGGCTGCGGCGAGACGCCGTACCTGAAGCTCCTCTCCCAGCTGTTCGGCGACCGGGCGGTGATCGCCAACGCGACCGGCTGCTCGTCGATCTACGGAGGGAACCTGCCGACCACGCCGTGGACGACCGACGCCGAAGGGCGTGGCCCGGCGTGGTCGAACTCGCTGTTCGAAGACAACGCCGAGTTCGGTCTCGGCCTGCGTCTCGCTGCTGACCACCACGTCGGGCTGGCCAGGCGGCGCCTCGGCGAGCTGCGGGATGAGATCGGTATCGAGCTCGTCGATGCCATCCTCGACGCTCCGCAGCTCAGCGAGTCGGAGCTTCGAGCCCAGCGGGAGCGCGTGGTCGAGTTGAAGGGGCGGCTTGGCACGTTGGAGGGGCCCGCGGCCGTCGACCTCATGAGTACCGTCGACCACCTCGTCCGACGCAGCGTGTGGATAGTCGGCGGCGACGGCTGGGCGTACGACATCGGCTTCGGCGGGCTCGACCACGTCCTCGCCAGCGGGCGCGACGTGAACGTGCTCGTACTCGACACGGAGGTCTACTCGAACACCGGAGGGCAGATGTCCAAGGCGACGCCGCTCGGCGCCGTCGCCAAGTTCGCCGCTGCGGGCAAGACCGTGGAGAAGAAGGACCTCGCCCTCCAGGCGATCGCCTACGGCAACGTCTACGTGGCTCGGGTCGCGATGGGAGCCGATCCCGAGCAGACGCTGCGTGCCTTTCGCGAGGCGGAGGCATACGACGGCCCGTCGCTCGTGATCGCCTACAGCCACTGCATCGCCCAAGGGATCGAGATGCGGAACGGGCTCGACCAGCAGTATCGCGCCGTGGAGAGCGGGTACTGGCCGCTCGTCCGCTACGACCCGATGGTGCGTGCCGCTGGGGGCAACCCGTTCCTGCTCGACTCGCCGAGACCCCGCATCGCTCTCACCGACTACACGCACCGGGAGCTGCGCTACTCGACGCTCGCCAACTCCGATCCCGCCGAGGCCGAACGACTGGGCGGCCTGGCCCAGGCGGCGGTCAGCCGGCGCTGGGATACCTATGAGGAGATGGCGACGCGCCCCGCGCTGCACTTCCCGGCCGACGCCCGCAAGGATCGCTGATGGACCTGTCCACCGACTACATGGGACTGGCGCTGCGCAACCCGCTCGTCGCCTCGGCGTCCCCCCTCTCGTACACCGTCGACGGGGTCCGCCGGCTTGCCGACGCCGGTGTCGGCGCGATCGTGCTCCATTCGCTGTTCGAAGAGGAGCTGGCCGACGAGGCTGCACGCAACGCGCGACTGGTCGAGGCCGGGAGCGAGAGCTTCGCCGAGTCGCTCTCCTACTTCCCTGAGACGGCAGGGGAGGAGCCCGGCCCGCGCCGCTACCTGAGCCTGCTCGAGCGTGCCACGGCCGCCGTCGAGATCCCGGTGATCGCCAGCCTGAACGGCGTCACACCCGGTGGGTGGACCGGCTACGCGCGGGCGATCGAGGACGCCGGCGCTGTCGCGATCGAGTTGAACATCTACGACCTACCCGGTGAACCGCACATCTCGGGCCGCGAGGTCGAGCGGCGCCACGTCGAGCTCCTCGAGCGCGTCAAGGGCGCGGTGAGCTTGCCCGTCGCGGTCAAGCTGAGCCCGTACTTCAGCTCGACCGGAGAGATGGCACGGCAGCTCGACGCGGCCGGAGCGAACGCGCTCGTGCTCTTCAACCGCTTCCTGCAGCCCGACATCGACGCTGAATCGCTCATGGTGGTGCCGGGAGTGGGGCTCTCCAGCCCGGCGGAGGCCCGGCTCCCGCGCGCCTGGATTGCGCGGCTCCACGGACGGCTGCACGCCGCGCTCGCAGCGTCGACCGGCGTCGAGGGTCCTGACGACCTCGCCAAGTACCTCCTCGCCGGCGCGGACGTCGTCATGACCACCTCGTCGCTGCTGCGTCACGGCCCCGGGCACGCGGCGGCACTGCTCGACGGCCTTTCCGCCTGGATGGCGCGCAAGGGATTCGACACGGTCGGCGAGCTGCGAGGGAAGCTCGCCGTGCCACCCGGCGCGGATGAGACGGCCCACGAGCGCGCGGGCTACGTGGCCGCCCTGAGGGCGGCCAACGCGAGCGCGTACGGCCCGTGGTGATGGCGACCGGGGGGCAAACTAGGGGCGTGGGTCAGAACCCGCAATTGATGCCGTAGTCGTCTGACTCGCGATCCGAGGGTGGATCGGCAACTGTGACCCGCTGGGCGAAGAACCCTGCCTTCGTGGAGGAGCTGGACCGGCTGCGGTCCGAATCGTTCAGATCGGTCGAACTGTCGAACACGGTTGTCCGAATAGCCACGCCGAGCTGACGCCTCTCCCCGGTCAATCAGGCGCAGGCCCGGAGCAGGGTGGCGGGCCCCTGCTCGACGGACCTACTCAGCAAGCCTACAGAGGGAGCCGTTCCGCCCAATCACTGGACCAGACCTGCGCCTGATCACCGGCACTGGGGCATGCGAATTGCGCCAGCGGCTGCTCCTGCCGATTGCTCCGAGCGTCCAGTTAGGCTGGATGTGGCACGGCGCTGGGTGATCCAGGGACCACATCGCCGCCGCTCCGAACGATCCACCGCGCGGAAGGAGAACGAGGCATGCCGGACGTAGCGATCGCCAGGACTGGGGCCCTCCCGGCCTACATTGCGATACCCGAAGGCGAAGGACCGTGGCCTGGCGTGGTCGTCATCCACGACGTGTTCGGCATGAGCACGGACCTACGTCACCAAGCCGATTGGCTGGCATCCGAGGGGTACCTTGCCGTAGCGCCCGACCTCTACCACTTCGGGAGCAAGAGCACCTGTATCCGTTCGGTCATGCGAGACGCCTTGGCCCGCAAGGGTAGAACTTTCGACGACCTTGAGGCCGCCCGCGCCTGGCTCGCCGCTCGCGACGACTGCACTGGTCAGGTTGGGGTCATCGGCTTCTGCATGGGTGGCGGCTTTGCACTCCTGCTTGCGCCTGGGCACGGGTACTCGGCTGCGAGCGTGAACTACGGAGGTGTTCCGAAGGATGCCGAGGAGCTCCTGTGCGGTGCCTGCCCGGTGGTCGGGAGCTACGGGGCCAAGGACCGGTTGCAGCGCAAGGCACCGGCGAAGCTGGAACAGGCGCTGCGCTCCAACGCCGTCGTCCATGACGTCAAGGTCTACGCCGACGCGGGGCATTCCTTCCTGAACGACCATGACCCGGCCGAGGTGTCCACGCTGTTCAAGGTGCTCGGTCGGCTCGCTGGAGCTGAGTATCACGAACCGTCGGCGCAAGACGCCCGGCGGCGCATCGTCGCGTTCTTCGACGAGCACCTGAGGGTCGTCGAGTAGTCCCCCGACCGCTACGTCGACCGACCGAGAACGCCGTGATCGGCAACAACTTCACCGATCCCACTCCTGAGGAGTGGTTGGCCACCACCGACGACGAGTTGCGGTGGACTCCGGATTCAACCAGACCGAGACCGCCGAGCGATGGGGGAGAGATGATTCTCAAGTGGGCGAATACGAGCGTGCTCCTGACAACGTGGAGCTTGCCGCCCGTACCGGATCGGGTCCTCGGTGGCAACGTCTCCATCACGATCGAGGTCGGCGTTCTCGTCGACCCGGAAGACCTGGTCACTTCGTGAGCGGTGTCGATGTGCGAAGTCAGCGTTTTCATCCAGGCGACATCACAGCCTCGCGTGGTCTCATTGTGGTCACGTACGCGGTGAAGGCTGCCGATAGGCGACAACACGGACTGAACGGGCCCGAGTGAGAACTCCCTGTTAGAGGGTACAAGTCACCAATGGCCGGCACGCGCCAGCACGTGCTCTGTCTGGATGACGCGCAAAGGTTCGTTGGCTACAAGTTCGCACGGCCCACCAGAGACAACCCTGGTCAGGGGCTTACGACCGGTTCTGGGAGCGCTCCTCCGGTACCTGGGCGACACTGACTCCGGTACCTGCATGACACTTCACGCCCGATAGGGGTCCCCCCAGGTCCTTCCGGCCACCTTCGGTGCTGTGGACCGTCACGTCACCTGGCCCGTGCAGGTGGTCACCGGCATCGACGACCACAGCCGCTTCTGCGTCTGTGCCCGCATCGTGGCCCTGGCGACGCCTTTGTCGAGGTGATCGTCGGTACTGTCTGCATGTGTGACCCAAGTGAAGCGACTCATTTCGCCGAGCGGATGTGCTGGAAGTTGGTGCCTCGCTGTCTTGGTTGTGCTCTGGAGGGTCGTCCCTGATGCCCGCACGCTCTGAGCCGGTACGAGAGCGTCCTGCGTGACGCGCCAACCTTCTGATCGGCGCCGCCGACGACCTGGTCGAACTGTCGTCATCGTGGCTCTGCTCCTCGCAATCGTGGTCGCGGCACTCCTCATGTCCACGTTCGGCGGCGACGTCCGGCACTTGGCGAGCGATGTGGTCCACTTCGACTCAACGTCTTCGGACGGCACACCACTGGACCCCACGGCGTTCTCGGCGGGCGCATGCATGGCTTTCGCCCCCACGGCTGGCGACAACAACAAGACGGTGTTCCTCGATGCCGGACATGGTGGGATCGACCCCGGTGGAGTGGGAACCACCGAATCCGGACAGACGATCTACGAGTCCGACGTCAATCTGGCCATCGAACTCGACGCGATGGCGCTCCTGCGGGCGCGTGGCTACCGCGTCGTCGTCTCGCGGACGCAAAATTCGTCCGTCGTTCGATTGACCACCGGCGACACCTCTGACGGAGTGCTGTCGCTGCAGGGTTCTCATGACGACGTCGTTGCCAGGGATGTCTGTGCCAACCTCGCCAAGGCGGACGCCCTGGTCGGGATCTATATGGATGCCGGTGCCACTTCTCAGAACGCGGGCAGCGTGACGGTCTACGACACCGACCGACCGTTCTCGCAAGCAAACCTCCGATTGGCAGTGTTGCTGCAGAACGACGTCCTGTCGGCGATGAATGCCCAGGGCTGGCAGATCCCCAACGACGGGTCGCTCCCCGATACTGGCTTCGGCTCCTCCGTCGGCGACCCCTCGGCCGGTGGCATCGCAGGAGAAGCAGCCACCTACAACCACCTTCTGCTCATCGGCCCGGCCATGTCCGGTTACTTCTCCACGCCGAGCGAGATGCCGGGCGCGGTGGTCGAGCCCCTGTACCTCACCGATCCCTTCGAAGGATCGATTGCGGCCAGCGCCACTGACCAAGAGGCAATTGCCCAGGGAATGGCCAGCGCCGTCGAACAATTCCTTGCGCCGACCACGGGGTCCGGATAGGGCCGGAGCCAAGAGGCCCTCGTTCGACAGCGTCCTCTACATCATCGGCGGCGATCGAATCCACACCTCTCGAGATCCCACCCACCTCTCTCGGCGATCCGATGAGTGCTCCCGATCGCCGGTCAGATGCCGCCGATACCTCATCGGGGACGCACCATTGAAGCCGACGACGGCGCATTCCGGGGCATGTCGGTGCGCTGGATGACACCGCCGGAGGAGCGTCCGTTGTTACGCTGGACCGTCATGGCTGAACACGGTCGACGGGGGCGCGCTCCGGACTCGCCGCCTCGCCGAGTTCAGGGTGGCTCCTCGGCCAACGAGGACGGGTTGCGAAACCTCGGTGCCCAGATGGGAACGCTGCGGGCACCCGTCGAAGACGTGTCGGGGGTGGGCGGAAACGGGGCTGGTGGAGCCGCTCGAGTGGCAAACGAATCCGGGCTGACGGCCCTGGGCGAGGAGACACACGGCTCAGGGAGCGGGCGCTCCCGGCGACGCCACGCGGCCACTCGGAGTAGGCGTCGGCGCCGGATCCGCCGGGGTTTCGTGATCGGCCTGGTGGTACTGCTGGTCGTGTTCGGTTGCGGGGCAGGTTACGTCTACTACGTGACGCACGATCTGAACCGTGTCGACGTACGCGGCCTGAACGGAGCCCTCACGTCAGGGCAGGAGGCTGGGACGGAGAACATCCTGATGGTGGGTTCAACCTCGCGCTGTGCGCTCACCGTGCAGAATGCGGCGTACGGCTTGTGCTCCCAAGGAGTAAACGGCGTCAACAGCGACGTGATCATGATCCTTCACGCCGACCCGATCCACCACCGGCTGGCGCTGCTGTCCATCCCTCGTGACCTGTTCATTCCCAACGCCCGCACTACCGGCGCCAACAAGGTGGACGCCGGCCTCTTCGAGGGCTTGACCCAGCTGGTGGCGGCGATCGAAGAGGATTTCGGGATACCCATTCAACACGCCGTCTCCCTCAACTTCGACCAGTTCGCAAATGTGGTCGACGCCCTCGGTGGCATCAACATGTCGTTCCCGATATCGCTCTTCGACGCCGAGTCGGGTCTGAACGTCCAGGCCGCCACCTGCGTCCACCTCGACGGCACCCAGGCCCTCCAGGTGGTGCGGGCCCGACACCTGCAGTACAGGTCAAGCGGCACGACGACCTCGGACGCCGAGTACTGGCCCCAGGAGACCCAGAGTGACCTGGCCCGCATCCGCCGCGACCATGAGTTCCTCCGGGTATTGGCTACCGCCGTGGCGAAGCAGGGGCTCGGGAACCCGATCACCGACCTCGGCCTGATCGACTCCGTGAAGGCCGATCTCACCTTCGACCAGTCCTGGTCGGTCAATGACATGGCGAACCTGGTGCTGGACTTCCACTCGGTCAGCATCGACTCGGTGCCCCAGCTCACCCTGCCGGTGGCCGTGGTGACCGATCCGGAGGGAACCGGGGGGAGCCTCGTCTACCAGGGCGTGAGTTACGGTGACAGCGAATTCCCAGCGCAGTCGCAGGACCAGAGCGCCATCGACCAGGTGCTCGGCATCGCACCGAGTGTCGACTCCATGACCGGTACTTCGCTGCCTGCCCCATCGTCGGTGACCGTGTCGGTGATGAACGGGACGGGGGCCTACAACCAGGCCACCGACACCGCCTCCGCTCTCTCTGCGCTCGGATTCCACATGGCAGGCGTGGGTGACACGACTGCGGTGGGCGATGTGGCCGAGACCGTCGTCTACTACGGTTCCCACGCCCCGGCCATCGAGGCAGCAGCCGAGGAGGTCGCTCGTTCGATGACCGGTGCAGTCATCATGGCCTACGACCCGGCCCAGGTGGCCGAGGGCGCGCAGGTCACGGTGGTCACCGGCACCCAGTTCGCCGTCAATGCCACGTCGACACCGGCTACCGGAGCTACGCCTGGCTCCTCCGACGCCGCAGCGCCCACAACGGCCACGACCGCCCCGGCGGCGCCGGCGGCGGCGGCGATCGCTACCCCGTCACCATCCACATCGAACCTCCAACCATGGGATCCCCGGGCGTGCCCGGCCGGAGCCACTCCGAAGGCGCCGGTTCCCAATCCGACCTGATCGCGGCGCGGAGCCATGGTGGAGTCAGAGCATTCAGCACCTAAGTCCGTCTCGCGCCCCTTTGATCGCGGACGTACCAGCCGATGCCGACCGAGAGCCGGTTCGGCCCACCTTGCGCGCACGGTAGAACGGGGCCATGCGCACACGAACACTCGGGCAAGGCCTCGTCGTCTCGGCTCAGGGACTCGGATGCATGGGGATGAGCGAGTTCTACGGTGCGGGGGACGAGGATGAGTCGATCGCCACCATCCACCGCGCCCTCGACCTCGGCGTCACGCTGCTCGATACCGCGGACATGTACGGGCCGTTCACCAACGAGCAGTTGGTGGGGCGCGCCCTGGCCGGCCGCCGCGCCGAGGTGGTCCTCGCCACCAAGTTCGGGAACGAGCGCGCCCCCGACGGCACCCGCATCGGCGTCAACGGCCGCCCCGAGTACGTGCGATCGGCCTGCGACGCCTCGCTGGGGCGACTGGGCGTCGACCACATCGACCTCTACTACCAGCACCGAGTCGATCCCGACACCCCGATCGAGGACACGGTGGGTGCCATGGCCGAGCTGGTGGCGGCGGGCAAGGTGCGTCACCTGGGCCTGTCCGAAGCGGCCCCCGACACGATTCGCCTGGCGCACGCCGTGCACCCGATTGCCGCCGTGCAGACGGAGTGGTCGCTGTGGACCCGGGACCCTGAGACCAATGGCGTACTCGACACCGTCCGCCAGCTGGGCATCGGCTTTGTCGCCTACTCGCCGCTCGGGCGCGGCTTCCTGACCGGGGCGATCCAGAATCCCGAAGACCTGGCCGAGGACGACTTCAGGCGGCACAACCCGCGCTTCCAGGGTGCGAACTTCGAAAAGAACCTGCAGCTGGTCGAGCGGGTGAAGGAGATCGCCGCCGCCCGGGGTTTGGCCGCGTCGCAGCTGGCCCTGGCCTGGGTGCTGGCCCAGGGAGACGACGTGGTGCCCATCCCCGGCACCAAGAGACGGAGGTACCTCGAGCAGAACGTGGCGGCTGACGGCATCGTGCTGAGCGAGGACGATCTGCAACGCATTGACGAGGTCCTGCCTCCCGGTGCGAGCGCCGGGGACCGGTACGGCGACATGACCCCGGTGTACCGCTGAGCATCGAAGCGTGCCGGGCGCGGTTCCGGCGCTTCACTGAGCAACAGGGGGCTCTCTGCCGGCCCATTCGTTGGTGGAATCGCCTGATTGGATCGGCCGCCCCGGCGAGCTCAGGGCGCAGGTGGCTTCCCGCTACCATCTTCGCCAGGTCGAGTGATCGCCCTGTCCGCCATCCGACTGATCGGGTGTCGTGACCACACGGGAGTACCTATGCACGATCCGCACGACCTGGAGCGCTTCGTTGCCGCCCAGGACGCCGACGACACCTACGACCATGCTATCGAGGAGCTGCGTCATGGTCACAAGACGGGCCACTGGATGTGGTTCGTGTTTCCACAGATCGCCGGCCTCGGAGTAAGCGCAATGTCGAAGAGGTTTGCGATCTCGTCACTGAAGGAGGCGCAGGAATATCTCCACCACGCCACCCTCGGACCTCGGCTGATCGAATGCGCGCGCATGGTCGCCAATGGGCAGGCGGAGAGTGCGGAGCAGATCTTCGGAATCGTCGACGCTCGGAAATTGCACTCGTCGATGACGTTGTTCATGCGGGCTGCTCCCGACGAACCACTGTTCGGGCAAGTGCTCGACCGGTACTTCGACGGCCTTCCTGACCTGGGGACCGACCAGCGCATCTGAACTCAACCGCGTCGGGCAGCTTCGATCGAGCTGCTACTGAGTCCCCCCGGACATGACCTTTGCGGCAGCGCCGGACGTCGTCGCTGGGGCTATCCGCGAACCCGCACCAGTGTTACCTCGGTCACCTCGAGCGAACCCGCGCCGGCCCAGAATGCACGCGTCTGCAGGTATCCCCGGTGCTGGACGGTGAAGCGCAGTGAGGCGGATGCGAGCGACTGCGCCGGCTTGAGTCGCGTAGTGGCCAAGGTGACCGGCGGGCTGGTGAGCGTGGCGAGGAGGATGACGTCGGCCAGCTGCGACTGGGGATCTCGCAGGCGGAAATAGTACGTTGCCACGTAGTGCCCCGGCACGACCGGGGCGTCCGGGCCGTAGACAAGTGCGCCATGGGCAGACGGGCCCTTGACGACACGTGAGGTGCCAACGACCGTCCCAACCTGCGAGGCGAGCACGCTTGCGGGGTACACCTCCGTCGCCAGGGACGGGGCGGCGGCGACCGTCGTGGCGATTCCGGTCACCGCCACGAGTCCGAGCAGCACACCGACCGTTGGAGCACGACGCCAGGGGGATCGTTGGGTGAACCGCACCAGTAGCTGCACCACGAGCGCACTCAACAGCAGGACGAACGCCACGCTCAGCAAGACGCGGTCACCGTGCCAGAGGCTCGTCCAGGTTCGGTCGATGTCGCCGAGGATCGGAGAGAAGGGATCAAGGGCTCCCCACCACCCGCTGTAAAGGTCACGATTCCAGTAGCCCTGGTTGTAGACGTTGTAGACGTTGTAGAAGTCGTAGAAGTGGTGCCGACTGCCGACGAGCTCGATCCACTCGACCGCGTACACCACACCGAGAAGCCCGGTGACGACGATCAGGACGCGTGGGCGAACGGTGGCCAGCGTCAGCAGATACAGTCCGGCGAACGCGAGCAGCGCAGGAGCGATCTCCCACTGGAGGCGACCGACGAAACTGAACCCGCCGAAGCTGTTGGTGAGCGTGCCGTTCAGAACGATTAGTGCGACCGTTGAGAACGTGGTACCCACCACGGTGATCGGCACCCGCCGACGAACGACCCAGATGCCGGCTATCCCGACCAGCACGGCGGGCATCTGGATCACGATGCCCTGCCGCCGGTCGATCAGCAGTGCCAGGATCCGCGTCCAGGTCGCCAGGTCGAAGGTTGCGCTGTCCCCTGGGCCCTCGATGTTGGCGAAGACGTAGTAGTTGTATGCGAGAAGAGCGGCCCACAGCACGACGGCGGGGACACCGACGTAGAGGAGGGAACGGACAGGAAGTCGTCTTCTTCGAAAGGCGAGCGTGATCGTGGCGGAAAGAATGGCGGCGATCAGGAAGTTCTTGTCGTGGAGCCAGGGGAGGTAGCCGACGACCAGGCCCATGATGACGAGCTCGACCCGTGACACGGGGCCGTTGACTTCGAGTGAGGCGACAAGAAGCAGGAATATGGCCATGAGCAGGCCGCTCACCAGATCCGGGTAGACCTGCGTGCTGGCAAGCAGGTAGCCCGGGGACAGGAAGAGCCCGACCACCGCCAGCCGCCAGGGCGAACGCACCTCGCTCACCCTGCCCACCAGGTAGGCCAGCGCGGCGGTCAGCGCGGCGATGATCGCAGCAAGGCCAAGCTCCGCTCCGACTAGTCCGCCGATGGCCGTCGGTACGGCGAGCAGGATCGGCAGTCCGAGCTCGTGGTACGAGAAGTATGCGTGGTGGCTGTACACGGCTTGGACGGAACCAGTGGCAATCGCCTGCGGTCCGAAGTGGACGTTCCAGCGCTTGAACATGTCGTGGCCGATGGCGTAGCGGTAGGCCTCGTCGATGTGCAGAGTGTGGAACTTCCCAATGGCCAGTGCGGCAACCAGGTAGTGCGGCTCGTCCCCGCTCACCGGGACATGGAGGTCTCGGATCCAAGCAAGGCACAGGCGCGACCCCGCGAAGACCACCACACCGGCTACGAGGGCGGCGGCCACACAAGGCCAACGAGCGGGCTTCTCGCGAGCGTGGGCAAAGCGAGGTGCCTGCGGGCCTGCGCTGCTCACGGCGGGCATACTACCTGCGGGTCCCCCGCTCGAGCGGGAGGACCGAAGCCGTTTCGGGCCACGATGCGGGCGGGAGTTCGACCGCCGGCGACGGCAGGCCCTTCCCTATTGTCCTGTTCCTAGTCGGCGCCGTAGAACGGTGCCCCGAAGGAGAAGATGCCGCCATCCGCCCCGACCAACCAGTAGCCGCCCGAGCCCGCGTCGGCCGCCATGCCAGTGACGGATGCATTGAGGTGTGCGCCCCCCATCGATCCGTGGAACTGGGCGTCACCGAAGGCGAAGATGCCGCCGTCGGAGGCCACGAACCAGTAGCCCCCGCCGTCGGCCGTGGGAGCCATGCCGTTGACCGGCTGGTTGAGGGTCAGGTTGCCGGTGGAACCGAAGAACGGGGCGCCGAAGGCGAAGATGCCACCGTCCGAGGCCACCTCCCAGTAGCCACCGGTGGCGTAGTCGGAGGTGACGCCGACCACCGGCCTGTTCAGGTGTTGACCGCCCATCGATCCGTGGAACTGGGCGTCGCCGAAGGCGAAGATGCCACCATCGGCGCCCACCAGCCAGTACCCCTTGCCGTCCTTGGTGGGCGTGATCGACACCACAGGGGCGTTGAGGGGCCGACCGCCCATCGAACCGTAGAACCCGGCGTCACCGAAGGCGAAGGTCCCACCGTCGGCGGCCACCAGCCAGTATCCCTTGCCGTCCGGGGTGGCCACGATGTGCTCGACCGGTGCGTTGAGCGCGTGGCCGGCCATCGACCCGTAGTACTGCGCGGCGCCGTGGGCCGATACCCCGCCCTGCGTGTTGACCAGCCAGTAGCCGTCGCCTGTCGGGGTCGAGGCCATGCCGGTGACCGGGGTGGGGAGCGACGCAGGAGTGAACTCGATGGGCGCCACGAACAGGCGTCGTGCGCCCACGCAGGAGGGGTCGACGTAGGCGGTGCATCCGGGCAGCCAGGCGGCGTACGCCAGCATCCAGTTGCCGGATGCATCCTTGAAGAACGACCCACCACCCGGGCCGGCCGCCGATCCGTAGGAGGTGAGGAACGGCTCGGTCTGGCTCTGGGTGCACGGCCCGGCCGGGCCGGCACAGGTGGCGAACGCTTCGGAGTAGCCAGAGGAGTCGTAGGCACCCGCCGAGAAGAGGAGGAAGTAGGTGCCCCCCACCTCGGCCATGTCGGGGTTCTCGACCGTGGTCTCCCAAGGGAACTGGAAGCCATTCTGAATCAGGAGCTGGGTCGGCGACCCGACCAGGGACATCCCGTCAGCACTGAGTTGCTGGGACCACAGGCGAGCCGGTCCGGTGGAGCCGCCGTCGTTCGACTTCCAGACCAGGTAGGGAGTCCCCGTCGCCGGATCGACGAACGGGCTCGGATCGATCGCACCCCCCAGGTTCGGCTGGCAGAGCAGGGGCTGAGTGGAATTGTCGGTGAAGACCGGGTGGTTCGGCGTGAGGGTCGCCGCCGTGGCCACCGACAGGCAGTCGGATCCCGTGTCGCCCGGCTGCCCGTTTGAGGCGGCGTCGTAGTACATGATCCACTTCCCGTTCCAGTGGAAGACACCGGGTGAGGTCTGGGTGTTCGGCGTCTCCCAGGCCGGGGGGAAGGGAAGGGCGGTGGAGCCCGACGCGGTCCCGGTATAGGTGTTCCATCCGTTGCCGGTGTCGACCAGCGCCTGGAGGTTGTTGCCGCGGTCGGTGCCGGTGGTGAAGGCGTAGTAGTTCGATCCGTCCCACACCACGTCAGGGTCCGGGGCATCGAAGTCGTAGACCGGCGGATCGGTCGGCTGGATGGAGATGGCCCCACTGCCCTGGGCCCCGGCGGTCCCCTGCGAGACGGCCAGGGCCGTGCCGACCGATCCAGCGGCCACCAACAGGATCGCAACTGCGCTCCTCAACCCACGTCGCACGGCTACCGCCTTGTTCATGTTCGGGGGATCGAGTGTTCCCTTGCGGCTTCGGACTGGTGCAGGCCCGGGCAGGATGTGCTCCGACGGCAGGCATCCTGCACTGGCTCCGCCTCTGCCGACACTAGCCCCGGCGATCACGCGGCAATAGGGCGGGGAGCGGGCCACCGGAGGGTCTCGTGCACCTGTCCGAACGGATGGGTATCGTCACCAGCGTGCAGCTCGACGGGTTCCTCGAGGCGTCTCCGAGGTCGGGCCACGTCCCGGGGCGTCCCCTCTTCGGTCAGGTGGCCTGCTCGGGGTCGCTCGGCGAGCCGGTCGCTCCCTCGTGATTGCCGCGGGCCCGCCGGGCTCGGTGCATCGACCCGAGGATGTTTCCGCCGAATGGCTGACGTCCGTCCTCGCCCAGGCGGGGGTGCTCGCCGAAGGCCGGGTGGCGCACTCCGTGTCGACCGGCCCCGTGGGCACCGGGCAGATGGCCGACACCGTGCGGGTCTCCTACCGGCTCGAGCCCTCGGACGGCAATGAGCACTCGGTCGTCGCCAAGTTCGCCTCCGCCGACGAGCAGAGCCGGTCGACCGGTCTGATGACCAGGGCCTACGAGATCGAGGTCGGTTTCTACGCCGCGGTGGCCGGCCGGGTCGGCGCCCGCATGCCCACGTGCTATCTCTGCGAGTACGAGGCCGACACCGGATGGTTCGTGATCCTGCTCGAGGACGTGATCGACGGGGTCCAGGGCGACCAGCTCGACGGATGTGACGCGGAGGTGGCCGAGGCGGCACTGGTCGAGATGGCCGCCCTCCACGGGCCGGCCTGGTCCGACCCCCACCTCGCCGGACTGGGGTGGCTGCAACGCGGGGGCCCCGAGGCCGACCGGTTCCTCGCCGGGGTGGTCACCCCGTTGTGGCCGGGGTTCGTCGAGCGGTACGGGTCGCGTATCGATCCGGCCCACCTCGAGGTGTGCGACCACTTCGTCGGCGTGCTGGGTGCCTGGCTGGCGGGCCGCTCGGCTGCCACCACCGTGACCCACGGCGACTTCCGCCTCGACAATCTCCTGTTCTGCCCCGGACAGGTGCGTCCCTACGTGGTCGATTGGCAGACGGCGGCGTGGGGCTCCGCCGCCTCGGACGTGTCCTACTTCATCGGAGCGAGCCTCACCGTCGAGGACCGTCGGTGCCACGGCGACGACCTGCTGCGTGCGTACCATGGTGCCCTGGTGGCCCGAGGGGTGACCGACTACGGCCTGGGCCAACTCGAACAGGACTGCCGCCTCATGTGCTTCGGTGGGCTGCTCATGACCATCGGGGCGTCCATGCTGGTGAAGCGGACGGAGCGGGGCGACGAGATGTTCGTCTGCAACCTGGGTCGTTACGCCCAACAGGCCCTCGACCTCGACGCCGAGGCGGTCCTTCCCGGGCCGAACCGCAGGTGACCCGACAACAGGAGGATACGTGTCCCATCTGAGCAGCCACCCGGTGGACCCCGACGATGAGCAACGACACCTCCCCGGGACCGAGTTGCTCTGGAGCGAGTCGTACTACCTCGACTTCGTGTCCGAGGACGGCGCGGTGGCCGGGTACGCCCGGATCGGCCTGTATCCCAACCTGGGAGTGACCTGGTGGACGACGATGGTCGTCGGCCCGGGACGTCCGGTGACCGCGTCGGTGGCCTACGACCTTCCGGTCGGGGAGGGCACCGGGTTGGTGCTCGGGGAGCAGGGCTACGACGTCACCTGCTCCGTCGAGGAGCCCCTGGACGTGATGACGCTGCGGGGGACGGCGCCCGCCGTCGGGTACGCCGAACCGACGGCGGTCTACCGGGGTGAGGCGGGTGACCCCACCAGTGTCGGGTTCGACCTCAGCTGGAGCACCGACGGCGTGCCGTACCACTACGACATCACCACCCGGTACGAGGTGCCCTGTCTGGTCGGGGGCACGGTGACCGTGGGCGACGAGATGCTCGCCGTCGAGGGGCACGGCCAGCGTGACCATTCCTGGGGCGTCCGCGACTGGTGGGATTTCGGCTGGTGCTGGATGGCGGCCCGGCTCGACGACGGGACCAGGGTGCACGCCGCCGACATCCGGATCCCCGGCCACCCGGTGGCCTTCGGCTACCTGCAGCACCCCGATGGGGAGGTGCACCCGGTGGTGGAGGTGGAGGTGACCGAGGTCCTGGGCGATGAGGGACTGCCGAGCACCGGCTCGATCCGGATCGAGCCGGGCGGACTCGAGCTCGTGATCCAGCCGTTGGCCTTCGGGCCGCTACTGCTGGTGGCCCCGGACGGCCGGACCACCCGGTTCCCTCGTGCGCTCGCCCGGTTCACCTGCCGTGACGGGCGGGCCGGCACCGGGTGGATCGAGTGGAACCAGCCCGACATTCCGGTGACCGCACGGTAGCGTCGGGCCGATGCGCCTCTCGCTCGACCCGTCGCTCGACCCGTCGGCCTACCGGTTCGTGCACCGGATCCGGCCCCGCTTCGCGGAGACGGATGCCATGGGGATCATCCATCACGGCGCCTACGCCGCCTATCTCGAGGAGGCCCGCGTCGAGCTCCTGCGGGCGGCCGGCCATCCCTACGACGAGGTCCGGCGACAGGGCATCGACTTCGCAGTGCTCGAGTTCTACGTTCGCTACCGCCTGCCCCTCTACTTCGACGACGAGGTGGACGTCCGCCTGGCCGTGGGCAAGCTGACCCGGACCACTTTCCAGATCGGCTACCTGCTGCAGGTGACGGAGGAGACCCGGTCCACGGCGGTCACGGTCCACGGCGCGGTGGACAGCACCGGGAGGGCGGCCCGCATGCCGGCGTGGATGGCCGAGCTGGCCGAGCCGGCCGGCTCCGGCGACCGCTCGGCCTGACGGGGGCTGTCGGGTGCGCGTGTCCTACGGGCTGCCGACCCACCGGGTCGATCTCGACGGGGAGTTCCTCGGTCCGGGTGCCATCGGCGAGCTGGCCGCCGCCGCCGAGACGGCCGGGTTCGGGGCCGTCTACACCACCGATCACCCTTTCCCGGGTGACGCCTGGCTGGCCCACGGCGGCCACCACGCCCTCGACCCGCTGGTGGCACTGTCCTTCGCGGCGGCGGCGACGACGACCATCCGGCTCCACACCAATCTCTTCATCGTCGCCTACCGCAACCCGTTCGTGGCCGCCAAGGGGATCGCCTCCCTCGATGTGCTGAGCGGCGGGCGGGTGATCCTCGGCCTGGGTGCCGGCTACCTCGAACCCGAGTTCGAGGCGCTGGGGGCGTCGTTCGCCGAGCGGAACGAACGGATGGACGAGTCCATTGCCGCAATGCGCGCCGCATGGACGGGTTCGAGCACCACCTTCGAGGGGTCGGGCTACCGGGCGACGGGGAACACCATGCTCCCGAGACCCGTCCAGCGACCCCACCCACCACTGTGGATCGGTGGCAACAGCCGACGTGCCATCCGCAGGGCCGTGGAGCTGGCCGACGGCTGGTGTCCCTTCCCCAACCCGGCCCGCCTGGCGGCACGTACCCGCACTGCTCCGCTGGAGAGTGCGGAGGATCTGGCCACGTCCCTGGAACATGCACGCGAGCACGCGGCAGCGATCGGGCGAAGCGCGCCCCTGACCGTGTGCTTCGTCCCCGAGGGGTTGTCGATGGGCGGCAGGTCCGAGGTCGACGAAGAGCGGGTGGTCGCCTCGATGCAGGAGCTCGGGGCGATCGGGGTCGACTGGGTGAGCGTGGCCCTCCCCGGTGAGACGATGGACGCCCAGTTGGACGCCATCGAGCGGTTCGGGCACGAGGTGCTGCCCGAGGTGCCGGCGCGCCAGGACCATCGGTGACGACCCCTCCTGCGTGGAGGTAGCCTGGGCGTGGAGCGCCGGGAAGTCTGGTCGGCATTGGGTCGGTCTCGGTGGCCGCCCTCGCAGAGGAGCGCGGTGACCGAACCAGAACAGGCAAGCGTGGGACAGCGGCTGCCGGACCATGCCAGGCAGAGGACGCTTCGCCTTCCCAGCTGGCGGCGTGAGGCGCTTCGAACGACGTTCTGGGTGGTGCCGACCCTGGCCATCGTGGTCGCCTTCCTGCTGTTCGCCATCACCTATGAAGTGGACCTGGCGGAGTACCACCACCACCTGACGCTGCCCTGGTGGGTGAGGACCGGGAGTGCCGACGCCGGCCGGCAGGTGCTGATCGCCATCGCCGCGGCCATCATCACCACCATCGGCGTGGTGTTCTCCATCACCATCTTGGCCCTGACGCTGGCGTCGCAGCAGTTCGGGCCTCGGATGATGCGCAACTTCATCCGGGATCTGGGCAACCAGATGACGCTCGGGATCTTCGTGGGCACGTTCGTCTACTCGGTCCTGGCCCTCGGTTCGATCACCGGCCTCCCGTCAGGGGACTTCGTCCCTCACCTGTCGATCACCGTGGCCGAAGCCATGTTGCTGGTGGACCTGGTCGTGCTCATCTACTTCATTCACCACATCGCCAAGTCCATCCAGCTGCCGGAGGTCATCGCCGGAATCGCCCGCGACCTCGACAGGGCAATCGACGCGGAATTCCCCGAGCGCCACTCTGCTCTGGACCAAGGCCGGCATTCGCCGTCCGGGTACACTGCGGAGCTGGTGTACATGCTCGACAAGCCGGGAGCGGAAGTCACCGCCCGGCAGAGTGGCTACCTCCAATTCGTCGGCTACGGGCAACTCGTCGAGATCGCCGAGACCTCTGATGCGGTGATCCGCCTGGCCCATCGGCCCGGCCACTTCGTGGTGGCCCATCGCCCGCTGGCCACGGTGTGGCCGGCCGGGGCGGCGAAGCGGGTGGCTGCCGCCCTGGAACAGGCCCACGTGACCGGTCCGCATCGCACCCTCACCCAGGACCCGGTGTTCGCCATCGACCAACTCGTCGAGATCGCCATTCGGGCCCTGTCCCCAGCCGTAAACGACACGTTCACCGCGTTGACGTGCATCGACTGGCTCTCTGCCGGATTGTCGGAGATCTCGGCCAGAGTGCTCGAAGAGGGGGTCTATCGCGATCGGAGCGGACATGTCCGACTCATCGAGTTCGATCCGAGCTACAGCCGGATGGTGGATCGGGCCTTCGACAAGGTCCGTCAGGCGGCCCGCGGCATGCCCGCCGTGATCATCCGGATGATCGACGCACTCGCCCACATCACGGAGAACACGACCAGCGACCGACAACGGGCCGTTCTCCTCCGTCAGGCCGAGATGATCCTGCGCGGTGCCGAAGAGGAAGTGCCCGAACCACACGACCTGGCTGTCATCCACCTGCGGTTCGATCGGCTCGTTCAGGCGGCGACGACACTGGAAGACAGGCTCTTGGCATCCCCGCGTGATGTCGATTGACGCGACGGCTGACGACGAGTGTTCCCTATGCTGCTGATCAGACCGCCCCTGCCGGGCGATCCCGCGGGGATCGCATTGGCGCGACGAGGAGGACACCCATGACGATTGCCGTCGGTGGCAGGATCCCGGACATCCAGGTGATGACCTACGGCCCGGACGGGCCGATCCATGTGCAGACCGGTGACGTGCTCGGTTCCGGCAAGGTGGTGCTGTTCGCTGTCCCCGGCGCCTTCACCCCGACCTGTTCGGACTACCACCTGCCCAGCTACGTCATCCGCCACGACGAGCTGAAGGCAAAGGGAGTCGACAAGGTCGTCTGCATCTCGGTCAACGACCCGTTCGTGATGGAGGCCTGGGGAGAGGCCCAGAACGTCGGTGATCTGGTGGAGCTGCTGGCCGACGGGAACGGCGAGTTCGCCAAGGCGATCGGGCTCGAGCTCGACGGGAGCGGGTTCGGTCTGGGGACCCGGTCGCAGCGCTACGCCATGGTCATCGAGGACGGCGTGGTGACCACGCTCAATGTCGAGCCGGGCGGAGGACTGACGGTCAGCGCGGCCGACGCCATCCTCGAGGCGCTGTAGGCAGCACACCCGGCTCGGCGCCCCCAGGGCCGGTCAGTTCCGCTCAGCCCGCCGGCTCCCAACGCCAACCGTCGACGTCGACACAGGTGATCAGGCCGTCGGTGCCCTCGACGGTCTGGGCGCGCCGTGCGGCAGGGCAGTACTCGTCCGCCTGGTAGCACTTCCCCTCCGGGTCGATGAGGCACGGCGTGCCGACCGGCGGGGGAGCAGCTCCCTGGGCCGACCACGGCGGGGTCGCCGGTGACCAGACCGAGCACCGGTGGGTCGACGCGTTCCCCGGGGTGCGCAGGCGCGGTGCAGCGCCACTACCGTCGAGGGGATGGAACTGATCGACGCGCTTCGTACGACCGGGGCGGTGCGTCAGTACCGGGATGCGGCCGTCCCCGACGAGACCGTCTACCGGGTACTGGACAACGCACGTTTCGCACCCAACGGGGGCAACCGCCAGGCCTGGCGGGTCATTTTGGTGAAGGACCCATCCCTCCGCAGGGCCATGCGGGACATCTACCTTCCCGGTTGGTACGAATACCTGGCCCAGGTGACGGCCGGCCTCACCCCCTGGGCGGTGGTCACCGACCGCGAGCTGGAGCACCGGTCGGTCGCAGGTGCCCCGGCCATCGCCCAGGCTGCAGCCGTTGGCCCGGGTGGCTTCGCAGAGCACTTCGACGAGGTCCCCGTCATGCTCGTCCTCTTGGCCGACTTCGCCAAGCTGGCCACCGTCGACCGCGATGCGGACCATTACACCCTGGTCGGCGGGGCATCGGTCTACCCGTTCGCGTGGAGCATCCTGTTGGCCGCCCGGACCGAGGGCCTGGCCGGGGTCATGACCACCATGGTGGTGAGGGACGAGGCGGCGGTGAAGGAGCTGCTCGGCGTGCCCGACGCCGTGACGGTGGCCGGCGTGCTGGCCCTGGGCCAACCGGTGCACCAACCGACCAGACTGCGGAGGGAGCCGGTCGAGGCCTTCGCCACCATCGACCGGTTCGACGGAACACCGCTGGCGGCGCGGTGACAAACGCGAGTGCCGGACGGCGCGGTGCCGCCCGGCTGGGGAGGGCCCGGTGAAGGTTCGCGTCGGTGTGGGCATGGGGGCCACGGCACTGGGTGACGGGGCGGGCTTCTCGCGCCTCGTCGACGACATCGACGGGCTGGGGTTCGATTCGATCTGGCTGCCCGAGGTGCTGACCGCACCCACGCTCGACCCCCTGGCCGCCCTGGCGTTCGCCGCCGCACGCAACTCCCACCTGAAGCTGGGCACCACCGTTGTCCTGCCCGGCCGGAACCTGGTCCGGGCGGCCAAGCAGCTTTCCACACTGGATCTCCTGTCCGGCGGTCGCCTGCTGATCACCTTCGTGCCCGGTATCCCACGGCAACCCGAGTCGGGAGCGGTGGGGGTCGCCGGTCCGGACAAGGGGCGCATGATGGACGAGACACTCCCGGTGCTACGGAGGCTCTGGGCGGGGGAGCGGGTCACCCACCACGGTGCGTTCGCCGACTTCGAGGAGGTGGCTGTGGCGCCCCGGCCGATACAGCGCCCTCTCGAGTTCTGGACAGGCGGCATGGTGCCGGCGGCGCTGCGGAGGTGTGGTCGCTTCGCCGACGGCTGGCTGCCATCGTCGTGCACCCCCGAGGAGGTCGCCGCCGCACGGCTGGTCATCGACGAAGCCGCCGAACAGGCCGGACGCGTGATCAGCCCCGAGCACTTCGGGGTCTCCCTGGCCTATGCCCGGCGCCCCCTCGAGCCGAAGATGATCCGGGCCCTGGCCGCAGCCCGCAAGGGCGTCGATCCGGAGCAGTTGGTGCCGGTGGGCCTCGACAGGCTGCGCTCTCTGATCGAGCGATTCCTCGAGGTGGGGTTCTCCAAGTTCGTGGTGCGTCCGCTCGAGTCCCCCGGGTCGTGGCGGGCCGAGCTCGAGGCACTGGCGTCCGCCGTCCTCGACCTCCAGACATGACCCGGGCGAGGCCGGTCGAGCTGGAGTTCGTGGCTCACGACGATCCCGAGCTGCTCGCCCGTATGGAGTCGATCAAGACCGCCGGCAGCGGGTGGATCAACGTGGAGCCGGTGATCGAGGAGGACCAGGAACCGCCGCCGCCGGGACCCTTCGCCTTCCTGGGCGGATCGACCCACAAGGTCCCGACCGTCACCTGGATGCCCGGGAAGCCGGTGGCCGACGGGACGGTGAAACCTACGACCGTCGGACTCCAGCATGCCGCCGGCCCCCGGGTGGCCTGGAAACTGCGCGATCTCGGTCTGCCCCTTCCCGAAGGCTGGCGGATCACCCAGGACCACCCGAGGCGCGGCCTGGTGGCCCAGGTGCCGGCCGTCGCCGACGACCGCGCCGTCATCGACTGGCTGCTCCGCGCCGCCCAGGCGGTGTGCGCGGTGCCTTCCACCGGCCGGTGGATTGCCTCGGTCTACTCCGGGCTCACCTAGGGTCGCGAGCGCTGGAGCATCCCTGACCATTGGAACCATCGACGAAAGGAAGGCATTGTGATCAAGGAGTTCAAGGAGTTCCTGTTGCGGGGAAACCTCCTCGACCTGGCCGTTGCGGTGGTCATAGGCGCTGCGTTCACCGGAGTGGTCAACTCCTTCGTGAGCAGCCTCATCACGCCGCTGATCAAGGCGGTCTTCGGCGGCCAGACCCAGTTCAACGACTTGTACATCACGATCAACGGCTCGAAGCTGCTCTACGGCACCTTTCTCGACGCGCTGCTCAGCTTCGTCATCGTCGCCGCGGTGATCTTCTTCCTGGTGATCAAGCCGGTCAACCACCTGATGAAGCGCCTGGGCCGCACGCCCGAGGAGGATCCGGTCCGAGAATGCCCCGAGTGCCTGTCCAAGGTGCCTGAAGCGGCCACCCGCTGTGCCTACTGCACGTCCCAACTGACGCCGACCGGCTCGGGTATGGGCGACTGAACGAGCGACGGCCTGCTGGTTGCCGCGTGTGCAGCGGCGTGCGCCTGCTCGGCCGGTTGCACCTTCCCGGGCACCGACCGCCAGATGGCGCCGATCGCGGCCAGGCTGAGCACGACGATCGATGCGGCCGTCACGAAAGGCAGCCAGGTGGCCAGGGCGAACGCGGCACCGGCGGCGGCGGCGGCAACGGCGGTGGAGGCGGTCTGGCAGGTGGCGAAGAGTCCCTGCACCCTGCCGACCTGTGCCGGCTCCGACCCTTGGGTCAGCATCGACTGGCCGGCCGGTAGCGCTGCCGCGAATCCGAGTGCCTCGAACGCGGCCAGCACGATCAGTGCCGGCACGCTGTGGACGAAGGGGTACGCGGCACACAGGGTGGCCGACAAGCCGATTCCGGCCACGACCAGCACCCGGCGGTCCATGTGATCGGCCAACCAGCCGCTGGGTTTGGCGGCGATCACGAACGGCACGGCGAAGAGTGTCCACGACAGGCCGATCTCCCACCCCGACGCCCCGCGGGACACCAGCAGCAGGGTCCAACAGATGTCGTAGACACCGTTGGCCAGGCCCAGCGCCGAGCCCGCCACCAGTGCGCCGACCATCGACCGGTTGAGGGCGATCCGGGAGAGCGGTGCCGCCGTCCTGTCCGCCCGCCGGGCGGCGGCCTCGACCCTTTCCTCGGCGATGTGGCCGGACTCGGCGATCCGCAGGGCGGGGATGCAGGCGGCGAACGAGATGATGCCCGAACCGAGGAAGATGGCCCACATGAAGTGGACGCCGAGGAGGCTTCCCACCAGGGGGCCGACGGCCATGCCGGCGATCTCGCCGCCGAAGATCGAGGCGAATGCCCGTCCCCGGCGTTCCGCGGCCACCGAGCCGGAGATCATGGCCAGCGAAGCCACGGCGGCGGCACCCGCGCCGACGCCCTGCAGGGCGCGCAGGGCGATGGCTGCCGACGGCACGATCGGTGCGAGGAACATCAGGCTGGCTGCCCCGTAGATGGCCAGACCGGAGACGAGCACGGGCCGTCGCCCCACCCGGTCGGTGATCCGCCCGATCGGGTACTGGGAGAGAACCCCGGCTGCGAAGAACGCGGCCATGACCACGCCGGCGAGGGCGTCCGAACCGCCGAGCCGCCGGATGTAGACCGGGAGCATGGGAACGATGGCAGTGGCACCCATCCACTGGAGGAAGACGGTGAGGGTGAGGGTGCGGATGAGCCGGGCGGACCCGTCGGCACTGGCAAGGGTCGGGACAGAGCCGCGTCGGATCATGACGACCTCGTGGCCATTGCCTCGAGCTCGGCGCCCACCCGTGAACGCAGCGCAGCCGAAGGTGGCGCCAGGCCGAACAGGTCACAGAGCCACAGGCCGTCGCAGGCCAGGCGCAGCACGGTGGCCACCGTCGGGTCTAGACCGTCGCCCTCGAGGCGGGCCTGCCACCGGCCCGCGGCCTCCTGCAGGGGGAGGAGCAGGGCCGGCTCCGCGGCGACCGCGGCGATCAGGGCCGCGCCCAGCCGGTCCTGGCGATCCGGCGTCGCCGTGCCCGGGGCCATGGTGGACCGGATGTAGGCGCGGGTGAAGGCACCGGGTCCGTCGGAGGAACACAGCTCGCGCTCGATGTCCTCCTCGAACTCCTCGATGATCTTGGCGACCATGCCGGCCACCAGGGAATCACGAGTGGGGTAGTGATAGAGGACCCCGCCCTTGCTGAGGCCGGCCTCGGTGGCGGAGGCATCCAGGGTGAGGTGGGCCACCCCGTCCCGCAGGACGACCTCTTCGGCGGCATCGAGGATGCGGCGCTTGGTGTCGCCCCCCGACTTGGTGACGCCACCGGACGTGGGGGTGACGGGGGCGGCGCTGCGGACGCGTCCCTTGGTCGTGGTGCCCTGCTCCATGCTCCTACTGTACCGTCTGGACGGTACAGTAGGAATACGGGCGCGGCCAGGTCAGTCCCGGCGGTTCCCGAGGTGCCACCCGCCGCAGAACCGGCACGGATAGGGATCGAGATCGGCCCCCTCCTCGAGCCGCAACCGCAGTGCCGAGCGGTTGGCCTCGTCCTGGGTGGCGAACCGTGTCTTCGGCGTTCCATCGGACCGCCAGTGCTCGCGCGGCGTTCCTCCCGGGGCCGGGGTGGACGATGGCAGGGGACGCTTCCTTCCCCGGCGGGCCTTGGCCACGGGGCCCGGCTACCCGGAGGAGACGGGCGGCCGCTTCTCCGCGAAGGCGGCCGTCACCTCGGTGGAGCCTCCGGTGTGCACGGCCAGCAGGCGGGTGCGGTTCTCGAGGTCGGTGGTCTCCACCCTCAGGTGCGGATGGACCGGATCGACGGAGACGCGTGACATGGCCCCAGCCTCACCGACCGGGGCATCCGGCGCCACTCGACCCGGCGGATGGGCCATCATCGCGAGGTGCCGATCGAGCCCTTCCGCGCCTTCGACCCCTACGGCGGCGCCGCCCCTCCCGAGTCGCTGACCGGGTACCTGCTGGTGGCCACCCCGGGCCTGTCCGACCCCAACTTCTCGCGCCGGGTGATCCTGGTGCTCGACCACGGTGACCACGGTACGCTCGGAGTGGTCCTCGACCGACCCGGCGGCGTGGCCGTGGACCAACTGCTTCCTCAGTGGCAGCCTCTGGCCACTCCTCCCTCCGAGCTGTTCACCGGTGGCCCGGTCGCCCGCAACGCCCTGATCGGCCTGGTGCGCCTCGGCTCGCGGGACGATGCCGCCGAGGCATCGGGGAACCGCCCCGCCGGCTGGAGACTGCTGGTCGATGCCGAACGACCGGTGGGCATGGTGGACCTTTCCGCCGATCCCTCGGCGATGACCGATTCGATCCTGGGGGCGCGCCTGTTCTCGGGCTACGCCGGGTGGGACTCCGGCCAGCTCGAGGCGGAGATCGACGAGCGGTCGTGGTACGTCGTAACCGCCGAGGCGCGCGACCCGATCTCGGCTGATCCCGAGGGGCTGTGGCGGCGGGTGCTCCGGCGCCAAGGGGGAGCCCTGGCCCTGGTGTCCGGGTTCCCCCCCGATCTCGCCGTCAACTGATCCGGCCGGCGCTACCATCGCCCAATGGAGAACCCAGCCGGTCGTCCCGTGGTGCCGCTGGTGCGCCCGGTCGTCGCCGGTGACGTCCCGGCGCTCGCCGCCATGCTGGTCCGCTCGTTCGCCGACGACCCGGTGGCCAACTTCATGTTCGCCGGCGACCGCCGCCGCCGCTTGGGCCTGCACTCCTTCTTCACCGCACAGCTCCGACGGCAGTACCTGCCCGCCGGCCACGTGTACGCCACCGGGGGCTTGGGCGGGGTGGCCCTGTGGGGCCCGCCCGGGCGGGTCCGGCGCCCTGTGGCGGAGCTGGCGCACCTGTTGCCCACGGCGCCCTTCCTGGTGAGCTCGCGGGTCCACCGCGCACTGCAACTGCTCTTCGAGGTGGACGGCCTCCACCCCAAGGAGCCGCACTGGTACCTGGCCACCCTGGGAACCGAGCCGTCGCAGCAGGGGAAGGGCATCGGGTCCGCGCTGCTGGCCTCCATGCTCGCCACCGTCGACGAGGAGGGGTTTCCGGCCTATCTGGAGTCCTCCAAGGAGCGGAACCTGTCGCTGTATGCGCGCTTCGGGTTCGAGGTGATCGACGAGTTCCGCTCCAAGGTCGCCAGCCCGCCCATCTGGCGCATGTGGCGCGAGCCGCGGGTCCCCGACCTCTAGCTGGGGAAGTGGAGCCGTCGACTACGTTCCGCCCAACGCTGCCGGGCAGGGACAGCACCAGCCTGATGGCCGGACCATGGGAGTCTGCCCGGATCAGGCCCTGACGTGGACGCCGTGAGGCCGGGCGACGGGTGAGGCCACCACGGCTTGCATCAGTTCGAGCAGGGCTCGGGTGGGGGCCGAGGGGAGCCCCCTGCTGCGCTGGGCCACACCGACCTGTCGGCGGGGGAGTCCCTCGACCGCCACCGGGGAGAACCGGGAGCGCAGGACGGTGGGAATGGCTGTAGCCGGCAGGATGGCCGGTCCGTACCCGTCGAAGGTCAGCGAGGCGATGAGGCGGAGGCCGTCGATCTCGGCGGCGGGAAGCAGGCTGATCCCCAGGGGACGGGTGACGGCATCGAGCTCGTCACGGAAGGCGGTGCCCGGCAGGGGCAGCAGGAGCTCCAGGTCGGCCAGGTCCTCCAGGGTGAGGGGGCGGTCGGGAGTGGCCATGGCGTGGCCCTCGGGCACCACCAGCATCAGGTCCTCTTCGAATAGCAGGTTGGCCACCAGGTCGCGGCCGACCGGCAGGTTGAGCACGGCCAGGTCGAGCTGGCCCGAGGCCAGTTGGGGTTCCATGCTGGTGGTGGTGCCCTCCACGATCACCAGCCGCAGCTTGGGGTGTCGTTGGTGGGCGGCGTCCATCACCCGGGGGACCAGCCACCGAGCGGTGGTCCCGATGATCCCCACCCGGACGGTGCCGGTCACCTCGTCCCGGCAGGCGGCCACATCGGAGACGAGCGCGTCGAGCTCGGAGAGGATCCGGCGGGCCCGGGCCACCACCACCAGGCCCTCCTCGGTGAGGTGGCCGTCCGACCGGTCGACCATCGGGGCGCCCAGCTCGCGCTCGAGGCGGGCGATATGGGCAGAGACATTGGACTGGACGGTGCCCAGGTGCTCGGCCGCGGCGGAGAAGGTGCGGTGGTCGCTGATGGCTGTCAGTGCCTGGAGGTGCCGTAGTTCCATCACGAAAGAAGATAGCAGCTATCGAAAGAAGCTGTTTGACTGATTGCTCGCGAGTGTTATACGCTTGGTGTACGACCGCAGGAGCATAAGGAATCCCCCTCCTTTCCTGTTTGTGTCAGTGCGAAGGGACCGCCTACCCCCCCTGGCGGTCCCTTCGCCGCGTCCGTGGGCACATCGTGGCCACGGTTGCGGCAGCGGGCTTCCGGGTTCGGCCCATTTTCGCCTCCCACTCCGTGCGGGTGGGCGGTAGCGTGAGCCCATGTCCGATTCGCAAGGTGCCGTCTTCGTCGATCTGGACCGGACCCTGATCCGGTCGGCCAGTGGGCCCTTGTTCCACGAGGCGATGGTGGCCGAGGGCGTCCTGCCTGCCGGGCGCCATCTTCCCGGTGACCGGTACATGTACCGGTTCTACGACCTCTTCGGCGAGTCTGTGCCGTTCATGGGGTTGGCGCGGGCCGCTGCACCTCTGATGCGCAACCGCTCGGCCGAAGCCGTGCGCCGGGCGGGGAAGCGGTCGGTCGAGCCCCTGGTCGAGCTGGTCCAACCGTTGGCCCTCGAGACCCTGGCCGTCCATCGGGCAGAGGGGCTGCCCCTGGTGCTGGCCACAACGTCGCCGGTGGACCTGGTGTCGCCCCTGGCCGATGCACTCGGCTTCGACGGTGTGATCGCCACCCGCTATGCCGAGGTCGACGGTCACTACACGGGCAGGCTCGAAGGTGGGTTCGTCTGGGGCGTGGGCAAGCGGACCGCGGCCCGCCAGTGGGCGGCCGACCACGGCATCGACCTCGGCGCCTCGCACCTCTACTCGGACAGCTTCTTCGACCTCCCCCTGCTGCACGAGGTCGGCCATCCCCACCCGTTGAACGCCGACCCGCGCTTGGCGGCGGTGGCCATGGCCCGGAGGTGGCCCCTCGAGTACTGGGACCGCTCCCCGGGCGTGCCGACCGTGGGCGGCCTGGAGCCCTACCACCTGATGCGCCCGTTCTTGCGGCCCGAGGCGTTCCCCTATGCGCGTTTCAAGGTGACCGGTGTCGGGCACATCCCGAAGACCGGCCCGGTGCTGCTGGTGTCGAACCACCGGAGCTACTTCGACGTGGCGGCCATCGGACTGGTCGCATCCGAACTGCGCCGGCCGGTGCGCTTCATGGGCAAGCAGGAGGTGTTCGACGCGCCCGTGGTCGGGCAGTTGGCCCGTGTCCTCGGGGGCATTCCGGTGGATCGGGGGAGCCATACGTCGGAGCCGATGCACCGGGCCGCGGCGGCACTGCGCGCGGGCGAAGTGGTCATCGTCCTGCCCCAGGGGACCATCCCGCGGGGTGAGGCGTTCTTCGACCCGGTCCTGAAGGGCCACACCGGGGCAGCCCGCCTGGCCGCCGAGACCGGGGCCCCGGTCATCCCCATCGGGGTCTGGGGGACGGAGCAGGTCTGGCCGCGGTCGTCCAAGGTGCCCAACATTGCGAACCTCCAGCACCCGCCCAGGGTGACCGTCAGGGTGGGGAGGGCTGTGGAGCTCGGGCTCGAGGATGCAGTGGCGGACACCACCGCGCTGATGTCGGCGATCACCGACCTGCTGCCGGCGGAGTCCCGCGTCGAGCACCTCCCGACGAAAGAGGAACTCGACCGCACCCGACCTTCGGCGTGACCGTCGACGCCGTCGCGCCGGTCGGCACCCTGTCGGGCCGCGCCTCGGCTGCCGTCAGGGTGGTCAAGGTCGCCAACCGGCTGTCGAGGGTGCTCGGACGCGGGAGCGGCACGGTGGTCGGGGGTCGTGCCGGGTTGGCCGTCGACCCCGCGCTGCTGGCAACGTTGGCCCGCTACAGGGACGTGGCCCTGGTCACCGGCACCAACGGGAAGACCACCACCACCCGAATGCTGGTGGCTGCCCTCTCCGGTGCGGCAGGGCCCGCCATCGCCTCCAACGACACCGGGGCCAACATGCCTGCGGGCCATGTGGCTGCCATGGTCGAATCGCCCCGGGCGACTGCTGCGGTGCTCGAGGTGGACGAGAGCTATCTCGGCCGGCTGATCGAGGAGACCCGTCCGCGTGTGGTGGTCCTGCTCAACCTGTCGCGGGACCAGCTCGATCGTATCGCCGAGGTGAGGATGCTGGTCGATCGGTGGAGGACGGCACTGGCCGGCCTTCCGGGAGCCTCCGACCCCGGGGGACGGGGCACGGTCGTGGTGGCAAACGCCGACGATCCCATGGTGGTGTGGGCGGCCATGGCGGCGCCGGACGTCCGCTGGGTGGGCGCCGGCCAGGTGTGGCACGACGATGCCGTCGGCTGCCCGGCCTGCGGTGGGCGGATCGAGTTCGGCGCCGAAGGGGCCTGGGCCTGTGATCGGTGCGACTTCGCCCGACCCGTGCGGGACGCCTGGCTGGAGGGCGCCGACCTGGTGATGGCCGACGGTACCCGGCAGGTGCTCTCCCTGGGGCTCCCCGGACAGTTCAATCGGGCCAACGCGGCCATGGCCGCTGTGGCCGCCACCGAGATGCCGGCGAGCGGGACACCGGGAGGGGCACCGCGGTCCACGCCGCCGCTATCCGGCCTCCTGGCCCGCCTCGCCTCCGTCGACGAGGTCGCCGGCCGCTTCTCCTCCACCGTGCGGAGGGGCCGGCCGGTCCGGCTGCTGCTGGCCAAGAACCCGGCCGGGTGGACCGCCATCTTCGACCTGTTGGACGAGACCGGGACCTGTGGCGCCCCGGTGGTGCTGTCGGTCAATGCCCGGGTCGCCGACGGCCTCGACACCAGTTGGCTGTGGGACGTTCCCTTCGAGCGCCTGACCGGACGGTCGGTGGTAGCCACCGGCGACCGGCGCCTCGATCTGGCGGTGCGGCTGCGGTATGCCGAGGTCTCTCATGCGGTGGTCGACGGTCCCCTGGCCGCGCTCGACCTGGCGTTGGACCTGACCGATCTGGGCACCGCCGGCCCGGACCGGGGCGCGGGAACCGTCGAGTTCCTCGGCAACTACACCGCGTTCGCCGACCTGAGGAGGCAGTTGTGAGTGCGCCCGCCGGTGGCTCGGCGCTCACCGTCGCCGTCGTCTTCCCCGACCTGCTCGGCACCTATGGGGACGGAGGGAACGGCCTGGTCCTGGCGCGCCGGGCATCTTGGCGCGGTATCGACGCCCAGCTGATCCAGGCGGGTTCGGGGCGTCCCGTCCCCACCGCCGATCTCTACTGCATCGGGGGCGGTGAGGACGGTCCGCAGGTCCGCGCCGCCACCGCGCTCCGCGAGGACGGGACACTGCTCCAGGCCGCGGATCGCGGTGCGGTGGTCTTCGGCGTCTGCGCCGGCTTCCAACTGCTCGGACACTTCTTCCCCGACAGCTCGGACCGCCCCCAGGAGGGTCTCGGCCTTCTCGACGTCACGACCCGCAAGGGCACCGGCCCACGGGCCGTGGGCGAGCTGGTGGCCACCGCGGCTCCGGACGGGCCCCGTCCGGGCGGTGGCGGATCGCTGCCCCGTCTGACCGGCTTCGAGAACCACGGCGGTGTGACCTCGGTGGGCCCCGGGGCGCGGACTCTGGCCCACGTGGTCAGCGGGGTGGGAAACGGAAGCGGTGACGGTTCGGAGGGCGCCTGGTCGGGCCGGGTGCTCGGGACCTACCTGCACGGACCAGTGCTGGCCCGCAACACCGCGCTCGCCGACCTCCTGTTGAGCTGGGCCCTGGCCGGCCGCGGGGAGCCGGAGCCGCTCGACCCGCTGGACGACTCCGAGGAGCTGGCGCTGCGCAACGAGCGCCTGGCCGCCGTAGACCGTTCAGGCCGCGGCCACCTCGCGTACCGGCTCTTCAGTCACCGTGGCTGAGTGCTCCTGCTTCCAGAGGGCACTCAGCCACCACCGCGCCGGTCCGACATCCATGACGAGGGCAGGCACCAGCACCGACCGCACCACAAATGCGTCGAGGAGGACCCCGAAAGCCACGATGAACCCGATCTCGGCCAGGGTGACCAGGGCCATCACTCCGAGCAGGAGGGCGGTGATGATCCAGATGGGCCGGGCCCGGCCGGTGATCAGCCCTCCGAGCCACACCAACAGCCGTTTCTGGGTGACAGCGTGGTTCGCTTCGACAGAGGCGTCGTAGTGGGGGACGAAGGGCCAGAACACGCCGCGGCCCACGATCAACAGCAGCGGGGGAGGTGCGGTGAGCATGGCGAAGACCACCACCACCACCACCACCACCACCACCCCGATGGCGCACACCGGGCCGAGCCCCTTGTCGGAGATGAGCGACGCGGTCAGCAGGCAGAGGAGGCTGAGGGCCACCGTCCCGCCGGACGCGAGGATGGTCGGTCCCACTCTCCTGAGCGCGGCGGCCATCGCCCCGTGGCGGTCCTCGTGCCGGACCAGCTCCTCCCGGTAACGGGCCACGATGAGCAGGGCGTAGTCGGTCCCGACCCCGAAGATGAGGACGATGAGGATGCCGCCGCTCTGGCCGTTGACGGTGAGCCCGTGCCGGGCCAGCTCGTAGACGAAGCCCGCGGTGGCCCGGTCGGGGGAGACCAACGTGGCCCGGGGAGGCTGCTGCCCGGCGGCCATGTCTGGGGAGGCGTCGATCCGCTGGTCGGTGCCCGGCACGAAACGCGGGCGGGGCCGGAAACGTCAGCGAGACCGCTTCGGCCACTCCACACCGTCATCGGTGTCACGGTGGCCCGGGGCGGTCGGCAGCATCCACGACCGGCGCCAGGCTGCCGCATCGGGGCCTCGCAGCGAGGGGGTGGATCCCGAGGCGGCCCTCTTGCGGGCCGTCCACCAGTCGGAGGAGGCCTCGTCGGCCAGGGTGGCGATCGCAGCCTCTATGCGCACTGCGAAGCGCCGTGCGTCCTCGCCCTCCTCGGGCCGGAGCGGGGTGCCGTAGGTGACCGTGGTCCGTGTCCTGCGCACGGTGTTCCGGCCCTTGGGCAAGATGTGACGGGTGCCGTCGAGGTGGACCGGGACCACTGGCCGGCCGGTGCGTGAGGCCAGATAGGCGGCACCGCCCCTGAAGGTCTGCGCCCACCCGTCCGGGGAGCGGCCTCCCTCGGGGAAGATCATCAGGTTCCACCCGTCGGCCAGCAGCTCGGCGGCCAGGTCCGCCGAACGGCGGTTGACCTTGGTCCGCTCGATGGGAATCGCACCCAGCACGAACGACCAGGCATCGGCCTTCCACCGCCGGTCGAAGAAGTAGTCGGCGGCGGCGGCCACCACGGTGCGATGCCGGAAGCGAAGGGGCAGGCAGCTGAGGAGGAGAGGGGTGTCGACGTGGCTGGCGTGGTTGGCGGCGAAGATGACCGGGGCCTCGAGACCGGTGAAGGCCTCCTCGCCCCGGACCAGAGGCGAGGCGAGTACACGGGCCACTGGCCGGGTCACGTTGTCCAACACCATGGCGCGGGCCAGGCGCACCGGGTACTTGCGGGCCCAGGCCGTGTCGTAGTGCACGCCGAGGTCGGAGGTCGGGGCCGGCCGGGGGATCGACTCGGGCCAACTCGGGGCCGCCAGCGGAAACCTGCTCCTGCCCGCACGGGCGGCCAACGCGGGAGGAGCCAGCCTGCGCAGGGTGCCGCGCAGTCCGCCGGAGCCCCCCTCGGTCTCGCTCGTTCCCAGGGCGGCGTCGGTGCGCACCGCTCGCCGGGAGCGCAGGGAGTCGGAAGAACCGGCCCGGACGCTCATTGCACGTCGGCCATGAGGATCGGGGGGGCGTGGAGATGGGTCAGCGAGGGCGAGGTGCCGACCACGTCCCTCGCCATCTCGAGGGCGTCTGCGAGGGTGGATGCGGCCCGGAACCCGAGCCGGTGGACCGCGGCCTGCTCTCCACCGACGATGATCACCGCGCCGAGATGTTGGAGCGCGTGGGCGCACCAGTACCACATGTAGAAGGGATGTACGCCGTGGTAGGCGTGCCCTGTGCGGTAGAGGTGGATGTACCACGGGTCGGTGGCGAACCCCTCCTCGAAGCGGTCTGCCACCTCGATCGGGTCGGTCGTCACGCTCAGCACCTGTTCGAAGAAGTCGATGTAGCTCGGGTGGTGCACCGGGTTGAACTCCCACGGAGTGGGATGGGTCATGATCAGGACGCCGCCCTCGCGGACCAGGGGCCTGCCCCGGTAGAGGTTGAAGAAGTACCCGAGACCGAGGCAGGCCACCAGGATGGGGTTGAGGATGGAGTTGACGTTGTAGGGGCTGATGTAGGGCAGGCCCATGGTCAAGATGTCGGTCTGGCCCTCGACGACCACCCCTTGCTGTTCCCACACGTGCTCGGTGGTGATGGCGTGGACGGCCTCCACCTCCCCGGCCTGGACCGAGGTCATCCGGTGGGGGGCCTTGACCGAGTGGAAGATCTGGCGGGCGTATCGCGGCGGGGTCCGGTCGAGGGCCTTGGACGCCGCCAGGTAGCCCAGGCGGTCCTTCGCCCCCCACTCCCACTCTCGCTTCTGGAGGAAGGTGAAGGCCGGGGGGAAGGTGTCGTTGTTGAGGTTGGTCTCGATCTGGAAGACCTTGACCCCGGCCGCGGCGATGAGGCGGCCCATGCGCCAGTTGGCCGAGTGCAGCTCGGACCGGTGCTGGTCCATGAACGACCGGCTCTTCTGCATGGTCTGTGGATTGTGGTGGTGGCGCAGGCTCTTGTAGCTGGCCAGCCCGGTGGCGACGCTCTTGTGGCCACCGTCCATGGCCACCAGGTTGATGTTGACGTAGATCAACAGGTCGCTCTCGGCGGCACGTCTGTTGATCTCGACGTCCTCTCCCTGATCGGTCAGGCCCAGGTGGACCAGGGCGTCGGGGTCCTCGGCGTCGTGCTGGGTCAGCAGCCCGTTCGGAGCGAAGGCGTCGTAGATGCGGTCCCCGATGGCGTGGCGCAGCTCCGGCTCGGTCATCCTCCGGTGGAGGGCGAGGGCCACGATGAGGGCGACGTCGTCGACGCCGGCATCGGCGGCCATGTCGAGGACCTGCTCGATGACCAACTGTCGGATGTCGGGCCGCTCCATGGGGGGGAGCGGCAGGGAGATGTCGTCGAAGGCGACGGTGAGCTTCATGCCCGGGCGGAGCAGAGCCGGCAGTGGGTCGCTGTCACCGACCGGATGGCGGAGCGCCGAGCGGATGGCGGAGGATGGGTCCGCCAGCGGGTCGATCGACTCGGGCGCGTAGATCACCCGGCTCCCCTCGGGCAGCCGCTCGAGGCTGAAGCGCTCGCCGTGCCAGAAGAGGGTGGGCGGGGTCGAGCGGTCGACGTCGAGCACGAATCCGGGCCTGGGGCTCATCGGGTGCTTCCTTTCCGGTTGCGGAGATCGAAGGCCACCTTCACCGCGCCCCGGCGTCCGGCGGCCCCGGCGTGGGCGATGGCCTCCTCGTAGCGTTCGAGGGGGTAGGTGGCCGACACCAGCGAGCCGAGCCCGGCGGCGGACACGACGTCGAGGGCCAACTCGAAGCTGCGACGCGTCGGTGCGGTGGCCGGTGCCCCCGCCGCCGGGGGGACCTCGGTGCCGTAGGCGTAGGCACCGACCAGGGTCAGCTCGCGGTGCCAGAGCGGGGCCAGGTCGACCGACATCTTGCCCGGCATCCCGACCAGCACCACCCGGCCGCGGGGCCGGACCATGGTCAGCGCCTGGGTCAACGATTCGGCGGTGCCCACACAGTCGAACACGACGTCGGCGCCGTTGGTCAGCCGACCGGCCAGCACCAGCGAGCCCACGCGCCGGCGCACGGCCCGGGCCAACTGCTCGGGCGCGACCACTGCGTCGGCACCGAGGTCTTCGGCCAGGGCCTGTTGGTGGGCGTGCTTGGCGCCGACCACGACGGTGCAGTCGCTGCTCGGCCGCACGACCCGGTGCAGCGCGGCCACGGTGGCCAGTCCGAGCGTGCCCGCCCCGATGACGGCTACGACGTCGCCGCCCTCGACGCCGGCCGAGAGTGCCGCATGCACCGCACAAGCGGTGGGCTCGACGATGACCGCGTCCTCGTCGGAGAAGGCGTCGGGGACCGCGTGCACCTGCGAGGAGTGGGCCACCAGGCCGGCGGTGGACCATCCACCACCCGTGTCGGTGCAGAAGCCGGTCTGCAGCCCCGGGGCCAGGTCGCCGAAGGCGATGTTGCCACAGAGGCCGGTGTGGCCCTGCGCGCACTGGGGGCAGATTGGGTGGATGTGACGCGGAGCACAGCCCAGGACCGGTTCGATCACGGCGCGGGTGCCCGGTGCGAGCGCACGCCCCGCGTGGTCGATGCCGCCGCCGTCGAGGATGCCCGCCACCTCGTGGCCGGGTACGAACGGGAAGCTCACCATGTCCTCGAAATAGCGCGAGCTCCGCCCGTCCAGGGTGGCCAGGTCGGAGCCGCAGATGCCCGACAGCAGGGGTCGTAGGTGGAACCAGCCCTCGCCCGGCAGATCGGGTGGCTCGCAGTCGAGCAGCTGCAGCGGTCCGATGCCTGCGCCCCGCCCCGAACCGAAGATCGACGCCACCCGCGAGGCGGCATAGCGGGGGAGGTTCCGTTCGAAGACCAGCGCTTTCACCGGTCGCCCCCGGCGGTGGTTCGCCGGACCGCACCGGCCAGGGCCGCCGCGCTGGTGCGTCCCCGCTGGAGCGAGCCCCGCCGGTCGATGGGCCCGAGGGGGAGGAGCGGCTGTGCCCCGCCCTCGGCCTTGTGCCAGTGCTCCACGTGCCATCCTCGCCGCCGGGCGATGGCCGCCAGCTTGGCCTCGGGGTTCACCGCCACCGGGAAGCCCACCGCCTCGAGCATGGGCAGGTCGCTGGCCGAGTCGGCGTAGGCCATCGACTCTTCGAGCTTGAGCCCCTCGGCCTCCGCATAGTCGGCGAGCACGAGGGCCCGGGCCTCGCCGATGGGCGGCAGGTCATCGAGTCGCCCTGTGAACTTGCCGTCGGCCTCGCCCAGGCGGGCACAGACGATGTCGTCGAAGAGCGGGCGGAGGGGTTCCACCACCAGATCGAGGGCCCCGGTGATGAGGATGGTGCGGTGCCCGAGTGCCCGATGCTCCCGGACCCTGGCGATGCCGGCAGGGAACGACTTGGCCAGCAGCAGATGGTGGAAGAGCTCCCATCCGTCGTCGCGCAGCCGATCGATCGGCGCTCCCTCGTAGCGCCGGTAGAAAGAGCGCAGGAAGTCCCCGCGGTCGCGGCGGTCGAGGGCGAGCAGGGAGGGTGCCTCCCGCATCAGATCGGCCACGAACGCGATCCGCTCGCCGGCAGGGAGGTGGCGAGACGCCAGCCAGGCATACGAGTCGACCACGTTGGAGGCGATGAGCGTGTTCTCGAGATCGAACGCCGCCAGGTGCCGGTCCGTGGAAAGAATGGCCTTGCGGGCCCGGTCGGCTCGGTTGGGCCTGATCGACTTTCCGGGCGTGGTGCGCACCCGGGCGTGCTCGACGATCGACGGTAGGTGGATGTCGCGGACATAGGTCTCCCAGTCCACGGCGGCGGGATCGAGGCAGAAGGACTGGCGGTCGTCGTCGTCCATCCGGTCCCACAGAGCCAGCAGGCGGTCCACGCGGTAGAGGGCCTCGGTCTCGGTGTAGGCGCCGTAGAGCTCGACATAGCCGAGGGCGCGGTCGGCAAGGAGGTGCTGTTCCTCGAGGGCGGCCATCCACTCGGCCTGGCGTCCGCGGATGGGCAGGGAGCCGACCACTCTCTCGGCCAGGTCCATGGCCCGGCTGGCCCGGGTCAGCTGGCGCTGCACCCGGCCCCTGCCGGGGAACGACCACGCCGGCACCACGATGGGCTGGCCGTCGATGTCGTAGAGGGGGTGCTCGGTGAACCACTCCGTGACCAGCTCGACCAGGCGCCCGTAGCGGAACGGGTTCCGGACCCCGGAGGCGACGTGGTACACCGTCGGGCCCTGGTGGCGCTCGGGTGGGTCGATGAGGCTCTCGCCGGCGACGGCGATGATGGCGGCCACCACCAGGTCGACCGGGATGACGTCGGTGATCCCTTCGGGCACGCCGGGGAACTCGCGCAGCAGGCCCCGGGCGTAGGAGATGATGATCGGCTCCGCCATGCGGAAGCCGCGGATCCAGCCCGGGCGGGGCTCGGCGAGCGCCGACTCGATGATCGACGGCCGGACGATGGTCATGGGGAGTGCGTCGCCGAACTGCGAGACGAGTGCCCGCTCTCCCAGTGCCTTCGTATAGGGATAGGCGTCGGGCCACCCGAGCGACTGGGCGCGGGCCTTGCCCACCTCGACCATCTGCTTCTTGACCCAGTCCTCCCGGAGTCGTTCCGCCCGCTCGGCCAGGAGATGCAGGCCGGCGCCGCCTAGCTCCCCTCGGGCCTCCTTGTTGAACCGGGCAAGACGCTCGGGGCGGCGGGACTCGGCCTCGGAGTCGCCGCGCTGGCGGCGGGCGGCCTCGACCTCGGTGCGCCAGTCCACCTCCACGCTGAAGGGATTGGCGTCCAGCAGCTCCTCTTTGGCCTCACCCTGATGGGTGCCCGCCACATAGGCGGTGGAAACCGGGATGAAGTGGACCGGGCCCCGGCGGCCCTCCTGTTGGGCGAGCTGCCTGGCTGCCACCGTGGCCGCCGCCACCCGCGAGGGCCCGAGGAGGTTGACCTCGACGGCAGCGTCGAGTGGCGAGTCGAAGCTGACCGATGCCGCCGAGTGGATCACGATGTCGCAATCCGAGAGCTTCTTGAGCCCTTCGCCGTCGAGGCCGAGGCCGTCGGTCCCCACGTCGCCGGCGATCGCCGACACCCGCGAGACCACGTCGGGATCGAACCGCTCCCCGTACTCATGGCGGAGCCGGTCGAAGCAGTCGTTCTTCACGATCTCTTTGGTGGCCCGTTGCATGGGGGTGGCACGGCGGCCGGGTCGGATGAGGAGCACGACCTCACTGTCGGGGATGGACCGCAGGAGGCGCTCGACCAGGGCGGTCCCCAAGAAGCCGGTGGCACCGGTGATGAAGAAGCGCTTGCCGGCCAGGGCGTCACGGACGCGGGTCACCGGATCTGTCTACCATATGGTAAGTGAGTGAGTCGAGGATGGCAGAGCCAGCGTCGGGAGGGCGTGACCGGAGTCGGCCACGCCCGATGCGTGCGGCCGGCCGGCCGGTGGCCGACGGCGCCAGCACGTCCGAACGGATTCTCGACGCAGCGCTCGCCTCGTTCGCCACCCGCGGCTACGAGGCATCGTCGCTCGACGCACTGGCTCACGGCCTCGAAGTCCGCAAGCAGACCATCCTCTACTGGTTTCCGTCCAAGGAGGTCCTCCTCGAAGCGGTCATCGATCACAGTGCCATCGAACTGTCGGCTGCGTTGGAGGCATCGCTGGCCACTGCCGGCAGCGGCTGGGCACGGGTGGAGGCGGTGGTCCGCTCCGTGTTCCGACTGGCGGCCAGGCGACCCGAGCTCGTCGGGCTGGTGCGCGAGATGGGCCGGTTGGGAACTCCGGCGGCCACCCGCTTCGTCACAGCGGTCGAACCGCTGGTCACGCGTGCCACGGAGTTCCTCGAGGCGGAGATGGACGCGGGGCACATGCGACGGCACGAGCCGCGACTGCTGCTGCTCGCCATCTACTCCACGGTGATCGGCATGCTGACCGAGGTGGAGGTGCTGCGTGCATTCGGGGAGGAGCCGACCGCCCGCTCGCTGGTGCGGCGTCGTAACGAGATCCTCGAGTTGCTGCGCTCCGCTCTGGTCACCGACGCGGTCTGACAAGCGGTCAGTCGCCGGCCTTGGCCGCTCTGCGCTCCCGCCACGACGGCTTGGGCGGCGGCGGCGCAGGGGGAGCGGGACGCTTGGGCGTGTAGCGCTTGTTGGCTTCCGGCGTGACCGGTCCCTTCTTGGCGCGCCCCTTCGACTCGACCTTGCCGGTCGACCTCGCCGCCGGTGACCCAGTGGTCGAGGCGCTACCTGCGGATCCACTGGCCTTGGCGGCCCGGACGTTGGCGGCCGCCTCCTTTTGGACCTTGTAGGAGCGGAAGAGGAGCCAGACCGCGAGGGCGAGGAACGGGAACCCGAGGACGAGGGCGGAGTTGCCAAAGGCCAGGAAGGTGAACAGCGCGACGAAGCCGACCAGCGCCCGCCGGCCGATCAGCGTGGTGCCCAACAGCATCGCTGCCGCCACCAGGCTCACCACCAGGGTGGTGAGCGGCGCGAACTGGCCCTTGACCGGGTGGAAATGGGCGTTGTTGGTCTCGGTGAAGTAGAGGATCGTTCCGAACAGCGCGGCCGCTCCGGCGGCGGCGAAGGAGAAGCGCTTCTCGCGTTCGTCGAGTCGGTCGATGGCCCACTTGGTAGGGACGCCCGCCTTGCCGGGCTTGCCGCCCCGGTTCCGATCTTCAGGTCGAGTGGCCATCGCGGCAAGGCTACCGGTCCTGACGGTGGGCTCCGAAGCCGGGCCCGCTGTGGTGGCTCGCCGGGCCGCGCTGGCGGGTCAAGCCGGCGCGATCACCAGGCCGAGGCCCGAATTGTCCTCGGGTGGGAGCTCCCAGAGGTCGACGGGAGTGCCGTGTCTGCCCATGAGGGCGAGGGGCGAACCGGCAGGCCGGACGCCGAGCACCCCTGCGGGGTCCTCGACGGTGAGCTCGAGATGGTGGATACGACCGCTTCGTCCGCCCAACCAGGCGTGAAGGGGGCCGGTGGCGCTATCGGCGGGTGCGATCAGCCGCAGCCCGAGGGGGCCTGCCCACTGCAGGTCCACCCAGCGCTGGCCGGGGAGCATCCCCTCGTCGACGACGACGCCGCCGAGCAGGCCGGCGAAGAGCCCGGCAGCTGCCTCGAGGTCGGCGACGACATGGGCCACCCATCGGAGGGATGCCGGGGGAGCCGGTCCGGAGTCATCGGGCCGACGACGGCGCTCGGTAGGGTAGTCGTCTGGTGGGGGACTGACCCAGGGAATCCGCTGCTCGGCCAATTGGACCACAACCCCGGTGGCCCGCTTCGGATGGATGAACGCCTCCTTCCATTCCGGATCGCTGACGTCGACGCCGATGGGCTCGAATCCGGCCTCCAGCACGCGTTCGAGCGCTGCCTGCAGGTCGGGGACCTTGAAGGTGAGGTGATGGGGCCCCGGGCCGTTGCTGGTGATGAACCGGTCTAGGAAGTCGTTGACCTCTACGCGGTGGGGCATCAGGACCTCGACCCGTGCGCCGTTACCGAACCGCAGCTGGGCCGGGGCGAAGCCGGGTCCGGGGCCGCCCGAGTTCCACTCCGCGCCGAGATCGACCGCGTAGCGGGTCCACACGTCCGGCCACCGGACGACAGCGTGGGCGACATGGTCGAGCACGGTTCCGGCGATGGTCGCTCCACTCGTGGAGACAGGTGGGCTCATGGGCACAGACTGCTTCCCGCCGGCTCGGGTTGTCGAAACGGGGAAGGCGGACGCCGGCGGGAGGCGCTTGTGACCGGACAGCCGGCCCGGTACGGTCGAGAACATGGACTTTCGCCGCGAGTCGGTCGTGGGCCTGGCCGAGCAGGTGCGCAGCGGCCGGCTGTCCGCCGGCGAACTGGTCGAACACGCCCTCTCGCGCATCGCCGAGGACAATCCGCGGATCAATGCCTTCGTGGCGGTCGACGAGGAGCGGGCGCGGGCGGGCGCCGCGGCGGTCGATGCCACGGTGGCCGCCGGACAGGACCCCGGTCCGTTGGCCGGCATCCCCATCGGGGTCAAGGACCTCGAGGACGCAGCCGGCTACATCACTACGCACGGCTCCCTGGCCTTCGCCGGCGGCCCGAGCGCAACGGCCGACTCGCCATTGGTGGCCCGCCTGGTGTCCGCCGGGTGCGTGGTGGTGGGGAAGACCAACACCCCCGAGCTCGGATGGAAGCCGGACACCGACAACCCGGTGTTCGGCCCGACGCTCAATCCGTGGAACCTCGACCACACGCCGGGGGGCTCCTCAGGCGGAAGCGCGGCGGCCATCGCCGCCGGCATGGTCCCCCTGGCCACCGGTTCGGACGGCGGAGGCTCGATCCGGATCCCGTCATCGTGCTGCGGCCTTTCGGGGGTGAAGGCCTCGCTCGGCCGGGTTCCGAGCGGGGGGGCCGAGCCGCCCGACTGGCAGCATCTGTCGACCAGGGGCCCGATGGCCCGCAGGCTGTCCGACGTGGTGGCCGCCCTGGATGTCGTGGTCGGGCCGGATCCCAGCGACCTGCGGTCGCTGCCCCGCCCGGAGGCTTCGTGGACGGCCGCACTCGATGGCCCGAGGCCGCCCCGTCAGGTGGCCTGGTCGCCGACGCTCGGCTACGCGGAAGTGGACGCAGAGGTGTTGGACGTCTGCCGGAGGGCGGTGGAGGTGATGGCCACCCTGGGCACCGAGGTGGTCGAGTTGGACGCTGTATTCGACGTCGACCCGTTCGACGAGTGGCTGACCCTGTCCGGCGCGTACAACCTCCGGACCCACGCCCATCTCCGGGGCACCCCGGCTTGGGAGCGGGTTGACCCGGTGCTGGCCATGATCATGGACGGAGCGGCGTCGACCAGTGCTCTGGACATGGTCCGGGCCGAGGACGCATGCCACCTGCTCAACCTGCGGCTGGTGGACGTGTTCCACGACGTGCGCCTGCTGATCACCCCCACCATGGCGGCCGCCCCACCGCCCCGCTCGCTCGGTGGCTCGGGGATGATCAACGGCACGGCCGACCTCAACTGGGTGAAGCTGACCTATCCGTTCAACATGACCCGCTCGCCGGCTGCCACGATCTGTGCCGGGTTCACCTCGGAGGGCCTGCCGGTCGGCCTGCAACTGATCGGTCCCCAGCACGGCGACCTGGTGGTGCTGCGATCGGCGGCGGCGTTGGAAGAGGCGCTCGGCCTCGACATCGTGGCTCCGTTCCCTGTCGGTTCGACCGACTGAGGGGCATCCTCGGGCATGCTGCGTCCCGCCGGGCCGCCCGCCCGGGCCTGGACCGCCCTCCCCGGTCCCGGGCTACCATGTCCATCTGCTCGGCCACGGTGACGATGCCGCGGCCGTCGTCCGGGCGCTTAGCTCAGTTGGTTAGAGCGCAGCCTTCACACGGCTGAGGTCGGAGGTTCGAGTCCTCTAGCGCCCACTCAAAATCCCAGTTCAGACGGCATATCTGGACTGCAAAGCCGGGACAGGGACGGGTGTGCTCCACAAATGCTCCACACGGCGTAACGTGTGGAGCATGGCGACGAAGGCGAGCGGGAATCGACCGGGAACCATGCGCGAACGGACCCCCGGACACTGGGAACTCCGGGTGTTCGGTGGCTACGATTCCGTCACCGGAAAGCAGATCCGGAGGACGAAGACATTCGTCGGCTCCGAGCGGGCGGCGGCCAAGGCGCTCGGAGCTTTCGTGCAGGAGGTGGAATCGAGTGACGTGAGCCGGCGGGGTGTCACCGTCGGCCAGCTCCTCGACGAGTGGCTCGAATTGGGCAGGTCGAAGCAGAAGCCCCGGACACTCGAGGAGAACCGGCGGAAGATCGACCACCGCATCCGCCCGCTCCTCGGCGACCTCAAGCTGGAGAAGCTCGACGCCGCCAGGCTCGACAAGACCTACCGTCACTGGCTCGACCAAGGGCTGTCCGAGGCGACGGTGCATAAGTACCACTGCATCCTGTCGGCCGCCTGCCGTCAGGCGGTCAAGTGGGACTATCTCGACCGGGCCCCGAGCGACAAGGCCTCGCCCCCGAGGATCGTCCGGCGGGAGCCGAAGACCCCGACCCCGAAGCAGCTGGCCGATCTGATCGGCATGGCCGAGGTGGATGACCCGCTCATGGCGACGGTGATCGCCCTGGCCGCGTTGACCGGCACCCGGAGGAGCGAGCTGGTGGCGCTCCAGTGGTCCGACGTGGACCTGACTGCGGGCCGGGTGAAGATCTGGAAAGGCCTTACCGTGGCCAACGGGCGGCAGTACATCGGGGACACCAAGACGCACGCCGCCCGGGAGTTGGCACTCGATCCGATCGCCGTCGAGGTACTCCGTCGCCGATGGGAGTTCATGGTCGCCACGAGCACGGAGGGGGAGAGCCCTCTGGTGGCCGACCCCTATGTCCTGAGCTTCAACCTGAACGGCGGGCTGCCGGTCAATCCGGACACGCTGAGCCACCGCTTCGAGCGGCTGTGCCGCAAGATGGAACAGCCAGCGCTGAAAGAGCTCCGGCGCACGAAGCCGAAAGCCACGAGCCTGGATCTGGCCCCGAGCGACCGGTGGCCGTTCACCTTCCACGGGCTCCGGCACTTCTCGGTCACGACACTGATCGCCGCCGGGATGGACATCAAGACGGTGGCCGATCGCCACGGCCACCGCCGGGCCACCATGACGCTCGACCTGTACGCCCATGCGCTGCCGGAGCGCGATCGGGAGGCCGCCGGAGTGCTGGGGCAGACGTTGGAGCAGGCCAAGACCCAGCGCCGCTGAATCGCCCGGGCGACCAGCGAAGGTGACTACCTCGGGCATGGGCGGAGCCGTCCCCATGATCGGTGCGTCAGGTGGGGTGGTCGTTCCCGTGGAGATAGCGCTCGAGCTTCGGGACCGATACCCGCCATCGCGAGCCGATCTGGATCGCGGGGCTGAACCGGCCCGTTCGGCACAGCCGATAGAGCGTGTCGGCGTGAAGGCCGATCCGGCGCGCCGCCTCGGGGACGGAGATCAGGTCGGTGCCGCCACCTTCGCCGGCCCTGCCTTTGCGATCTGGATGTCTGGACTCGATCAGCACGGAGGCTCCATGGTTGGGATGGCCGGTCAACTCCGGGACAATCTGTCCCGATCGATCCATCCTCCACGCCGATGTCACCCCCAACGTCACCCTGGTCAGTACGCAACATTCGGTGTGCAATGTCAACGTCACGGCCCCCAACGTCACCCTCGCAGGTGGAAGGGTCCAACAGCTCTCGCGGTCCTGGCAGACGCGCGCACGGAATGCCCCTGGCCGTGTCCTCACGAGCTGCCGTCGCGACGCAGCGAGGGCGCCGTGCCGCCTTCGGCGCCCCCGGCAGTCCCCTCTGCCTGCTCGGCGGGAAGATACCCCGAGTCCGCTGACGCCCTCGGACCATCGCGTGTGCAGTCGACGGTGCCGTGCCAAGCGTCAGCGCGCTCCATCGTTCATTCGAGGTTGTGCTCGATGGCGTAGGTCCCCCTTCGAGAGGGACCTACGCCATGCCAGGCAGCCGGCTCCGCCAGACCGGGACGATCATTGCCACACAGTTGCATCATCGGATGCCACGTCACCCTCGCCCGCTACGAGTTTGAGTTCCGCGAAGGTGGCGGAGCCCGCCCGAAGGTCGGCGCATCCTCGGGTGCACGGGTGTGGGTGATTTGTACCGCTCTGGCGGAACCGATCACGCAAGACACCGTGCCTTCGGCTGCACCAGTATGTCCACGCACGTGGTCGTCACCCAAGGAGAGTTGCCATGCGAGTGGTCGTAAGCGAGTTCATCAGTCTTGATGGGGTGGTGCAGGCTCCAGGGGGTCCAGAGGAGGACACAAGTGGTGGATTCCGCCACGGTGGCTGGTCGATGCCCTACTTCGATCCAGAGGTGATGGGTCCGGTGATCGGTGAGATTGCCGAACGCAGCGAGGCTCTGATCCAGGGTCGTCGCACGTACCAGGTGTCGGCAGGCGCATGGCCGGAGCGCGGCGGTGATCCGTTCGCGGACTGGGTGAATTCGGCCCAGAAGTATGTGGTGTCGGACACACTCTCCGAGGCGGATCTGACATGGAGTCCGACGACGATCATCCGAGGAGCCGACCTTGCTCAGAAGGTGTCCGAGCTGCGTAGTGAGCCTGGGGGCGACATCTACGTCTATGGGAGCCTGACACTCGTACGCACGCTGTGGGCCGCGCAGCTCGTCGATGAGCTGGTATTGATGATCGAGCCGATCACACTCGGCGGCGGCAAGACGCTGTTCCCCAACGATGGCGAGGCTCGACGCTTTGATCTCGTTTCCGCTGAGACGTCAAACACCGGCGTTCAGGTCTGCAGGTATCGGCCGATCTAATCGATTGGCGCCCGGTCGGTGCCGAAGCCGGACGGCTTACGGGTGTCTCTGATCGCTGGGTGGGTGGGACATTCCGGCGTCACAGGATTAGATTGAAGCCATGCCAATGCCGAAGCGGGCAAGTGTCGACGACTACTTCGCGCGGCTCGACGACGTTCAGCGACCACACCTCGAAGCGCTCCGGGCATTGAGTGCGGAAGTCGACCCGGAAGCACGGGAGGTACTCAAGTGGAACCTTCCGGTCTACGTCCGCGGAGAGAATTCGAACCAGTGGATGCTGCAGAACTTCAAGCACCACTGTTCACTACGGTTCTCTCCTGAGTTCTTCGCAAACAAGAAGGCCGTGGTCGAGGCCGCCGGCTATGAGTTCGGCGAGGGCTTCGTCAAGTTGCCCTACACTCGTGAGCTGCCGACGGACCTCTTGAAGACACTGATGCTGGCGCGGGTGACTGAGTTCGAAACGCAACACCCGAGCTAGTTGATCGCTCACGCGGGGGTGCCCCTGATCGTCGGCCGTGGCCGCGTCATCGAGGCCCGAATACTTGCTGCCGGCGAACTGCCGTCGACCGGCTCGACGGGGATACCGTGACATTGTGGAACTTCCCGAGCTATTGGTCGCCGATGCTGCCGAATGGCGGACCTGGTTGAGTGGCCACCATTCCAAGTCACCAGGCGTGTGGCTCGTCCTGGCCAAGAAGGGAACGACGCACCCGACTACGCTCACCTACGACGAGGCACTCGACGAAGCGATCTGCTTTGGCTGGATCGATGGGCAGCTTGGACGTCGTGACGGCGCAACGTTCCGACGATGGTTCACACCCCGAAACACCCGGAGCCTGTGGTCTCACCGGAACGTCGCTATCGCCGAAAAATTGAGCGCTTCTGGCCGGATGCATCGATCAGGGAGAGAGGAGGTTCGGCAGGCGAAGGCGGATGGTCGATGGAATGCCGCTTATGCCGGACAAGCCAGCATGGAAGTACCAGAGGATCTGGCGACCGCCTTGACGGCCAATCCCCGTGCTCAAGCGATGTTTCAGCAGCTCACAAGTACCAATCGGTACTCGATCCTCTACCGAATCTGTAGCGCCAAGAAGATCGAGACCCGAACCAGGCGCATCGAGCAGTTTGTAGAGATGCTGGCCCGAGGCGAGACCGTCCACCCGCAAGGGCCCCGATCACCCGAATAGTCGGCGAGGACAGGAGAGGGTGCCCCTGATAACGCTGCCGGGTCGGGGCTGCACTTCGCGGGCAGGAGGGAGAGTAAAGAAGCTACTGAGGGAACGTGTTACCTGCTGGACTCGCTTGCATCGACCTAGCATGGTGTCGGATCGTGAGGATGACCCACGTAGGGCGCCTCATCTCGGTAAACGGTCCCGCGGAAATCCCTCGCAACCTCGACTGCCGGCGTCTCCAGCCCGGCGCCCGACCACTGAGTTCTTGATCACGTTCGAAGGAGTTTTTGCATGTCACTTGTTCGTGTCCACAACTTCGCTGTTTCGTTGGACGGTTTCAGCACCGGTGAAGGGCAATCATTCGAACAGCCGTTCGGGCACGCTGGAACTCGCCTCCTCGACGGGTTCCTGGGGACTCGCACGTTCCAGATGATCCATGGTGGGTCGGGCGGAAGCACCGGAGTCGATGAGGCCTTCGCCAGCACCTGGGCAACAGGCATCGGTGCCGAGATCATGGGCCGCAACAAGTTCGGACCCCAGCGCGGCCCGTGGGGCGACGAAGATTGGAAAGGGTGGTGGGGCGACGATCCCGTGTTTCACACTCCGGTGTTCGTGCTGACACACCATCCGAGGCCTACCATGGAAATGAAGGGCGGTACGACCTTCCATTTCATTGACGCCACGCCCGTCGAAGCGCTGGGGATCGCCCGGGAAGCCGCAGGTGAGCTCGACGTGCGCATCGGTGGAGGGCCGTCGACCGTTCGTCAGTTCCTCGCCGCAGATCTGATCGACCACATGCACATCGTGATCGCACCGATTGTCCTGGGGCGCGGAGTACGGCTCTGGGACGGACTCGAGGGATTGGAGAACCGCTTCGATGTAGAGGTGGTCAGCACCCCGAGCGGAGTCACCCACGTGACGTTCACGCGCCGATAGCTCGCTGGCGGAGTCCCACCCTGCGTTCGGTTGAGGACTTCACCACTCCTGCGGGCGAGAGGTCCCCCTATCACCGCCGGGTGGGTGGCGCGATTAGATCGGCCAGGTACCGATGCCGCGGGCATGGACTGGCCGCTTTGCTATGGGGAATGATGAAAATCAACGGGTAAGTCCGAGAAGGCGTTCACAGCTCCCGAGAGTGAAGGTAGGAATTGGATGTCCGACAAACTGGCAACCTGCTTGTGGTTCGATCACGGTGAGGCCCGCAAGGCAGCCGAGTTCTACGCGACGACCTTTCCCAACAGCCGCGTCGACGGGATCCACATAGCTCCGTCGGACTATCCCGACGGGTCGACCGGGAACGAGCTTACGGTCGAATTCACCGTGCTTGGCCGATCATTCGTAGGTCTGAACGGTGGACCGAATTTCGTTCCGAATGAGGCCGTCAGCTTCATGGTGCTGACCGACGACCAGGCTGAGACCGACCGGTATTGGAACGCCATCGTTGACAACGGCGGAAAAGAGAGTGCGTGTGGCTGGTGTAGCGACCGGTGGGGCTTCTCATGGCAAATCACGCCTCGAACCTTGCTGGAGGCGATGAACAGCCATGACCAGGCCGCTGCGAAGCGAGCCATGGATGCGATGATGACGATGACGAAGATCGACATCGCTTCAATCGAGACCGCTGCCCGCGGATCAACGCAGCGCCCTTCGGGCTGAAGAACCACATGGGCTGCCGGGGCGCACCGCGTCCCGACCGACGTTGCCGCCACCGCACGGGAGAGTGCCCGGCGGCGTCCTGATTGACGAAGGCGACACTGATCGCCGGGTCGATGGAACACTCTGAGGAGGTAGCGATATGGCCGAACAACGTGTCAGCGCGACCAAGATCATCGAAGCTCCGGCAGCGGCTGCCTTCGCAGTTCTTGCTGACCCAGCAAGTCACGCTGCGATCGATGGCACTGGCTGGGTCCGCGAAGCTCTCGACAGCGATCCGCTAACAGCCCCCGGCCAGATCTTCCGAATGTCGATGTACCACGTGATGCACCCAGACGGTACCTATGAGGTGGCCAACCGGATCCAGATGCTGGACCCCCCGAGCACCATTTCCTGGGAGCCAGGGTCCGACACCCGCGACGGGACCCTCAACTTTGGCGGCTGGATCTGGCGCTACGACCTCAAGCCGGCTGGACCCACGAAGACCACAGTCACGCTCACGTATTACTGGTCGGCCGTCCCGGACGCCATCCGAGAGCACATCGGATTCCCGCCGTTCCCTCCAGAGCATCTGAGCAACTCGCTTGCCCATTTGGCCGAACTGGTCACCCCATGACCTTCCCCTTGCCGCCGACTCGGGGGAGATGGAACCCTACCCGTCCGGAAATGCCTGGGCAATTCGCACCCGGACCAATCGTTCGACCAGGGGCGTCGGAAGCGGACAGTCGATCGGAAACTGAAGCGCCCCCGACGAGAACCTGTACCCATCCAGATCTTCACCCAGGGTGGGAAACACCGATCCGCTGTGGGGCAGATAGCTGAGATGGTTCTTGAACGCCGCGAATCCTGCGACGACCTTGCCTCTCACTCTGAAGGCAGGCACTCCGTACGAGATTCCTTCCTCAGCTTCTGGAATCACCTCAATGATCGTTTGGCGCAGGCGCTGGAGGGTCGATCGCTTCGGTTCCTCCACTCCTTCCGGGTAGTTGTCGATTTCAACACTGGACATGTGCCCGATTGTCGGCGCGCCTGCGCAGTTGGTCAAGAGGAATGCTTCGAGCATGCCTGCCCCACAACAGTGTCGCCGGGTCGAGGGGGAAGTTGCGTCGCTTCTCCGATTCGTCAAGGCCGCTTCTGTCGTGCCTTGAGCGCGCTGACTGCCTTCTCAACTCGGCGCTGCCGAGTGCCCGCAGTTTTCGCATCCTCGATGGGAACGATGAAGCCCTTCCTCTGGCTTGCCGTAAGTCCGGCAATGAACTCCGCAGATGCCTGATCGGATGAGAGCGCCTCGGCCAGGTCAGATGGGACCTCGATCTCAGCAGGGTCTTCGTCCAGGACAACCGACACTCGGAGGATGTCACCCGCCTCGGCACTGATGAGTCCTCGGCGCTCGGCACTGACGGGGATCTTGAACACCCCCTTCATGGATCCGATCGTCGTTGGGAAGCAGTGTACGTTGATAGTGACCAGCACGGCAGTTCGCTTTCCGGCACCCAGTGATTCGATGATTTCGGAGGGAACGGTGACCCCGGTGGCCGTCTTGCCGTCGAGTTGCAGCGTCGCATCGAAGTCCATTTGAATTGCCTATCAAGAATTGGAGTGCGTTTCCGAGCGGTTCTTCGCCCCCTGCCCCTGACCAGTGAGTCGAGCCAGTGACGCGGGTTCCTGGTGAGCTACTTGCGCAGTCGCTCGATGAGCGTGACGACTACCTCGTCTCCATCCGCCTTGCCGATCTTCTCCCGGAGTGCAGCCTTGATCGGGAGCTTGTGCGTGCCGTCACCCAACGCCATGAACGAGCTCTGGAATGGTTGGCCGTCAACCGTTCCGCGAACCTTCACGAGGCCCTTGGTCCCGAAGTACTCGGCCGATCCATCCATGACCACGTATGTCCAACCACCCGTGTTGGTGCTCTTTTGCATGGTGGCTCTGAAGGTCTTGTCCATGTCCTCGATTGTCCACACGAGCCGGGGATCTGTCGACCCCAGACAGACTCCAGTACGTCGGCTCGGTGGGGCACTGTGAACCGGCCTCAGTTTCCCGGAGACAGGGCCGACCTGAGGGGTATCCCAGATCGCTGCCGGGGAGTAACTGTCGCAGCGCGTATCCCATGCTGGCCCGTATTCATCACTTCGGTTATTGATTCGAAACGAGCCCTGAACCCCTGGAGCGGCGGGCCCCCGATTGTCCGACCGGTCCCGAGTTGACCTACTGGCTAAATGTCCGTACAATCGTACGGACAGGAGGGAATGATGACAGTCAAGGACAACCGGCGCGAGGTTCGAATCTCAGCCGACGACGACGACCTGTTGGCCGAGGCCGCCGGGTTGGCGGGCGTGTCCGTCTCCGAGTTTCTCTTGGATCGAGCGATGTCGGAAGCCGCCAAGCTCGTGGAGGCACATCGGACGATCCGCCTGGCTGACGAGGACCACGAGCGGTTCATCGCAGCACTCGACGGGCCGGTCCGGCCGCCCGAGGAGTTGATCGCCCAGGCACGCCGAGCCCGTCGGCTCGACCGGGTCGACTGAGTGCGTGTCGAACGCCTCGATGATCACCACGAGGTCGGCAATTTCAGCTGCGGTGTACAGGACCTCGATGATTGGCTGAGCGTCCACGCTCTCGACAATCAGCGACGCGACCTGTCGCGGACGTTCCTGTTGTTGGACGATGGTGATCACGTGGCCGGGTACTACGCCCTCACGATGGGGGGAGTGCGCAAGGAGGCGCTGCCCACCCGGTATGGGCGAGGGCTGCCCAGGTTCGACATTGGGATGGTCCTGCTGGCCCGGTTCGCCATCGCCGATGAGCGACAGGGGCAGGGGCTGGGTCGCGATCTGCTGATCGAGGCGATCGAGCGGGCAGCCGATGCCGGAACGCACGTGGCCGCACGGTTCATCGCTGTCGATCCGATCGATGAAGCGGCCCGTGCCTTCTATGCGAAGTTCGGATTCAGGTTGGTCGAGGGAGACGTGCGAGGGCGCATGTACCTTCGAATCGACGAGGCCTTGGCCGCCCTCGGCGGACCGTCATGACGGGAGCTGGGCCCGGCCGATGACCCCGGTCCTCGCAGGACGATGTCGGAGATCGAGTCGTGAGGGGCGGAGGAGCCCCCGAAGGCGCCGTGCGGTTCTGAATCCCACCGGAAATGCTCCACAAAATGCTCCACAACCTTCGCCGTGGGCCACAGTGGGGGGGTCGTCCGGTGCCGCCATCGTCCCAGCTCAGAGCGTTATGCACCGTCTGGCGTCGTCCAGTGCGTAGGCAGGGGCCGCATTCACACGGCTGAGGTCGGAGGTTCGAGTCCTCTAGCGCCCACCAGGTCAAGCCCACTTTCCGGGTGCAGACCGGACGAGATGGTCCTACAAATGTCCTAATCGGCGATAACATCGCAGAGGTGGCCACTAGGAAAACACCCAAGCGTCAGCCGGGCACGAAGCGAGAGCGTTCCCCGGGCCACTGGCAGCTCAGAGTCTTCAGCGGTTACGACCCGGTCACCGGCAATCCCCGGCAGGCCACCCGGACCTTCACGGGCACGGAACGTGAGGCATCCGAGGCCCTCGCCGCTCTTGTCACCGAGGTCGCTTCCGGGAAGTTCGACCGGACGAGAGCCACCGTCGGGCAGCTCCTCGACAAATGGTTGGAGCTGGGGGAACGGACCCAGCGGCCTCGGACCCTGTACGAAAACCGCAGGAAGATCGATGGGCGGATCCGCCCGGCGCTCGGCGATGTTCGGCTCGACAAGCTGGAAGCCGACCGGCTCGACGCCACCTACCGGATGTGGCTCGACCAGGGGCTGTCGGCTTCCACGGTCCACAAGTACCACTGCATCCTGTCGGCCGCCCTGCGCCTGGCCGTGAAATGGGGGTGGATCGACTCGGCGCCCACGGCCCGGGCCACACCGCCGAGGGTGGAGCGGAGCGAGATGAAGGTTCCGACGCCCGAACAGCTGTCGGCCTTGGTGAAGGCCGCTGAGGCCGAGGACCCGGTGCTGGCCACGGCGGTGGCACTGGCGGCGCTCACCGGAGCCCGCCGGGGCGAGCTGGTGGCGCTCCGGTGGTCGGACATCGACATGACCAGGGGCCGGGTCCGGATCGCCCGGTCGCTCACGGTCAGCCGGGGGGAACAGCACATGGGCCCGACCAAGACCCACCAGGTCCGAGACCTCGCCCTCGACCAGGTCTGCATCGAGATCCTCCGCCGGCGGTGGGTCTACATGACCGATCTGTCGAACCGAGCTGACTCCCCGCTGGTGCCCGATCCGTATGTGCTGACGTACAACGCCAACGGCGAGATCCCGGCCAACCCGGACACGCTGACGCACGGGTTCGCCCGGCTGTGCGAGGCCCTGGAGAAGCCGGCCCTGACCGAGCTCAAGAAGACCAAGCCGAAGGCGAAGCGGACGGATCTGACACCGGGGGAGCGGTGGCCGTTCCGGTTTCACGATCTCCGGCACTTCTCGGTGACCACCCTCATCGCTGCCGGTGTCGACGTGAGAACCGTCGCGGACCGGCACGGCCACGCCCGGGCCACCATGACCCTCGACCGGTACGCCCATGCCCTGCCCGAACGGGACCGGGAGGCCGGCGGGCTGCTCGGTCAAGTGCTGCAGCAGGCGACACTCGGGCTCACCTGACAATCAGTATTCGGCGGCATCACCGTGGAGATAGCGCTCGAGCCTGGGCACGGACACGCGCCACCGGGTTCCGATCTGAATCGCCGGGTCGAACTGGCCCGTCCGGCAAAGGCGGTAGAGCGTGTCGGCGTGGAGTCTGATCAGCCGTGCGGCTTCGGGCACAGTGATGAGGTCGGGCAGAGCCTGGCCGGCGAGGCCCTCCTCCGGCTGAGTGCCTGCGTTTGGGAACTCGATCAGCATGGGGATCCCCTCGATTCGCATTGTGGACATCGCATCAATCACCGATGTCCTCGACCTGGCCATTGTCCGAATCGCTGTCACGGCGGACCCCTTGAGCCCGCCGTGACCTTGGTGCACGGGCGGGTCGGCTCGTTGGAGGACTGCGATCGCCGAGTTCTCGGGGTGCGTCCCAATAACGCAGGAACACGGGAGATAGCGTCCCCTACCGAATCCATGGGGACAGCTCTGCGCACCAATGGCAAGCGCGTTATGGGTCACCTATCCAAGCGCAGATTGCCGACTATGGGCGACAGGCAATGCGAGTTTCGCGAACTGTTGCGGCATGCCGAACTTCCAACAAACAGGCAAACGATTTGCTGCTTCATGCCTCACTTACCCAGAGTCGAGACCAACTCGCGCAAGCGGACCCGCCTGCCGGTCCGGAGCACGGCCGTGCGGTAGACGCGGGCTGCCACCCGCGCCACCATCACGGTGCATACGACGCTCAGAGCAACCGATAGCAGAAACTGCCACCAGGTGACCTCCCCGAACCCGACCAATGTCGGCATTGCGAAGGGGGCGGTGGGAGGCAGGTAGGCAAGCACCTTGACGAGAAGCGAGGCACTGCCTGAGCTGACTCCGATGAGCGAGACGATGTAGCCGAAGATGAGTGGTGCGGCCAGCGGCAACGCCAAGCTCTGCACCTGGTCCTGGCGCTCGGCCAGGGAGCCGGCGGCGGCATACACCCAGCTGTAGAAGGCGTACCCGAGGACGAGCCAGACGAGGGTGGCCGCCACCACTAGCGGTTCCGCTCCGTGCACGAGGTTCGCGCCGACCACCTCGGCCAGCACCAGAGCGAACGCCACCAGGGACAAGGCTTGCAAGAGGGCGACAGCGCCGATGCCCGCCAACTTGCCCGCCAGCAGCTGGCCCGGTCGCACTGTGGCGAGAAGGACCTCGATGACGCGGCTCGCCTTCTCCTCCATGACGCCCATCAAGATCCATGAGAGGTACTGGGTCAGGACGATGAATATGAGGATGACGCCGATCAGCGCCGTTGCCTCCTCCGTCGTGGTGCTCTTCTTGCCTGGATGGACGCTCTCGACCGGCCACGGCTTGGCCTCGGCGACCGCGGCCGTCTGCTCCGGGGTCAGGCCGGCCTGGGCGAAGGCCTGCTGCGCTCCGAGGGTCGTGGCGACGGTTCGCACATACCGGGCGCCGGTGGAGGTGTCGGTGTCCGAGACGGGGTTCTCTACGAGGATGGTTCCGCTGCCGTCCACCACCATGTTGAGGTAGCCAGCGCTCAACGCAGCGCGAGCGGCGCTCAGGTCAGTCTCGCGCACCAGCTCTACGGGCAGTCCCACGGCTGTGGCCAGCTTCTGCAACTCTTCGTCGAGCGCCGGCGAGCCGGCGACGACCCCCACCCTTTGCCGTGTGGTGGTACCAGCGTGGATGGTGGGGATGACCACGGCCGCCGCGACCACGGCGAAGAGGATGAGGGTGACCACTCGAAACACGCGGCCCCGGACCCGCTCCCGGATCTCGCGCCCGGCCACAAGTCCGGTGTCTCCGAGGAGCCTCCTGTCGCGTAGTCCGCGCGTGAATACCCTGAGCTGTGACGATCGCCCCTGGCCTCTGCGGCGCAAGCCGAGGCGGACGAGCAGCACCACCGCGACAGCGGCGAGGATGAAAGGGAGCGCTTTCACTGGCCCACAGCCTCCCTGAACACCTCGGACAGGCGACGGCGTTCGAAGGCGAACTCGGTGACGCGCCCGGCGGAGCGCGCCGCATCCAGCACGACATCACTGTCTGTGGAACCGTCGAGGACGAGACGTACTTCGCCCCCGTCAATCTCCGACACGGTCACGCCCGGAATCCCCTCCGCCCACGACCCTTGGCGGTCTCCGTCCACCCGGACGGCGAGGCGGCGCCCACCGCTCGTTGCCAGCTCGTCGACGGTCCCTCTCGCCACGAGCCGACCACGGTCGATGATGGCTACCGACTCGCACAGGTCCTCGACTAGGTCGAGCTGGTGGCTCGAGAACAGTACGCATCGGCCGGCGCGTGCCTGCTCGAGGAGCACCTGGCCGATGGCGTCGATGCCGGTCGGATCGAGTCCGGAAAGTGGCTCGTCCAGCATCAGCATCTCGGGGTCGTGCACCAGGGCCGCCGCCAGCTGCACGCGCTGCTGGTTGCCATGCGACAGGGTCTCGACCTTGCTGGTGGAGCGGTCGCCCACGTCCAGGCGCTCAAGCCACTTCTTGGTGGAAATAGCAGCGCTACGCCTGTCCATTCCGTGCAGCTGTCCAAGGTACTCAAGCTCGTCTGCCACGAGCATGTTTGGGTACAGGCCCCGCTCCTCTGGCATGTAACCGAAGCGCCGGCGCTGGGTGGCCCCAACCGGCACGCCGTTCCACCGAACCGACCCGGCGTCGAGGTCGGTTAGCCCGAAGACGGCCCGCATCGTCGTGGTCTTGCCGGCGCCGTTCGGACCAAGGAAGCCCACGACCTGGCCGGAAGGGACCGAAAAGCTCAGATCGTCGAGGGCGGTCACCGGGCCGAACCGGCGGCTCAGGCCGTCGAACTCCAGCATTCCGGCCACAAGCTGATCCTAGGTCCACCCAGTCGGACTGCCAGGTCATCCAAAACCTGCTCGCGAGCAGAGGAGTGAACCGCGCCGGGGGCTGACAATCACTGACGTCTTGATCGGACACCCAAGAGGTGCACCGAGACGACGGATCTGCGAATGGCAGGTGTCCCATAACGCGCGTCGGTCGATTGGGCTGAGGGTGCCTCCGAACTATGGCTCTGGGCGCATTATCGACCGGAGCCCGCTTGCCGTTGACTAACCGCCACCGACCGGCACGAGTGGGGCACCCCGGCAGTCGCCTGTTGAACTGGCGGTCCGTTCGATCCCGAACGCCTTCCCCAGTTGACATGCGTTTGGCCCTGGCACATAATCAACCAGTGAGTTGATGACCTCATCAGTTGAATACACATGGCAAACGATCCGCTAAGTCTGACTTTCGCCGCCCTGGCCGATCCGACCCGACGGGCAATCCTGGTCCGCCTGGCGGAAGGTGAAGCGACGGTAAATGAGCTCGCTGAGCCTTTCGACATCAGCCTGCAGGCGGTGTCCAAGCACCTCAAGGTGCTCGAAGCGGCCGGTTTGATCTCACGGGGACGGGATGCGCAGTACCGGCCCTGTCATTTCGAACCGGCACCTTTGGAAGCTGCAACTGACTGGATAGCGAGGAACCGACAGATCTGGACGGAGCGATTCGACCAGCTCGAGCAGCACCTGAAGCGCATGACGCACGACAAGGAGAAGGAAAAGAGACCATGAGCGACGCACCGACCGAACTGGGCGAACTGACTATCACTCGGATCTTCGAGGCCCGGCCCGAAGTTGTCTTCGAGTGCATGACCACACCCTCCCACCTGACCCACTTCTGGGGGCCGATCGGCATGAGCACGCCACTTGAGGGGATCACGGTCGAACCCCGTCCTGGCGGACGCTTCGAGACGGTGATGGTCAACGACGAAACGGGAGAGGAGTACCCGACGAATGGCGTATTCGTGGAGTTCGATCCGCCCCGTACGTTCTCATTCACCGAAGCTGATGTCGCAGGTGGCATGACGACCGCGATCGTCTTCAACGACCTCGGTGACGGGCGCACGGAAACAGTCACCCATCAGACCAATGTGCCGCCGATGTTCATGAGCCCAGAGGCCCAGGCCGGGCTCGAGACCAGCTTCGTCAAGATGGATGCCTACCTGGCCACCTTGTAGCGAAGGTGTCGTCCATCGACGGGCGCCCCGATCGATGCCGGCTCGGTGACCCACTGCGGCACCCCGGGGATAAGTGTGGGCATGGACGTAGCGGTCCGGTGGGAGACTCGTGAACCTCCGGTGAGGAACTGTGGGTCCTATTTCTCACCGACGAGGCTGCCGTACGTGGGCACGCCAGCGGTCTCGTAGGTGAGGTGGAGCGTGCCGCTCGGGTAGGTGACCGATTCGGTGAGGCGCAGCGCCGTGGGCACGGTCCCGTCGGCGAACACCTGCTTGCCGCTGCCGAGCAGCAGCGGGTACACCCACAGGTTCATCCGGTCGACGAGGCCGAAGCGCAGCAGAGTCTGCAAGAGGTCGAGACTGCCGATGACGTGGACTTCGTCATAGCGTCCCTTGAGGGCGGTGATGTTCTCGGCGAGGTCGTCGGCGACGAGCGTCGACCCCTGCCAGGCGAGAGAGCCAGCGAGTGTTCGGCTGGCAACGTACTTGGGGACGCCGTTGAGCAGGCGGGTGAACGGGATCTCCTGAGGAGCGCTTGGCCAGTAGTCGGCAAAGATCTCGTAGGTCCTTCGCCCGAGGAGCAGGGCGTCCATGCTCCTCGCTTGCTCGAATATGACCCCGCCCGACTCCTGGTCCGCCAGTGGCGCCTGCCACCCGCCGTGCGCGAAGCCGCCGTCGCGGTCCTCGTCGGGCCCTCCAGGCGCCTGTGCCACTCCGTCGAGCGTCACGAACTCGGTCACGATGAGTTTGCCCATGGTGTGCCCCCTGTCTGGTGGCGATGCGTTCCCGAGTAAGACGCTCCCGTCGTGTCGAACTCATCCCTGGCGCCGCGATCAACGGCCAGCGTAGCCACGACTACTCAAGCCATCTGGGCGACAGACCACTAGCGAGAGCAAACGAGCGCGATATGCAAGAAGCCTTTCGGTACTGAGTCCGGCCAGCGTCTCATGAGCGATCGGCGTTAGGTGGCGTCGGGCGATCTCCTAAGGATTCCATACGGCCTGGGCTCGTCGAGGCTGACTGAACAGCGGGTCTGGGACGCTCCGGCACATCGGGGCGTATAGGCGTCAACCATGTGGATAAGTCCAGCACGCAGAGTCCAGGTGTGGGCTTGATCCGGTTCGACGGACAGGTTGCTTGTGTTGATCATGCCGCCTGACGGTCGGCGTTGCGGAGGATAGCTTCCCATTCGGCGGGACTGCAGTAGTCGAGCGAGCTGTGTAGCCGGCGCA
>JBKQMB010000032.1:0-23403 GCA_052326605.1 Acidimicrobiales bacterium | reverse complement strand
GCCTGCCAGGTCCCGGTGGCCGGGTTGTAGAGCTCAGCGCTCGCCAAGTAGCCGTAGGTATTCGAGCCAGCGACGACGAGGACTTGGCCATCGGGCAGCAGCGTGGCCGCTGCTCCCGATCGAGCCGTGCTCATCGATCCCGTCGCCTGCCAGGTCCCCGTATTCGGGTTGTACAACTCGGCGCTCGCCAAGAAGGTGGCACTAGCATTGACCCCGCCCGCGACGAGGACTTCACCGTTGGGCAGTAACGTGGCGGTGGCTCCCTCGCGTGCGGCGACCATGTTCCCCGTCGCGGCCCACGCCCCGGTCGCTGTCGCCGCCGACGCCGGTAGGGCAGTGACCGCGGTGATGGTGACCAGCATGGTCACCACTAAGCCGAGCAGGCCGCCGATAACTGCGACGACCCGCCCGTCCCGGCGACGCCGCGGCGGTCCACTTGAAGCGGTCATGTCCTTCATCGCCCTTTTCGCTTGCCGTCCCGATCCGCGCTGCTCGCGAGCCCAGGTCATTGATGACGGTACGAGGCCCCCGTCCCGAGCACTACCCCACACTTTGGCCTCACCAACCCTGCCTATAGGGCCTCACCAACCCTGCCTATAGGATCGTCCGTGACCAAGTACTCACATGGAGACGTTTTCTCCATCCGGCGCGAGCCTGCGGCTGCTCACCCCCAGCGGCGACCAGCGCCTGCCCCGCGATGGCGGACACCCGAGGTCAGGCTCGGCGCCAGCGGCCAGCCGTGGCGAGTCGCCGGCTGTTGGCCTTGTTATTATCCGTCCGGTCCGTGGCGCTTCTCGGCCCTGGTTGATAGGGGGCAGAGCGGGTGAGGTCGGTCAGTTCAATGAGTCCGGCGTCCCACCCACTCGGCGGTCGAGGTCAACCAGTCAGTCCCAGGCCATGGCCTTCCAAAGTGATTTTCTGTAGACATGCTGGATTACCTCTGATGCGTGCTGGCCGTCATGTCCACGGGGGCGAATACAAGAGGCAGGGTTCCTCGGCACCAGGGAAAGGCCGTACGACATTACCGGCTGAGCGTATTCAATCGCCTTCGCTCCGCAACGTGGCTGACCTGGTTCAGCAACCGAAAGCTTGGTGCCAGTCTCATGCCAGTGAGCGCTCGGTAGTGCCAGGTGTTGCGGTGACTTGGGAGCGATGCGATCGAGGTAGCGCTGTGCATTGGCCTTCGACTCGTCAATCGCCCGAAGCTGCTCCTTTGAACCTCGCTCAACTGGGGTGAGGCGGTGGATCGAGGCCGAGCCCGCCGGAACCGGACGGGATCGTCTGGGGACGCCATGTGCGCCCGCTATAAGCCGATGCTTCGATGCCACTCCCCACCGCCGCAAAGCACTCGCCAGCCGCCGGACAGGCGACCCCTGATGTGCCCGACGCCGAACTTCCGGCGGTCGAGGGCGTCCACGAGCTTCCACCGTCCGTCGAGTACGCCGCACCGGCGTGTGCGCAGTCGATCGTTCCATTGGCAGGACACACGTGGGACGCCACGCCCACGACGACGCAGTCCGCGTCGCTCCAACAGGCTGTCCCGGTGGGGACCATTTGGCCGGGACCGACCTGGCCCGACCACGTCGTGTCACCGTCGGTCGTCCGGAGAATCTGCCCGGCGCCCTCGTTGGTCCCGGTCGCGGGGCACGTCGTCGGACTCGGGCTTTCACCAGTGAGATCGCGTCATCAGGAAAGTGCCTTCCGGGGGCCAGTTCCTGTCCCTACTCCTGTCCCTACTCCTGTCCCTGCAAACCTGTCGCCAGGCGTCGTCGCCCGTCGACGGTGGTTTCCGGGGTCCGCCTGGGAGCCCAGTCTCACTTGGGATAAGGACACTGTTATCCACTCGCAGCCACTGCAGGCGAGCACAAGGATCAGCTTTGCAAGCAGGGCCTCAAACGCTTCGATGTCGACCAGCTCGTCTCGGACTTTGCGTCGAGGGACTAGCTCGGTGAGCTCGGGATCAGACCTGTTCGACTTTGGGAAGGACTGAAGTCAACGGCCAGCAGTCCCATTGCAGTAGCTGCCTCACGATCGGCGACGTCCAGAAAGTGGGCATACGTTCGAAGAGCGAGGTTCGGATTGGCATGTCCGAGTCTGCCTGCGATGGTCCTGATGCCAACCCCTTGGCCCGCCAGAGCAGTGGCGGAGAATTGCCGCAGCCTGTGAAACGTGACATTCGTCAGCCCAAGCTTGTCGCGAACGCCTCGAAACGTTCCGCTAACTCGAATCGGTCGATAGGGCTCGCTGGCATCCACCAGTTGAGACCAGATGAATCCAGTCGATTTGATGGTGACTCCTGCAGCTTTGGCTCGTCGGTCGACAGTCTCCTTGTGTCTTCGGAGAAGCTCAACTGTCATCGGATCAAGTGCCATGCGCCGAGCTGCATGGGTCTTCGTATCCTTAACCACTACGTTGCCCGGAGTGTCCGAGATCGACCTGGCTACGACCATCGTGGCCTTCTCGAAGTCGATGTCGCCCCACTGGAGCCCACAGAGTTCACCCCTCCGGCACCCCGTAGTCGCGACCACCGTGAAGAGTCGTGCGAGATCGGGGTTGAAGCGTTCACATTCAACGATCAATTGGCGAAGCTCGTTGATCGTCGGGGGCACGATCTCACGCTGACGAGCCGGCGGCGGGGAGGAGCGGACAATCGGGTTTCGATCGATGAGACCCCACTCCTCCGCCTGGTGAAGGGCCGCCGATAGAACGGCGTGGCACTTCCGGACTGAGAGGGGATGAAGACCCTGCTTGAGAAGCGCACCGTAGAAGGCGTCGAGATCGGCGGCTGTCAGCTTGGTCAGTTCGATCGAACCCAGCGCTGGCACGATACGAACATCGATGGCCGAGCGGTAGCGGATCATGGTCGATGGAGCCCTGTCCTGGGTCTCCAGGTGAAGCATCCATTTTTCGAGGAGATCGGCCACCGTCCCTCGGGCAGCCAGGTGCATGCCGTGCTGGACCTCAGCGGCCAACTCGTCAGCGGCTCGCTGGGCGACCCGCTTGCTCCCCTCGACCGTCTTGTGGGCGTAGCGATAGCGGCCAGTTCCCGGGTCGCGGCCAGCCGACACCCTGATCTGCCACCGATTGGGCCCCTTCTCGCGAATGCTCCCGGACACGAGATCGGCCTAACCCGCCTTTGGCAATTATGGCCAAGATTATGGCCCGCAGCGATTCTGACTCAGTCGACCGGAACCAAAAACTGCCTCTGAACAGCGGAGGGAGTGGGATTCGAACCCACGGAGGCTTGCACCTCACGGCTTTTCAAGAGCCGCGCATTTGTCCGCTCTGCCATCCCTCCGAGCGTCTGCCAGGGTAGCCGCCGTCAAGGACTGTTCGGAAGGATCGCGGAGATTCCCCCCGGTCCCACTTCGGCCCTCAGCCCGTCCACCCACTCGGCGGCCCTGCGGTTGGCGGAGTCGACCTCGCGGCGTATGGCCGGGCCGGCGGGCCCCGCCACGGGGTAGGAGCCCAGGAACTTCACTCCAGCCAGTTCGGCATGGAGATCGCGAAGGCAGTCGCTCACCACCGCATCAGCGATGTGGCCTTCGAAGTCGATGATGAAGCAGTAGTCGCCGAGCGCCTGTTTGGTCGGTCGCGATTCGAGCTTGCTCAGGTTGATGTTGCGGGCGGCGAACTGACCGAGGATGGCGTAGAGGCTGCCGGGATGGTCGGCATTCTGGAAGCAGGCGATGCTGGTCCGGTCGTGCCCGGTCGGCGCCGGGATGCCCGACCTGGCCAGTGAGACGAAGCGGGTCTGGTTGTCAGGATGGTCCTCGATGTCCTCCGCCAGGATGTCGAGGTCGTAGAGCTTGGCTGCCAACCGCGGGGCGATGGCCGCAGTGGGCCGCGAGGTGAGCGCAGGGTCCCGCTCGCCCAGCAGCCGCGCTGCATCGGCAGTGGAGTTGGTGGCCAGGGTCTCCGCGGACGGGAGGCGTCCGGCCAGGAAGCGGCGGCACTGGGCGGTGGCCACCGGTATGGACGCCACCCGTTCGATGGCACCGAGGTCGGTTCCGGGGAGTGCCATGAGGTGGAGGTGGATGTCCAGCACCACCTCCCGCTGGATGCGCAGGTCGAACTCGAAGACCAGGCTGTCGATGATGTCCCGCACCGTGCCCTCGATGGCGTTTTCGAGGGGGACGAACGCCAGGTCCACCTGGCCCTCCTGGACGGACTCGAGGACATCGGTCAACGATCCGAGGGGAACGATCTCGCCGGAGGCGTAGTCAGCCTCGCTGAGGAGCGCCTCTTCGGTGAAGGTGCCCTCGGGGCCGAGGAACCCGATCCGGAGGGGGGACGCCGAGGGAGTGCCCGGGGATGCGTCGGCGGCCATACCCAGGCAGGATAGTGAACATCATGGACGAACTCATGCTGCAGGGATTGTTGGCCGACGTGCGCTCCGGGGCATTGTCCGCCGACGAGGCCGTCCTGCGGCTGCGGCGGCTTCCCTTTGCCGAGCTGGGGTTTGCCAAGGTCGACCACCACCGGTGGCTACGCCAAGGGCTTCCGGAGGCGGTCTACGGGCAGGGGAAGACGCCCGAGCAGTGCGCGGCGATCGTTGGCGAACTTCTCGCCGAGGCGGGTGGGACCGACAGCGCCGGGGCCGGCGGGAGCTGCCCGGTGATCCTCACCAGGGCCGACGGCGCCCAGGTGGCGTTGGTCATGGTCGAATACCCCGGGGGAGCGCCCACGGTGACCGGGGCGGCCACCGGTGGAGACCAGGTCCGGGGGGAGCTCTCGGCAGTGGTCTGGCGACCGGCGCCTCCCCGGTCGGCACGCACGCTGGTGGTGACCGCCGGAACCTCCGACCTTCCGGTGGCGCGCGAGTGCGAGGCGACGCTCACCGCCCTGGGGCTGCGCCCGACGGTGCTGGCCGACTGCGGCGTCGCCGGTGTGCACCGCCTGCTGGCGTCGGCCGACGAGCTCGCCGACGCCGACGCAGTGGTGGTGGTGGCCGGGATGGAAGGGGCCCTGGCCAGCCTGATCGGGGGCATCACGCCGGCGCCGGTGGTCGCCGTCCCCACCAGCACCGGGTACGGCGCCGCTCTCGAGGGGGTCACCGCGCTGTTGGCCATGCATGCGTCCTGTGCCGCCGGGGTCACCGTGGTCGGCATCGACAACGGGTTCGGAGCGGCCTGTGCCGTCGCGCGGATGCTGCCGTGAGCGCCGTCGGAGCACCGGACGGTGCTCGGCGCATCGCCTGGTTCCACTGCTTCGCCGGCATCGCCGGGGACATGGCACTGGGGAGTCTGGTGGATGCGGGAGCCCACATCGACGAGGTACTGGCCCTCCTCGAGCGCCTTCCCATCGGTGGATGGGCACTCGATGTGGAGCCGGTGTTGCGGGGTGGCATCGCCGCGACCCGCGCCATCGTGACCGTGCACGACCACGTGGTGGTACGCACATATGCGCACATCGTCGGGTTGGTCGAAGAGGCGCGGCTCCCCGAGCGGGTGGCCGGCCGGGCCCTCGCCACGTTCGCCGCGCTGGCGGAGGTGGAGGCCGGCCTGCACCGGCGCCCGGTGGACCAGGTCCACTTCCACGAGGTGGGGGGGCACGACACGATCATCGACGTGGTTGGCACGGCGGCCGCTCTCGAAGTGCTCGGCATCGACGAGGTGAGGGCCAGTCCCGTGGCCACCGGCCTCGGCATGGTCAGGACGGCTCACGGCATGCTGCCCAATCCGGCACCCGCCGTGGTGGGGCTGTTGGAGGGCGTCCCGACCTGGGGACGGAACGTCTCGGTGGAACTGACCACTCCGACCGGGGCCGCGCTGCTCGCTGCCCTGTCGGCCGGCTACGGCCCGATGCCTCCGATGAGGGTCACCGGACAGGGGTTCGGCGCCGGGGCCCGCGAGCTCGACGAGCTCCCCAACTGCACCCAGGTGGTCACCGGCGTGCAGGCTGATCTGCGCACCGGGGCGGTGGTTGGCGCCGGCTCGTTCGGCCCTCCCCATGTGGCCGGCGACGGCGGGCTACCCCGAACTGCTGTCACTGTCGCTGCGGGCACCGATGCTGATGCCGACGCAGACGTCGGGCAGCCCGTGTCGCTCCTCGAGGTGACCGTGGACGACGCCACCGGCGAGCAACTAGCCGATGCCATCGGCGTGCTGCTGGATGCGGGCGCTCACGACGCGTGGCTCAACCCGGTGGTGATGAAGAAGGGCCGACCGGGCTTCGTCGTGCAGGTGCTGTGCGACCCGTCTCAGGTGGCCCGACTCCGGGGCATCCTCCGGGAGTCGACCGGGTCTCTGGGTGTCCGGATGGTGGTCGGCGAGCGGTGGCCGGCAGCCCGCTCGATCGAGTCGGTGGTTGTCGACGGACAGCTGATCCGGGTCAAGGTCAGCGCGTCGCGGGTCAAGGCCGAGCACGATGACGTGGCCCTGGCCGCTCGGCGGACCGGGAAGCCGCTCCGGGACATCGCCGTTCGTGCGGAGATGCAGTGGCAGACCGAGCAGGGAGTGGAAGGCGGTCGGGCCAGGGGAGGCCTGCACGAGTACGGTTCGCCGGCCGGAGGCGGTCCCGGCCCGAAGGGCGCCGTCTAATCCCCCGAGCTGGCGGTCGGGTCATTGGACGACGGAGACGACGGAGAGGACGGAGACGACAGCGGGGGCGAGAGCCAATCGGCCTGAGTGGCTCGGTAGCGAGACCGGGCACGACCCGGTGCCCGACGTTGCAGCCGGTTCCGGCCGGTCGACCTGAGGCTCCCCTCGACCGCAGACCGACGGATCGATACCATCGGACCCATGGCGACTCCTCGTTTGGGATCGATCGCACTGGACTGTGCCGACCCCGCTGCTCTGGCGGCATTCTGGGCTGCGCTGCTCGGCGGCGAGGTGGCGTTCTCCAGCGACGACTTCGTGGCGGTGAGGCTGGAGGGGATGTGGCTGGCAACCACGCGGGTGCCGGACTACCGGGCGCCATCCTGGCCCGATGGGGAGAGCCCCAAGCAGATGCACCTCGATGTGGCTGTGGACGATCTGGACGAGGCAGAGGCGGCGGCACTCCGAGTCGGTGCCCGCCGTGCCGACCAACAGCCGGCCCCGGACCGGTGGAGGGTCCTGCTCGACCCGGCCGGGCACCCGTTCTGCCTGACGTCCCAAATCCCCGACTAGACAGGGGCGCGTCGGCGCGCCCCGTAGTCGGTAGGGCGGCCTATCCCGATGGCAGGGCTAGGGCAGCAGAGGATTCGCCGGGACCGAGCCAGACCCAACCTTCCCCCGAGCGCTCCAGCCGGTGCCGTTGGTGCGTCTTGAGGTAGTGGTGCCAGTGGCACAGGCGCACCAGGTTCCCCAGGCTGGTGGCACCACCTTGGGCGAACGGCTCGACGTGGTCGATCTCCAATCCCTCGCGGAGACCGCACCCCGGCACCACGCACATCGGGTCGCGCTCGATGAGCGCGGTCCGGATCGAGGCCGGGATGGTCCGTCCCGCGTGAGCCACCGAGGTCACGTCGACGCCGTCGGTGACCAGGACACTCAGGATCGAGTCGACGGCCAGGCAGCGGGCGACCTCCACCGGGATCGGTCCGATACCCGGGATCTCGCAGACTTCACCCGCCTCGAGGTACCCGCGTACCAACGCGTCGTGGTCGACCCGGACGTGGACCATGGTGGCCGGCCCACCTTGCGAAGGGCCGGCCGACCTGCCGGTGCGACTGCCGTCCGTGGCAACGGCTGAGCCCTTGCGGCCGGTCCGGCCGTTCCCGTCCTTCCCGTGGCCGGGATCCCTGCGCTCGTCCGCGTCGGTCGCATGTGGAACACCGGAAGCGCCGGAAGCGTGGCCGCACGCCAGTTGGATGAGGGCGTCAGCTGCGAGTGCCCTGCGAGGCTCGTCCACTCCGGCACGCCTGGCCTCCCCGGCCAGTCGGTCGGTCTGCGCCCGGACTGCGGCCACCAGGCGGGCCCCCTCGTCTGGGGTCAACCGGGCATCGAATCTGACTGCGCCCTCATCATCGACCCAGTTGCGCAGGTAGCGCTCCCGTCGGATCGCGTCGTAGGCGGCGCGCTGATCGCGACCGGCCGCCTTCACGCGGCGGCAGCGAAGCTTCAACACGCTGAGTGGCTGGTTGCCTGCGGCGTCGACCAGCGCCTGCTCGGCCTCGGGCTGGACGATGGCGGCACCGGCGATCTCCTTGACCTGAGCCTCCGAGAGGCGACCGCTGCGCACCGCTTCGTCGGTGGCCGGGAGGGAGCCCAGTTGGCGGGCGGCCTCCAGGGTGGTGATGGCCGGGCCAAGCCCCGTACCCGTCGCCTGGGCGATGTGGGCGGCCGCCGAACGGTGGCCCGTGTGTCGCCAGACGTTGGAGGACTCCACCCGTCGAGCCGAGAGGAGCTTCCCTCCGGAGGCCAGCTTCTCGATCTCAGCGAAGATCTCGAGCAACCGTGCCGCGTCCGGTCCGCTGAGCCGTTCCGGTTCGAAGTCGGCGAGGGCGGAACGGAGGATTTCGGTCACCTGCAGCAGCCTGTCCGACAACATGGGCCCATGGTCCCAGGTGGGTGTATCAGCGGAGTGGGGAGCGGGGTCCCCGGAGGAGCGTCCCGGGAGTATGACGGCGGAGGAGGGCCCCGGGGAACCCCGGAGGACCCCGCCTTTTGCGCGGCTCCACCCGCGACTACCGTCTGCCCTGCACGAAAGGCCGCATGCTCTTCGTCCCCCTCGACTCTCGCCATCGGAAAGGAACGCACCTCATGTCCCGCCCTCGCAACTGGTCCTTGGTCGTGTTGGCGGCCTCCACACTCGGACTGGCCGGGTGCAGCAGCTCGTCGACCACCGGCGCCGCCAGTGCACCCTCCTCGACGCCGGCGGCCACCGCTACGGTTCAGGACCCGTCACCGGCCGGGACCTTCGGCACGAAGCCGACGGTGGTGGTACCCCCCGGGGCGCCTCCAACCCAACTCGAATCGAAGGACCTCATCGTCGGCACGGGGCCAGCGGCGAAGCCGGGCGACGAGGTCACCGTGCAGTACGTGGGGGTGGCCTACTCGTCCAAGCAGCAGTTCGACGCATCGTGGGACCGAGGCCAACCGTTCCAGTTCGTGCTGGGCGAGGGCCAGGTCATCAAGGGCTGGGACGAAGGGGTGGTCGGGATGCAGGTGGGTGGCCGGCGCGAGCTGATCATCCCGCCGAACCAGGCCTACGGGGCGAACTCGCCGAGCGCAGGTATCGCCCCCAACGACACCCTGATCTTCATCGTGGACCTGTTGAAGATCAACTGACGTGAAGATCAACTGAAGGGGATCGGTCCGGGTGGTTGACCGCAGGGCTGCCCACTCCCTACGTTGAGAGTCATGCCCGTCTCCAAGGTCCAGCTGTTCTCGTTGCCGGTCTCCGACCAGAGCAGGTCCCGCGCCTTCTACGTGGACAAGCTCGGATTCGAACTGGTGGCCGACACCGACATGGGTCCCACCCGGCGCTGGGTGCAGGTCAGGCCGCGCGGCTCGGAGACGTCGATCACCCTGGTGACCTGGTTCGGGTCGATGGCACCGGGCACGAGCAAGGGCACCGTGCTGGAGTCGAGCGACCTCGATGCCGACATTGCCGTGTTCAAGGAGCGAGGGGTCGACATCGGTTTTGACATCCAGGAGGCGCCCTGGGGTCGGTTTGTGACGTTCGACGACCCCGACGGGAACGGCATCGTCCTCCAGGAGGCGGCGGGCTCGGAGACCTGAGCGCTCACCTGTAGCCGGCCCGGGGGCCTGAGGCCGCGCCACTAGGCTCTCGCAGCGATGCCATGGAACGGCGGTCGTCCCCCGACAGCTCCTGATTCATCCGGCCGGCAGTCCGCAGCCTCGGGTTCGGGCGACGGCGATGGTTGGCGATGCCCCTCTTCGGCGTCGGGGCGTCGACGATCATCGTCGACGCCCGATCGTGAGCGACGCGGTGCCGACGATCATCCGAGAGTCGCACGTGACCGCCAACACGGCGGAATGGTGCATCTCGATCTACTCGCTCGTCCCCGCCTCGCTGCTCATCACCCTGGGCCACACCGGAGACGTACGGGGACGGCGCCGGCTGTTCCTCACCGGAACGCTCGTCTTCGTCGCAGCCGGCCTCGTGGCAACCACGGCGCCGAACGGCAGCGTGCTCACCCTGGGGCGGCTCCTCCAGGGGATCGGGGGTGCCATCATCCTGCCGGCCACCCTGTCGACCGTCAACGCCATGTTCGAAGGCAAGGATCGGACTACCGCGTTCGCCCTCTGGTGCGCGCCTGGGGCGGCGCCGCCATCGGGTTGCTGCACACCCTCCCCGGCGGGACGCAGATCGTACAGGCGGCCTCGAATGCGGAAGGCGATGCCACCCACGCGGTCGCGTTCTCAGCCGCAGCGTTCTTCCTCATCGGCCTTCTCGCCAACCTGGCCCTACCGCCCTCGCCCGCCGAGGGCGCCACGGAGCCGAACAGGCTCGAGCCGTCCGGGTCGTAGGATGCGATCCTCCTTGCGGGCCGGCACGAACGGGACGCCGTGATCGGCATGCTGCTCTCCTTGTTGGCCGACGTCGCGCTGCCCAACATCTCGAGCAACCTTGGAGCGACCGCCATCGCATTCACGCCGAGTGTGCTCATCGGCGGAGCCACCGCCCTGTACCTCTTGGGAGCATGGCGAGTCGGAATGGCCGACCCGGAGAACCCGTGGTCCGTCAAGCGCACGATCGCGTTTGTCGGAGCCATGGTGCTCGTGTTCGTGGCCATCGAGACGGTGATCGGCGTCTACGACGACACGCTCTTCTACGACCACATGATCCAGCACATCCTTCTGATCATGGTGGCCGCTCCCTTGATCGCGATGGGCGCCCCCGTCGAGCTGCTGGTCCGGTCGACGGCCGGTGGCACCCACCGCGTGGTGACCAGGGTGCTCGACTCGCGGGTGGCCGAAGTGGTCGGCCACCCGATCACCGGGTTCGTGCTCTACACCGTGTTCATCCCGGTGGCCCACCTCACGAGCCTGTACAACGTGATGCTGACCAACGACCTGGCCCACGACAACGAGCACCTGGCGTTCCTCATCATCGGCTATCTCTTCTGGCGACCGGTGGTGGCCATCGAGCCGAGTCGCCACCCCCTCAGCCCCGGACTCAGGCTCATCTACCTGATGCTGGCTGTCCCTGTGGACACGTTCTGCGGGCTCGTCCTGCTTTCCACCAACCACGAGATGTTCTCCGCCTACACGACCATGCACCGGGCCTGGGGCCCGTCGCTCGTCGGCGACCTGCACGCCGGCGGTGCCATCATGTGGGTGTTCGGAGACAGCCTGATGGCGCTGGCCATGATCCCCGTCGTCATCCAGTGGGTCCGGTCCGAGGAAGTACTCACCCGGCAGATCGACGCCGAGCTCGATGCGCAAGAAGCCCTGCGCCAGGAGAGGGACGGACAGTCGCCCGATGCGCGCCTTCAACCCTGAACGGTCTGCGCGCCGGGCTCCGAACCCGCCGACTCGGTACGGGCGCTACCGGGTGCCGGGTCTCGGATGCCAGGTGTGATCCGGTAGAAGTTGGTGGGCCGTTCCGACGGGGGACAGTACCCAACCTCCAGGGGTGATCCGTGACCGCCTGGGGCAGAATGACCCCGCTGATTGCGGACGACCGCGATCACATCGCCTGAGGAGGTTTCCCAACGATGAAGGTCTCGATCCTCGACGACTACTTCGACACGATCAGGACGCTCGACTGCTTCAACAAACTGGCTGATCACGAGGTCACCGTTAGCAACGATCACGTCCCGGACGTGGAAGAGCTCACCGGTCGCCTTCATGACACTGAGGCACTGGTCCTGATCCGTGAACGCACCCAGATACGGACACCCTTGCTCGAACGTCTACCCGAACTGAAGCTGATCAGCCAGCGAAGCGTGTATCCGCATATCGATATCGACACGTGCACCCGGCTAGGCATCGTCGTGTCCTCCGACCTGCACCAGGGATCTCCTTCCTATGCGACGGCGGAGCTCACCTGGGGACTGGTGATCGCCGCCATGCGCCGCATCCCCCAGCAGGTCGCATCCATGAAGGCGGGCCACTGGCAGGACGGCGTCGGGCACTCGCTGCTGTTCAAGACCCTCGGCATCTACGGATACGGACGGATCGGCAAGGTGGTGGCCGAGTACGGGCGGGCCTTCGGCATGAACGTCGTCTTCTGGGCGAGTGAGGCGTCACGGGCACGAGCAGAAGCCGACGGCCTCGTGGTCGCTACGAGCAAAGAGGCGTTCTTCGAACAGTGCGACGTCCTCTCCTTGCACATGCGCCTGGTCGAGGCCACACGGGGCATCGTGACTGCGGAAGACCTCGCCCGCATGAAGGCTTCGGCTCTGTTCGTCAACACCAGTCGGGCCGGGCTGATCGAGCCCGGTGCTCTTGTCGATGCGTTGCTGTCCGGGAGGCCAGCAATGGCTGCCGTCGACGTGTACGACACCGAGCCCCTTGTGGACACCGACGATCCTCTGCTCCACATGGACAACGTGGTGTGCACGCCTCATATCGGCTATGTGTCCCGTGATGAGTGGGAGATCCAATTCAGCGACATCTTCGACCAGATCAATGCGTTCGCCGCCGGGTCGCCCATCAACGTGGTCAATCCGGAAGTCCTCGATCATCGCCGCTGAGGGGAGTGAAAATCGGGATGTCAGGCTGACACTGATGGCTACCACACGGGCAGCGGACGGAGTCTCACTCGCACCCACAGGGTCACTGGCGGTGCCCGCTAGCTGGGGGTTCTGGCGTCAGGCGGTACACGTTGGTCGTGCGCTCGTCGAAGCCCAGGCGCTGGTAGAGACGATTCGCCGACTCTCGGCTGGGGCGTGAGGTGAGGTCGATCGACTTGGCCCCTCCGGCACACGCCCGGTCGACGGCGGCCATCACCAGCGCCCCACCGGCACCGGCACCCCGTGCCGTCTCGTCGACCACCACATCCTCGATCCAGGCCCTGACGCCGGTCGGCACCCTGAAGAGCGCCAGAGTCAGCGAGCCCACGATCGCACCAGCGGTGTCACGGGCCACGAAGAGCACCGACGCCTCGGAGGTCGCGATCTGGGCCAGCTCGACCCGGCTGGGCGGCGGGGAGGACGACGAGAGCTGGGGCATCAGTCGGGTGAAGGCCGCGACCAGCTCGGAGGTCACTTCGGCGACCTCGCTCACCGTGACACCGGAGGCTGCTGGACCACCCGCCGCGCCGCCGGTGTCAGTCCCGGGTTCCGTTTGCTCAGAGGTCACAGGTGGCGAGTGTAGCCAGCCCCCGCCTGGTCGATCTTCTCCGGGGTCAGCCGGCCGACGGAGAAGGAGCGAGAAGGAGCGAGAAGGAGCGAGAAGCCCGGGTCATGGGGCCACAGCGCCCGACGGGCTCAGGTCCGCCGGGGATCGCCACGCCAGACCGGCGACCGGACGGTGTCGTAGAGCACCTCGATGGGATCGCCGCGCAGGGCGGAGAAGACATGTTCGCCCCATCGCTCGGCACCGGCCAACGGGAACGGCAGGTCGTCCATCGGAAACCACCCCACATCGGAGCACTCGAGGGGATGGGCCTTGAGCTCGCCGCCGACCGGCCTGCACTGGAAGACCAGGCTGTAGAGAGGGATGCGGCTCATGCCGATCCGGAGGCCGTCGAGCACGGCGATCAGCCGGACCACCTCCACTTCGATGCCGGTCTCCTCCTCCACCTCCTTGACCACCACCTCGGACGCGGAGTAGCCGACGTCCGCCCAGCCGGTGGGGTAGAGCCAGACGCCGGAGTCGGCCCGCTTTATCAGGAGGATCTCGCCCCTGTCGTTGCCCACCGCGGCGCCCACCGCCACCTTCGGGGTCACGTAGCCCGGCACGCCCTTGCCGACCGACCCCAGCCACTCCTCGACCAGGCCCTCCACGTCCCGGTCCCCTTCGGTGCCCTCTTCCGCCACGGTCCGGATGTCGGCGGCAACTCGCAGGATCTCTTCGAAGCGCTCCTGCTCGTAGAGGGACTCGGTGAATCCGAGGCCGGTCCGGGCGATGCCGGCCAGCGCCTCGCTCCACCGCAGGAGCTGTTTGGTGGAGGGTACGGTGTCCACGGACCCGACGCTACCGCACCGCCACCGCGGACCGGCCGAGTTCGGGCACAATGGAGCGTGGCCGTTTTCGAGGATTGCCGTCATTACATCATGCAGACCACCGCTCACGAGGAGAAGCTCGAGCGGTGCCGGATGGGAGCCAACCAGCAGCTGCCCTTCGCCTGCCCGGACGGCTGCCTCTTCTTCGAGCCCCGCAAGGTGTCGGGCGCGGGATGGACGATCCGGTCCTCCGAGGACCCCCCGGCCACCTGACAGCGTGGCGGGTCTCCACGCCTCAGGGTCGGCACGCTCCGAGGTTCAGGGCGACCGGGTGGCGACCAGGGTGTAGGTGAGCGGCATGCGGGGTCGGTCCTCCGGCGTCGTCCAGTGTCCGGGGGCCGATCCGACGAGCCAGGGGAACCGCTGGTGCAACGTCGTAGAAGCGGGAGGCCAGGTGGACCGGCACCCGCTCGTCCCAGTTGCGGCGGTCGACAGCCAGGTGCTCAAACGCCGGATCATCCGCCACGGGTCACCCTGCCCGTCCTCCACCTGAGCCTCGGCCGACGCCCCTGTCCTCTGCCGACGGAGCGTCCCCCCGCCGGAGTAGCGATCGGGGACGCCGTCAGCTCTCGACGACATCTCCGAGCAGGTCGACCTGGACTCCCTCGCTTCGAAGCCATTCGACCGCCTCGTCGATGGTGGCAGCGTCGCCATCGAGCTCGCAGATGATCCAGCCGTTACGCTCACCGACATCGGCTCGTCGGATGTTCGGCACGATGTCGAACTCCTTGACCATGCGGGCGATGATCGGCTCCCGCACCAATTCCTCGGGGAAGATCAACTTCACTCTGACACCGATCACTGGCCTGCTCCTGACGCCGCCACGAGTGCGGCATTGAGGTTCCCCGAACGGAACCCGTCGAGGTCGAGGGTGACATACCGGTAGCCGGCTCGGTGCACGGTGTCGGCGACCTCGTCCCTGCGGGCCACCACCATGGCCAGGTCCTCCGCCGGGACCTCGATGCGGGCGGTGTCCCCGTAGTGGCGCACCCGCAATTGACGGAAGCCGAGCGATCGAAGACCCGACTCGGCCTCGGCCACCGAGCGCAGCGTTCCCAGGGTCACCGGCGTGCCGTAGGGGATCCGGGAGGCCAGGCAGGCCGCCGCAGGCTTGTCCCACGTCCGGAGGCCGAGCCGTTTGGACCATGCCCGGACGTCCGCCTTGGTGAAACCGGCACTCACCAGGGGGAAGAGGGCTCCGCGCTCCGACGCCGCCTGCTGCCCCGGCCTGTGGTCACCCAGGTCGTCGAGGTTCACACCGAGGACCACGGACCACCCCTCGCTGCCGTTCTCCTGCTCGGAGATCGGCACCAGCGCATCCAGCAGCGACATCTTGCAGTGGTAGCAGCGCGACCCGTCGTTGGCGGAGTAGGCCGGGTCGGCCAGCTCGCCGGTGTGCACCTCGGTGAATCGGAGCCCCCATTCCGCGGCGAGGGCCCGGCAGTCGGCCAGCTCCTCGGGCGCCAGCGACGGGGAGACCGCGGTCACGCAGTGCACCTGGTCCGCGCCCAGGGTCTCCGTGGCCACCCAGGCGACGAAGGACGAGTCCGCCCCACCACTGAAGGCGACCACCAGCGGGCCGATGCCGGCGAGCTCTCGGCGCAGTCCGTCGAGATCGCCGCTCGCCGTGGTCCCACGCGCCGTCGTCACCCGTCGTGCTCACTCATCGGGAGCCACCTGTGCGAGAACGGTCTCGACGGGGGCGACGATCCCGGTCAGGAACGGGCCGAACTCGGCATACCGGGCCGAGCCTTCGTCGAAGCGCATGGTGTAGACGCACTCCTTGAGGTCGTCGGGGTGCACACCGAAGAGGGTCACGCCCCACTCCCAGTCGTCGATGCCGGTAGAGCCCGTGATCACCTGCACGATCCGGCCGGCGAACTTCCGGCCGGCGGAACCATGCCCGTACATCAAGGTCTTGCGCTCCTCGAACGGCAGCGAGAACCAGTTGGACCCTTCGCCGTCCCCGCGTCGCTTGGACATCGGGTAGAAGCAGAACGCGGTCTTCCCCTCGGGGGGGAGTGAGGGGTAGAGACGGGTCTGCTTCATCTCGTCGGGGACGCCCTCGGCGTACTCGGAGACCTCGGTCAGGGAGACGTAGGAACCGACCACCTCCAGTCCTGCGGCCTGCAGGTCGGACTGGAGGCGGCGAAGGCGCCACAGGTCGGCACCGAGGGCCATGAAGCCGAGGTCGGCCTTGTGCCCCAGCATGGCGACCGTCACCACCTGGACGCCGTCGGCCTCGGCTCCCTTGACCGCCTGGGTGACCGCCTGGGCGTCGGAGCGTGCCCGGCCTACCCGGGACGTGGCGTTCCCCACTTTGCAGAACAGGTGGAGCACGCCCCAGCCGATGGAGGGAACGAGCGGTTCGGTCACGGTGCACAGTCTAGGGAAAGAACGAAGGGCGCCCCACCGGGGCACCCTTCGTTCCAACGCTGTGTCCCCAGCCGGCCTCTCGGTCGATCGGGGCGGTCCAGCCGACCAGGAGGCCGGGAGGATCCACTGCCGACCTAGAAGTCGTCCATGCCCCCGCCGGGCATGCCGCCGCCCGCTGAGTCCTCGGGCTTGTCCACGATGACGGCCTCTGTGGTCAGGAAGAGTGCGGCGATCGATGCGGCGTTCTGCAGCGCCGAACGGGTCACCTTCACCGCGTCGATCACACCGGCCTCGAACAGGTCGACGTACTCGCCGGTGGCGGCGTCGAGTCCCTCGGTGGGCTTCTTCAGGTTGCGCACCTTGTCGACGATGACCCCACCCTCGAGGCCGGCGTTGACGGCGATCTGCTTCAGCGGCTCCTCGACGGCCCGGGCCACGATGCGGGCACCGACGGCCTCGTCGCCCTCGAGCTTGTCCGCAGTCTCGAGCACCGCAACCTGGGCCCGCAGCAGGGCGACGCCACCGCCGGGCACCACGCCCTCCTCGATGGCAGCCTTGGTGGTGGAGACAGCGTCCTCGATGCGGTGCTTCTTCTCCTTGAGCTCCACCTCGGTGGCAGCCCCGACCTTGATCACCGCGACGCCCCCGGACAGCTTGGCCAGACGCTCCTGGAGCTTCTCGCGGTCGTAGTCGGAGTCGGTGTTCTCGATCTCGGCCTTGATCTGGCTGATGCGGCCCTTGATCTCGTCCTCGGAGCCACCGCCCTCGACCACCGTCGTCTCGTCCTTGGTCACCACGACCTTGCGGGCGGTGCCGAGCAGGTCGAGTCCCACATTCTCCAGCTTGAGACCGACTTCCTCGGTCACCACCTGGCCGCCGGTCAGGATGGCGATGTCCTGCAGCATGGCCTTGCGGCGCTCACCGAATCCCGGGGCCTTGACCGCCACGCTCCGGAAGGTCCCACGGATCTTGTTCACCACAATGGTGGCCAGGGCCTCGCCCTCGAGGTCCTCGGCGATGATGACCAGCGGCTTGCCGGACTGCATGACCTTCTCCAACAGGGGCAGCAGGTCACGGACGGCGGTGATCTTCGATCCGACCAGCAGGACGTAGGTGTCCTCGAGGACCGCCTCCATCCGCTCCGGATCGGTGACGAAGTAGGGGGAGATGTAGCCCTTGTCGAAGCGCATGCCCTCGACCAGGTCCATGTCCATGCCGAACGTCTGGGACTCCTCGACGGTGATCACGCCGTCCTTGCCCACCTTGTCGATGGCCTCGGAGATCATCTCGCCGATCTCGGTGTCCGCGGCGGAGATGGACGCCACCTGGGCGATCTGGCTCTTGGAGTCCGTGTCCCGGGCGATGCCGCGCAGGGAGGTGACGGCGGATTCGACGCCGGCCTCGATGCCTTTCTTGAGTGACATGGGGTTGGCGCCGGCAGCGACGTTGCGCAGGCCCTCGTGGACCATGGCCCAGGCCAACACGGTGGCGGTGGTGGTTCCGTCACCGGCCACGTCGTCGGTCTTCTTGGCGACTTCCTTCACCAGTTCGGCGCCGATGCGCTCGAACGGGTCCTCGAGATCGATCTCCTTGGCGATGGAGACGCCGTCGTTGGTGATGGTGGGCGCCCCCCACTTCTTGTCGAGGACGACGTTGCGGCCTTTGGGGCCGAGGGTGACGCGTACGGCGTCGGCGAGCTTGTTCATGCCGTTCTCAAGGGACCGACGGGCCTCCTCGTCGAACGTGATCAACTTGGCCATCTGGTGTTCCTCCGTGGTCGTTAGCACTCTGCAGTGTCGAGTGCTAACAGCAAACCACGTGGACGGCTCTTGCGCAACCGCAGGGCCCGCACGCTGGGTTTTTGCGGTCGGGCACCGGGTGGGGGCTCCTTGTCCCTGCCGGCCGGAGTGCGGACCGGGTCCTCAGAGCGTGTACCCGGCCCGCTCCACGAAGCGGTCGAAGAGCAGGCGGGTCTGGTCCTCGGGGCCCCTCCCCTCGGCGTCGAACCCCGACAGGAGCGCCTCGGCATCCGCAGGGCCGAGGTGCTCGCCGTCGCGGGCTTCGTCGATCCAACGGTGGACGATGACCTCGGTCGCTTCGGGGTGGAATTGCACCCCGGTGTGGACTCCCTGGATGAATGCGTGCAGGGACACCTCGGAGCGGGCAAGTGGCTCGGACCCGGGTGGGGTGCTGAATTCGTCCTCGTGCCAGACCATCCACGGGCCGCCAGGGATCCGGTCCGGGTCGACCGTCTCGATCCGGAGCCAACCGATCTCGGGTCGGGCGGCCCGCCGCACCTCTCCTCCGAGCACTTGGGCGAGGAGTTGGCCGCCGAAGCACACCCCGAGTACAGGGACACCGGCATCCACTGCCGAGCCGACCAGGCGTCGCTCGTGGTCGATCCACTCGATGGTCGTATCGGTGGTCGACCGCACCGACCCCATGATGACCAGGAGGTCGAAGGAGTCGGTGTGCGGGAGCGCCGATGGACCGTGGTCGGCCCGGTAGGCGGAGGTGGCGAACCCGAGCTCACGGGCCCGGTCGCCGAGCACGCCGGGGGTGTCCGAGCGGCTGTGGTCGAGGAATGCCACGTGGACGGTCATCGATGCCCCGCCGGGAACGCCGTCAAGTCCCGCGCAGGGCGGTTGCCTCGACACCCCTCACCGGATCGTCCAGCGACAGGACCATGCGCGGCGCCAGGTTGCGGTGCTGCCCGGCCACCAGGCGGATCACCGTTCCGTAAGCGGAGAAGCCGACGGCATGGTGGGCGAATTCCATCGGCCCCTCGGTCACTTTGACCTCCACCACTCCGGTGCCCCGCATGGCCAGGGCTGAGCGCTGCATCCGCTCCATCGCCGATTCGCGTGCGGTGTACATGGCCTCGGTGAAGTTGGTCAGTTCGACGTTCTGGGACGTCTGCTTCATGGCCATGCCCATCGACCGACGGGGGGCATAGACGAAACTGGCCCCGGCGGCCAGGCCCAACGGCGCCCATCCGGACCCTTGCAGAAGGGTGAAGTCACGGCCGGACAGATCCGAGACGAACACCGAATCGGCGGTGGGAAGCTTCTTCGCTCCGACCGGTCGCACCGCGGTGCCGGTCAGGGCGATACCGATGTGATGCCTGTCGACGGTCCGCTCGACGTGCACCCCGACCACGCCGTGACCGCCCGATCTGGCGCATTCGTGATGGATGCGATCGGTGGCCGCTGCGAACGAGCGGGCGAAGGCGCTCGACGCGTAGGTGATCTCCCCTTGGCCCCAGTTCCAGACGCCCATCGGGATCGAGTGCAGGGATACTCCGTAGACCAGCTCGATCGGCTCCCAGCCGATGGAGTGCAGCGTGAGCTCTTCGTCGATCGAGAGATCCGAGGTCATCGCAGCAGCAGGAGATGGCGCTGATCGGGCGAGCGACCGAGCGGCGGCGAGCATCTCCTTCCTGATGTCGCCATGGGTGGCGTCGCCGGCACTGCCGTCCGGCCGGTCGGCGGCGAGAGGGGCGGGCCCGGTCACGACAACCTCACCGTCGGTCGGGGAGCCGGCATCGGGTCGAACTCCTTGAAGCGGCGGACACGGTTGCCCCTGAGGATGCACTCGAGGTCGGCGTCACCTTCACCGAGCTCCCGCTCCCTGGTGCCCATGGATGCCCCGTGCAAGGAGTCACCCCCCAGCTGGGACCGGACGCGCTCGCGGGCGATACGGCGCACCGCCATCTGGGCTCTGGCCGTCTGCTCGATCTCGGCTCCGACGGCCTGACTCGTCCAGCCGGGATTGGTGCCTTCGGTCAGGTAGGCGGTGATGCAGGAGGCCCAGACCCGAACCGAGGCGACGGTGGCGGCAATCGACACCGGCATGTACCCGGCCTCGATGAGCTTGGCCAGACGCTGGCCGGCCAGATAGGTGGTCCACGGCCGCCCGTCGGCGGGCGGAGGCCCGTCTCTCACCTTCACGGCCGTTCCCTGCACTCGGAATTCGAGCACGCCGAGGTCGCCCAGCGGTGCCGACGTGTCCACCAGACCGACGATGCCGTGGGCACCGAGCGCCGAGGCCTCCTCGATCAGCCGCTCGTATGCCGAGGTGAACCCGTTGGCCCAGGCGTCCTCGACCCAGGGCTGCTCATAGTTCTGTCCCCACACCCGGTGCTCGGCGGAGACGAATCCGTGAGGGCACTGCCAGCTCTCCGAGTACCCGCCGTGGGTGCTGCCGACGCTGGGTCCGTAGCCGCCGTACGCCCCGGCCCCCGGGTAGAACTGCCAGCTTCCCCACTTCATGACGCAGAAGCCCTGGACGTAGCCTGCCGGCTCCAGGCCCATCTGCAGGCAGGCGGCGAAGTCGGGCACGGTCAGCCCCGAGGTGAACGCCCCTTCGGAGAACCGGCGGGCGGCCGCCTCGGGCAGGTCGCCCGGGACGTCGTCCATCAGTTGTCCAACGAGATGATGGTGGTGGGTGCCGGCAACGTCACCTCGCCCGATGTCTTCACCACCGCGGTCCCGAGGGAGAGGAACTCGATGGTGTGGCTGCCCCACTGGTGGGACTTCTCCTCGAGCCGCACGCCCACGATGCCCGAGGCACCGAGCTGGTTGGCCTCGTCCTGCATCCGGGTCATGGCGAGCTCGCGGGCCTCGTACAGCGCCTGGGTGAAGTTGGGTAGCTCCACGTTCTGCCCGGCCGAACCGAGCGTCTGCCCGATTCCCCGATGGGCGATGTGGTAGACGCAGGTCCCCATGACCAGGCCCTGGGGGATGTGACCGGTCTGCATCAGCGTCCAGAAATCCTGGCCCGAGAGGTCGGACGTGAAGGGCTTGCCCAGTTTGTTGCGATGGGAGACACCGTTGTCCGCCTTGACGGCGGTGCCGACGGCGATGAACTCGGCGGCATCCTTTCCCCATTCGTAGTAGTTGACGTCGAGCCGCACGCCGACGACGCCGTCGGCACCGAGCTCGGCGGCCTCTTCCTCCATGCGGGTCATGGCCAGCTCACGTGCGTTGTACATGGCTTCGGTCAGCTTGGTGAGCTCCTGGCTCTGCCCCCACTTCCGGGTCTGGATGCCGGTGTGGTAGATCGAGGAGCCCATCACGAACCCGAGTGGATGGAATCCCACCTCCTTGATCAGCAGGAACTCGTTGACCGACAGGTCCGAGGTGAACAGGCCGTGCTCGAGCTCGGCGAGCCGCTTGCTCGCCCCTTCGGGAAGGTCCTGTGGGGTGTCGGTCATGAGCTACCTCCGATGACGATGTTCTCGAGCGCCTGGCGGACCGCCTGGCTGTTGGCAGCCTCGGCCTTGAGCGCGGCGAGCAGCCGTTCCAGCCACTCGTCGGTGCCCACCTTCTCACTGCGGATCCGGATGCCGCCCGACGAGTGGCCGATGGTGCACCGGAGGGTCGTACCGTCGACATCGGCGTCGAACTGGTCATCCTCCAGGGTGATCCTGATCGAGCGAATCTCGTCCGACTTCTTGAAGAGCCCGCCGGACCGCTGCACGACGAGACGCGGGCCGAGCGCATCTCCCAGCTGGTCGGCCAGGACTTTGACCAGGATGCGTACGTCCGCCTGGTCGGCCCGGAGCGACGCGGCGGCCAATTCGAGATCGAAGGAGTCGTCCGTGCCGCTCACCTCGTGAACCCTACCGCCCCGGGTTGGAGCGTTCTATGCGCCTCGGGGAGGAGGGTCAGGCGCCTGCCGACGTCGCCGTGGGGTGCAGGCTGCAGAAGAGGCGCCCGCTGTACCCGGTCAGGGTCGTGTCGCCCGCGGCCCCGACCATCGCTCTCCTCGGCATCATCAACAAGGGCCCGAGCTCGCCGAAGCAGCTCCTGGGCCGGACCAAGGTCAGGTGCTCCTCGCCGCCGACGACGGACAGGACCACCACCACCCACAACGCGATCCCGAGCAAGGTTGCCATCAGCCGTCCCCTGCGTGCCGAGAGCCCAGTGCCGAGTGCCGAGTGCCGAGTGCCGAGTGCCGAGAGCCCAGTGCCGATCCCCGTGACGTCCCTACGCTCGGCGTGGGCCGACTCGACCACCAACGCCCGTGGCCGGTGGCGGGCCACCTCGAGTCGGTCGAAGGAACTGGTGGTCACCGGCCGGGTACGCCTTCCCGACGACTCACGGCCACCATCCTGGAATTGGTGTCCACGAGTCGCCCGGAGAGGTGCGAGGGCGCCCGAATCGGACTCACTGCTCATCCGCTGAGGACCGGACCCAGGCGTGAAGTGGCGGACAGTCAAAGCCCTTGAGAGGCACGATCCTACGCTTGCGGGAATAACTGGCTCAGCGGATAGGTGAGAGGTCCCGGGACCAGCGGTTTCGCCAGTCGATGAGCTTCGCCGTGAGGATGAAGGCGACGGCGAGCGCGAGCTGAGCCAGCCGGTGAACCTGTTTGCGGTCGGTGTTGCGTCTCATCTGGCCGTAGTTGCTGAGCCACGAGTTGGTGCGTTCCACTGGCCACCGAAGACCCATTGGTTGCTTCGACGCGGTCGTGGGCGCCCCTTGCTTTCGCTTCTTCCGTTTGGCGATGACCGCGTCATCGATCCCCCGTTCGACGAGCCGGGCGCGGGTGACGTTCGAGTCGTAGCCCCGGTCGAGCCAGAGCGTCTCGATGTCGACCAGCAGCCCTCGGTTGGCCACGTCATCCAATGTAGGAGCCAGCAGGATCGAGTCGTTGCGGTTGGCACCTTCTGCCGTCCAGCCGATGGGGATGCCGTAGCGTTCGGTGGCGATCGACCACTTCCATCCGAGCTTGGCACGGTCGGTCGGGTTCTTGCCCGTTCCACTGCCCCCACAAGGACTTTTGTGGAGCGAACCGTCGACGGCACACTCTGCGAGATCGAGCCCGATGATCTTGTCGTAGCCAGCCAGTGCCTCTGCGGCGATGGCGTCGAACACACCGGCTGCAACCCACTCGTCACGCCGTTCACGAGCAGTCGTGTCCGACACCACTCGGCCGGTCAGGCGTTCGGCATCTTC
>JBKQMB010000031.1:0-10996 GCA_052326605.1 Acidimicrobiales bacterium | reverse complement strand
GACTATGAGCGCAACCCGATCGTCACCGGAGGATTCGTATGGGCTGCCCATGCCCGATTGCTTCTACGCCGATTGACCGATCCGGCCTTCGCGTGATCGCGCTGGGGACATATGCGCGACAGCCTCTAAGCTTGGAATTGAACGTTGGGGACCAGCTCAAGCAGCCTTTTTCACTGCGGGATAACGGGTTCTGGGGGGTCTTCGGGTTCCCTTTGGCCGGCCCGGACCGGGCGTGGTGGATTTCGGTGGATGGGCGGGTGTGCCGAGAGTTGCACGGAGTCGCCGAAACCCTCTGCGCACTCGCACAGGGGTCAGCTTCTTCGGGTCGGATCTGCGTTCCCATGGAAGGCGGAGATCGTCGACGAGTTGGCGGGCCAGCCGGAGCTGTGTGTAGGCGGCGATCACCAGCCAAGTCCAGCGGTCGGCCTGTTCGGGCATCTGGAGCGACGGTGTGGTCCAGCCCAGTGTCCCCTTCACGAACCGGAAAGTGTGTTCAACGTCGAACCTCCGGAGGTAGGCCCGCCAGCACAGATCGAGGTCAGGTTCACCGGTACCTGACCACCATAGCCACAGGGTCTTCTTGATCCGTCCGGTCGGCTTGGGCAGGTGCTCCACCTCGACCCTGATCACACTGCCCTTGATGATCGGCGGCTCGTCGTAGTCCTTCCACTTGCCCCGGCCGTGCAGCTTCGGATGCAGGTTGTGCGAGGCGGTCACTGTCACGTTCCCGTAGCGACGGGCGGAGGTGGTGAGCTCCGTGTCAGCGACTGGCCAGGTCTTCTCGTCGGAGAGCACGAAGCGTGGCCCATGACGTCGGGGACGACCCATGGTTCCCGACGGACGTGGTGCTGGATCGGGGTGGAACACCCGGGTCGAGGCGATCCTCACCAGCACGTCCGCTCTGGTGTCAGCCAGCCCATGGCCGAGGGCCACGCCGTCATACCCGGCGTCGAAGACGAACAGGGGAACCTCTCGGTCCCTGGGCAGCAGGCCGACCAGTCGCTTCACCTGGTCGAGCGTGGCAGCTCCGGCATCCATGGCCGGTGTGATGCGGAGGGCATCCACCGGGGCGGTCCAGCTGTCGGGGGCCCAGTTCAGCTGGCTGATCCACTGATAGGACCACCCGGCCACGATGGGCTGTCCGGCCGAGTGCTTGGACGCCGAGTAGTGGAAGCCCCGCTCGGGACTGCACTCGGCGTCGCACCTGTCCCAGGTCGAGGCGTCGGCGGCAAACACCAGAGGCCACGCCTTCGGTCGGTGCTCGACCAACAACTCCCGCAACCGGGCGGAGTCAACGTCCCCGTCGGCCAGGGCCTTGTAGAGACTGCCGTGGGATCGCCGGAACTCTGGCTCGAGACTGAGGGAGGGAACCGATCCGACCGGTGCCGGTGAGCACAGCACCGCATCGCACAGCTCGAACAGGGCGTCTCCCCAAGGAGCCAGGCAGCGGTGGAACGAGGAGCGGAACCCACCCAGCTCGTCCGTGGCAGCGTCGGCGTGTCCCATACAGACAGTATGCTTACTGCCTGCTCTTCGATGAGGGATGCTGGACGTCGACGCAAGGAGTGGCATGGCAAGGACGACTGTCGAGGAGCGACTGGCGGAGTACGACCGGCGACACCGGGAACTGGCTGCCCAGATCGCCGAGATCGGCATCGTTGCCGCCGGAAGCGTGACTCGCCGGTTCACCCGGTGCACGTCGGTCGGATGCCGGTGCAACGCAGACCCGCCCACGCCACACGGGCCCTACTGGCAGTGGACCGCGAAGGTGAACGGCAAGACCGTGACCAAGCGGTTGACCGCCAAGGAAGCGCAGCTCTACCAGGAGTGGATCAGCAACGATCGCCGCATCCGTGCCCTGCTCGATCAGATCCGCAAAGTGGACGCCAAAGCCGCCGAACTACTGCTCAAGGAAGCTGTCAACGGGTAGGGCGTAGGTTTAATTCCAAGCTAAGAAGTAGTGGTCGTCGTCGACAAGGGGCTCGGTGCGGTCGTCGTGGTGGTGGTGGACGACGTCGTGGTGGTGGTCGCAGGCGGGCCGGAGGACACCACGATGGCCACCGAGCTGCCCGGTGTCACCGACGCCCCGGTGTCCGGACTCGACGAGATGACCAGGCCGGCGGCGTACTGGTTCGAGGCCGCCGACGATACGCCGCCGACGTTGAGCCCCGCGTTCCCCAGTGCCACCCCGGCGGCGGGCTCCGACAGGCCGACCAGCGACGGGACCAGCACGTCGGCAGGGCCCGACGACACGGTCAGGGCCACCGTGCTGCCCTGGGCGACAGTGGTGCCCGCGGACGGGTTGGAGCTGAGCACGGTGCCCTTCTGGACGGTGCTCGTCTTGTAGACGACCGAGTACTGCAGGCCGGCTCCCTGCAGGATCGATTCGGCATTGCCCAGTGAGGTGTTGGTGATCCCCTGGGGAACCGGTACCTGCTGGACGGGAGCGGGGACCGCCACCTTCAAGGTCACGGTGTCGCCTTTCTTGACCAGGGAGTTGCCCGCGGGGTCGGTGGAGATGACCAGGCCCGGTGTCCGGCTCGACACCTGATTCGAGGTCTTGACCACCAGGCCGTCGCCCTTCAGGGTGGCGGTGGCCTGGTCCACCGGCTGCCCGGTGACGGTGGGCATGTTGAACGAGGGGCTGCCCCCGAGGTAGCCCAGGTTGCGGGCCAGCAGATAGCCGGCCAGGGCCAGCAGGACCAGCAGGACCACGAGGATGATGGCGTAGGTCCGGGTCCGGTTGGAGCCGGCCTCCTCCGGCTCTCCCTCGGTGCCGGCTCCATCGGCAGCCGTCACCGCCTCGGTGGCGTCCACGCCACCGACTGCACCCATGGTCCGGGTCACGCCGGCCGCCGCCAGCAGTGCCGTCGTATCGCTCATGGCCTGCACCGTGCGGCCCTCGTTGAAGCGGAGGAGGTCGGCTCGCAGGTCCTCCGCCGTCGGGTACCGGTGGGCCGGGTCCTTGGCCATCGACTTGAGGATGATCGCCTCGAATGTCGCCGGGATGGACGGGTTGAGCTCGCGCGGTGCCGGCGGATGGTCGCGCACGTGCTTGGACGCCACCGCCACCGGGGTGTCGCCCAGGAAGGGGGGCCGGCCGGTGACCATCTCGAAGAGGACCACGCCGAGCGAGTAGATGTCGGTCCGGGCATCGACGCCGATGCCCTCGGCCTGCTCCGGCGAGAAGTAGGTGGCGGTGCCCATGACCGCTCCGGTCTGGGTGAGGCTTTCCTCGGTGTTGATGGCCCGGGCGATGCCGAAGTCGGTGACCTTCACCTGGCCGTCATCGGTGATCAGCACGTTGCCCGGCTTGACGTCCCGGTGGATCACGCCGTGCTTGTGGGCATATCCGAGGGCGGCGGCCACATGCGCCCCGATGTCGGCCGTCCGCTCCGCCGACAGGGTGCCGGCCGACTTCAGGATGGAGGAGAGCGGGCGCCCGTCGATGAACTCCATGACGATGAAGTAGGTGCCGGTGTCCTCGCCCCAGTCGAAGACCGGGACGATGTTGGGATGGGACAGGTTGGCGGCGGCCTGGGCCTCGCGCCGGAAGCGCTCCACGAAAGACCGGTCCACCGAGAGCTCGGGGAAAAGGACCTTGAGGGCGACCGGCCGGTCGAGCAGCCGGTCGTGGGCCCGATAGACCTCGGCCATGCCGCCGCGGGCGATCAGGTGGTTCAGTTCGTAGCGCTCGGAGAAGACTCGTGGCGTCTGGTTGGGGTCCATGTGGGTCAAAGCCTATGCCTGCAATCGCTCGGTTCCGGGTTTCTCATCGTTCCTCAATCGGTGTTGACAGCTTGGGATCGTCAGCAGTGGGCACCGCCGCAAGGTCACCGGCGCCACCATCCTCGATGTGCGCCTCCGGCGCCACCGGCGTCACGGCGTCTCCGCCAGCGCGTCACCGAGGATGGTCTTCATCGGGGGACCCGAGACCTCGGCACCCGTGTCGCTGCCGGGTTGGTTGGGCACGACCACCGCCACGGCGACCTTGGGGTTGTTAGCCGGGGCGAATGCGATCATCCAGTCGTTGGTCAACGTGGCGTTGGGCCCCGTCTCGGCCGTACCGGTCTTGGCCGCCACGTTCCAGAGGGCCGGGAACCCGACGCCGGCTGCGGTCCCCCGGGTGACCACGGCCTGCATCAGGGTGGTGACCGCCGCCGCGGTCAGCGGGTTGGTGGCCGTCAGCCAGGGCTTGGGCGCGTACGACGTGACCAGGTTGCCCTGGGTATCGCGGATCTGCTCCATCACGTGGGGGGTCATGACCACACCCTGGTTGGCTATGCCATCGGCCACCAGCGCCATCTGCAGGGCGGTGGCGACCACGTCCTGCTGGCCGAAGGCGGAGTAGGCCTGGGACGGCTTGTTGAAGTTGAACGACACGCCGGCAGGGAAGCTCGAGACCCCAGCGCCGGGCAGGTCGATGGGGATGTTCTGGTTGAACCCGAAGGCCTGGGCCTCGTCGGTGAGTGCCGGTCCGCCGAGGGCCATCCCCAGCTGGGCGAACGCGGTGTCACACGACTGGGGAAGCGTGTCGGCGAGGACACCGCCGCACATCTCGGGCCCGCTCGGACCGTTGTGCCCGTAGTTGCACAGCTTCTTGTCCGACTGCGGGAGCGGGATGCAGCCGGCCACCGGGTAGTCGACCTTGGCCAGCGCGGGCTGGTGGTCGTACACGGCGGCCGAGGTCACCGTCTTGAAAGTGGAGCCGGGGAGGAAACCGTACTGGAACGTCCGTGACACCAGGGGGCTCTGGGCGCTGTTCGGGTTCAGCGACGCCCACGTGTACCGCTCCACGTCGGTGCTCTGCGAGACCAGCCCGGTGGGGTCGTAGGTGGGATTGGAGTACATGGCCTCGATGGCCCCGGTCTTCACGTTGATGACCACCGCACCGGCCTGGGGAGCGTTCCCGTAGGCATCGGTGGCGTCCACCGCGGCAGCCACCTGGCTCTGCAGATGACTGCCGATGGTCAGCGTCACGTTGTCGGTGGTGGTCCTGTTGACCAACAGGTCCCGAACGGACTTAGCCGGGCGGGTGTGGGATTGGAGGTAGCTATTGTACTGATCCTCGATGCCGGTCCGGCCGTAGATGAGGGAGTCGTAGCCCACGATCTGGGAGAACAGGACAGCCGTGTCCTTGTTGTAGACCCGTGCGTACTTGTAGTACCCGGTCGTCGTCGGCACCGACGTGGCCAGGGTGACGCCGTCGGCGGCGAGGATGTCGCCCCGTGGTTGGCTGCGCGCCACCTCGATGACGTGGGGATTCTCCGGGTTGCTGGCCAGCGAGTTGGACTTGAGCACCTGGATGTTGTTGAGCTGGATGAACAGGGCTACGAAGCAGAGCACCATGAAGATCCCGAGCCGCCTTATGCGCCGTTCCATCAGGTCACCTTGGTGGTGGACGGGGCCGGAACGGCCGTGGTGGTGGGGCTCGACGTGGTCGGTGTCAGGGTTGCCGGATTCTGCTGGGTCTGCATGTCACTGACAAGGTTGGCGACGTAGGTCCGGGCGCCCTGCACCGACGTCTCCTCCACGCCTGCTTCGAGTGCGGGCACGTACTCGCCCGGCACGTCGGCGGTGGTGACGCCGGTGCGCTCGACCTGCTGGGGGTGGTACCAGAGGAAGCCACCGACCCGCCCCTGGTAGATGACCAGCTCGTTGTTGCTCACTCTCACGAAGTACGAGTTGGCGTCGTACCAGCGCACCGCGTAGAAGGCCCCGGCGAGCACCGCGCCGAAGAGGATCACGAACAGGAGCGTACGGAAGGTGATCAGCCGCCTGCCGCGCGCCGCGCGGCGTTCCCGCCGCTTGGCCCGTCGGCGCTCGCGGCGGCTCGGTGCCGGCAGGTCCGGGGTCGACGCCTGAGCCCATTCACCCTGGTCGCCTGCCGCCCCCTCGGCCTCGGGTGACGCGGTCCGGAAGTCGGCGGCCACGGCCGCCACCGCCGGCACCGAGGCGTCTCCGTCCTCGCCCACCACCACGTCGACCACGACCGTGGTGATGTTGTCGCTGCCACCGTGGGAGCGTGCCGCCCGGACCAGCAGCTCGGCCGCCCGGCGCGGGTCGGCAACCGACGAGAGCACCTCGGCGAGCTGGGCGGTGTCCAGCTCGTTGGTGAGGCCATCGCTGCAAAGCAGGTACCGGTCACCCCGGACCGGTTGGATCTTCCACAGATCGACGGTCACCTCGGGCGACACGCCGAGGGCCCTGGTCAGGATGTGCCGATGCGGATGGACCGCGGCCTCGGCCGAGGTCAACTCACCGGTCCGGACCATCTCCTCGGCCAGGCTGTGGTCGGTGGTGATCTGGATCATCTCGCCGTCGTGGAACCGGTAGGAGCGCGAATCGCCGACGTTGACCAGGGCCAGGGCATCGTGGCCGTCCTCGTTCACCACGGCCATGGCGGTGAGGGTGGTTCCCATGCCGCGCAGCTCGGGGTTCTCCTGGCTGCGCTGCCAAACCACCGTGTTGGCCTCGGTGACCGCTTCGGACAGCCCGGCTCCGGTCGGCTGGCGTCCGAACGCCACCCCGAGTGCCTCGATGGCCAGTCGCGAGGCAACCTCACCCCCGGCGTGGCCGCCCATCCCGTCGGCCACCGCGAACAGGCTGGGCGACTCGACGGCCAGGTCCTGGTTGACGGACCGGACCAGACCGGTATCGGTGGCCGAGCCCGACCGGAGGAGCGTCATCTCACTTCCCCACCTCGAACACGGTGCCGCCCACCTGCAGCAGGTCACCCTTTTCGAGTTTGGTGCGCTCGCCGATGCGCACGGTGTTCACCCAGGTGCCATTGGTGGAACCCAGGTCCTCCGCCCACAGGTCACCGTCCAGCCGGTAAAGCCGGGCGTGCAGGTTGGACGAGTAGGTGTCGTAGTCGATGAGGACGCCGCAGCCCGGTGCCCGACCGACGGTGACCTCTGGGCCGATCTCGTAGGTCCGACCGGCCTGGTCCTCCGGCCGGATCACGTGCAGCTTGAGCCGGCGCCCCTTGGACGACTTGCCGTCAGCCACCGGGTCCAGATTCTCCTCCCGACGGCGCCGGCGACGCTTCAGCGGGCGTACCTCCACCCAAACCGCTCGGACCACCCACATGAAGAACAGCCAGAGCAAGAGGATCACCCCGTACTCGAGGGTGCGGAGTACCGGAGTGTTGTCGGTGGGTCCCGGGAGTGAAACCAGCAGCATGTGCATCGGTGCTCAGGCGCCGCTGGTCACGAGGTCTCGAACCGGAGGACGGTGGTCCCGATCACGATCTGATCACCGTCTGCCAAGGTTCGCTCGCTCACGGTGGCCCCGTTCACCCGGGTTCCGTTGGTCGAATTGAGGTCGACCACGACCACGTCGTTGCCGGACCGCCGGATCTCGGCATGACGGCGGCTGGCATTGGGGTCGGAGAGCACCACTGTGCTCTCGGGAAGGCGCCCGATGGTGATGGGCTCCGGTCCGAGCACGACACGCGCGCCATCGGCGAGCACGATTGACGCTGCCGGCAGGCCCGAGGGTCCCTCGTGCACGTCCGAGACGATGGCAAATCGACCCCTGCGTAGGCGGGGGTCCTCCACCACCGAGACGGTCACCGGGCCCACGAACACGTACTCCTCGGTGCGGGCATGCTCCCGGGCGGCCTCTTCGAGCTCGCGCACCAATGCGTCGAGGAATGTCTCGAAACGGTCGAAGTCGTTGGTCGACAGATGCACGACGAAGGCATTGGGCGCCATGAGCCCATGGACGCCGACGCGCCGCTGGAGGTCCATCTCCCTGGTGAGTCGGCGACCGATCTCCACGGGATGGAGTTCGCTCCGAAACGCCTTGGAGAACGTGCCTTCGACCATGCGCTCGAGGCGCCCTTCGAACTTCTGTAGTCCCATGCTGGCGAAAGCCTACCGGTGTCAACCCCCAGGTAGGGGTTGGGCCTCAGGTCCCCGGTCCAGGTGCGACGGGCAGGGCCTGGGCCATCCGAAATTCACCGGTGTCCCGGAGCGGCCCACGCGGCACCCTGATGGCGTCCCGGCGGCGGTTCAGCGGGGCGTGAACAGGCCGTTTGATCCATCGGGTAGCCTCTACCGGTCGCTCGGGCGAGTGGCGGAATTGGCAGACGCGCAGGATTCAGGTTCCTGTGTCCGAAAGGATGTGGGGGTTCAAGTCCCCCCTCGCCCACCATGGGGTGTCGACATAACTGGGCAGGTCACGTCGACAAAACTCCGGCACACAGGGCTGTCCGGCCGGTTCAGGCTGGAGAGTCGGCCCCACGTCCGGGAAAAGCGCCCCGCCACCGGTGCTCATCGGGCACGGTGGGTGTGCTCCTTCAACCCTGACCGTTCAGCGGGCGCGACGAAGCTTCCGAGGTCACCAAAGCGGTGGTGCGATCGCCTCTCTCAGGCGGCGGTGGGCGGGTCCGCCGGTGACCGGGGTGGGCGATGGTGGCTGCTCGGGGAGCCACTCGTCGAGGGCCCGGGTCCGGCGCCGGCGGGGTCGCCGACGGAACGTCCCAGCGGCCTCGGCTGCGACCCGGACGAGGAAGCTATCGATCTTGCGGAGGTTGGCCGCGCAGAGCTGCAATGCCACGAAGACGCTCTGGGCGGCCACACCACGGATCCTCCGGCGCTGCGGATCACCAAGCGCCTCCCGGGCACCGTCCTTCAGATAGCCGTTCATCCCCTCGTTGGTGCTGCGCAAGGTGGCATACGTGGCCTGCCACTCGTCGCTGCCGTAGAGGAGGGGTTGGGCGAACTTGGCCCCGGCCTCGGGCGGCACGGTGACGCTCTGCTGGGTGCAGATCGTTGGCGGGTGGTCGGACACCGCGGCGACAACCGGGATCCGCAGCCGGCCCTGGGTGCCCGGGCCGACCGAGGTGGGCTTCAGGTCACACCGGGCCACCGGTGACGGGTCGGAAGCAGGGCACCGGAGGCGGACGTGGCCCTCGGGGTCCGGGCCCTCCTTGGGAAGCACCCGGTACTTCCAGCGCTCGGCGAGCCGGGCCTTGTAGGTGGGCTCGTCGACGGCCCCCTTGCGGTAGTCGATGGTGGCCTCGATCAGCACCTTCGGAATGGCCGGGCAGTACCAGGCACCCTCGACCTGCAGCATGCCGTTGTAGGAGCCCTGGATCCCCAGCTGGTCGACCTTGTAGTCGAACACCGGCTCGTAGCCAAGGGCGCGAGCGGGAAGCTGGAAGTCCTCGGGCTTGGCACTGGAATACGCCCGGTCCCCCGCCAGGAGCCGGGCGGGATGCCCCCGATCGTGGACAGTGGCGAGCGCCCGGACCGCCTGGCGCCCGGGATACCGGCCCGGCTTGTGGAGGGTGGCCATGCCGACCACCAGGCTGGGGAAGGGCTGGGGCTGGCTCGGGTCGTCGGTGCCGCTCACGATGAGTGAGGCCTCGTAGCCCCAGCAGGCCTTGTCGGCCTCGCCCTCCGGGTGGGCCTCGTTCGGGTTCCGGACATACCAGTCGCCGTCGGGATCCGCCGAGTGCACCTGGACTTCGGGTGCCTTTCCCCGCTTCTTGCGCTGCAGCCGGCGGTCGGGCCGAGCGAAGGTGGGGACCACGGTGGCATCGACCGCCGAGGAGCCCTTCCACCGCCGACGGACGTCACGGGGAAGGGCCCGGATGCTCATCTCGATGATCTCGTTGATGAACCACTCGAGGCGTCGGGCCCGCTCCGCCCACTCCTCCTCGGTGTGGGCGCTCTGACGGCGCTCCAGGCGGGTGGCGAAAGTGTCGGGATGGCACTGTTGCATTGAGGGCGAACGACGCTGAACCCGCATCCATCGGCGCCATGGCTGAACGTCAATCCCGTGGCGCCCATGTATTCACGATGCATCTCAATACGAGATTTTCGGCCCATCTGATGCTTCGCGTCGGGCCGCGCGGCTCAATGCAACAGTGCCGTTGCGGTGTGGTTCGAGTTTTCGGACACTACGAGCGTCGGGAGAGGGATCGCTGGTCGGAATTCCCCACGGTACGCGCGGTGTTCCCCCTGGTGGTGGATCAGGTGGTCAGGGGGCCTGACTAGTTACCCGCCTCAGCACCTTCACCGGCCGCCGGGAGCCCAACTCCCCGTTAGGGACTCGTCAGTGACATGTTGTCCCAGTATATGAGGCTGCCCTTGGTCGCCTTGGAGAAGTTCGGCTCCATGCCGGCCAGGGCCTCGGAGGAGGTGACCTTGATGCCGGTGATTGACAGCTCGGTCCAGGTGTTGGCCACGAGGACCACGTTCGGCCCGCCGGCGCTGTTGACGTAGCTACCGGAGGCGGTCAACAGGTCCAGGTTGAGATCGACAGTCACAGCGGCGCTCGAACGCACCCAGATGCTGGCGGTGTAGGTCTTGGTCGAGCTGATCGGCACGCACCAGCTCAGGTTGGAGTCGAGGTCCCAACCCCCGGACGAGGACGTGGTGGTCTGGGCCAACGACCACGTGCTGCCATACACCTGAGCCTGGGAGCGGGCCAGCGTCGAGCCCCAGTAGTCGGCCGGCACGACGGAGGTCTGAAAGCCCGGGTCGGGGATCAAGTTGGTCGAGGACGACGGCGCCACGTAGGTGTAGGCAGAAGTCTCGCTGACCCTGCCACCGGCCGTCGTCACCGACACGTTGACCGCCCCGGCCGAACCTGCAGGGGTGGTGGCCACGATCGAGGTGGCGGTGTCAGTTGTGACGGTGGCGGCGCTCGAGCCGAAGTCGACGGCGCTCGTGGATGCCAGGTTGGTCCCGGTGATGGTGATCGAGGTCCCACCTACCGTGGTCCCAGAGGTCGGGCTGATCGAGGTGATCGTCGGGGCAGCTACGTAAGTGAACTGGTCGGCAGAGCTGGTCGCGCTGGTGCCGCCGGTGGTCGTGACCGTCACGTTGACGGTGCCCGTCCCTGCCGGCGAGCTGGCGCTGCAGGAGCTGGCCGAGCAGGACACGGAGGTGGCCGCCGTCGAGCCGAAGTTCACGCTGCCGCCCGAGAGGTTCGAGCCGCTCACGGTCACGACCGTGCCGCCCGCGGTGCTGCCGGAGCT